>NZ_CAWQWZ010000022.1:0-1702 GCF_963899305.1 Aeromonas sp. MR19
GGGGCTCAGGCTGATGCTCGGCGGGCTGACGGTGATGGTCACCGTAGCCGGGCTGGAGGTGCCGCTGGCGTTGGTGGCTGTGTAGGTGAAGCTGTCTGAACCGGAGAACCCGGCGGTCGGGGTGTAGATGATGCTGGTGCCGCTGGCGGTGGCAGTGCCATGGCTGGCGGCGCTGGCCACGGCGACGCTGGTGGCCGCGCCGCCACTGAGGGCCAGGGTGATCGGGTTGGCACTGCTGTTGGCGGCGACAGTGGCGCTGACGGCACCGGCGACTGGGGCCTGGGCATCGATGGTGAGAGTGTAGGCCTGGGAGCCGGTCGCGCTGTTAGCATCGGTGGCGGTCACGGTCAGGTTGCTTGCGCCGCTGGCGCTCGGCGTGCCACTGATGGCACCTGTGCCGGTATTCAGGCTGAGGCCGGCCGGCAGACTACCGGCGGTGATCGCATAGGTATAGGGCGCGGTGCCGCCAGAGGCGGTGAGCGTCGCGCTGTAACTGGTGCCGACAGTGCCGTTGCTCAACGTGGTGGGGCTCAGGCTGATGCTCGGCGGGCTGACGGTGATGGTCACCGTAGCCGGGCTGGAGGTGCCGCCGGCGTTGGTGGCGGTGTAGGTGAAACTGTCGGATCCAGAGAATCCGGCGGTCGGGGTGTAGGTGATGCTGGTGCCGCTGGCGGTGGCAGTGCCATGGCTGGCGGCGCCGGCCACGGCGACGCTGGTGGCAGCGCCGCCACTGAGGGCCAGGGTGATCGGGTTGGCACTGCTGTTGGCGGCGACAGTGGCGCTGACGGCACTGGCGACTGGGGCCTGGGCATCGATGGTGAGGGTGTAGGCCTGGGAGCCGGTCGCGCTATTGGCATCGGTGGCGGTCACGGTCAGGTTGCTTGCGCCGCTGGCACTCGGCGTGCCACTGATGGCACCTGTGCCGGTATTCAGGCTGAGGCCAGCCGGAAGACTACCGTCGGTGATCGCATAGGTGTAGGGCGCGGTGCCGCCGGAGGCGGTGAGCGTCGCACTGTAGCTGGTGCCGACAGTGCCGTTGCTCAACGTTGTGGTGATCAGGCTGATGCTCGGCGGGCTGACGGTGATGGCCACCGTAGCCGGGCCGGAGGTGCCGCTGGCGTTGGTGGCTGTGTAGGTGAAGCTGTCGGCACCGGAGAACCCGGCGGTCGGGGTGTAGGTGATGCTGGTGCCGCTGGCGGTGGCAGTGCCATGGCTGGCGGCGCTGGCCACGGCGACGCTGGTGGCAGCGCCGCCACTGAGGGCCAGGGTGATCGGGTTGGCACTGCTGTTGGCGGCGACAGTGGCGCTGACGGCACCGGCGACTGGGGCCTGGGCATCGATGGTGAGGGTGTAGGCCTGGGAGCCGGTCGCGCTGTTGGCATCGGTGGCGGTCACGGTCAGGTTGCTTGTGCCGCTGGCGCTTGGCGTGCCACTGATGGCACCAGTGCCGGTATTCAGGCTGAGGCCAGCTGGCAGACTACCGGCGGTGATCGCATAGGTATAGGGCGCGGTGCCGCCGGAGGCAGTGAGCGTCGCGCTGTAGCTGGTGCCGACAGTGCCGTTGCTCAACGTGGTGGGGCTCAGGCTGATGCTCGGCGGGCTGACGGTGATGGTCACCGTAGCCGGGCTGGAGGTGCCGCTGGCGTTGGTGGCTGTGTAGGTGAAGCTGTCTGAACCGGAGAACCCGGCGGTCGGGGTGTAG
>NZ_CAWQWZ010000024.1:0-973 GCF_963899305.1 Aeromonas sp. MR19
TGAATCGCCCCTACTTTCCTAGACACCTCAAGAGCCTCAAACTGAGGTCATTCAGGAGGTGTTATGAGCAAGCAGCAACGTTACACGGAAGAATTTAAACTGGCCGCCGTCAAGCAGGTGACTGAGCGCCATTACCCAGTGGCAGAGGTCGCCGAGCGACTTGGTGTTTCCAGCCATAGTCTTTACGCCTGGATCAAACGCTATAGCCAGCCCGACGTGCAGCAGTATGAGTCCAGCCAGCAAGCCGAGATCCGCCGCCTCAAGGCCGAATTGCGCCGCGTCACCGATGAGCGAGATATCTTAAAAAAGGCCGCCGCGTACTTTGCCAAGCTGTCAGGTTAAGGTACGCCTTCATCCGGGAACACGAGTCCACGCATCCTGTCCGCAGACTGTGCCGGATGATGAATGTCCACCCGAGCGGTTATTACGCTTGGCAGCGACAGCCCTTATCTACCCGAGCACAGGAGGATCAACGCCTTCTGGGCCAGATCAAGCAATGTTGGCTAGAAAGCGGGGGCGTCTATGGTTATCGCAAGATCCGGGATGACCTGCGAGAAATGGGCGAGACCTGTGGCAAGCACCGGGTGGCGCGATTAATGCGACATGAAGGGTTACGTTCACAAACCGGCTATCACCGCCGTCCAGGCCATTATGGTGGCCGGCCAACGGTGGTTGCACCGAATCATTTGGAACGCCAGTTCGATGTGACCGAGCCCAATAAGGTCTGGGTAACGGACATCACCTACATTCGCACGCATGAAGGCTGGCTCTATCTGGCTGTGGTATTGGATTTGTTCTCACGACACGTCATTGGTTGGTCGATGGGGCAGCGGATCGACCGAGAGCTGGCCATCAGTGCGTTACTGATGGCGGTGTGGCGACGGCGACCCGAACAAGAAGTGCTGGTTCATTCCGACCAAGGGAGCCAGTTTAGCAGCTATGACTGGCAGGATTTTTTGCGGGAAAACCAGCT
>NZ_CAWQWZ010000025.1:0-675 GCF_963899305.1 Aeromonas sp. MR19
CTTCTCACAGCTTATCGCAGGTTAGTACGTCCTTCATCGCCTCTGACTGCCAAGGCATCCACCATGTACGCTTAGTCACTTAACCATACAACCCCAAGAAGTGTCGTCGAAACGACGCGACTTGTTGCTGTACAACAAGGACCAAAATAAATTTTGGTTTTCGCCAAGAAGTTTCCAAAGCACTTGTAACAAATGTTTGAGAACTACTTTTTAAATCAGCTTTCCAGATTGTTAAAGAGCATGTTTGCAACGGTCATCGACCGAAGAAAACAGAGTTAAGAATGTCGTTCTTAACTCTGCATTCTTGTTAGCAAGAAGAGAAGTGGCGTCCCCTAGGGGATTCGAACCCCTGTTACCGCCGTGAAAGGGCGGTGTCCTAGGCCTCTAGACGAAGGGGACCCGGATTTGTCTTTGCGCTTGCGCGCAGGTCATTGGGTAACGGCTCGCGCCATTATTCACATCCCAACACCCAACAAAAGGGCTTCTCTCGTTTGGCTTTCACCAAACAAGCACTGACGCTTGC
This sequence comes from Aeromonas sp. MR19, assembly GCF_963899305.1. Taxonomy (NCBI): domain Bacteria; kingdom Pseudomonadati; phylum Pseudomonadota; class Gammaproteobacteria; order Aeromonadales; family Aeromonadaceae; genus Aeromonas; species Aeromonas sp. MR19. Next base: position 524 of record NZ_CAWQWZ010000025.1, read on the forward strand.
GCATCAGGTCTTTGCTCTAACTACTTTGAATCAAGGCAATCTGTGTGAACACTCAACAACATACGTCATCTTAAGGTAAGGAGGTGATCCAACCCCAGGTTCCCCTAGGGTTACCTTGTTACGACTTCACCCCAGTCATGAATCACACCGTG
>NZ_CAWQWZ010000026.1:0-569 GCF_963899305.1 Aeromonas sp. MR19
TCAACTGCCTCAACTGCCTCAACTGCCTCAACTGCCTCAACTGCCTCAACTGCCTCAACTGCCTCAACTGCCTCAACTGCCTCAACTGCCTCAACTGCCTCAACTGCCTCAACTGCCTCAACTGCCTCAACTGCCTTCTTATATAAGCTATTCGCCTATATGCATCGTTATGATGCTTCTCATACCTGGCATCAGGGTGTCGTGTCGAGACGGATGGCTTGTGTGTGAGATGTGCTGCGCTGCAAAGCAGAGAAAAATAGATGTTCTTAACCCTCCCAATGCTGGTTTCTGTGGATAAGTTTGTACAAAAGCTGTGGTTGGTTATGAATAACTAAATAAGTGCCGATTTTTGCAGTTTTATTGCATTGCGACCCTTGCCAACGCGATCAATCTCTCTATAATGCGCCACATCGACAGGGCAAGCGGCAACGCAAACAAGCCTGTCGGTGCCTCGAAAAGCCTTTGAAAATAAGGCTTGACTCGAGAAGGCGGTTGAGTAGAATTCCACTCCCGCAGCAACACACTGTTGCGTCGCTCTTTAACAATTTGAATCAAGCAATCTGTGTGGG
>NZ_CAWQWZ010000027.1:0-530 GCF_963899305.1 Aeromonas sp. MR19
ACGCGACTTGTTGCTGTACAACAAGGACCAAAATAAATTTTGGTTTTCGCCAAGAAGTTTCCAAAGCACTTGTAACAAATGTTTGAGAACTACTTTTTAAATCAGCTTTCCAGATTGTTAAAGAGCAAACTTCATAAAGAAGTCAAAGACATAGATTGAACATCAAGGCTCAATACATGGCTTTTGCTTCTCGCAAAATACAGTACCGATTATGGTGGAGCTATGCGGGATCGAACCGCAGACCTCCTGCGTGCAAAGCAGGCGCTCTCCCAGCTGAGCTATAGCCCCATAATCTGGAACGAAGTGGTGGGTCTGAGTGGACTCGAACCACCGACCTCACCCTTATCAGGGGTGCGCTCTAACCACCTGAGCTACAGACCCACTTCGTGTACTGTCTCTAAACTTGAATCAAGGCAATCTGTGTGAACACTCAACAACATACGTCATCTTAAGGTAAGGAGGTGATCCAACCCCAGGTTCCCCTAGGGTTACCTTGTTACGACTTCACCCCAGTCATGAATCACACCGTG
>NZ_CAWQWZ010000028.1:0-410 GCF_963899305.1 Aeromonas sp. MR19
TCGGAATCGATAACCGCTGAAAGCATCTAAGCGGGAAGCGAGCCCTGAGATGAGTCATCCCTGACCCCTTGAGGGTCCTAAAGGGCCGTTGGAGACCACAACGTTGATAGGTGGGGTGTGTAAGCGCGGCGACGTGTTGAGCTAACCCATACTAATTACCCGTGAGGCTTAACCATACAACACCCAAGAAGTGTTTCTGGCCTTGTAGCGAATGAACGAACTACTAATTCAGTGATAGCGACCAGGCAATAGCCAATCAGTCGTTATTCACGTCAGCTTTCCGAGATTGAAGTTATTTGCCTGGCGGCCATAGCGCCGTGGAACCACCTGATCCCATGCCGAACTCAGAAGTGAAACGCGGTAGCGCCGATGGTAGTGTGGCATTCGCCATGCGAGAGTAGGACACTGCC
>NZ_CAWQWZ010000029.1:0-403 GCF_963899305.1 Aeromonas sp. MR19
GTGAAGCCGGCGCCGAAAGAAAAGCGAAAACAATCGCTTGACTTTCGAAGTGAGGAGCGTAATATGCGCCTCCTCAACGCGGCAAGCGTGACGCTCTTTAACAATTTGAATCAAGCAATCTGTGTGGGCACTCACAGCATCGAACATCAAACAATTTTTTTGATTTTCAATGTCTGGTGAAGTGACCAAAACGACTTGTTAGCAATAACAAGCCGAACAGTTTATTTCAGCAATTCATTGAGCCGCTGAAGGTTGTTACTTCGGTAACAGCGCGAAGCAAACCAAACTTAAATTGAAGAGTTTGATCATGGCTCAGATTGAACGCTGGCGGCAGGCCTAACACATGCAAGTCGAGCGGCAGCGGGAAAGTAGCTTGCTACTTTTGCCGGCGAGCGGCGGACGG
>NZ_CAWQWZ010000030.1:0-397 GCF_963899305.1 Aeromonas sp. MR19
CTGGCACTCAGGCTCGGTGCTTCCACCGCCAGCCCGGCACTCGGACCGTCATCTTCAAACTGGAAGACCCCGCCAGTGCCCACATCAATGGCGGCACTGGCGCTGTCGCCATCCGCGTCCGTCACGGTTTGCACCAGGGTCAATACCCCGCTGCCCAGGTTCAGCGCCACGCTGTCATCCGCATTGTCGCTGTCGCCGTGCCAGACGTTGTCCAGCAGGGCCAGCGTCACTTCACCTGTGCTCGGGTTGATGGTCAGGGTGAAGTAATCCACCCCACCGGCACTGCCAGTGATAACGTTGCCCACCTGGTTCAGCACGATGGCCTCGCCCTGTCCATCGGGAGCCTGCGGATCTACCGCAAACAGGCCGCTGACCACGTTGCTGCCCGTGAGCGCCA
>NZ_CAWQWZ010000031.1:0-343 GCF_963899305.1 Aeromonas sp. MR19
AGGGTCCTAAAGGGCCGTTGGAGACCACAACGTTGATAGGTGGGGTGTGTAAGCGCAGTGATGTGTTGAGCTAACCCATACTAATTACCCGTGAGGCTTAACCATACAACACCCAAGAAGTGTTCTGAGACTTGTAGCAAGTGCGAGACTACTTACCTAATTCAGTGATAGCGACTAGGCAATAGCCAATCAGTCGTTACTCACGTCAGCTTTCCAAGATTGAAGTTATTTGCCTGGCGGCCATAGCGCCGTGGAACCACCTGATCCCATGCCGAACTCAGAAGTGAAACGCGGTAGCGCCGATGGTAGTGTGGCATTCGCCATGCGAGAGTAGGACACTGCC
>NZ_CAWQWZ010000032.1:0-302484 GCF_963899305.1 Aeromonas sp. MR19
CCTGATTACCTGATTACCTGATTACCTGATTACCTGATTACCTGATTACCTGATTACCTGATTACCTGATTACCTGATTACCTGATTACCTGATTACCTGATTACCTGATTACCTGATTACCTGATTACCTGATTGATTACTTGGCAAAGATGAGGGAGGCAATTTGCTTGGTCAGTGGTGTTCGTTTTTAGTGGTTTATGTTGGTTTTTTGTTAATTTGGTTTGTGATGTGAGTGGGTTGTGAAACTCACTATTGTCGGTCGAGTGATATATATAGTGGTTAATTGTCCCTCATTGTTTTGAAATGTCATAAGAGATTGTAAGTTTATGATTTTAAAGTGTTTATAAAGGAATTTATAAAAATCAAAATGTATTTGATGTGCATCAAACGTGTCGTTAATTTATCCACCAAGCAAAAGTTGAATTCGGTTTTTGTGCAGATGACATGGATGTATGTAGTCGTGCAAATGGGAGGTGGCGGGAACTGCCTCTAATACTGCAAACACCTTTGCTTGTTTGATATGCACAGATAATTGCACCAGTAGCCATATCTCATGAATGAGGCGTCGGTCTGCTGACAGTTGCTGAGCAATAATATCGCGGCATCATCGAAAATCATGACTCCAGCTTGATCCAGATGATGCCGCATAACAACACACGTTAATGTAGGTATATACGAATGAACGCTAATAAAATCTTGGTTGCTATGGGTGTTGGTTCCATTCTGCTGTGCGGCTCCGCCGTTGCTGCCGGTGGTGCTGGTTCAGGCAAAGTCACCTTCAACGGTGAAATCATCAACGCTCCTTGCTCCGTTGCTCCCGAGTCTGTTGATCAGGTTGTAGAGATGGGCCAGGTCAGCACCAAAGAGCTGGTCAATGGTGGTGAGTCCAACTCCAAGCCGTTCAGCATCAAGCTGCTGAACTGCGAAATCTCCGACAAGGAAGATGCCGTCAAGGTGACCTTCAGCGGTGCCTCCGAGCATGATGGCCTGCTGGTGATCGGTGGTGGTCAAGCTGCCGGTGCTGGTATCAAGATGAGTGCGCCGGGTGGTTCTGCCATCGTGCTGGGTACCCCGACCGCAGCCTTCAACCTGGTAAACGGTGACAACGAGCTGCCCTTCAGCGCCGTGCTGAAAGGTTATTCCGATCAGACCGCCAACCCGCTGCAGGCCGGTGCTTTCACTGCAGTGACCAACTTTACTCTCTCCTACGAGTAATTGGCTGCCTTAACGTGTGACAAGGGTTGTGGTGGTGCGAACCACCACAACCTCACACATTCTGTTTCCTCGTATCGAACCTTGATCATGAAAACTTCAATGATGGTGCCGGTAGTGCTGCAGATGGTGATGATGGCGGGGCCTGTTCTTGCCAATGAGATCACGGATGGCCTGGCTGAATCTGGGTGTACTCTGGATATTTTGCACAGCATCCCCCAGCAAGAACAACACCAGGGCACGCTGAAAATCAGCGGGTGTCAGGCTGAAGGCACATCACTGCCTTTTATTGCCATGTCCGTGCGCAGTGCCATGAGCGATGAATTGAGCATCATCAGCAATGGCCAATATTACAAGGTATCCGGCGAACGCTTTATTGTCTCGGATATTGTCAACAGCGATCTGGAATTCAATTTGAAAATAAACGGAAACCAGCTGTTTGTTTCAGATAGAACGACGCTGTTTGAGCTCGATTATATGTAAGCAAGTCCATTGCTTAGTGTAGATACCTCATTAATGTGAGACCGTTATGCCATCCCTAGAGTAAATTTATGAGCGTTTCAACATCAAACTCTTCAAGAAGAAAACATTATTCAAAAATGGCTTTTATGCTATGCGTGCCCGGCCTGATGGCGGTGGCAAACCACGCATGGGCAGAAACGGAGTTTAATATTGATGCGCTCGATCTGGACGAACGGACCAAGATCGACCTCTCCCAGTTTGCCGACGAAGGCTACATCCTGCCCGGTGACTACTACCTCGAGATCGAGGTCAACAAGAACAAGCTGCCTCTGCAGAAGATCCCTTTCTACGAGACCAATGCCGGCAAGGGCAAAGGCGGGGTTGCCTGTCTGCCGCAAGAGGTGATCCCCAAACTGGCGCTGACCGATGAGGCCATTGCCAAGATCGATACCTGGCACGATGGCCAGTGTGCCAACCTGCTGGCGCTGGACGGGGTCGTGATCTCGAACGACATCGGCAATGGCCTGCTCAGGATTGCCGTGCCCCAGGCGTGGATGAAATACAGCGACCCCAACTGGATTCCACCTGAGCAGTGGGACGTGGGTATTACCGGTCTGATGCTGGATTACAACATCAACGCCCAAGTCAATGAAGGGAGTGACTACTCCAATAGCAATATCAGCAGCTATGGCACCCTGGGGGCCAACTATGGCGCCTGGCGCCTGCGTGGTGACTATCAGGCCAGCTCTTATTGGGGTGATGATGAGCGGTCGTCAGCCGAGCTGAATCGTATCTATGCCTATCGCCCCTTGACCGACATGGCGGCCAAGCTGACGGTGGGCGAGCAGCAGCTCAACTCCCAGCTGATCGACGGCTTTCGCTACACGGGCGTGAATCTGGCCAATGACGAGCGCATGCTGCCGCCGAGCCTGCAGGGTTATGCGCCCGAGGTGAGCGGCATCGCCAAGACCAACGCCAAGGTCACCATTTCCCAGTCCGGCCGCATCATTTATGAGACCAACGTGCCAGCCGGCCCGTTTCGTATTCAGGGGCTGGACAGCTCGGTGCGCGGTCGGCTCGATGTGCGGGTAGAAGAGCAGGATGGCAGCGTCAGCTCGTTCCAGGTAGACACAGCGACAGTCCCCTACCTGACCCGTCCCGGCTATGTCAGATACAATCTGGCCGTCGGTGCCCCCTCCGAGCTGGGGGATTCCGCCCACGACGTGCATGGCCCGGCGTTTGTCACCGGCGATTTCTCCTGGGGGGTGGCGAACTCCTGGTCACTTTACGGCGGCAGCCTGATCGCCGGTGAGTACAACTCCATGGGGCTGGGTATAGGTCGCGACCTGTATGCCTTCGGCGCCATCTCCGCCGACCTGACCCAGTCCATTGCGAAGCTGCCGGGCCTGTCCACCAAGATTGGCCAGTCGGTGCGCGTGAACTACGCCAAGCAGTTCGATGAATACAACAGCGCCATCACCTTCGCGGGTTATCGCTTCTCCCAGCATAACTTCATGACCATGTCGCAATTCTTGAGCAACAAGGATCGGCTGGAGAACAACAATACGACCTCGAGCGATGACTACAACACCTGGGGTGACAAGGAGCTATATACCATCACTGCCAACAAGACCTTCTGGGCGGATGATGCGGCCAAGGCTCTGACAATCTATCTGGACTACACCCACAGAACTTACTGGGCTCACGATGCCGAGGATCGCTACGGCCTCTCCATCAACAAGAACGTGAGCATCGGCAGCTTCAAGGATGTCTCCGTCTATGTATCGGCCTACAAGACCAAGACCGAGAACTACGAGGATGACAAGAGCGTCATGCTGACCCTGAGCATGCCGATCGGGGACAGGAAGAGCGCGGGATACAGCGTGCAGTCCTCCAACGGCAAGGTTACCCATCTGGCCACCTATCAGGATTACAGCCGACCGGATGATACCTATCAGCTGGGGGCCGGGGTACAGAGCAACGGCCACGCCGTGGCGCGCGGCTACTACAACCACAACGGCGATGTAGGTGCCGTCAGCCTCAACGCCTACAGCGTGCAGAGCGAGTACACCTCGGTCGGAGCCAGCCTGCGCGGCGGTCTGACGGCGACCGAGCATGGGGCGGCGCTGCACCAGGCTACTCGCCGCGGCGGTACCCGCATGATGGTGGACACCGACAAGACCTCCGGCGTCTCTTTCAACAACGGCCGCGCCGTGACCAACCGCTTTGGCGTCGCTGTGATCAGCGACATGACCGACTATCGCAAGAGCGACACCCGGATAGACGTGGATCAGCTGGGCGATGACATAGATGTCATGAATGCCATCAAGCAGGGGACCCTGACCGAAGGTGCAATTGGATATAATGCCTTCGAAATGGCCGAAGGATTTAAGTTGCTGGCCAATGTCAAACTGCCCGATGGCTCAGTACCGCCGTTTGGCGCCACAGTCGTCAAGGATTCCGGCCGGGTGCTCTCGGTGGTGGATGAGGATGGCCTGGTCTATCTGACCGGGGTGAAACCGAATGAAGCGTTTGAACTCTCCTGGGGCGGGGCTCGCCAGTGCCAGATAGTGGCGCCGCAAGAAGTAACCGATCTGTCGATGAAGACTCTCACTTGCAAGTAATGGGATACCGATGAAAAAGCTGCTCTCTTATACCTGTCTGGCCGTGCTGGGCATGACCTCGCTCAACGTCAGTGCTGCCATAGTGCTGGATCGTACCCGGGTCGTGTATCCTGGCGGTGCCAAATCCATCAGCCTCAACATCAAGAACGAGAACCAGAAGCTGCCCTACCTGGCGCAGGCCTGGATTGAAGACACCCAGGGCCAGAAGATATCTTCTCCCTTCGTGATATTGCCGCCGGTACAAAGGGTGGATGCCAACCAGAAGTCCATCGTGCGCATCGCCAGCGTGCCAGCCATCGACAGCCTGCCCAAGGATCGCGAGTCGATCTACTACTTCAACCTGCGCGAGATCCCGCCCAAGAGCGAGAAGAGCAACGTGATGCAGATTGCGGTGCAGTCCAAGATCAAGTTGTTCTACCGCCCCGAGGCCATCATCCCGGAGCGCGGCGCCGTCTGGCAGGATCAGGTGTTGATCACCAAGCAGGGCACGACCCTGAAGGTCAACAACCCGACCCCTTACTACATCACCTACGTTGGCCTCGGCCATCCGCAGGGCAAGGAGCGGACCGTGATCAAGGGTTTCTCCGCCTTTATGGTTGAACCCAAATCAGAGCAGACGGTCACGATCCCGGAAGCGTTGGGCAACCAATTTGTGATCAGCTACGTCAATGACTACGGCGGATATATGGATATCAAATACCAGTGCGCAGGCAATGCCTGTAAAGCTGCAAAGGAAAAGTAAGCCTATGTTGCGGATCATTACCTGTAGTAGCTTGATGTTGTTTGCCAGCGTAGCGCTAGCAAACGGCTATGTTGTGCCATCTTCTACACATGACTATTTTGTTGACCTTCAGAAGACAGATATAAAAAACCAAGTCGGATATGTGACTAATGAATTTACTTGGAATTTAGGACAAAACTATGATGGGACAGTGACATGTCCTTCTCAAAGTATTCGTAACGCACCTATATATTACAAGGCGATCATGAGTAGTGGCTTGCCGCCAGCTGGAAATGGCTTTGTCAAGTTAAACGACTTTCTAGATATGAAAGTTGAAATATGGATTGATGGCAAGCGCCAAAAATACATTACTGCTCCATTTGACAACGAGAGCAACTTTAATACATCCAATAGTTGTAATCAAGGTCAACAAGTACATAAAGATAACTTCAGAAGTGGTAGCAAAGGAAAAATTGTATTCAGGGTTAGAAAACAAATTATCAATGGAGTGCAGATTGCTGACCATCAAGTTGTCGAGATGTTTGGACGTATGGGAAATACGGTAAGTGATTTTAATAATATCCCTATGTCACGTATTACTATTAGATCATCGATCCTGATTGTACCTGAGGAGTGTGTTATAAATGGTGGTCAGACTATAGAAGTTGAATTTGGTGACCTACCCGGTAGTGGACTTGATGGGAATAATTTTGAAAAAACGATACCACTTACCTTCCAATGTAAAGGGGGGGTTTTTGAGGGGGACGCATTGAAGATTAATCTTGGAATTTCAGGAAGACCTACCTCATTTAACCAAGAGTATTTGCGAACCACCAAAGATGGCTATCAGGGGGGAACAGTTATCCCTGATCTGGGGATCAAGTTCAAACAGCTGGATGGTTCCCCATTGAGGCTGAATGAATTCTATCCTGTTTCCATGCAGGGCAATATCGGTGATTGGGGCTTTATTGCGGCGCCGATAACGCCGGTAGGTGCTGATATCCCTGCGGGCGACTTCTACGCCACCGCCACCATTGTTGCCGAATTCCAGTGAGGAGCTGTTATATGTTGCGGACATTGTGGATAGGCTTGGCGCTGTGCCCGGTGTTGGCGGTGACGGCGGCTCCCCGTGCCGGCGATGACCTGGAGCTGCTGGGCAACACTGTGCACCTGCATGGCCGGATCATAGATCAACCGTGCGTGATATCTCCCGAATCGGCCGATCAGTCGGTCGACATGGGGGTGGTTGACGTCAGGGAGCTCTACTCGGCCGGTACCGGGGCTCAGGTGCCATTCGTCATCCGCCTGACCAACTGCAAACCCGGTATCTTCCGCATGGCCAAGGTGACCTTCAGCGGTGCTGCGGACCAGCAGATGAGCGGTGCCCTGGCCTTTTCTGCCGGTTCAGCCAAGGGGGCCGGGATCCGGCTCTATGATGCCACTCAGACCCAGCTGGATTTGGGCACAGCTTCTCGCGGCTATGTCCTGGGTGGTTCAACGGAAAATGAACTGCTGTTTTCCGCTCGGGTTGAGGGCCACCCGGATGCGATCGCCGCCAAGAGTATCACACCCGGGGATTATACCGCCGTGGCCAACTTCATCGTCTCCTATGAATAACCTCAAAGGTCATTACGCTGGATGACCTTTAAATTCTCTCGGCTGGGCCAGGAGATAACACCGCCCATATAGCTGGAGAGATATATCCCGCCTGGCAGCTGAATAAACAGCGACTTCTGTTTGGGTGGGGTCAGGGCAGCCACCAGGGTGGCGACCATGCTATTGCTGATCAGTGCCTTCTGGTCGATAAAGTTGACTATGGTATTCTTCATTTCGACCGCAATATCATCCTGATCCCGCTCTATATCACCAACGGAATCCAGATTGAACAGGGTTTGCCCCTGATGGTCTGTTGCTATCACTGTGGCCACGACAATTTCTCTGTTCATGGTCACTATAATCTTGCTTTTGTTGGTGATTTCGACCCAGTTATCCGGTGCCTGACAATTGCTGTGATATCTGACGGTGGCATTCGGATAGTTATAGTAATTATGGGAAACGTTCTTGCCCTGCAATGCTATGGTCGTCATGACGCATTGCAGTTCCTCCGCGATGGAATGGCCGGCTCTCAGCAGGAAGATATTTTCTGACAACTCTTTGTTTTTATTATCAATGGAAAAGTAGCTGATAGCTTCCTTTCCGATGAGAATGGAAACACGTTCGTCTTCATAATGCGGCACTCTTTTGACAAGCGGTGCCAGCGTATCAATCTTCAATTTCAATGCATTTTCTGTTTCGCTGGTCGTATACAGAGAAACATGGCCAAGGTGAATCGTTCTAAGGGTATTTTCATTGCTGTAATGATAAATAAATGCGGCCAGCGAGGAGACCACCACAATCAGCAGTGCAAACAGCATGATGCGCTTTGGGTTGAAATAGCGATCGTATTTTCTGCGAGAGTATTGGCGTCTGGCTCGCGGTGAGGCTGCGGGTGTTTCTGCCCTTGCCTCCGTATTTTCAGCCTCCCCGGTGACCTCAATGGGTGCACAGAAGATATAACCTACCCTGGGGATGGTATCAATTGAGTTCAGCAAGCCAAATGATTCCAGTTTTCTCCTCAGGGAGAGGATCTGTCGATTAAGGTTGGTGTCGGTATTATCCTGATTTGGCCACAAGGCTTCCTGCAGTATGTTTCTGGGAATGACACTGCCTGCCTCATCACACAGCATTTCGAGCAGCTCGGCTTCTTTGTTGCTGAGCTTGATGTCCTTTTCTCCCTTAGAGAGTCGGAATATTGCCGCGGAGAAAAATATCTCCTCTGCAATTTTATAAATTTTGTTACTCATGTGTGACTCGCCTTACTGCCAAGGAGTGCATTTTACCACCATGTCGCAGTTGTTCAAATAACGCCAAATTAACAATTTCCTTTACTATCAATCGATTATATTTCCATCGAGATACTGGGCGAGGGACATGGTACTACAGTCGATTAATTTGGTTCAAAAAATGCTCAAAAAGATGACCAATGATGTAATCGTTCTCACTCAGGATGACGATGGAGGGATAATATTGGCCTTGAGCGGGGTTTCTCTTGAATAAGGTGCATACAGACGGCTCCTGCCGTGTCGGAAACTGTCGTATGACGCCTTATTGCTTGAAGATAGATGGCTGATGCAGCTTTCGCTGTGGCTTGAGCGCCCCGCCCATATCGGGCCAGGGTTGCCAGAGGTCGGGCACCATGAAGCCGGGTAGGGTGGCGCGGATCCAGGCGGCCAGCTCCGGATAGGGCACAGGCTCGCCGTGCCAGTCGATGAAGGCGGCGGGGCGTTGCCCCCACTCGTCGCTCGGCATGGGCACCACCAGTGCCTGCGCCACGGCGGGATGATCCACCAGCCGCTGCTCTATGGTTTCGGGCTGTATGTTCTCGCCCCCCGAGATGAACAGATTGTCGAGTCGCCCCTCCACCACCAGCTCGCCGTCGGCGGTGACATGCCCCTTGTCGCGGGTGTGAAACCAGCCAGCCTCGTCGAGCGGCCGATCCAGTACGCCCGCCTTGAAATAACCGGCAAACAGGGTGTCACCGCGCACGCAGATCTCATCTTGCTGGATGCAGACTTCCCGCCCTGGCAGCGGTTTGCCAACCACGCCGGCGGCGGACGGCTGGCCGGTGCAGACCTGGCTGCCCATCTCGGAGAGGCCGTAACTCACCTTGGGGGTGAGCCCCATGGCCTTGAGGCGGCTCACCAGCGGTTCGGGGATGGCGGCGCCGCCGAGCAGCAGCTCGCGCAAGCGGGTGCGGGCTGGGTCGAAACCCTCCGCCAGCAGCCGCCAGAGCTGGGTCGGCACCAGCGAGAGGTGGGTGATGGGCTGGCGTTCGAGACGCGCCTTGAGGGGCTGACTGCGATCGTCCAGCACCAGGCTGGCGCCTGCCAGAAAGACCCTAAACAGGATGGCGTAGCCGCCGACGTGAAACAGTGGCAGGGAGAGCAGCCAGCCGCACTCTTCATCGAGCGGGATCAAAGACGCCGAGCCCCGCGCCGAGGCCAGGTGGTTGGCAAGGCGATGCACCACGGCTTTCGGCGTGCCGCTGGAGCCCGAGGTGAGGATCATGTTGTTGAGCTGGGCAGGCGCGAGCGGCCAGGGCTGATCGGCTGCCGCCAGTTCAGTGTCGAAATCCAGCCGCAGTGGGCACCCACTTGCTGCCGGAATTTCGTCGGCCGACCAGCAGGCGGCCACGTCCAGCTGCTGCGCCAGTTCGGCCTGTCTGGCCGCAGGAAAGGCGGGATTGAGCGGGCAGAAGACGATGCCGCTGCGCACGCAGGCCCAGGCCAGCAGGACGTCCGGCAGGGCGCCGCGTACCACGGCAGCCAGCCGGTCGCCGGCTTTCAGGCCAGCCAGCGCCAGCTGCCGGCACAGGTTGTTGAGCTTTGCATCCAGCTGCTGATAGCTGAGGGGCTTGTCTGTGTGGATGGCGATGCGCTGGGGAGATATATGTGCCCAGTGACGCACCGGGCAGAGTTCCAGGGGAGAGTGATGATCAGATGTCGGCAGCATTAAGGCCCCTTCAGTCACGGTGAAACAGGGGCTCCAGCAGGCCAGGATCGGGTTTGCCTTGCTTGTCCAGCAGATCGCTTGCCAGCCAGCGTTTGGTGTCCAGGCCCGGCGCCTGATCCGGCGCCCACTCACCCGCAAGACGGGCGAGCTGGCCGAGGCCGACCCCGGACTCGAAGCAGGAGGAGACGATCACTTTCAGGCGCAGCTCGCGGGCGCGGGCCACCAGCGCCTCGCTGTTGGCCAGCGAGCCGAGCAGCATGGGTTTGAGCACCAGGGCTCTCAGCTGCGGGATGGGCTCCCAGGGTTTGCCCTGTGCCAGCAGCTCGTCGATGGCCACCGGCATGCCGGTGCGGTTTGCCACGAAGGCGATGTCGTCAAAGTTGGCGCAAGGGTCTTCCAGATACTCGATCCGGTTCGAGTCCAGGTGACCGCAGAAGGCCCAGGCCTCCTCACGGGTCCAGCCCTGGTTGGCGTCCAGCACCAGCTTGAGGGTGGGGATGCGATCGCACAGCAGGCGGATCAGCGCCAGCTCGTCGCGCATGGGATAACGGGCCACCTTCAGCTTGGCCTTGGTGGGCGTCTGATGCAGCCAGTCCTTCCAGTGTTTGAGCAGCTCCTGGGGGGAGCCTTGAATGAGTGGATAGGGCTCGGGCAGGGTGGCCGTCTGTTCGGGCCAGACCCGCCGCGCACAGTCCAGACCAAATTGCACCGAGGGCAACAGGGGCGCTATGGGCTGCCCCTGAGCCAGCTGCTCCAGACAGCCGAGCGCTTCGGCTTGCGCCTCGGCCAGGGTCTCTCTGGAGAAACCGGGCAGGGGGGCTATCTCCCCCCAGCCCTTGTCGATGCGCACCAGCAGGCCCTCTCGCGCCACCTCCACCTTGCCGTGAAAGGTCAGGGGCTGGGTAAAAGGCAGTTGGTAGCGATAGAGAGCGAGTTTCATCAGGGATTCCGCTTGTATTTGGAGAAGTCGGGACGACGTTTCTCGTTGAACGCGTTGCGCCCTTCCTGACCTTCTTCGGTCATGTAGAACAGCATGGTGGCATTCCCCGCCAGCTCCTGCAAGCCGGCCTGGCCGTCGCAGTCGGCGTTGAGGGCCGCTTTCAGGCAACGCAGCGCCATCGGGCTGTTCTGCAGCATCTCGCGGCACCAGCGCACGGTTTCGCGCTCCAGCTCGGCCAGCGGCACGACTGTGTTGACCAGCCCCATGTCGAGCGCTTGCTGGGCATCGTACATGCGACACAGGAACCAGATCTCGCGGGCCTTCTTCTGGCCGACGATGCGCGCCATGTAGGAGGCGCCCCAGCCGCCGTCGAAGGAGCCGACTTTCGGACCCGTCTGGCCGAACTGGGCGTTGTCCGCCGCTATGGTCAGATCGCACATCATGTGCAGCACGTGGCCGCCACCGACCGCGTAGCCGGCCACCATGGCGACCACGGGTTTCGGGCAGGTGCGGATGTCGCGCTGGAAGTCGAGCACGTTGAGGTGATGGGTGCCTTCGTCATCCCGGTATCCGCCGTAGTCGCCCCGGATCTTCTGGTCGCCACCGGCGCAGAACGCCTTCTCGCCGAAGCCGGTGAGTATGATGGTGCCGATATGGTCGTCGTAGCGGGCATCGGCCAGCGCCTGCAGCATCTCTTTGACGGTGCGGGGACGGAAGGCGTTGCGCACCTGGGGACGATTGATGGTGATCTTGGCAATGCCATCGCCGGACTTGTGATAGAGGATGTCCTCGTAACCGGTGGAGCAATCGCGCCACTCTATCGGTGCATACAGTTCTGCTTCCGTCATTGCCTCAATCATCTATTTTTCCTTCTGTTGTAGTGCACAGTGAGCAATCGCGTCATCCGAAACAGGTGCGTACAGCTCCGCTTCCGTCATTGCTTCAATCATGTGCACTCTCTTTTTCTTGTTGGTGATAAGCCCGCAACGCCGGCTCAGGTAAAGGGTGTCATGCCGTTTTATGGCGTACTCACAACCCACCCCCGCAGGAGTTGGGCAAAGGTCTCGGGCTGGCTGGCGTGCAGATTGTGGCCGCCATCCAGGGTCAAGTGATTGATATTGCAGCCCTGCTTCACCAACTGGCAAGCCAGCTGATGGAATTTGTGATCCTGGCTGCCGGAGAGCCAGGTCACCGGCAAGCGAGTACCGGCCAGCGGTTCTGCTCTTAGCCAGGGGGCGAGATCCGGCTGCTGGCCCAGCGAGGTGGCGCGCAGCATGCTAGCGACGGCTGTGCCCTCGTTGCCAAGGCGGCGAGCTGCCTGGCGGGCGCGGGCCGCCTCGTCGAGATCGGCGAACACTCCCTGCCGATACCAGTCGGCCAGCACTTCTGTCAGCGGTTCGCGCTCGAAGCGCCGGGCCCAGCGCTCGTCGTGTTCGATGCGAGCGGCCCGCTCGGCCAGCGGCAGGCCGGGATGGCAGTTTTCCAGCAGCAGGGCCTGCAATCCGGCGGGGGATCGGCTGGCGTGATAGAGGGCGAGCCGTCCGCCCAGCGAATAGCCGGCCAGTCGGTAGCGCGTGATGTTGCGCGCCTCAAGCTCGCCACAGAGCCACTCATGGGCTTCTTCGAAGCCGCTCACCCGCAGATGCTGGTTGTGGCCGTGGCCTGGCAGATCCAGCGCGTGGCAATCCATTCCAGGCAAGGCTTCGATCACCGGCTGCCAGTCGTTGGCATCGCCGAGCAGACCGTGCAGCAGCACCAGGGTTGGCTGGTCAGTGCTAGATGCCACGGATAAGGGTTCCCAAGGCTTTCAGATCTTCGGCCACCTCGCTGCTCGGTACCTTGATTTCAATCAGGGTTACTTTCTTTTCCAACGCCGGGTTTGTCAGGGCTGCGCCGTAGGCCTGCTCGAATTCAGCCAGCGTGGTCGGTGCCCGATAGTGAAGGCCGAACATGGCGGCGGCCTGCTCGAAGTGCAGGCCGTGGGGCAGGCAGTAGTAGGTCTCCAGCAGCCGATCGCCGGTGGGCACAGGCAACATGCGAAAGATGCTGCCGCCGTCGTTGTTGAGCAGGATCACCACCAGCGGCCGGCTCGACTTGCCGAGCAGGGCCAGGCTGTTGAGATCGTGCAGGGCGCTGAGATCGCCGATCAGCAGGGTCGTCGGCTGCTCGCTCGACTGGGCGAAGCCATAGGCGCTGGCGATCAGGCCGTCGATGCCGGAGGCGCCGCGGTTGGTCATCACCCGGCTCGGTCCCTTGCCCGCTTCGCCGAGCATGTCCATCAGCCGGGCCGGCATGCTGTTGCCGACGAACAGCTGGCCTTGGATCAGGGCGCCCAGCCGATGGCAGACACCGAGCTCGGAGAAGCGATCGCAGGCGCTGCGGATCTGGCGGGTGGCGCTCTGCTGGCGCTCCGCCAGCCGGTGCCAGGGCAGGTGGCGAGTGCTCACCTTGTGGGTCGCGGCGAAGGCGGCGGGCTCGCACACCAGACGGCGGCGCAGCCGGTAATCGGGGTCGAGCCGCGCCGGCTGCGGATCCACCAGCCAGTAATCCTGCCAGGGGTGCTGCTTGATGAACTGGCCTAGCCGCTTGGAGATGAGGCGGGCACCGAATTGCAGCAGCACTTCGGCGCGAGCCAGCTCGGCCACGAAGCAGCTGTTTTGCAGGGCGAGATCCATGTGGATGAGGTTGCGGGCATCGAAGCGGATCTGGCTCTGCAGATCCGCCAGCAGCGGCCAGCCGAGGCGCTCGGCCAGCTCGGCCACCAGCTGCGCCTGGGCGGGATCCTGAATGCGGCCCGCGACTATGACGCCACGTTTGCCCTGCAAGGCCGCCCAATCCGGCTGGCGAGGGCAGATTTGCTCGTTCTGCTGCCAGGGGCTCCAGGGCTCGCTGGAATGGAGCCAGTCACCGAGGGGGGCCAGGTAGTCGCTGAAGTCTTGATATGCGTCGCCGGGGTAGAGCGGTTCCGGGTACATGCAGTTGAAGTGCACAGGCCCCGGCGTCAGCGCCTGCTGGGCCAGCGCCTGATCCACCGAACTCAGCACGAAGGCCGCCGGTATGGTCGGGGTGGGGCTCGGCAGGTTCTGCTGATAGACGGGGTAGCGCCCGAAGATCCCCTGCTGATCGATAGCCTGGTTGGCGCCGTTGTCGATAAGCTCAGGCGGGCGATCGGCCGAGAGGATAATCAGCGGCACGCCAGTGAGTTGCGCCTCCGCCACCGCCGGCCAGAGGTTGGCGACCGCCGTGCCCGAGGTCATGATCACCGCCACCGGTCGGCCGCTGCCCTTGGCCAGCCCCAGCGCCATGAACCCCAAGCCCCGCTCGTCAAAATGGAGGTGACGACGAAAACCGGGGTGGGCGGCGGCGGCCATGGTGAGCGGCGCCGAACGTGAGCCGGAGGCCAGCGCTATGTCTCGCACGCCGAGGCGATGGAGCTCTTCCAGCAAGAGGGAAGACCAGACGTGATTGAAGGTGGCATGTTGACTGGCAAACACGGGGCTCGCAAACATGGGGCTCTCGCTGAATGAGGGTCGATGGGAAAACGCTATCCCAGCAGGGAGAGCACGTTGGCGATCTTGTTGTCGAGTTCGGCCCACTCGGCGGCGGGCTCGGATCCCGCCACTATGCCAGCCCCGGCGAACAGTGTGATGGTCTGCGCCGTGACGCGGGCGCTGCGGATGGCGACCGAGAATTCCGAGGTCTCCCGGCTCAGCATGCCGCAGGCGCCCGCATACCAGCCGCGCTGGTAGGGTTCACATTCGCGGATAAAGGCCAGTGCGGCTTCGCGCGGGGCGCCGCCTACCGCGGGGGTGGGGTGCAGGGCGTCCAGCAGTTGCCAGTCACAGACCCCGGTTTTGAGTTCGGCCTCTATGTCGCACTTGAGATGTTGCAGCAGCCGCAGTTTCAGAATGCGCGGCTCGGTCAGGCTGGCGCCCGTGGTGAGCGGTGCCAGCCGGCTGAGGATGTCGGCGTGCACCAGCCGGTTCTCCAGCCGGTTCTTGCTGTCGGCCAGCAACTCGGCGGCCAGGGCCGCGTCGGTCGCCTCGTCGCCGGAGCGGCGTATGGTGCCCGCCAGCGCCTCGGTGAAGAGGTGGCTCCCTTCCCGGCGGTAGAGCCGCTCGGGGGAGCAGGAGATGAAGCTCTGCTCGGGGGAGAACTGAAAGCCGAAGTGGAAGCAGTCCTGGGCGTGCTGCGCCCACTGCGCCAGCAGGGACCAGGGGCAGAGGTCATCGTCGTGCCGCTGGCGGGAGAGCAGGCTCTCCCGCGACAGCACCACCTTGGGGGTGTGCGCCTGAAAATCGGGCGCCGTCACCCGCTCGACCAGCGTCTGCCACTGGGCTGGGCCCGGGCAATCCTGGCGCTGCCAGACGTGGGGTTGCAACGCAGGCAGGGGCGCTTCCGGTTGCAGGGCCGCGAGGGCCTCCTCGGCCGCCTGCAGCTCGGCATCCAGATTGCCGTCGGTCAGCCAGAGATTGAGGCAGAGGCTGACACACTCGCCCCGGCGCACCAGCTCGATGCGGGGCAGCACGAAGCGGCAGGGGCCAAAACCCTGCCAGCCGGGCTGAGCGGGATCGAACGCCAGTCCGCCGTAGTAGCGCGGACTGTCGTCGTGGGGCTGGCCCGTGTGCGCGCAGACCTGTTGTATGTCCTGCGGCCGGGTCAACTCGCGAATGCAGCCCAGCGCCACGTATTCGGGCTTGTCGTGCCCTCTGGCATGCCAATAGATACGGGGATAGAGGGTCTGCGCCGCGAGCCAGCCCAAAAAGGAGTCGACCTCGATCGCCACGCGCAGCCGCACGAAGCCGCTGGCGTTGCCGTGACGCAGGGCGTCCAGTTGTTGCTTGATATGGGTCTGAGCCAACATGGATTTCGTCTATGAGCCGATAGTGACGGTCAATCCTGCAGAAGGATGCCGTTGGTTTATGCCAAAGGAGCGATTATTCCTATATATTATCTGCCCATTCGTCCATGTAAATCGCCCGGGGAGCTGACTCCCGAGGGGCCAAGTATACCGAAATCCGGTTCGATAACCCTTAACACGATCAATATCTGATTGTTTGGCCATCACAATATGACAAATACCTTCTCTATCTGGTTGCTGGCGGCGCGTTTGCGAACACTGCCGCTCGCGTGCTCCTCCATCTTGCTGGGATCCGGGCTGGCGGCCAGCCGTGGCGCCTTCGATGGCACTATCATGGTGCTCTCCCTGCTGACCGCCATACTGCTGCAGATCCTCTCCAACCTGGCCAACGATTACGGGGATGCTGTCTCCGGTGCCGACAATGGCGAACGGATCGGTCCCCAGCGCGCTGTGGTCTCGGGTCTCATCACCCAAAAGCAGATGTGCATGGCCATGGCGTTGACCGCCCTGGCCGCCGTGGTGAGCGGCCTCGCCCTGCTGGGCTGCGCCTTCGGCGATCAGTGGCTGCAGATCCTCACCTTCGTGGTGCTGGGCGGCGCGGCCATAGTCGCGGCCATCACCTACACGGTGGGCAAGACCCCTTACGGCTACCGCGGTTTCGGCGATATCTCTGTGTTCCTGTTCTTCGGCCTGCTGGGGGTGCTCGGCTCTTACTACCTGTTCACCAAGACGCTGCAGTGGGATCTGCTGCTGCCGGCCACCGCCTGCGGCCTGCTGGCCACCGCCGTGCTCAACATCAACAATGTGCGGGACATAGAGACGGACGCGGTCAGCGGCAAGATCACCCTGGCGGTGCGGCTCGGTCGCAACCGCGCCATCGCCTATCACTGGCTGTTGCTGGGGGCGGCGCTGATCAGTACCATCGCCTTCCTGCTGACCCAGCCCGCCAGCTTCTGGCCCTGGATCTTCCTGCCCGCCATGAAGCCGCTCACGGACGCCGCCAAGACATTGCGCACGAGTTTCGATGGCGAGGTGCTGACCGGTGCCCTCAAGAAGACCGCCATCAGCGCCTTCCTGTTCAGCCTGCTGCTCTCCATCGGGCTGGCGCTCTCCTGATGGGGTGATGATGCATGAAAGGCTCCGAACAGGGGCCTTTTTTGTGGGCATCCCCGCCGGTTTTTCCAATCATTTCAGTCTCATCAAGATCGCCATTCCCCAAACTGCCGTGATCCGGTCGGCAATATTGAGAAATTCTCCGGCCAGCGAGTTGAGTTGTGACGGGCCCCGATTGTGGCGCCAGAGCGATTGCTATAGAGATGTAACCGTATCTGGTTGCACATGTAAAAATCGATGGCGGGAGCAGACTGATGGACAAGTTAGGGAAACACCTGGGATGGGGGCTGATGGCGCTGGTGGGCGCCAGTTCGCTCGGCTATATCGCCCTCAACCGGGGCGAACAGATAAACGCACTCTGGATCGTGGTCGCGGCTGTGTGCGTCTATCTGATCGCCTATCGCTATTACGGCCTGTTCATCGCCAAGCGCGTGCTGGCGGTCGACAGCACGCGCATGACCCCGGCGGTGCGTCACAACGACGGTCTGGACTATGTGCCGACCGACAAGAAGGTCTTGTTTGGCCACCACTTTGCCGCCATCGCCGGCGCCGGCCCCCTGGTCGGTCCCGTGCTGGCGGCCCAGATGGGCTATCTGCCCGGCATGCTCTGGCTGCTGGCCGGGGTGGTGCTGGCGGGGGCGGTACAGGACTTCATGGTGCTGTTCGTCTCCACCCGCCGGGATGGTCGCTCCCTCGGTGAGTTGGTCAGGGCTGAGATGGGGCCCACGGCGGGTGTCATCGCCCTGGTCGCCACCTTCATGATCATGGTGATCATACTGGCGGTGCTGGCGATGATAGTGGTCAAGGCGCTCGCCCACAGCCCATGGGGCACCTACACTGTGGCCTTCACCATACCGCTCGCCATCTTCATGGGGATCTATATCCGCTACCTGAGGCCGGGCCGCATCGGCGAGGTGTCTGTGATCGGTTTGGTGTGTCTTATCTTCGCCATCGTCTCCGGTGGCTGGGTGGCCGAGAGCGAGACCTGGGCACCCTATTTCGACTTCGACGGCGTGCAGCTGACCTGGATGCTGGTGGGCTATGGCTTCGTCGCCTCCGTGCTGCCGGTCTGGCTGCTGCTGGCACCCCGTGATTACCTCTCCACCTTCCTCAAGATCGGCACCATAGTGGGCCTCGCCATCGGCATACTGGTGACCCAGCCGACCCTGCAGATGCCGGCGCTGACCCAGTTCATCGACGGCACAGGCCCGGTCTGGGCCGGGGATCTCTTCCCCTTCCTGTTCATCACCATCGCCTGTGGTGCCGTCTCAGGCTTCCACGCGCTCATCTCGTCCGGCACCACCCCCAAGATGCTGGCCAACGAGAATCAGGCCTGCTTCATCGGTTACGGCGGCATGCTGATGGAGTCCTTCGTCGCCATCATGGCGCTGGTGGCCGCCTGCGTCATAGATCCGGGTGTCTACTTCGCCATGAACAGCCCCATGGCTGTGCTGGCGCCGGCGGGCACAACAGACGTGGTGGTCTCCGCCGCTGCCGTGGTGAGCAACTGGGGCTTCCAGATCACCCCCGAGACCCTGACCCGCATCGCCAGCGAGGTGGGTGAGCAGAGCATCATCTCCCGTGCCGGCGGTGCCCCGACCCTGGCGGTCGGCATGGCCTACATACTGCACGGTGCCCTCGGTGGCCTGATGAACGTCGCCTTCTGGTATCACTTCGCCATCCTGTTCGAGGCCCTGTTCATCCTCACTGCCGTGGATGCGGGGACCCGGGCGGCGCGCTTCATGCTGCAAGATCTGCTGGGGGTCATCTCCCCCTCCCTCAAGCGCACCGACTCCCTGCCGGCCAACCTGCTCGCCACCGCCCTGTGCGTGCTGGCCTGGGGTTACTTCCTGCATCAGGGGGTGGTGGATCCCCTCGGTGGCATCAACACCCTGTGGCCGCTGTTTGGCATAGCCAACCAGATGCTGGCGGGCATGGCGCTGATGCTGTGCGCCGTGGTGCTGTTCAAGATGAAGCGTCAGGCCTATGCCTGGGTGGCCCTGCTGCCCACCAGCTGGCTGCTGATCTGCACCCTGTCTGCGGGTTGGGAGAAGACCTTCAGCGACAATCCCAAGCTCGGCTTCCTGGCCATAGCCAACAAGTTCCAGGCCATGATCGACAGCGGCACCATCCCGGCCCAGTACACCGAATCCCAACTGGCCCAACTGGTGTTCAACAACCGGCTGGATGCGGGGCTGACGGTGTTCTTCATGCTGGTGGTGGTGGTGCTGGCCGGCTTCTCCCTGAAGACGGCCCTCAAGGCGCTGAAAAATCCGCAGCCGACCGCCAACGAGACGCCGTATCAGGCTATGCCGAAACAACCGGGTGCAACCCGGCCCAAGTCTGACGACGATGCTGACGACGGCGAGCTGGCACCCAGCCTCAAGTAAGTCAGCAGGCCGGCACCCGCGGGTGCCGGCGCCTCATCGACGGCCTTTAAGGAGTTTGCATGTTCGATACCCTGGCCAAGGCGGGCAAGTATCTGGGGCAGACCGCCAGACTCATGGTGGGTGTGCCCGATTACGACAACTACGTGCAGCACATGCGGCTGACTCATCCCGAGCAGACCCCCATGAGCCACGACGAGTTCTTTCGCGAACGCCAGGATGCCCGCTACGGCGGCAAGAATGGCGGGCGCTGCTGTTAGGTTTCATATCGCAGGATCCCATCATGACGACATGCTGTCGCGGTCGCCCTTGATTGAACGGTTTTCTCGGCTCTGGCCGGATATAGCGGACACTGCGACTAGCCCCCTCACCACAGGACTCCCATCATGACGAATGCTGTAGCGGTCACCCTGCTGACCGGTTTTCTCGGCGCCGGCAAGACTACCTTGCTCAACCACTTCCTGCGCCACCACGCCGACGCCTCCGTGGCCATCCTGGAGAACGAGTTCGGCGCCGCCAACATAGACGGCGCCCTGCTGGAGGGAGGTGAGGGGATAAGCGTGGTGGAGCTCAGCAACGGCTGCGTCTGCTGCAGCGTGCGCGGCGAGTTTCGGGCAGCGCTGAGCGACCTGCTGGCCCGACGGGCGGCGGGGGAGCTGAGGTTCGAGCGGCTGATCGTCGAGACCACGGGGCTCGCCGATCCTGCCCCCATCATCCAGACCTTCTTTGTCGAAGAAGAGTTGCGCGATGCCTTGTGCCTGGATGCCGTCATCACCCTGGTCGATTGTGAACACATAGGCCGCCAGCTGGACGAGCATCCGGTGGCGGCGGCCCAGATAGGTTTTGCCGATCGCATCCTGCTCACCAAGACCGACAGGGTGGACGGGGCGACGCGGGAGGCGGCCATAGCGCGAGTCCACGGGATCAACCCCAGGGCGCAGATCCTCGACATAGTGCAGGGTGAGTGCCCGGCCGAGTGCTGGCTGGATCTGGATGCCTTCAGCCTGAGCGACGAGCTGGCGCTGAGTTCAGGCCTTCGCATTGTGCGGGCAGGGCAGCAGGGCTTCGAGGCGTTTCGCCCGCTTTCGGCGCGGCCGCGCTCCTGGCAGGATGCCATCTCGGCCCAGCTGTTCGAGGGGGGCGAGCTGGATTTGAAGCAAATCGGCGCCTTCATGGAGCAGTGCATCGAGTTGCATGGCAATGACATGCTGCGCTACAAGGGGGTGCTGGCCATCGCGGGTGAATCGCGCCGCCTGATAGTGCAGGGAGTACACAGGGTAGCGGGGTTCGATTACGGCTCTCCCTGGGAGGAGACGCCTCCTCAATCTCGGCTGGTGATCATCGGCCGCTACCTGCCCGTCGAGGCACTGCGGGCGGGGTTTGCCCGCACGCAAGCATGAGGGGAAAAAGCACATGCGCGGATCATTGAAAAAGAAAATCATCCAGGTCTGCCACCAGAAGATTGCGCAGAAGGGGGAGGCGGTGGGCGTCTCCTTCTATGCGTTTTTTGCCAACCGCAATGACGACCCCGAGTTGTTGATGGAGGCGGCGACCTGGTGGATCCAGACCCAGAGACTCGACCATTTCGAGAAGGCGCGGAAGATTATCGCGCTGGTCGAGGCGATGGAATAATAGGGGGGATGAAACAAGAAGGGCTCCTGATGAGGAGCCCTTCTTGTTTGCCGCCATCGTCGGCGAGTGCCCTCAGCTGGCCCGTGCCAGGCGGGTGGCGCGGCGGGAGAAGATCAGGCTGTCCAGCAGCCAGATGATGACCATGGAGGCGCCCACCAGCGGGAAGCAGATGCCGAGCAGCACCAGCACGGCGATGGCGCCGCGCATGGGGGGCAGCTTGGCCGGCAGCGGCGGGGCGGCGAGACGGCCCTGCGGGCGGCGGCTCCACCAGATCCAGAGGCCGCTCACGGCGCTCAGCAACACCATCAGGCAGATGAGCAGCATGGCGAGCTGATGGGGCCAGCCGTAGAGCTTGCCGGTGTGCAGCATGACGCCGGTTTCCACCGTCTTGGCGACCAGGCCGTAATCCTGCCAGCGCACGTCGGCCAGTACCTTGCCGCTGTACTGATCTATGTGCAGGGTGGCATCGTTGCGCGGATCATCGGCGAACAGGGCTATGGTGTAGACGCCGCTCTTGCCGGCCGGCGGCGTGATGCTGTAGCCCGGGGTGACCTGGCGTTCGTTGGCAATGTTCACCACCTGTTGCAGCGGGATGCGGTGTTCGGCCATCACCATCCCCTCGTGTTCCCCGCCATGGTTCATGTCGCTGTGATCGTGACCTTCCGCACTCTGCGGTATGGCCGTGTCAGCCATCGCCATGGAGGCCATCTCATCGGGCTGTGTCGAGCTCGGCATGGGGGTGTTCTCCATCGCCCAGGGCACAGTTTGGTCGTGGGCCTGGTTCAGGCTGCGGGCAAGCGGCGTGGATGCGGGCACCTGGTTCCACATGGCGGCCGGGAAGCGGTTCCAGACGTTGGCGAACTGATCCCCCCAGAAACCGGTCCAGGTCATGCCGCTCAGCAGCAACAGCAGCAGGAAGCCCGCACCCCAGAAGCCGACTACGGCGTGCAGATCACGCCACCAGAGGCGTCCGCGCTGGTTCATTCTGGGCCAGAGGATACCGCCCACCCCCGGCCCCTTGCGTGGCCACCACAGATAGAGGCCGCTGATGAGCAGCACGATTCCCCAGCCGGCCGCCAGCTCGATCAATCTATCCCCCGTGGTGCCGAGCAGCAGCTCGGCGTGCAGGGCACGGGCCACCGCCTGCAGATTCCATTGGTTGTCCAGGGTGCCGAGCAGGGCGCCGCTGGCGGGATCGAGGAACAGGGTCAGCTCGCGGCCGCCCTGACGGACGATGAACTGGGCGCTGGCATCCTGGCTGACTGGCGGCAGGTACTTGCTCAGGCTGGCGTCCGACATGGCCACCATCGCCTTGACCAGCAACTGATCTGCGCTCAGGGTCTGGCTGGCTGGCGTCACCTTCATCAGCTCGGGATACATGAGATTGTCGAGCTGGGGCTTGAACAGGTACACAATGCCGGTGAGCGAGAGCAGGATCAGGAAGGGGGCGACGAAGAGGCCGGCGTAGAAGTGCCAGCGCCAGATCCGCTGGTAGTGACTCGAGTCCCGGTTTTTCATCTCTGATCCTTGCGTTGATGACCAACGTTTCAGCTGGTGGAATGTTTATGGCGGCGCGAATGATAACAGCAACGTTTTGTTAACTGCAACAGAACATGATGGGAGGGGCGGCGGATCAAAATTGCCTGGGTAGCTGTGCCGGTCAGGGGCTGCCAGGCGATGGAACCTGGGCTTGGCCATGCGTGGTGGCGTGGACTTTTGGTAGATAAATCCTTACCTTGTTGCAACATGTCACCGTTTTGGTGCAGTGGGAAAGGATCCAAGGAAGGAGACTGGCGTGAAGTTGCAACCACACGGCCATTTTGAGATGCAGCGGCGTGGACAGGTGCTGATCTGTCAGCCGAGCGGCCCCTTCAACCTGGCGGGGGCCATAGCCTATGAGGCCGCCTTCAGCCGACAGATAGCGGAATTGCGCGATGCGCCCTGGGGGATCGTCGAGGTGGCGACCGAGTTTGAGGCGGCAGGGCCCGAGGTGCTTGCCCGCTTTCGTCGGCAGTTCGGCTGGTGCGCCGCCAATGGCTGCGCTTTTCTGGCGGTGGTGCTGGCGGGAAGCTTCAAGCAATACCTGGCCGACCAGGTCTTCAGCGAGCTGCCATTCCAGGCGATCCGCTACTTCGAGCAGGCCGACGAGGCGCTGTGCTGGCTGGAGCAGCGGCTGGCCGCCGATCCGGCTCCGCTCACTCCAGCTTGATAAACCATTTGTCGCGCTCGTCGACGCAGTCGGGCTCACCCATCTCGAACTCGCGGCAGATGAGGGGGCGAACCTCATAGATGCGGCACATCATGGTATTTCGGTCCAGCGCCGCACACCAGCCATCTTCCAGCCGGTGCATCACGGGCACCTGTCCCTCTATCTCGTCCACGTAGCGATCCGGTACGCCGGTATCGGTAAACAGCATGACTTCGAGGCGGCAGCAACAGGCTTCGCAGTTCTGGCAGCTGACGTCGGCTTGGGGTTCTCTGTTCATCTGTGTTGTCCATGCCATGGGAATGGCACATGTGCGATAAAAAACAGGCGCCTGCAGAGGCGCCCGTGCTGTGGTTCGTGACGAGTCGGGCAGGTGTCATGCCCGACTGCATCGTTAACCCAGTTTGCGGGCGCGGTAGGTGCGCCCCTTGATCTTGCCTTCCTGCAACCGCTTGAGGGCGGCGCTCGCCACGCTGCGCTTCACCGCCACGTAGGAGTACTGCTCGGAGATCTGGATCTTGCCAACATCGGCCCCGGCAATACCGCCTTCGCCAGTCAGGGCGCCCAGGATGTCACCGGCGCGCACCTTGGTCTTGCGGCCCGCATCGATGGAGAGGGTGGCCATCAGCGGCGCGATCGGTTTGATCTCGCGGCCAATCTCGGCCAGATCCCCTTGCGGGATGGGAGCCTGCTGGTACTCCTCGATAAAGTTGACGCGCTGGGCCTCGTTCGGCTGATACAGGCTCAGGGCCAGACCCTGCTGGCCGGCGCGACCGGTACGACCGATGCGATGCACGTGCACCTCGGGGTCATAGGTCAGCTCGAAGTTGATGACGGCGCCCAGCTCCTTGATGTCCAGACCACGGGCGGCCACGTCGGTGGCGACCAGTATGGTGGCGCTGCCGTTGGCAAAACGCACCAGCACCTGATCCCGCTCGCGTTGCTCCAGGTCGCCGTTCAGCGCCAGCGCCGAGAAGCCCTTGGCAGCCAGGTGGTCGGCCACGTCGTTGCAGGCCCGCTTGGTGTTGCAGAACACCACGCAGGAGCTCGGCTGGTAGTGGCTCAGCAGCCAGGTCAGGGCGTCGAGGCGCTGGCCGGCCGGCACTTCATACAGCTTCTGTTCGATGGCGCTGCCTTCGTGCAGTGACTCCACGCTCACCTCGACCGGGTTGCGCTGCACGCCGCGGCTCATCTGGGCTATCCCTTCCGGGTAGGTGGCGGAGAACAGCAGGGTCTGGCGGCGCTCGGGCGCATAACTGATGACCTTGTTGATGTCTTCGCCAAAGCCCATGTCCAGCATGCGATCCGCCTCGTCCAGCACCAGCGTCTCCAGGCTGGACAGCTCCAGGGTGCCCTGTTCCAGGTGCTTGAGAATGCGGCCCGGGGTGCCGACGGCGATGTGGGCACCGAAGCCCAGAGTGGCCGATTGCGGCGCGGTCGGGGTACCGCCACACAGGGTCACCAGCTTGACGTTCGGCAGGGCGCGGGCCAGACGACGGATCTCCTGAGCGACCTGATCCGCCAGTTCGCGAGTCGGGCAGAGCACCAGCGCCTGCACGTCGACGCGGTTGACGTTGAGCCGGGAGAGCAGACCCAGGGCGAAGGCGGCCGTCTTGCCGCTGCCGGTTTTTGCCTTGGCGATCAGATCTTTGCCATCGAGCACCAGGGGCAGGCTCTGGGCCTGGATCGGGGTCATCTGCAGATAACCCAGACTGGCGAGGTTTTCGAGCAGGGCGGGGGAGAGGTTGAGGCTGCTAAATTCGCTGTTGTTCACAAAAGGACTCTATTTCGGAGAAAACGGGGATGCGCTAACGCTAAGGCCGCGCATTGTACCAGAATGCGGCCTCGGGTGTGGCGGATTTTTGAACGCCTGAGCAAAGGGACCTGGTGAGGTGCGTGCAGGAAAAAGCGGGGCCTTTCCTGCTTGTGTGCACGGAACAGAATGCAAAACAGCGTCAAAAATAGTGCGACTAAGCCGGCGTCGTTCATCGCAAATAAGATAAACGTTTGTCACTCTGGTTTGATTAAATATTTTTGTCTCAAATTTAACCTGACCGCTACGACGGGGCGGTCAGCGTTTTAAGTGAATGTTAATATTGTGTTGTTGTGGCTCTTGCTGGTTGAGATGTTTATTTGTAACTGGCTGTTTATTATCTATTTTTATATTTATTGAACAGTGATTAGATGTCGTGCGGAGTGTTTAATTAATTTAAAAACGTTTGTATTATCCAACATGCATATTTTTACCGCAGATTGTGATGGCTATCTGATTTTTAAATATGCAAATGTCTATGATGGCGCCGGTCAAAAATAACAATTCACTCAGGTGCTACTGGTATGGAATACGTTCACTTTGTGCTCGGACTCGTGATGGTCCTCGCTCTCGCTTTGCTGGCTAACCGCCACAACTGGAAACAGATCAAACTGCGCTATATCGGCCAACTGCTGGTGGTCGAACTGGCACTGGCCTGGTTCATGCTGAACTCCGAAGTGGGTCTGGCTGTGGTGGGTGGCTTCGCTGCCGGCTTCACCAAGTTGATGGAGTTTGCCAAACAGGGTACCGACTTCGTGTTCGGTGGCCTGGTCAACGAAGGGGCCTTCTCCTTCTTCCTGATGGTGCTGATGCCCATCGTCTTCATCTCTGTGCTGATCGGGATCCTGCAGTACATCCGTCTGCTGCCCATCGTCATCCGTGGCATCGGTACCGTGCTGGCCAAGATCAATGGCATGGGCAAGCTGGAGTCCTTCAACGCCATCAGCTCCATGATCGTCGGCCAGTCCGAGAACTTCATCGCGCTCAAGAACACACTGCCACACCTGAACGAGAAGCAGATGTACACCCTGGCGGCGACCGCCATGTCCACCGTCTCCATGTCCATCGTCGGTGCCTACATGCAGCTGATCGAGCCGCGTTACGTGGTGGCCGCGCTGGTGCTCAACATGTTCAGCACCTTCATTGTGCTGTCACTGATCAACCCGTATGAGCCGGACAACTCTGTCACCGACCTGAAAGCCATCGCCGAGGGCGACGAGCACCACACCCCGAAGAAAGAGAACTTCTTCGAGATGCTGGGCGAGTACATCATGGCCGGTTTCTCCGTGGCCGTTATCGTGGCTGCCATGCTGGTGGGCTTCATCGCCCTGATCGCCCTGGTCAACTACCTGTTCGAGCTGGCGTTTGGCGTCAACTTCCAGTACGTCATGGGCTACCTCTTCTACCCGATCGCCTGGATCCTGGGTATCCCGGGTGGTGAAGCCCTGCAAGCCGGTTCCATCATGGCGACCAAGCTGGTGACCAACGAGTTCGTGGCCATGATGGACTTGGGCAAGGTCGCTGCCGAGCTCTCCCCGCGCACCGTCGGCATCCTCTCCATCTTCATGGTGTCGTTCGCCAACTTCAGCTCCATCGGCATCATCGCCGGTGCGGTAAAAGCACTGAACGAAGAGAAGGGCAACATGGTCTCCCGCTTCGGTCTGAAGCTGGTGTACGGTTCTACCCTGGTGAGCCTGCTCTCCGCCGTGATTGCCGGTGTGATGCTGTAACTCATCCATCCGCTCTCACCATGACAAACCCCTGCCTCGGCAGGGGTTTGTTTTTTTCAGGGGGGATCAAAAGAGCTTCCGGCCAATCCACAGTCGCGTCGGGTCTGAGCCCGCTCAACCGGCCCAGTGGGCCCAGTAACCGGCGGCCAGCAGGGTGAGGGTGCAAAAGCCGGTCTCGACGGCACCGCCGCTCTTGAGCGGCCAGCCCGGCAGCCGGTAGCGCCGCTTGAGGGGCCAGAACAGCGGTATGCCGGCGGGGGTGAGCCAGTCCCCCAGCAGGTGGCTGAGGTAGCCGATAATGAGGGCATCCTTGACGCCGGTGGGCAGCAGGGCGGGAGCCAGGCTCTGATCCAGCCCCCAGATGGCGGCGGCCACCGCCAGCAGGCTGTGGGTGAAGCCGCGATGACCGAACAGCCGCGACAATGGCTTGGAGATCCAGGGCAGCCGCTGACCCAGCACGGACTTGGGGTGGTCGAGATCCGGCAGCAGGGCGCTGGCCAGTGCGGCGGGTATGGTCTGCCACAGGCTGGCATCGGCCAGGGCCGGCGTGAGCTGGAACTTGTGGGCGAGCAGGGTGCAGGTGACGGAAAACAGCAGGTGCCCTTGGGCTGTCATGGTGGCTTACGGCATGGAGAAATGGCGGCGCATCTTACCAGTGTCGCGGGCCATTGCAGCAAAAAACCGGGGCCGGCGGACCGGCCCGGTCATTAACTGCGCGGATCTTCCACCTTGGCATCGGCGGGCACCCGTTTTTTGCCCAGCACCATGGCGCGCAGCAGATCGCTGCGGGTGAGGCGGTCGGTCAGGATCACCACGGCGGCATGGACACCGACGGCGGCCATCAGGGTGTTGGCGACGACCTCGTGCAGCTCTTCCATCCAGTCTTCACCCCAGAAGGCATCCCAGGTGGTGAACCAGCCGGTGGCCAGGGTGCCGACCAGCGACAGCAGCAACAGCCAGATCATCAGGGCGCCGAGCGGATTGTGGCCGAGATAATAGGGGTGACGGCCCTGCGCCAGCTGGCGCAGGTAGTAACGAATGCGGGCCGGCGTCGGCCACCACTGGCCGAAGCGGGCGTAATGGGGGCCGACCAGTCCCCACAGCAGCCGGATCAGCAGCAGGGCTGCCAGGGTATAGCCGACGTATCTGTGGTTCTTGCTGCCCTCTTCCAGTACGAAGAAGTTGAGCAGGCAGAGGATCACGGTCGCCCAGTGAAACACCCGGATGAGGGGATCCCAGACTTTCACTTCAGACGGGGTTGTCATGGCAAGGCTCCATCAAGGGGGCCGGCGACAGACCGGCCCATGGCTCGGTTATTCGTCTATCTCTTCTTTCACTTTCTTCAGGTCGGTCGGGTCGAAGTAGATCTCGACCTTGCGCTTCTCCTTGTCCCAACCGTAGATCTCGTAGCAGTGGGTCTTGGTCACCTTGAACTTCTTGATGTCGTAGCCCATCGCCTTGATCTTCTGCTGGGCATCCGCCTCGCTCAGCCACTGGCTCTTGTCGGTCTGGGTACACTGGGGATCGGCCAGAACGGCGCCGCTGAACAGGGGGATCAGTAACAACAGAGGGGTTAGTTTCATGTGTGCTCCTTGCGGGTGGGTGTGAAACAGCCACAAGGTTAGGGCACCAAACTTAAGGAAAAATTAAGCACAAGGAGGTAGGAATGAATATCCCCGGCTGGATGCCGGGGAGGCCGCAATCAGCTCAGCTTGCCCTTGAGCAGCCACTTGTCGAGGGCGTTGGCGAAGCGCTGCTTGTCGGCGGCGTTGAAGGGTGCCGGGCCGCCGGTCTGCACCCCGGCCGAGCGCAGCTCCTCCATGAAGTTGCGCATGCCGAGCCGCGCCTGGATGGTCTCGCGGGTGTAGATCTCGCCGCGGGGGTTGAGCGCCTCGCCACCGGCATCTATCACCCAGGAGGCGAGCGGTATGTCGCCCGTGATCACCAGATCCCCCGGCGTGACCTGCTGGGCGATCACATGATCCGCCACATCGAATCCCTTCTCCACCTGCTGGGTCTTGATGAAGGGGGAGGGGGGAACGCGCAGCCCCTGATTGGCCACCAGCGTGGTGACGACCTGGGCGCGGTGGGCGGCGCGGTAGAGGATCTCCTTGACCGGGAGGGGGCAGGCATCGGCATCGACCCAGATGGGCATGGCATGGCTTCCTGTGTCTGAAATTAGGCCGCATCTTAACATGGCCGGCGCGGGGCGGCTGCCCCGGGGCTGAGTCAGGCCCGGCTTTCGTGTAAGCTGGGCCGATGAATCGGAACAAGAAGGACGAGCAGATGGATCGGGTGCCCAGTGACGTGATTTATGGCCTGACCCTGGATGGCAAGGGCGGCATGCAGCCGCTGGCGGCGGGGAGTGAGATACCGGGGGATAAACCCGGCTGGTTGCATCTGGATTACGGCAATCCGGAAGCGGCCCGCTGGCTGCTGCAGACCCCGCTGCTCAATGACGCGGCGCGCGAGTCCCTGCTCGGCCAGAGCAACAGGCCCAAGCTGGTGCGGATGGGGGAAACCGTGCTGCTGATCCTGCGCGGCATCAACCACAACAAGGATCACAGGCCCGAAGAGATGGTGGCGCTGCGCATCTATATCACCCCGGATCTCATCATCAGCAGCCGTCGTCGCGCCTTGTTGTCGGAGCAGGACGTGTATGGCCAGCTGAAACTGGGGGGCGGTGCCGATACCCCGGCCGACTGGCTGGTGGAGATCTGTGACGCCCTGACCGACAGAGCGGGGGAGTTTGTCGAGGAGCTGCACGATAAGATCCTGGATCTGGAGGAGATGGTGCTGATGCGCGACCTGCCCGCCAACGGCAGGCTGGCGCTGATCCGCAAGCAGCTCATCATGATCCGCCGCTACCTCTCCCCCCAGCGGGATCTGGTGGCGCGCCTCGCCAACGAGAAGATCAGCTGGCTGGACGAGGATGACAGGCGCCGCCTGCTCGATATCGCCGACCGGCTGCGGCGCTGGCTGGATGATCTGGATGCCGGGGTGGCGCGCACCGCCGTGCTGGCGGACGAGATCAACAACCTGATGGCGGAGGCGACCAATCGCCGGGCCTACCAGATGTCGGTGATGGCGCTGCTGTTTCTGCCCGCCAGCTTCCTGACCGGCCTGTTTGGCATCAACCTGGGGGGGATCCCGGGGGCCGAGAGCCCGACCGCCTTCTGGGTCTTCTGCGGCTCCCTGGTGGCACTGGCCACCGGACTGGCCGTCTGGCTCAAACACAGACGCTGGTGGTAAGGAGCCGTCATGACCATGTGGCAATCTTTTGGCGTGACCCTGCTGCTGTTGCTGGGCCACACCCTGATCCGCAGCCTCATTCACAAGAGTCTGCTGGCGCTGGCCCAGAGCCGGCAGGTGAGCGAGAACCGGGTGCTCTACGTGGAGCACGTGTTCCACTTCCTGCTCGGCTGCGCCACCCTGCTGATCCTGGCCGGGGTGTGGGGGCTCGACTTCTCCCGGCTGGTGGTGCTCGCCTCCTCCTTCTTCGCCGTGCTTGGCGTCGCCATGGTGGCGCAGTGGTCGATCCTCTCCAACATCACCGCCAGCATCACCATCTTCTTCGCCTTCCCCTACAAGATTGGCGACCGGATCCGCATCCTCGACAAGGACGATTCCGTCACCGGCGTCATTACCGAGATAGGTCTGTTCTACCTGAGGGTGCGCGATGACAACGGCGATCTGGTCACCTATCCGGCCAACCTGATCCTGCAAAAACCGGTCAGACGGCTGGAGGGCAAGGGGGCGGAACCCTTGCAACCTGAATGAGAAAAGGCTCCCTCGGGAGCCTTTCTTGATCCTGAATGCCGCTCAGCGTTCGAAGAAGCGGTAGAGATGCTCGACCTGGATCGGGCAGTCCGCCACCAGATGCACGTGCTGGCGGGCCTCCTCGATCGAGCCGAAATAGCGGGGGCAACCCAGGGTGTCTGTCAGCTCGTACAACCTGCCATCCTGACCCCTGAACTCCACGATCCAGCCCGGCAGTATGGCATCCTGCAGGATCTCGGCTTCCTCGAAGGCTTGCTGTTGGTAGAGCAGGCGAAGTTCACTGACTGTCATGATGTCCTCCTGTGACTCTTGGCGCCTCTTCAAGTCTAGTGGCTGGGGCAGGGGGCGGCCCGGCTCATTTGGCTGTGTTCAGGCACTCCCAGGCCCAGCGAATGCGGATGAAGGTCTCGGCATCGCCACCCCGATCCGGGTGGTGTTGCAGCGCCAGCTCCCGCCAGCGGCGGCGCACTGTCTCCTGGCTGGCATCTGCGGTCAGCTCGAACAGGGCCAGCGCCTCCGCCCTGCGCCCCGTTCCGTCATAAGCGAGCCAGAAGCGGGTGAGCAGGGCCTCCACCTCCTCCCTGTCGGTCTGCCAGAACACCCGCCAGTCCAGGTAGTAACTGCGCAGCGGCTGGCCGAGGGCCAGCCTCTGGCGAGTATCTGTTGCCCCGGCAAGGGGTTCGAGCCGGATATCCAGGGTGCTGATCACCAGCCACCAGCCCTCGTCATGAAGCTCGGCCTGCAGCTGGTAGAGGGCGTTCATGATGAGGAAATTGACCCGAAACAGCTGCAACTGCTCATCCTCCGCCAACGTCGGAACCGCCCCCTGCCGGCGCAGGGCGGCCAGCAGCTCGTGTACCTTGTAGCCGCCCCTGGCCTGTTGCAGCAGGGCCAGCAGGGGGGCGAGCAGCGGATTGTGGTGGTGCGACGTCTCGCTCATGAGCTGGCTGCCTCCTTCGGCGGTTGCAGGGCGATCAGCAGCTCCCCCGCCAGCGGCGTGACAGGGCCTGTGACTATGCGGGGCCTGGCCTTGCCATCCAGCACGAACAGCGGGATGGCACCGGGATTGGCCACCTGGTATTGCGCCCAGTCAAACGCCTCGCTCAGGCGGGTCGCCTTGATCTGGCCGCCCCGGCTCAGCAGGCCGCTCAGGCGGGCATAGTTGACCTCGG
Organism: Aeromonas sp. MR19; assembly: GCF_963899305.1. Taxonomy (NCBI): domain Bacteria; kingdom Pseudomonadati; phylum Pseudomonadota; class Gammaproteobacteria; order Aeromonadales; family Aeromonadaceae; genus Aeromonas; species Aeromonas sp. MR19. Next base: position 31,206 of record NZ_CAWQWZ010000032.1, read on the forward strand.
GGCCGAACAGGTTCTGGCGGGCGCGGAAGGTGGCGCTCTCCCGGTTCGCCTTGCCGTGCTGTTCGCTGGAGCGCAGGGAGTAGACCTTCTCCTCGCCATAGAGATGAGCGAAGTGCAGCACGCCGAGGGCGTTGTTGTGACGGTTGGGGGAGAGCGCCAGCACAGTGCTGATGCTGGTGAGCGGCAGGTGCAGCTCGGCATGTTCGGACTGCGGATTGCCGAAGTAGCAGGGCAGATTGCTCATGCGCGCCTGCCTGCAAAATTCCCAGGCCGGGTCGCAGAGCTGCACTGGCACCCCCTGCTCAGCCAGCGCCCGGCCTATGGCCCGCGCCACCGAGTTGGCCCCTATGATGAGCCAGGTGCTGGGGGCGCTCTGGCGCATCTTGAGCAGGCCCGCCAGCGGCGCAGAGGTGAGGCTCTGTAGCACCACTGTGGAGATGATCACTGCAAACACCAGGGGCACCAGCTTGTCCGCATCAGGAATATCGGCCTGATGCAGGCTGATGGCGAAGGAGGCGCTGACCGCCGCCGCCACTATGCCCCGCGGCGCTATCCAGCTGAGCAGGGCGCGGGCTCGCCAGGAGAGATCCGAGCCCCAGGTCGAGACCAGGATGCAGAGCGGGCGCGCCACGAACTGCACCACGCACAACAGCGCCAGCACCATGGGGCCGAGTTGCCAGAGCTGGGCCAGATCGAGGCGGGCCGCCAGCAGGATGAACAGGGAGGAGATGAGGATGACGGCGAGATCCTCCTTGAAGGCCAGCACCTCCTCCAGATCCAGCCCCTCCTGGTTGGCGAGCCAGATGCCGAATACTGTGACCGCCAGCAGGCCGGATTCGTGGCTGAGCCAGTTGGAGAGGCTGAAGGTGACCAGCACCAGCGCCAGCACCCCGAACTTGTGCAGGCTGACCGGCAGCCAGTCCTTGCGGATCAGCAGTGTGGTGAGCCAGCCGGCGGCCACCCCGATGAAGGAGCCGACCCCCACCGTTTTTGCCAGTGCCAGCAGGGTGTGGCCGATGAGATCCCCCTGACTGCCGAGGCGCACCGCCTCGAACACCAGCACGGCGAACAGGGCACCGATGGGGTCTATGACTATCCCTTCCCAGCGCAGGATGCGGTCTACTTCCCGGGTGGGGCGGATCACGTTGAGCATGGGGGCGACCACGGTCGGCCCCGTCACCACCAGCACGGCGCCGAGCAGCATGGCGACCCGCCAGTCCAGCCCCAGCAGGAAGTAGCTGGCGCTGCCGATGACGGCGAAGCTGGCCAGCATGCCCACCGAGCAGAGGTTGCGCACCACCTTGCCTATCCCCTTGAGCTCGGCCAGATGCAGGGTCAGGGCCCCTTCAAACAGAATGATGGCCACCGAGAGGGAAACCAGCGGAAACAGCAGGTCGCCGAGCAGGGCATCGGGGTCGAGCAGACCGCTGACCGGGCCCAGGGTCAGGCCTGTGAGCAGCAGAAACAGGATGGCGGGCACCCGCAGCGACCAGGCGAGCCACTGGGCCAGCACTGAGACCAGGGCGATCCCGGCCAGGGAGAGAGCAATCATGCAGACCTCGACTCAGCTAATGGACTAGGGGGAAGTGTAGCGGGGAAGCTGGTCAGATTGACACCCGGTGGCGGCGCGAGCAAGGGCTGCGGGGATGGGCGCGACAGCCGGCGTCATGGCCGTTGGGAAGAAGGGGTGGGCAAGGGGAGGCTGCCGAGCTGACGCCTCCAGCCGGATTAGATGGGGCTCTCTTTGTGGAGATCGGTGACGCAGTCGGCCACCGCCAGCACCAGCGCCGAGCGCACCACCTGATCGAGCCGGTTGAGCTGCATCTGGTAGAAGGGCCAGTCTTCCTCGTTGGCCGGGGGATCCTGCGGCATCATGCTGCCCTGGTTGAGACCGTGCAGACGATTCAGCAGATCGCGGATCGGCTTGTCGCTGAAGCGGTAATCCTTGGGATCGCGCACCAGAAAGTCGCGGATCTTCAGGTAGGCTTCCAGATCCTGATAGCGCTCGAGGGAGATGAGACCGAGGGCGAAGATGAGCTTGAGGCGCACCTCCAGCTGGCCGAGGGGGCCGCTCTGGTTGAGCAGGGGTTCGATGGCGTATTTGACGGCATACTCCTCCTGGCGGAACGCGCGCCGCATCAGGGAGTCGACCGCCTCTTCCAGGATGGTCACGACTTCGAGAAAGAAGCCGCGGGGGCCATCCTGCTCGTTCAGTCGTTCCAGTACTTCATCTTCCTGGTGTGTGGTCATAGGTGCTTAGGGTCCAGCTGACAGGGAGAGAGAGTGCCTCTCTCCCGGTTTTTATCATATGGGGCGAATTCCCATGCCATTCAACCGGTTGATGCGGCGGTCCGGCGATGAGTGCGCCCCATCAGGGTCACTTCAAGGTGTCGTAACGGGCGACGATGGCACGCACTATCTCGCTGTCGGCGGCAAGGCCTGTCACCCGGGCCAGGGCCTGGGCCGGGCCAAGCTCTGCCAGCAGGCTCTGCAGCTCCACCGCCTGGGGGTCATCGGCGTTGCGATAGTGCAGCGCCGCGGCTATCCCCTCCTGCAGGTGATCGCTCGGCAGGCCGTACTCCAGGGTGCCGAGCAGCGGCTTCACCAGCCGATCCCCCGCCGCCAGCTTGCGCAGCGGCTGACGGCCGACCCGATCAATCTCGTCCACCAGATAGGGGTTGGCGAAGCGGGCCAGGATCTTCTCGATATAGGCGGCGTGCAGACGGGGATCGAAGCCGTAACGCTTCACCAGCACGGCTCCGCTCTCCTCCATGGCGCGGCGCACCTTGCTGCGGATCACAGGATCTTCAATCGCCTCGCGCACGGTGCGATAGCCCCGCAACTTGCCGAGGTAGGCGGTGACTATGTGGCCCGTGTTGAGGGTGAACAGCTTGCGCTCGACGAAGGCCATCAGGTTGTCGGTGGGCTCCATGCCCGCCACCTGCGGCAGTTCGCCCTTGAACTGGGTCTGATCGACGATCCACTCGCTGAAGCTCTCCACCGTCACTTCCAGCGGATCGTCGTTGGCCGCCGCCGGTGGCACTATGCGATCCACCGCCGAGTCGACGAAGCCGATGCAAGATTCGAGCGTGGCATGATACGCGACCGGCAGGAACTTGAGTACCTCCTGCTTGAGATGGCTGGTGCCACGCACCATGTTCTCGCAGGCGATGACGTTGAGCGGCGTCAGGTTGCCAGCATCGAAGCGGGCCTGCAGCCCCTTGGCCAGGGTGCTGGCAATCTTGTCCAGGATATTGGGGCCGACCGCTGTGGTGACCAGATCGGCAGTGATGATGCGGGCGATCACCTCGTGACCGGCGGAGCTGACCGCCGCCACGTTGCGCACCACGTCCAGCTTCTGATCCGCCCCCACCACGTGCACCTTGTACTCCTGGCGGTGGTTGAGCTGATCGATCAGGGTCTCGTTGACGTCGGCGAAGGTGACCTGGTGGCTGGCGTCCGCCAGCAGTTTTCCAATGAAGCCACGACCTATATTGCCGGCACCAAAATGCAATGTTTTCATGATATTAACCTCTACAACCAAAGACGATGAAGGACGATTACGCAGCCTGTTCGGCACCCAGCAGATCCAGAAACTCCTGGGGATCCTGGGTGCTGGCCAGCCGGTCGATGAGACCGGGTTCATCCAGTGCATTGGTCAGGCGGGTTATCACCTGCATGTGCTCGTCGTTGCGGGCGGCGATGCCGATCACCAAGCGCGCCACTTCATCGGCCGCCTCGCCGAAGGCGACCCCGGCCGGATACTGGCAGATGACGATGCCGGTACGCTTCACGAACTCCTTGGCGGCTATGGTGCCGTGGGGCACGGCGATGGATTCGCCGAGGTAGGTGGAGACCAGCTGCTCGCGCTCCAGCATGGCGTTGACGTAGTCGGGCGCCACGTAGCCCCGATCCGCCAGCAGCTTGCCGGCAGCCCGGATGGCGGCCTCCTTGTTGTCGGCCTTGAGCCCCAGGTGCACGTCCTGACGGCTCAGGGTGAACACCTCGCTGGCTTGCGGCTCGTAGTGGTCGTCGTTGGCAGCCACCAGCAGCTGGGGGTGGGCGACGTCATCGTTGGCAGCCTGGGTCAGGCTCTGCACCAGCTCCTGATAGAGGCCGTTGTCGAGGAAGTTGGTGAGCGAGATGTGGTGGGCGTGCGGCGCATGGCGACGGGCCCGCTCGGTCAAGTCCTTGTGGGTGATGACCCAGTCCACCTGATCGTCGAGCTGATCGATGGCGCGGTTGGTGACGCTGATGTCGAGCCCGGCGGCCTGCACCCGCTTGCGCAGCATGCCGGCGCCCATGGCGCTGGAACCCATGCCCGCATCGCAGGCAACCACGATATTGCGCACCGCCATCAGTTCACCGCCCGGCTTCTTGGCCGCCGCGGTTTCGGGTTTGGCACCCTTCATGGCTTTCATCTTGCGAGTGGCTTCACCCAGGGCATCGGCCTCGTCGGCTTCCGGCTGCTGGGCGCGCACGAACACGGCGGCGACCAGGAAGGAGACCAGGGTCGAGCAGATGATGGAGAGAGCAACCCCGATCAGGGAGGCTTTCGGCGTCATCAAGAGCACGGCGAAGATGGAGCCCGGCGAGGCGGGGGAGACCAGACCCGCGTTGAACAGGGTCAGGGTGAAGACCCCTGTCATGCCGCCGGCGATCACCGCCAGTATGAGGCGCGGGTTCATCAGCACATACGGGAAGTAGATCTCGTGGATGCCACCGAAGAAGTGAATGATGGAGGCACCGGCAGCGGACTGCTTGGCGGCACCGCGACCGAACACCATGTAGGCCAGCAGCACGCCCATGCCCGGGCCCGGGTTCGCTTCGATCAGGAAGAAGATGGAGCGGCCATGCTCGGTCGCCTGCTGGATCCCCAGCGGCGAGAAGATGCCGTGGTTGATGGCGTTGTTGAGGAACAGGATCTTGGCCGGCTCGACGAAGATGGAGGTGAGCGGCAGCAGGTTGTTGTCCACCAGGAAGCCGACGCCACCGGCCAGCACGCCGGAGAGCACCTTGACGAAGGGACCTATCACGAAGAAGGCGAGGATCGCCAGCAACATGCCGATGAGGCCGGCGGAGAAGTTGTTGACCAGCATCTCGAAGCCGCTCTTGACGTGGCCTTCCATCACCTTGTCGAAGCGCTTGATGGCCCAGCCACCCAGCGGGCCGACCATCATGGCACCCATGAACATGGGGATGTCGGTCCCCACTATGACGCCCATGGTGGTGATGGCACCGACCACGCCGCCCCGTTCACCACCCATCAGCTTGCCGCCGGTATAGCCAATCAGCAGCGGCAGCAGGTAGGTGATCATGGGGCCGACCAGCTTGGCCAAGGTTTCGCTTGGCAGCCAGCCGGTGGGGATGAAGAGTGCGGTAATGAAGCCCCAGGCGATGAAGGCGCCTATGTTGGGCATGACCATATTGGACAGGAAGCGTCCAAAATTCTGTATCTTGACTTTGGTATCCGGTGATAACATGTCGGGACCCCGTTTTAAGCCTGTTTGATTAAAAGTGGTAGTCGGGATGACGGGTTTTGCCGAACCCCCATCCCAGTCGTCTAAGCAACTTCAATCTACCAGCTTGTGATCAAATTAGGCTGAAAACGGGGTGTCTTGTGACATACCTCTCAAATACCCAGACCACCCCCCTCCCTTCATGGTGACGCCGATCACATTCAGACGCTGTAGTTTGGCTACATTTCGATCTTTTCTGCCGATCACGCAGATTTAATGTGATAAAGATCACCTTATGTGGTTTGCGCAAACTGGCTGTCAATGTGATGTGAATCACAAATGCATTATTTGTATTCAAATGGGGCGATCGCAGTGACCCCCAATCAGCGAGTCAGGACGATGAATCCTTCACTTTATGTCATTAATCACCAATGAATCAGTTATTTTGTAACCCACTTTCAGCTTTCCACTCAGCTCCTTCAGCCGCACAGCCGGCGCATCACCCCCTCCAGCGGGTCTCGCTCGAAGCGCTGACTCCATAGAGTGGCAAACAGCAGTGCCGCCAGGGCGAAGAGGGCGGCAGCCAGCACCACCTCGGGCAGATCCTGCCCCTGCAGCCAGCCCAGCGCTTCCAGCACGCCCATGCCGATCATGATGTGGGCAATATAGAGGGTCAGCGTCTGCCGTCCGACCGGCAGCCAGACCCGCCACCAGCGCGCATGGGGCAGGGCGCGGCCGAGCCAGAGACAGAGCGCGATCAGGGTGCTGGCCGCTCCCATGCCGAACAGCAGGTAGAGCGGGGCCGGAGGTATGGGTTGGGTCGCCAGCAGAGGCGCCAGCTCAGGCTGGGGAAACAGTGTCAGCAACCAGAGCGACAGCCCCTTGGCCAGCCCCATGGCACTCAGCCCGCCGACCAGCAGCCTGCGCTGTACGGTTGCACTCGCGAGGGCCTGGCGGCTCAACCAGAGGCCGTAGAGCAGAAAGCCCAGCCAGGGCACCACGGGGTGCCAGCCATTGAACAGCAGATTGCGGACGAAGCCGTGCAGGGTCCAGAACTCGGGATAGCTGAAGCTGTGCCACTGCCAGCCCTGATCGTAATTGAAGTGAAACAGCAGGCTGACGAAACCTGCCGCCAGCAGGGGGATCAGGGCGAGCAGCCAGAGGGAGGGAAGCCGCAGACAGCAGGCCCCCAGCAGGAAGTAGACGGCGTAGTAGTGAATGATGTCGGCCGGAAACACCAGGTAGTTGAGCAGCCCCAGGATCAGCAGGAACAGAGCCCGCCTGGCGGTGTGGTGCATGGCTGCCGGCCAGCTCAGCTTGCGGGTCGACAGACCCAGGCCTATGCCTGCCAGCACCACGAAGCTGGCGGCGGAGCGCCCCTCCAACGCATCCAGCAGGGCTTTGAGCCAGTCAGGCCCGCCCGTCAGCACCCCCATGGCGATGCGAAAGTTCACCAGCACCATGCCGAGCAGGGCCAGGGCGCGGGCCAGATCCAGTCCTTCCAGTCGATTGAGCGAGGTGCTCATGATGGCGACTCCTTGGGGTGATCAGCTGGCCGGGCCCAGCAGCAAGTCCAGCAACTGGGGCAGTCGTTGTACGACCGGCGCCTGCTCCGGGTGCAGGGCCAGGGCGTGGCGCAGGGCCTGCCCCTCCAGTGCATCCAGCAGCAGCTGGGCCGTGAGATCCGGCACCAGGCGGGCAGCCAGCTCCCCCGCCTGCTGGCCACGGCGCACCGCAGCAGCCAGGGCATCACACAGCTGGCGCTGGTTGCTGGCAAAGGTGGCGGCCATCTCGGGGTGGCGGGTCAGCTCGGCCAGGATCTCGGTGCCGAGCAGCAGGTTCTCCGGGGTCAGCGACCAGGCGAGGTAGCCGGCGGCGAAGCGGGCCAGCGCCGCGCGGGCCGGCCCCCGGGTCAGCTCATCCAGCAAAGGTTGCAGCTCGGCCGCTTCCAGCGAGGCGATCAGGGCGATCAGCTCCTCCTTGCGGGCGAAGTGGTTGTAGAGGTTGCCCAGACTCACCCCGGCGGCGGCGGCTATGTCACGCATTCCGGTCTGGTGGAAGCCCCGCTCGATGAAGCAGTCGAGGGCGGCCTGGATGATCTGCTCCCGCCGCAGCTCCAGGCGGTTGTGATTGACGGACATGGCCGGTTTCCCCTCTGCTGGTTCAAGTTTAATGAGCGAACGTTCGTTCATTTATGATGTTCACCTTATCCCCGGTGTGAAAAATAAGCAAGCCACAGCTGGCCAAGAGGACGCACCTCCTCGGTCGGCAGGCTCAGGAGCAAGCCATGCGTCCGCCGAGCAGCCCTTAACCCAGCCTTCACGCCGGTGACTGAGAGGGTGAGCGCTCCCCTGACCATCGCCTCATAGGGGCCGCCTGCTCAGCACTCGCCTGTTGGCTCAAGGGGGCCATGGAGAGGGCTGGTTGCGGGCGGGGGCATCCTCTTTCTGCTGGCCGTGAACAACGGCCATAAAAAAGCCCGCAGGGTTGCGGGCTTTATGGCTATCCAGTTGCTGACGCCGGGCTTATTCCGCCTTGGGGGCGGCCTCTGCAGGAGCGTCAGTGCTCTCGGCTGCAGTGCTCTCGGTCACTGCGCTGTCGGCCACAGGGGCTTCCGGTGCCGGACCCGGCACCAGATCCACCGCCGGTTTGGCGATGAGGGAGCGGGTATCTTCTACCGCCTCGGTCAGCTTGACCTCGATGATCTGGCCCAGCTCATAGACCACTTCGGTCTTGTCCAGGTAGACGCGGCCGTTATCCCAGTTGCACTCCAGCCGCTCCTTGTTGTCCAGGATGTGGCGGGCGGGCATGAAGACCACGGCGCCGTTTTCCTGCAGACGCAGTTTGAGACCAGCACGCATCACGTCGATGATCTCGGCGTTGAACACCTTGTCGGTGCCGGCATCGGCCTTGAGGTAACGGACATAGAGCCAGTCGCCGATGTCGCGCTCCACCCTGCGGTGCAGGCGGCGGCACTCGGTCAGGTGCTCGGTCAGCTCCTGGCTTGGGCGCTCACCCGGGGTCTTGCCAGCGATGACGGCCTTGAGCAGGCGATGGTTGACCATGTCGCCGTACTTGCGGATGGGGGAGGTCCAGGTAGCGTAGGCATCCAGTCCAAGGCCGTAATGGGCACCCGGCTCGGCGGACATCAGCGCATAGCTCTGGAAGCGGCGGATCTTGCCGTCCAGCCAGCGGGTATCCAGGCTGTCGATCCAGCGGCGCAGGGCGCAGAAGCCGGACAGGCTGGCGATCTCTTCCTTCTCGAACGGGGCCTCGGCGCTTTTCAGCAGGTCGATGGCGCCGTCGAGGGACTCTTCATCGAACCCTGTGTGGACGTTGAAGATGCCGTAGCCGACGCTCTTGCCCAGCACGCGACCGGCGCAGATGTTGGCGGCGATCATCGACTCTTCGATCATGCGGTTGGCGATGCGGCGCGGCTCCACGTGGATGGCCAGCACGGCGCCGTTCTCACCCAGCTCGAAGTCGTAGTCGGGTCTGTCCGGGAACACCAGGGCGTGCTCGGTGCGCCATGCGATGCGTGCCTCCGTCATCGCCTTCATCAGCGGCAGCTGGGCCATGACGTCTGCGTCTATGTCCAGCGCCTTGCCATGCTCGGCCCAGTCGGAGACCTCGTCATAGTTGAGGCGGGCGTGGGAGCAGATGCGGGCGGCGAAGAATTCGGTCTCTTCCAGCAGCAGGCCGTCTTCGGCGATCAGCAGGCGGGCGCACAGGGTGTTGCGCTCCTCGCCCTCTTTCAGGGAGCAGAGCTCGTCCGAGAGGGTGCGCGGGATCATGGGCACGTTGCGGCCCGGCATGTAGACGGTGAAGGCGCGCTGGGCGGCTTCCTTGTCCAGCTCGCTGCCTTCGGCCACATAGGCGGTCGGATCGGCGATGGCGACCAGCAGTTCCCAGCCGTTGTCCAGCTTGCGGATGGCCAGGGCGTCATCCATGTCCTTGGTCTTGGCGCCATCTATGGTGAAGAAGGGGGTCGCGGTCAGGTCGGTGCGCGGCAGCTCTTCCTCTTCGATGACGTTCCACTCGGGCAGGTCGGCCGGTTCAATCTGGGCCAGGTTGTGGCGCGCCAGCACCACCCACCAGGGTACGTTGTGGTCTTCCTGATCGGCGATCTTGTGGCTGATCTCGGCGGAGAAGTTGCCATCACTCAGGGCGTGGCGCTTGAGGGTCGCCACCACCCAGTCCCCTTCCTTGAAGGACTTCTCATCCAGACCCTTCTTGGCGCGGGCCTTGATGGCGTCCTTGATCAGCGGATGGTCCGGCACCACGTTGAGGCGATCGCGGAACATCTTCACGCGACCGACGAAGCGGGTCACGGCCTGCTCCAGCAGGGCATCCGGCTCGGCCACTTCCTTCTCTTTTTCGGTACGGATCAGGGCGCTCACCCGGTCACCGTGCATCACCTTCTTCATGTAGGGAGGCGGCACGAAATAGCTGGTCTTCTCATCGACTTCCAGAAAGCCGAAGCCCCGGTCCGAGGCGCGGATCACACCCTCTTTCTTGGGGATGTTTTCGCGGATTTGTTGCTTGAGCTGGGCCAGCAGCGGATTGTCTTGGAACATAAGTGAGGAACCTGAAGTGGAAAACCTGGGTGGAGACCTGATGAAGGATCGCCCAGCACTATACGTTTTTACCCCTCCAAAGCCAAGGTGAATGGCCCCGTCAGCCCCTGTGCAGTGCGTGGCGCCCCTGATCGATCAGGCGCTGGGAGATCTGTTTGTGCAGCCCCCGCTCCAGCACCCAGCGGTGCCAGTAGAGGCGCTCGACCAGGTGATGCTGCAGGCTGAGATCGAGCAGGCTGCCCTGGGTCAGCTGCTGGCGGATCTGCAGTTCGGGGATGAGGCAGTAGGCGAGCCCCTGCTCGGCCATGGCGACGAAGGCCTCCGACGAGCGCACCGTGTGGCAGGGATAGCCGCCGGGCTCCAGCCCGAAGTGGCGTGCCATGAAGCTGACGTGCATGTCGTCACGCTGATCAAACGCCACCGCCGGCGCCTTGGCCAGCGCTGCCCGGGTCATGCCATTTGGAAAATGGCGGGCGACGAAGGCGGGACTGGCGGTGAGCAGGTAGTGCATCTCGCCGAGCTCGTCGACGCAGCAACCCGCCAGCGGCTGGCCGTGCAGGCTGACGGCGCCGAAGGCCTGCCCCTCGCGCACCCGGTCCAGGGTGCGGCACTCGTCATCCACCAGCAGGTTCAGCTCTATGGGGTGCTGCTCCAGCAGAGGTGCGAGGGCTGGCAGGAACCAGGTCGCCAGACTGTCGGCGTTAACCGCTATGCTGACCCGGATCGGGGCCTGGGGTTCGTCGGGTGCTATCTCGCCGGCCAGCTCCAGTTCCAGCTGGCGCACCTGGCGGTAGTGGGCCAGCAGCTTCTGGCCGAGGGGGGTCGCCTGCAGCGGCTGGCTGCGAATGAGCAGCGGCTCGGCGAATTGCTGCTCCAGCTGCTTGATGCGCTGGGAGATGGCGGACTGGGTGATGTGCAGGCGCTGGGCGGCCCGCTCGAAGTTTTGTTCCTGCATCACGGCATCCAGCGCCAGCAGCAGCTTGTAGTCCAGGGCCTTCATCAGCATTCCTTATCCGTACAGGTATTGAGAAGGGATGCTACTGGAGTGGCGACCGCAGGACAACGCTGCGCTGGCCGGATCGCCGACAGGCCCGGCTGGCGTGGTGTGCGGGGTGAAAGCGGGTTTGTCACTGTGAGATGTGACAGTGGTGGTCAAAAGATATTCAGGGGATACTCTTTTGCGTCCGTTTTTGCATGGGGTGGAAACGGGCCATAGCGAGAACTTTTAATCCCGGGTCTTATCCCGGGATTTTTTTATGGCGACTCTCACTCAGTGACCAGCTCGCGGGCATCGGCATACTCGCCCTGCATGGGCTGGCCGACGGCACGGGCGAAGCGCTCATCCAGGTGGAAGCGGATACCGACCCCGCGCACGGCGCCCAGATCCACCGCCTGACGGTGGCCGAGCCGCTCGATGGGCAGGCCGAGACGGCGGAAGATGCGCTCCACCGGCAGGCTGACCACGGCGACCAGTTCCCGGATCCCCTTCGCCCTGGCGAAGGCATAGACCTCGCGGAAGATGATGCAGGTCAGCTCGCTGATGCCGTTGCCGAGCCGGGGAGCCCGTTCGGCATCGATGGCGAGGCGGGTCAGTTCCCAGACGTCGTTGCTGCGCGGCGGCGCCTCACCGGCGAGGGCGCTGGGGAATATGCTGGGCAGCATGTAATCCTGGGCGCAACTGAGCAGCCGGATGCAGCCACACAGGCCCTCTTCATCCTCGATCAGCACCCAATGGGTGTCCGGGGTATCGAAGCTGTCCTGCTCCAGACCACGGTGGGACTCCACATCCCAGCCGAGGCGATCGGAGAAGACGCGATTACGGAAGCGATAAAGCTCGTTTTCTACCTCCCATCTGGGGTGTTCTTTTAATTTTCCTTTGAAAACAAGCATTCAGATGTCTCCATTTCAGTGTTCGGCGCTATAATCGAGGCCCTGGCCAGGGGGGCTAGCATATGAAACAAGACCAACTGCTTGAGTACCTCGAACATTTCACTTCGGTAACGGACGGGGATCGTTTGGCCGAGTTGATCGGTCGGTTCACGCTCGGTATGGGCTATGACTACTACCGGTTCGCGCTGATCATTCCCATGTCGATGCAAAGGCCCAAGGTGGTGCTGTTCAATCAGTGCCCCGACTCCTGGGTGCAGGCCTATACGGCCAACCATATGCTGGCCTGTGATCCCATCATTCAGCTGGCCCGCAAGCAGACCTTGCCCATTTATTGGAACCGGCTGGAAGGACGGGCGCGTTTTCTGCAAGAGGGCAGTCTGGATGTGATGGGGTTGGCGGCGGAGTTCGGGCTGCGCAACGGCATTTCGTTTCCGCTGCACGGTGCGGCGGGGGAAAACGGCATACTGTCGTTCATCACCGCCGAGCGGGCGTCGAGCGATCTGCTGCTGGAGTCCTCGCCCATCCTCTCCTGGATGTCCAACTACATCTTCGAGGCGGCGATCCGGATTGTGCGGGTCAGTCTGCGGGAAGATGACCCTCAGGAGGCCCTGACTGACCGGGAGACGGAATGCCTGTTCTGGGCCAGTGAAGGGAAAACGTCGGGTGAAATTGCCTGCATCCTGGGGATCACGGAACGAACCGTGAACTACCACCTCAATCAGGTCACCCGTAAAACGGGGTCGATGAATCGCTACCAGGCCATCGCCAAGGGGGTGAGCAGTGGCATTTTGCTGCCCAATCTGGAGCAGGTCGTTGTCACCAACTTCCCCAAGCTGATGCAATAAAACCCAATGATTCTCGGGGCAGAGCGACAGGCTCACAATTGTCAGATCATGCAATTGACAGTTGGTGCCGGATGGAATTCATCCCTGCCCTCAGGAATCCTGCTGATTAGGAAAATGAATCCATCAGCAGATTTATGAATTTCTCTGAACACCCCGCCGCCCTTTATAGTGCCGTCCAATCCCTCTTCTGGACGTTCAATCCATGTTCGCAACTAGCCTGCAAGGCTTCACCCTCGGCCTTGCCATGATCATTCCCATCGGTGCCCAGAACGCCTTCGTGCTGAGCCGGGGCATACACCGCAACCACCATCTGCTGGCGGCGACGCTCTGCTGCCTGTGCGATCTCGTGCTGATCGGGATCGGGGTGTTCGGCGGGGCCAACCTGCTGGCGGCCAGCCCTATCGGACTGGCGCTGCTGACCTGGGGCGGCGTGCTGTTTCTCGGCTGGTTCGGCATCCGTTCCCTGCGCAGCGCCTGGCGCGGGCAGGGGGCTGCGCTTGCGGACTCGCCGCAGTTGATGGGGGTCAAGAGCGTGCTGGCCATGACGCTCGGGGTGACCCTGCTCAATCCTCACGTCTATCTGGATACCCTGATGCTGCTCGGCTCCTTCGGCAGCCAGTTTGCCGAGGAGTTGCGACCGGCCTTTGCGGCCGGGGCCATGCTGGCCTCTCTGGTCTGGTTCTACAGCCTGGCGTTTGGCGCGGCTGCGCTCTCGCCCTGGCTTGCCCGCGGAAGGGTTCAGCAAGCGATTGATACTGTTGTTGGTTTCATCATGCTGGGGTTGGCGTTGCAACTGGCGAGCGGGGCTTTGCTGGCCTCATAAGGCTATTTTTGTGCCGTACCTCATAAAAATTAATCCCGGCTTCATGCCCTGACATATTCGTCTGTTAAATTCCCGTCGCTGGTAAAGCGACACTCATAATAAAAGGGACAAGACAGTGAATAAAACCATGAAGCTGGGTGCTATTGCAGCCATCGTGCTGTTGTCTGCCTGTAGCAACGAAAACGACAGCAAGGCGCAACCGGGAGCGGTTGCCCTGCGTCTGATCCAGACCTCCGATATCCACTCCAACGTGCTGGGGTATGACTACTACCAGAACAAGGAGGATCGCAAGTTTGGCTTCTCCCGCACCGCGCTGCTGATCCGCGCGGCCCGCGCCGAAAACCCCAACAACCTGCTGCTCGACAACGGTGACCTGATCCAGGGCACGCCGCTGGCGGATTACATCTTCGAGCAATCCGGTGCCGGCTACCTCGACAAGCAGGCCCATCCTGTGTTCAAGGCGATGAACGAGATCGGCTATGACGCCGGCAACCTGGGCAACCACGAGTTCAACTACGGGCTGGATTACCTCACCAAGACACTGCAGGGCGCCAAGTTCCCCTATGTGAACGCCAACGTGTTCGAGGCGGGTGCCTTCAAGCGCGATGCGAAGGGGCAAGTAGACTGGAGCGGCAACAAGTTCAAGCCTTACCTGCTGCTTGAGCGCAAGGTGAAGGATGACAAGGGCCAGTTGCAGACCGTCAAGGTGGGCATACTGGGACTGACCCCGCCGCAGGTGCTGCAGTGGGACAAGCGTCATCTGGAGGGCAAGGTGGTGGTGGCCGACATGGTCGAGACCGCCAACCACTATGTGCCCGAGCTGCGCGCCAAGGGCGCCGATATAGTCGTGGTGGTGGCCCATACCGGCATCAACGCCAGCAGCTACGAGGCCATGATGGAGAACTCCGCCTGGCATCTGGCCAAGGTGAAAGGGGTGGATGCCCTGATGCTGGGCCACGCCCACAAGAACTTCCCGGGCGATTTCCCGGATCTGCCGGAGGTGGACAACCAGGCCGGTACCCTGAGCGGCGTGCCGACCGTGATGCCCGGCTACTGGGGCAACCACCTCGGTATCATAGACCTCACCCTGCAGCAGGTAGACGGCAAGTGGCAGGTGAAACAGAGCCAGGCCAGCCTGCGCAAGATCGACTCCAGCGAGGGCAGCGCCGTGGATCAGCGGGTGGTGGACCTGGTGCAGGCCGATCACGACGCCACCAACCAGTGGCTGGACGAGCCGCTCGGCAAGATCACCTCCTCCATCCACAGCTTCTTCGCGCTGGTGCAGGACGACCCTTCGGTGCAACTGGTGAGCGATGCCCAGCGCCGCTACGCCGAACAGCTGCAACAGGACGGTCTGCTCAAGGAACCCTACCCGATCCTGTCGGTGGCGGCGCCCTTCCGCGGCGGTCGCAACGGCATCAACGACTTCACCTATGTGGCCCAGGGCGACATCTCCCTGCGCAACGTCTCCGACCTCTACATCTACCCGAACACCCTGCAGGTGGTCGAGGTGAATGGGGCCACCGTCAAGGAGTGGCTGGAGATGAGCGCCGGTCAGTTCAACCAGATAGATACCGGCAAGACAGAGGTGCAGTGGCTGGTGAACGAGAAGTTCCCCACCTACAACTTCGACGTGATCGACGGGGTGAACTACGAGGTGGATATCACCCAGCCGGCACGTTACAGCAAGGAAGGGGCCAAGGTCAGCGATGGCCAGCGCATCAGCGGGCTCACCTTCAACGGTCAGCCCATGGATCCGGCCCAGAAGTTCTACGTGGTGACCAACAACTACCGCGCCAGCGGTGGCGGCCACTTCCCGGGCATAGACGGTAGCAACATAGTGCATGAAGATCCCTCCGAGACGCGGGAGATCATAGCCCAGTACCTGAAGGCCCAGTCTGCTGACAATCCGGGTGGTTTCAGCCCGGCGGCCAACAACAACTGGCACATGAAGGCACTGCCGGCCAACGTGGACGTGCGGCTCTACTCCTCTCCCCGCGAAGAGGCCAGGCAGCTGGCCGGCGCGGATCTGGAGTACAAGTCCACCCTGCCGATGGACGATGCCAAGCACCCCGGCTACGCCATCTTCCGCCTGATCCGTCAGTAATGCCTGACTGACACCGGCGATAAAAAAAGCCCTCGCAGTGCGAGGGCTTTTTCGTGGGCGGCTGCTGGCCTGTGCTTAGTTGACCACGGCCACGTTGATGCTGCCGTTGCCCTGGGTCATGCGTACCCGGGCGCCCGGCACGAAGGTGGGGCTGGCTTTTTGCACCACTACGATGGATTCGCCGTTCTCTTTCTTGATCTCGAGCTCGACGCCATCGACCTGATTGAACTTGTCACCGGCGGCCTTGCCGGCGGCGGCCCCGGCGATGGCGCCACCGGCGGCGGCGATGTCGCTGCCGCGACCGCCCCCTATGGTGCTGCCGAGCAGGCCGCCGACCACGGCGCCGCCTATGGTGCCGACCAGGGAGTTCTCATCGGCCTGGATCTTGACCGGGCGGGTGGAGAGTATGGTGCCGTAGCTGACGGTCTGGACCTGCTTGGCACGATCCTTGGTGTAGACATCACCGGAGTAGACGTCGCTGTTGGCACAGCCGCTGAGGGTGGTGGCTGTGGTGGCGGCCAACAAGGCGATAAGGGTGATACGTTTCAACATGATGGGCCTCCTGGGCTGGCATCTGATCTGGTTAATTCGGTCAGTGAGTTCAACTTTACGCCAACCGGATTGGGCATGAAACCAGCAAAGTGTAACCAATTATAAGACCCGGGCGCTGCAAATCCCGTCAGCAGTGGCTCAGCCGAGCCGTTTTTCCAGCAGCAGGCGATCCTCGCCCGGGCCGAAATAGTCGCGCTCCTCGGCCAGTTGCTGATAACCGAGTCGACAGTAGAGGCGCTGGGCCGGATTGGCGGGATCCACCGTCAGTTTGATCCGATCGATCTCCAGTTTCAGCAGTCCCTGCTCCACCTGCAGCATCATGCGTTCGGCCAGGCCGAAGCCGCGCGCCTCGGGCAACACAGCCAGGGAGAGCAGCCAGCCCTGCGACCGATCCTGTCCCAGCCCGCCCAGGGCATAGCCCAGCAGTTTGCCGTCCAGCTCGGCCACCAGCAGCAGCTCGGGCCAGAGATCCATGGCCTGACGGAAGAAGAAACCGGGGTAGACATCTTCCCCGAAGACGTCGACGTCTATCTGCCAGATGGCGTGCATGTCGGCGTGGCGGGCCACTCTCAAAACGGGGGGCTGATGCATCCGGGCTCCTGTCATTGCGTGCGTGCTGCCGTGCGGCAGTCAAAAAGGAGTGACAGGTTAGTGGGCCATCCGGGCTGATGCAAGCGGGTCTGGTGATGGGGGCGGGCGTCGCAGCTTGCCCGGTTCAGGGCGGCAGGGGCCGGTTGCTGGGCAATCTGGGGGCCTTGCGGCGGCTGTCCAGCAGGTGGCGCAGGGCGAGCCAGGGGTGATGCCACAGCATGCGCGGGCCGCTCCACTTCATGATCAGCTGTATCTGTTTGCGCATGGCCGGGGCGTAGCAGTGGATGTTGCAGTTGGCACAGGTGGGTTTGTGGCCGTGGCCATAGCGGCAGCGCCGCAGGCGCTGGTGGGCGAAGGCTTGCAACTGCTGGCAGTGGCGGCAGGCGGGATCCTGATGATGGTGGTCGCAGTAGAGGCGGATCATGGCGCTGACCGTCTGCTGCTCCCGCTTGAGCCTGGGGTGCTCGGGTGCCTTGCGGGCACGGGGCTGGCGCACGGGATCGGGGTGATGGGTTTTCATGGGGGTCATTGTCCTGACCTGCCCCGGCGGGGTCTTGATACAGGTCAAGCCGGCGGGCAAAAAAACAGGGCCCGCGGGCCCTGTTTCATCAGACAACTCTGCTTGTCTGCGCTTAGATGAGGCTGGTTGCCTGTTCCAGCCAGGCGAGATCCTCACCCTCCAGCAGCGGGCTCAGACGGCGGAATACCTCGACATGGTATTCGTTGATCCAGCGGAACTCGGCCGGGCTCAGCAGGCTGCGCTCGATGAGGCGGGTATCGAACGGCACGTAAGTCAGCCGCTCGAAGCCCAGCATCGACAGCTCGCCGATCTGCTCCTGCTCGGTCACCACCACCAGGTTCTCGCAGCGGATGCCGAACGCATCTTCCCGGTAGTAACCCGGCTCGTTGGAGAGCACCATGCCCGGCTGCAGGGCCACCAGGCTGCCCTTGGGGGCGATGCGCTGCGGGCCTTCGTGCACGCTCAGGAAGTGGCCGACCCCGTGGCCTGTGCCGTGGTCATAGTTGTAACCGGCCTGCCACAGCGGCATGCGGGCCAGCACGTCGAGCTGGATGCCGGCGGTGCCGCGCGGGAAGCGGGCCTGGTCCAGCGCGATATGACCCTGCAGCACCCGGGTAAACATGGCCTTGTGTTCATCGGTGACCTCACCCACCTTGACGGTGCGGGTGATGTCGGTGGTGCCGTCCAGATACTGGGCGCCGGAGTCCACCAGATAGATGCTGTCCTGACCGAAGGCGCGCGGTGTGCCGTTGGTGTGACGGTAGTGGCACATGGCGGCGTTGGGGCCCAGTGCCGAGATGGTATCGAAGCTCGGCTCGACGTAGTGCTCCTGCTCGTGGCGGAAGGCTTCCAGCTGGTCCGCCAGTGTGCCTTCGTCCACCCCTTCAAACTCGCCGGCGGCGATCAGCCGATCCAGCCAGGCGAGGAAGCGGGTGACGGCGACGCCATCGCGCAGATGGGCGCGCTGCATGCCGGCCAGCTCAACGGCGTTCTTGCACGCCTTCGGCAGCATGGTCGGATCCTGACCCGCCACCAGGATGGCGCCTGCCTCTTCCATGATGAGCTGGGTCCAGGCGTTGGCCGTGTTGGGGTCAGCCAGCACTTTTTGCTGGTCTTCCCCTATGCGTTGCAGCACGTCACCCAGCTTGTCGATGGGGTAGACGGAGACATCCTGCCCCACGTGCTGGCTGAAGGCGAAGCAGTCGATCTTGTCGGTGTCGACGAAGAAATCCATGCTGGTGTTGGCGTAGAGCACGGCAAAGCCCAATACCACCGGCAGCCGATCCACGTCGCGACCACGCAGGTTGAGCAGCCAGTTGATGGGCTCGGCCTGGGTCAGCAGTACCGCATCCAGCCCGCGTTTGCGCAGATCGCTGGCCAGCAGTTCACGCTTGGCCTGGCTTGACTGGCCCGCCAGTTCCTCGCTGTAGAGGATGACCGGGGTTTTGGTGGGGGCGGGGCGATCGCTCCAGTGCAGGTCTATGGGGTTCTGCTCCACGCGTACCAGCTCGATACCGCGCTCGGTCAGCACGGCCCTGGCGTTTTGATACCAGGCCAGGCTGTGCAGGCGGGCATCGAAGCCGACCCGGGAGCCGGACGGCAGCTGATCCGCCAGCCACTGGACGTGGGGATCTTCGTTCAGATGGAGAAACTCAAACAGCTCGGCCGGTGCCTGCATGCGGGCTTGCACCGTGTAACGACCGTCGATGAACAGGGCCGCCCGCTGCGCCATTATGATGGCGAGCCCGGCGGAGCCGTTGAAACCCGTGATCCAGTCCAGACGCTCGGCGTAGGCGGGGATGTACTCGCCCAGGTGCTCGTCATCGTGGGGGACTATGAAGGCGTCCAGCTCTTGTGTGGCCAGTGTGGCCCTGACCTGGGCGACGCGGGTTTCAATAATCTCGAAATGATTCATGTCGTTAATGCCAGATTGTTGTGATGTGAGTGTTCATTGGTGGTGGCCGCTGTCCAGGATCCGCTTGACTGACTGGCCAGCCGCCTCGATATGTTGCTTGAGCAGCACCACGGCCTCGTGTTTGCGACGGGCGCGGCACAGTTCCAGCAATTGGGCGTGTTCACGCTCGGCCTTGTCCACTCCGTCGCTGGCAAACAGCAGCTCGAAGCGCACATAGCGGTCACAGCTCAGATTGATCTGGGCGATCAGCTCCAGCGCCTGGGGGCGGCCGGCAGCCTGATAGAGGGTGGCGTGAAAACTGTGGTTCAATTCGGCCCAGTGTTCGATCTGGGTGCCTGACTCGAGCGCCTGATCAAACTGGGCGAGGATGGCCTGTGCCTTGACGAAGGTCTCCTCCGTCATCATATCCACGGCGTGAAACAGGGTATCGGCTTCCAGCAGGGCTCGCAAATAAAAGAGCTCCTCGATGGCCGAGGCGTCCAGCATGGTGACCACGGCGCCGCGGTGGGCCTCGAACTTCACCAGCCCCTGGGCCTCCAGCTGCATCAGGGCTTCGCGCACCGGAATGCGGCTCACCGCCAGCTCCTTGGCGATGGCATCCTGACGCAGGGGGGCGCCGGCGGGGAATTCGCCACGCAGGATCCGGCCACGGAGATTTTCCATCACCATCTGGGTTCGGGTCTTGTAGGGTGGGGTCATGGTCGGGTCACAGGGGATTCGTTACAAAATTGTATATTGTATAAAGTTGGGCTGAATCTAACGCGCAACCGCCCACAAGGCAAGGTTTGGCGGGGATCAAACGCCGTCCTCTGGTTAAAAAAATACCGGTCAGCAGGGCTGACCGGTATGGATGTCGGCAAGAGAAGGAAGGCTGGTGTTACAGCTGCGGACCCGCAGCAACCAGGCGCTTGCCCTCTTCGTTGTCGGTGAAGCGCTCGAAGTTCTTGATAAAGCGCTGGGCCAGATCCTGGGCCTTGGCATCCCACTCGGCCTTGTTGGCGTAAGTGTCGCGCGGGTCGAGGATCGCCGGGTTCACGTCGTGCAGCGCGGTCGGCACTTCCAGATTGAAGGTCGGCAGCACCTTGGTCTCGGCCTTCTCGATGGAACCGTCCAGGATGGCGTCTATGATGGCGCGGGTATCCTTGATGGAGATGCGCTTGCCGGTGCCGTTCCAGCCGGTGTTGACCAGGTAGGCTTCTGCGCCGGCCGCTTCCATCCGTTTCACCAGCTCCTGACCGTACTTGGTCGGGTGCAGGCTGAGGAAGGCAGCACCGAAGCAGGAGGAGAAGGTCGGGGTCGGTTCTGTGATGCCACGCTCGGTACCGGCCAGTTTGGCGGTGAAGCCGGACAGGAAGTGGTACTTGGTCTGCTCCTTGGTCAGCTTGGAGACAGGGGGCAGCACGCCGAAGGCATCGGCGGTCAGGAAGATCACCTTGTTGGCATGACCCGCCTTGGAGACCGGCTTGACGATGTTTTCGATGTGATAGATGGGGTAGGAGACACGGGTATTCTCGGTCTTGGAGCCATCATCGAAGTCGATGGTGCCATCGGCGGCAACGGTCACGTTCTCCAGCAGCGCATCGCGACGGATAGCGTTGAAGATGTCCGGCTCGGCTTCCTTGGAGAGCTTGATGGTCTTGGCGTAGCAACCCCCTTCGAAGTTGAACACGCCGTCGTCGTCCCAGCCGTGCTCGTCATCGCCGATCAGCTGACGCTTGGGATCGGTGGAGAGGGTGGTCTTGCCGGTGCCGGAGAGGCCGAAGAAGATGGCCACGTCGCCGTCCTGACCCACGTTGGCGGAGCAGTGCATGGAGGCAATGCCGCGCAGGGGCAGGAAGTAGTTCATCATGGAGAACATGCCCTTCTTCATCTCGCCACCGTACCAGGTGCCGCCGATGAGCTGGATCTTCTCGGTCAGGTTGAAGGCGACGAAGTTCTCGGAGTTGAGACCCTGCTCCTTCCAGTTCGGGTTGGTGCACTTGGCACCGTTCATCACCACGAAGTCAGGTTTGAAGGCTTTCAGCTCTTCATCGCTCGGGCGAATGAACATGTTCTTGACGAAGTGAGCCTGCCAGGCCACCTCTGTGATGACGCGCACCGCCAGGCGGGTATCCGGGTTGGCACCGCAGAAGCCATCGACCACAAACAGGCGCTTGCCGGAGAGCTGTTTGGTCACCAGGGATTTCAGATGTGACCACACTTCCGGGGTAATAGCTTTGTTATCGTTTTTACCCTGGTCAGACCACCACACAGTATTCTGGGTAGTAGCGTCTTTGACGATATATTTATCTTTCGGGGAGCGGCCGGTGAAGATGCCGGTGTTTACGTTGACGGCGCCCAGCTCGGTCACCACGCCGCGCTCGAACCCTTCCAGGTCAGAACGTGTCTCTTCCGCGAAAAGCTGATCGTAAGAGGGGTTGCGAACGATTTCTTGGCTGTTTTTGATACCGTACTGGTCCAGTCCTAATTGTTGGGCCAGGGTGGGTTCTGCCACGATTGTCATTGTATTCTCCTGGGTTCAGAGGTTTGTAGGGTTCTATCTGGCGTTCATCCTATCACTTAGGTGGTAGAGTTTAGCGATCGCCATCAAACTTTATAAAATAGGGTATTTTTTTGTTATTTAAGTTAAAGGCGGGTTTTGCCCGCCTTCAATTAGTGTAACTTGTTTGCATCATTATCGGGAGCCCTGCTGAACAGGGTTTCGACGTCGATCCCGTCGAATTGGTACTGGGCGCCGCAATAATCACAATGCATGTCGATCTTGCCGAGCTCCTGCACCATCTCCATGACTTCTTCCTTTTCTATCTGCAGCAGGGCCCCTTCGCAGCGTGCGCGGGAGCAGGTGCAGCGGAACTCGACCGCCTGCGGATCGAACACCCGCACCTTGTCCTGGTGATAGAGGCGGTAGAGGATCTCTTCCGCTTCCAGGCCGAACAGCTCTTCATCCTTGATGGTGGCGGTGAGCTGGGTCAGGTGATCGAAATCTGCGCTGTGATCCTCGCTCTGGGCGGGCAGCGCCTGCAGCAGGATACCGGCGGCGCGGGGCTCACCCTGGTGGTAGCCGGTACGGATCCACAGCTTGGTGGCCAGCTGTTCAGACTGGGCGAAGTAGTGCTCCAGGCAGCCTGCCAGGGTGTCGGCGTCCAGCGCTATGATGCCCTGGTAGCGCTCGCCCTGTTCCGGGGTGATGGTGATGATCAGCTGACCTTCGCCGATCAGGCTCTGCAGCTTGCCATCGCTCGGCAGCTCGCCCTCAAAACGGGCCACGCCGCGCAGTTGCTGGTTGTTGTCACCGTTGATGACGGCGAGGCGCACCGGGCCATCGCCCTGCAACTGCACTGTGATGGAGCCTTCAAACTTGAGGGTGGCGGTCAGCAGGCTGGTGGCGACCAGCAGCTCACCCAGGAGTTTTTGCACCTGCACCGGGTAGTTCTGGGCTTCCACCACGTGGCGATAGGTATGGTCCAGCTGGACCAGCTCACCCCGGACTTCGTACTCTTCAAACAGATAGCGATACAGGAGATCTTGGTTACTCATCATGCATTCCTGGGTTCTTAGGTGAGGTAAATAGATAAAAACATTATTAAACAGGTGGTTAGGAACTAATCCCATTTCCTGTCGTCATAAAAGAGCCACGTTGGCGAGTCAGTATTGCTTGACCTTGATCAGCTGGCGCCGCTCCTGCTTGTCGGGACGACGCTCGGGGCTCGGGGCAAACTGGCTGTTGAAGCGGCGCGCCTCGCTGTTCTCGGCCCGTTTTTTCAGGCTGGCCTCCGTCTCTTCATAGAGCAGCTGGGCCAGCGGGGCGGACTTGCGCTGTTCGCTCACTTGCAGCACCCGCACCTCCCGTTCGTCCTGGCCTTGCCAGACACGGATGAGGGCACCGGCTTCGACGGCCTTGCCCGGCTTGCTGCGCTGGCCGTTGTAGTGCACCTTGCCCCCTTCAATCTGCTCGCGGGCCAGGCTGCGGGTCTTGTAAAAACGCGCCGCCCACAACCATTTGTCGAGGCGGACCTGGGTTGTGGTTTCTGCGGGATTCGGCATGAATCGACTCCGGGATGGCTGAAAGGGGAGCCTGATTATACCAGAGGCAGGCCTCGGGATAGAAACGGGGGGGCTTATGGTGTGACGGAATGTCAATTTTCGCAGCTTCATCCCATCCGGTCGGTTGTCTCTGGGTCCATTGCCGTACACAATAGCCAACCGATTTGGATGCCAGAATATATTGATAAACATGACGCTACCGTTCAGGGATGACTTGTTGAGCTCCCTTCTGGCCCGTTGCAAAACCGTGCCGCTCTCCCGTTTCAGCCAGCCCCTGTTCTGGCTTCTGCTGCTGTTGCTGGCCCACCAGTGCGCCGGTCTCACCTGGCGTCTGCTGGATCTCGGCAGCCAGCAGGCCAGCCAACCCTGGCAGCCGGCCATGGTCGCCAGTCAGGGCCAAGGTTCGGCCCGGCTCGATCTCAGCGGCATCAGCCGGCTGTCGCTGTTCGGCAAGGCGAAGCAACAGGCCCAGGCGGCCGATGCTGTCGCAGCCGATGCCCCCAAGACTCAGCTCAACGCCCAGCTCAACGGTGTGCTGGCGAGTTCAGATCCGGCCAAATCCATCGCCATCATCGCCCACAACGGCGTGCAGAACTCCTATGGCATCGGTGATTTCATCGATGGCACCCAGGCCAAGATCCGTCAGGTATTCGCCGATCGCGTCATCATAGAGCGGGACGGGCGGGACGAGACCCTGATGCTGGACGGGGAAGAGTACGGCAAGCCGTTGCCCAAACCGGGCAATCAGGATGACAAGCTCTCCTCGGTGCGCAGCGAACTGCTGGGCAACCCCGGCAAGATCACCGATTACCTCAATATTTCCCCGGTGCGGGTAGATGGCCGCATGGTTGGCTATCGCCTCAATCCGGGCAGCAATCCAGAGCTGTTCAATCAACTCGGTCTGGTCGCCAACGACATGGCGGTCAGCATCAATGGCCTGGATTTGCGGGATAACGCTCAGGCCATGCAGGCAATGCAGCAGGTGGCTGGCGCCACGGAAATGACCGTCACCGTCGAGCGGCAAGGACAGCTCTACGACGTTTATGTCGGCTTGTCAGAATAATGATTTGGAGTAGCACCAAGAATGATAAATAAAGGGAAGGGCTGGCGTCTGGCCACGGTTGCGGCGGCGCTGATGATGGCGGGCTCCGCCTGGGCCACCGAGTATTCTGCCAGCTTCAAGAATGCCGACATCGAAGAGTTCATCAACACGGTCGGCAAGAACCTGAGCAAGACCATCATCATAGAGCCTTCGGTGCGCGGCAAGATCAACGTCCGCAGTTACGACCTGCTCAACGAGGAGCAGTACTACCAGTTCTTCCTGAGCGTGCTCGACGTCTATGGCTTCGCCGTGGTGCCCATGGATAACGGTGTGCTCAAGGTGGTGCGCTCCAAGGACGCCAAGACCTCGGCCATCCCGGTGGTGGATGAGACCAACCCGGGCATAGGCGACGAGATGGTGACCCGGGTAGTGCCTGTGCGCAACGTCTCGGTGCGCGAACTGGCGCCCCTGCTGCGTCAGCTCAATGACAACGCCGGTGGCGGCAACGTGGTCCATTACGATCCCTCCAACGTGCTGCTCATCACGGGCCGTGCCGCCGTGGTCAACCGTCTGGTGGAAGTGGTACGCCGGGTCGACAAGGCGGGCGATCAGGAAGTGGACATCATCAAGCTGAAATATGCCTCCGCCGGCGAGATGGTGCGGCTGGTGACCAACCTCAACAAGGATGGCAACAGTCAGGGCGGCAACACCTCCCTGCTGCTGGCCCCCAAGGTAGTGGCCGACGAGCGTACCAACTCTGTGGTGGTCAGTGGCGAACCCAAGGCGCGGGCCCGCATCATACAGATGGTGCGCCAGCTCGACCGGGATCTGCAGAGCCAGGGCAACACCCGGGTCTTCTACCTGAAATATGGCAAGGCCAAGGACATGGTGGAGGTGCTCAAGGGCGTCAGCTCCAGCATAGAAGCGGACAAGAAGGGCGGCGGCACCGCCACGACAGCGGGTGGCGGCGCCAGCATAGGGGGTGGCAAGCTGGCCATCTCTGCCGACGAGACCACCAATGCCCTGGTCATCACGGCCCAGCCGGATGTGATGGCCGAGCTGGAGCAGGTGGTCGCCAAGCTGGATATCCGCCGCGCCCAGGTACTGGTTGAGGCGATCATAGTTGAGATCGCCGACGGCGACGGCCTCAACCTCGGCGTGCAGTGGGCCAATACCAACGGCGGCGGCACCCAGTTTTCCGATACCGGTCTGCCCATCGGCTCGGTGGCCATCGCCGCCAAGGATTACCAGGATAACGGCACTACCACGGGTCTGGCTGCCTTGGCGAAAGACTTCAACGGCATGGCGGCCGGTTTCTACAAGGGCAACTGGGCCGCGCTGGTAACGGCGCTCTCCACTAACACCAAGAGCGATATTCTCTCCACCCCGAGTATCGTCACCATGGACAACAAGGAAGCCTCCTTCAACGTCGGTCAGGAAGTGCCGGTGCAGAGCGGCTCCCAGAGCTCGACCACCAGCGATCAGGTGTTCAACACCATAGAGCGCAAGACGGTGGGCACCAAGCTGGTGGTGACGCCGCAGATCAACGAAGGGGATTCCGTGCTGCTCAATATCGAGCAGGAGGTCTCCAGCGTGGCGCAGAAACAGGCGACCGGTACTGCCGATCTGGGCCCCACCTTCGATACCCGTACCATCAAGAACGCCGTGCTGGTGAAAAGCGGCGAGACTGTGGTGCTGGGTGGCCTGATGGATGAGCAGACTCAGGAGAAGGTTTCCAAGGTACCTTTGCTGGGCGACATACCCGTGCTCGGCTATCTGTTCCGCGCCACCAACAACACCACCTCCAAACGCAACCTGATGGTCTTTATCCGGCCGACCATATTGCGGGATGCCAACGTCTACTCCGGCATTTCCAGCAACAAGTACACCATGTTCCGGGCCGAACAGATCGAGGCTGCGGCTCAGGAGAACTACCTCACCTCGCCCAAACGCCAGGTGCTGCCGGAATATGGCCAGGATGTGACCCAGTCGCCCGAGGCGCAGAAGCAGATCGAGCTGATGAAGGCGCGCCAGCAGGCGACGGCCGACGGAGCTCAGCCATTCGTGGGTAACAAGTAATGGCAGCGTACCAGCTCGATGACACGAGTCTGCCTGCGGCCCTGCCCGAGCTGCCGTTCGCCTTTGCCCGCAACTTCGGTGTCGTCCTGACCGAGCGGCAGGGGACCCCCCTGCTGCTGTGCCGTCCGGGGGTGGCGCCGCAAACCCTGCTGGAGGTGCGGCGAGTGGCGGGCTGCGCCTTCGAGGTGGAGCAGCTCGGCAGTGACGAGTTTGAAGAGCTGCTGATGGCGCACTACCAGCGCGACTCTTCCGAGGCGCGCCAGCTGATGGAAGATCTCGGCAACGAGATGGACTTCTTCGCCCTGGCCGAGGAGCTGCCGCAAAGCGAGGATCTGCTGGACGCCGATGACGACGCCCCCATCATTCGCCTCATCAACGCCATGTTGAGCGAGGCGATAAAAGAGGAGGCGTCTGACATCCATATCGAGACCTTCGAGCGGGTGCTGGTCATTCGCTTCCGCATCGATGGCGTGTTGCGGGAGATACTGCGGCCTCATCGCAAGCTGGCTTCCCTGCTGGTGTCGCGCATCAAGGTCATGTCGCGGATGGACATAGCCGAGAAGCGGGTGCCCCAGGATGGCCGCATCTCGCTGCGTATCGGTGGCCGGGCGGTGGACGTGCGGGTGTCGACCATGCCGTCCAGCTACGGCGAGCGGGTGGTATTGCGTCTGCTCGACAAGAACAACGTGCGCCTCGAGCTCAAACAGCTCGGCATGACGCTGGCCAACCGCAATATCATCAGCGAACTCATTCGCAAGCCCCACGGCATCATTCTGGTGACGGGCCCGACCGGTTCGGGCAAGTCCACCACCCTGTATGCGGCGCTCTCCGAGATCAACTCGCGGGATCGCAACATTCTCACGGTGGAAGATCCTATCGAATATGACCTGGAGGGTGTGGGTCAGACTCAGGTCAACACCAAGGTGGACATGACCTTCGCCCGCGGCCTGCGCGCCATTCTGCGTCAGGATCCGGATGTGGTGATGGTGGGGGAAATTCGCGACCTCGAGACCGCCCAGATAGCGGTGCAGGCCTCTCTGACCGGTCACCTGGTGATGTCGACCCTGCACACCAACACCGCCATAGGTGCCATCACCCGGATGCGGGACATGGGGATAGAGCCTTTCCTGCTCTCCTCGTCCCTGTTGGCTGTGCTGGCCCAGCGGCTGGTGCGGACCCTCTGCCCGGATTGCCGCGCCCCGCGCCCCATCACCGAGCAGGAGCGTCTGGCCATGGGCATGGAACTGGCGCCGGATCAGCAGGTGTGGCGGCCGGTGGGCTGCGAGCAGTGCAACCACACCGGCTATCGCGGCCGGACCGGCATTCACGAGCTGGTGGTGATCGACGAGGCGGTGCGCGAGGCGATCCACAGCGCCAGCGGCGAACTCGCCATCGAGCGGCTGATCCGGGACCATACCCCCAGCATACGCCGCGACGGCATCGACAAGGTGCTCAAGGGCCAGACCAGCCTCGAAGAAGTGCTGCGCGTGACCCGGGAAGATTGATGTTTGGTCAGGCAAGCGATTTGAATCGGGATAACGAGACGTCACAGTGCTAGGGCAGAGGAGCAAGAGTATTGTCTGCATTTGAATACAAAGCCCTCGACAGCAAGGGGCGCCAGAAGCAGGGGGTGACCGAGGGTGACTCGGCCCGTCAGGTACGCCAGCAACTGCGTGAGCAGGGGCTGACCCCGCTCGAGGTGAACGAGACCACAGAGAAGGCAAAGCGGGAAGCGAATCGCTTCGTGCTGTTTCGCCGTGGCGCCTCCACCTCGGAGCTGGCCCTCATCACCCGTCAGCTGGCGACCCTGGTGGGCGCAGGGCTGACCATCGAAGAGGCGCTGCGGGCGGTGGCCGAGCAGTGCGAGAAGGCCCACCTGCGCAGCCTGGTGGCGACGGTACGCAGCAAGGTGGTAGAGGGTTACTCCCTGGCCGATTCGCTGGGGGCCTTCCCTCACGTGTTCGATCAGCTGTTTCGCTCCATGGTGGCGGCCGGTGAAAAATCGGGCCATCTGGAGAAGGTGCTGAACCGGCTCGCCGACTACACGGAGCAGCGCCAGCACATGCGCACCAAGCTGCTGCAGGCGATGATCTACCCCATAGTCCTCACTCTGGTGGCGGTCGGGGTCATCTCTATCCTGCTCACCGCAGTCGTGCCCAAGGTGGTGGCCCAGTTTGAACACATGGGCCAGCAACTGCCTGCGACGACCCGTTTCCTCATCGGCACCAGCGAGCTGATGCAGCACTACGGCCTCTGGTTCCTGCTGCTGCTGTTTATCGGTGGTTTTGTCTGGCGCTGGTGGCTGACCGACGAGAAGCGTCGCCGTCACTGGCATCAGGTGGTGCTGCGCCTGCCGGTCATAGGCCGGGTCAGCCGTGGTCTCAACACGGCCCGCTTCGCCCGCACCCTGAGCATACTCAACGCCAGCGCAGTGCCCCTGCTGGAGGGGATGAAGATCGCCGGCGAGGTGCTCTCCAATGACTTCGCCCGTACTCGCATCGGTGAGGCCACCGAACGGGTGCGGGAGGGGACCAGCCTGCGCAAGGCACTGGATGAAACCAAAATTTTCCCGCCCATGATGCTGCACATGATCGCCTCCGGCGAGCAGAGCGGCGAGCTCGACAGCATGCTGGAGCGGGCGGCTGACAACCAGGACAGGGAATTTGAAACCCAGGTGAATATCGCCCTCGGCGTGTTCGAGCCCCTGCTGGTGGTCTCCATGGCCGGGGTCGTGCTGTTTATCGTGATGTCGATCCTGCAGCCGATCCTCGAGCTCAACAACATGGTGAATTTGTAAGGTTCGGGTGTCCGAATACGCTTCGCTATTCGAACCTACAAATCCAATCGAACTCGCAGGTTCGATTAGCCGGCAGGCGTAATCGAACGATCGCGGTTTAACAGTTAATCGTTGATGGTTCATGCCATCTCATTTCGTTAGGGAGTAAGTCATGCAAAAGCGTCGTCAATCCGGTTTTACCCTGCTGGAAGTCATGGTGGTCATAGTGATCCTCGGGATCCTGGCCAGCCTGGTGGTGCCCAACCTGATGGGCAACAAGGAGAAGGCTGACCAGCAGAAAGCCGTCTCCGATATAGTGGCGCTGGAAAATGCCCTCGACATGTACAAGCTGGACAACAACCGTTACCCGACCACGGAGCAAGGCCTGGACGCACTGGTCAACAAGCCGACCGCCGCCCCCGAGCCGCGCAGCTACCGTGACGGCGGCTACATCAAGCGCCTGCCGCAGGATCCCTGGGGCAACCCGTACCAGATGCTGAGCCCGGGCCAGTTTGGCAAGATCGACATCTTCTCCATGGGGCTGGATGGCGAAGCCGGTACCGATGACGATATCGGCAACTGGAATCTGAAGGATTTCCAATAAGTGATTGATTGCGCTGCCATCAAGCTGCTGTGGATGAGGCTGCCGTGAGGGGCTTGTCGTCTCGCCATCGCCAAGCCGATTTCCCCCTGCTGGAGGTGATGTTGAGTGGCGCCATGCTGATGAGGCTGGAGCCTGCTGTCGTCACCTTGGTGGGGTGGGACCAATGAGGCGTCATCGCCAGTCGGGTTTCACCCTGCTGGAGGTATTGCTGGTCGCCATGCTGATGGGGCTGGTGGCCACCGCCGTTACCCTCAGCATGGGGGGCGCCAGAGGCGATCGCGAGCTCGACAAGCAGGCGCGCCGCTTCATGGCGACCCTGCAACAGGCGCAGGAGTATTCGGTGATGGATGGCCGGCTGGTGGGGCTTCGCATCGAGGATCACGGCTGGCAGTTCATGCAGCGTCAGGCCAAGGATCGCAAGTGGCAGGCGCTGACCGGCGACAAGATCCTGGGACAGGTACAACTGCCCGACACCATGCTGCTGGCCATCGAACTCGAAGGGTTCAGCTGGCGAACCGAGTCCGACGAGAAAACCGAGCGGGGTCGGGACGAGAAGGAGCGCACGCCCCAGGTGCTGATCTTCCCCGGTGGCGAGCTCAGCCCCTTCGTGCTGACGCTGACCCAGCAGGATGAGGATGTGCGCTACCTGCGTACGGTCAAGGCGGATGAATTCGGCCGCTTGCGACTGCTGCAGGACGAGGAGGAAGAGGAATGAACGCCCGTGGCATGACATTGCTGGAAGTCATGGTCGCACTGGCGGTGTTTGCCATCGCGGGTCTCGCCGTGATGAAAACCGCCAGCGAGCACCTCTCTGCGCTCAATTATCTGGAAGAGAAGACGCTGGCGACCTGGGTGGTGGAGAATCAGCTGGTGCAGCAGAAGCTGGAGGCCAAGTGGCCTGGTGACAGTTGGGTGGAGGGGGACGAGCAGATGGCGGGCCAGACCTGGTACTGGCGCTATCGCGGCGTCGCCACCGCCGACAACAACTTCAAGGCGCTGGATATGGAAGTGCGTACCGCGCCCAAGGCCGAGAGCCCAGTGGCCTTCATCCGGACCTATATCAGCCGATGACAACAGCCAACGACACCCAAATGAAGTCCCGTCAGGGCGGCTTCACCCTGCTGGAGATGCTGGTAGCCATCGCCATCTTCGCCAGCCTCAGCATGGGCGCCTATCAGGTGCTGCAAGGGGTGCTCACCAGCGACGAGGTGGCCAAGAAGAAGGAGGCCCGCCTCTCCGAGTTGCAGCTGGCCTTCACCTTGATGGAGCGGGACATCACCCAGATGGTGCCCCGCAGCGGCCGTATCGACGGCGAGAACAACAAGGTGCTGCTGGCGGCATCCCGCTTCGGCCAGCAGAGCGATGACTGGGGCATGGCCTTCATCCGCGGCGGCTGGCTCAATCCGGATGGCATGCTGCCACGTTCCGGTTTGCAGCGGGTCGGCTGGCGGCTCAAGGATCACAAGCTGGAGCGGCTGAGCTATCTCTACCCGGATCCCGTGATAGGTACTGAGCCGCGCATCCAGCCCATGCTGGATCGGGTGACGGCGCTGCGGCTCTATTTTTACGACAAGGGGGCCTGGAAGGAGGAGTGGACCCAGCGCAACGTGCTGCCTTACGGCCTGGCGGTGGAGCTGGATCTGGAAGATTACGGTACCCTTCGCCGCCAGTTCCTTATCGGGGCCGGTGGCCAGAGGGCTGATAATGGTAATTGATCGTCGTTTTCCTCTGACCGTCATTGAAGATGACGGCACCATTCGTCGTTATCAGTGCCTGATCGGGGCCGGTGGCCAGCGAGCAGACAATGGGAATTAAGCAAACAAGGGCCAAACCCATGTCCTCTCCGGGTCGCCAGGGGGGCATGGCCCTGCTGGTGGTGCTGCTCATCTTGTCGGTGATGGTGATCATCGCCAGCAACATGAGTGGCCGCCTGCAGCTGGAGTTGCGCCGTACCGGCAACCTCACCGCCGGCAAGCAGGCCTGGTGGTATGCCATGTCGGCGGAAGCCCTGGTGAGCAAGGTGCTGGTTCAGGATTTCAAGGATGACCCCAATGTGGTGAACCTGGGGCAGAACTGGGCCAGGCAGGATGCTGTCTTCCCGGTGGATGACGGCAAGCTGACCGGCCGGGTGCGGGATCTGCAATCCTGCTTCAATCTCAACAGCCTTAGCGTGCCCCTGAAAGACGGGATCAGCGGCGACGACCTCGAGAAGCAGCCTTATCCGGTCAAGGTGTTTCGCGCCCTGCTCAAGCAGCTCGAGGTCGAGGATTATGAGGCGGTGCAGCTGACCGATGCCATCCGCGACTGGACCGACAAGGACACGGCACTGGTCTCCAGCTACGGCGCCGAGGATGCCTATTACGAGGGGCTGACGCCCCCTTATCTGACCGCGAACCAGTGGATGCTCAGCACGGACGAGCTGAGGGCGGTGCGCGGTGTGAGCGCCAGGCTGTATGCCCGGCTGGCGCCTTATGTCTGCGCCCTGCCGAGCGACAAGCTGCTGGTGAACATCAACACCATCAAGCCGGAACAGGCGGCGCTGCTGGTGGCCCTCTATCTGGACAAGGTGGGGCTCGATGACGCCAAGCGGGTGCTGACCAGCCGCCCCCAGAAGGGGTGGAAGGAGAAGAAGGCGATGACGGATCAGATGCCGGTACCGCTGAGCACCATCCCCGGGCTGGATGCCGTGCTGGACGTCAAGAGCAGCTACTTCGAGGCCAGGCTGATCGCCGAGGTGGGTGATACCCGGGCCAGGCTGGAAAGCGTCTTCGTGCGTGGCAAGGACAACAAGCTGGTGATGCTGCGCCGCCTCAACGGCGGCGCCGAATGACAGACAGGTGTGGGTGGCGGCCGCTGGCTGTACCCGCCCTGACCCCGTATTGGACAGCAGCCGAGGGCTGCGCTCCCGCCCATCCAGAGGGATGCGGACGGGAATGGCAGGAGAGATATTTGTGAGCGAGAGTCTGGTCATCCGTCTGGGGACCAATGCGCAGCAACCGGTCGAGTGGCTGGTGTGGTCGGCCAAGGAGGAGGAGATCATTGCCTCCGGCACCCTGGCCTCGGCCCATGCCCTCGGCGAGTTGCGGGAGCGTGCCGGCGGCCGCCCCGTGGTGACCCTGGTACCGGGCAGCGATCTTATCTTCCGGCGGGTGAGCCTGCCGGGAAAATACAGTCGCCAGGCCGCGGCCGCCTTGCCCTACCTGCTGGAGGAGCAGATCGCATCCGACGTGGATGAGCTGCATCTGGTGGTGCTGGGCCACGAGGGCCACGAGGTGGACCTGATGGCGGTCGACAAGGAGAAGATGCAGATCTGGCTGGGCTGGCTGCAGCAGGCGGGCCTCAAGAGCCAGCAGCTGTTGCCGGACGTGCTGGCCCTGCCGCCCGTTGCCGACGGCTGGTCTGCCCTGCAACTTGGCAAGGAGTGGCTGCTGCGTCAGGGCCCCTGTCAGGGCATAGTGGCCGACGAGTCGCTGCTGGCCATGTTGCTGGTGGCCGAGGCCGACCCCGTCACCATCCACAGCCATACCCCCTTGCCGGCGATCCCGGCGGCCAACTGGCTGGCGGCGGATCCCGAACTGCCCATGCTGTTGCTGGCCAAAGGGGCGCTGAACTGCCAGGCCAACCTGTTGCAGGGCCCCTACCGGCCGCAGACCGAATACTCCCGCTACTGGCTGCAGTGGCGCAAGGTGGCCGTGGTGGCCGGGCTCTTGCTGCTGGTGGCGCTGACCCAGCGCGGTATGCATCTTTATCAGCTGGCGGAGCAGGACAAGGCCCTCAAGGCCGAGATCCGGCAGGTCTACACCCGCATCTTCCCGGGGGAGAACCGCATCGTCAACGTGCGCAGCCAGATGGCACAGCACCTCAAGTTGCTGGGGCAGACCCCGCAGGATGGCGTGCTCTTGCTGCTGACCGAATTGGCACCGACCTTTGCCGAGGTGCCGGGCCTCAAGCCGCAGGTGTTGCGTTTCGACGCCGCTCGGGGCGAGCTGAGATTGCAGGTGACGGCGCCCGGTTTCGCCGAGATAGAGCGCTTTCGCGAACTGGCGGGCAAGCGCTTCGAGGTGCAGCAGGGCGAGGTGCGCAGCACAGAGGGCAAGGTTGAAGGGGCACTGGTGCTGAAGGGTAAATCATCATGATGGACAAACTACAAGGCTGGTGGCGCAGCATCAGCGCCCGCGAGCAGCGGCTGGTGGCCGTGGGGGGCAGCTGCCTGCTGATCGGGTTCTGCTACTGGATCGTCTGGCAACCCATCGCCAACCGCATCGCCGAGCGCGAGCGGCAGGTGCTGAGCCAGCAACAGACGCTCGCCTGGCTGAAAGAGAAGGGGGAAGAGGTGCTGGCGATGCAGGGCGGTCAGGGCCGTCAGATCGACACCAGCGGTACCCTGGAAGGGGTGGTGAACCGCACCGCCTTCAACCAGAAGATCAAGATTGCCCGTCTGCAACCCCAGGGTCAGGAGCTGCAGGTGTGGATCGATACGGTCCAGTTCGATGATCTGCTGATCTGGCTGGCGAGCCTGGCCGATCAGCACGGCGTCCAGGTGCAGGTGATCGAGGTGGCCCGCGAGAATCTGGCACCGGGTCTGGTCAAGGTCAGGCGCCTGCAGTTGAGCCGTCCCCAATGACGCCAGGCGTGCCTAGCGCAGTCCGGTTTCCGGCATCTCGTCCCGGTATGGTGCCGGGCCTGGCCAAGGCCAGATATTTGCAATCGAGTCGTTTTCTATGAAGCAAAAAGTACTGATCGCCGCCCTGTTCCTGGTGGCCTATCTCGGTTTTCTGCTGGTGAAACTGCCAGCCACCCTGGTGGTGCGCCATCTGCCGCTGCCGCCCAACCTGGTGCAGCTGGAAGGGGTGAGCGGCACCCTCTGGAGCGGCCAGGTCGCCCGGCTGCAATACGCCAGCGAGTCGCTGACCCAGCTGCGCTGGGAGCTCAACGGCTGGTCGCTGCTGCGCTTCGCCCCCGAGGTCTCCCTGCGTTTCGGTGATCGCAGCGGCCTCAACGGCCAGGGCGTGGTCGGCTGGAACGGCGCCGCCTTTGGTCGCGACATCACCCTCAACGTGCCCGCGCCCTGGGTGCTGGATCGGGTGCCCATGCGGTTGCCGTTCCCGCTGACGGTGGCGGGCCAGCTGCAGCTCAAGGTCGATCAGTTTGCCCAGGGCAATCCCTGGTGTGACAACCTCTACGGCAACCTCCATTGGTATGGTGCCGATGCCGATACCCCGGCCGGCAAGCTGCCGCTGGGAGATCCCGAGCTCAAGCTGACCTGCATCGACTCCCGGCTGGTGGCCGAGCTCAAGCAGGGCTCGGAGGCGGTGCAGGTGCTGGGCAAGCTGGAGCTGCAGCCCAATCGCCAGTACCTGTTCCAGGGCACCCTCAAACCGGGCCCGGAACTGCCGGATCAGATGAAGCAGGGGCTGCCCTTCCTCGGTCAGCCCGACGGTCAGGGGCGCTTCCCGCTGCGCTATCAGGGCCGCATCTGACGATATCGTCTGACTGTCTGGAAAAAGGATGAACAGGACCCCGCTTCGGCGGGGTCCTGTTGTTATGGGGCTCCAGTCTCGCCGCTCGGCGCCGTGATGAGATGGTTCAGAAAGAAGCTGAACAGCTCGGCGCGTGAGCCGAGCCGCAGCTTGGCATAGAGGTGCTTGCGGTGATTCTTCACAGTGCCGCTGCCAATCCCGAGCGCAGCGGCAATGGCCTCGGTATCCAGCCCCTGCAGCAGCAACCCCGCCACCTGCCGCTCCCGGCGGGTGAGCCTATCTCCGCCCACGCTGGCGATGGCCTGCGCCACCGCCGTCTTCAGGCTGGCACTGTCAGGCAGCGCCGGGCTTTCCGCCAGCAGCGGCTGGCTCTGCTGCCACTGCTGGCGACACAGCGAATGCACCAGTGGAAACAGCTGCTCCAGCCTCGCCAGCTCGTTCTGGCTCAGGGAGCTGCGCTTGTCGAGGCGGCCGAGAAACAGCATCAGCGTCAGTCCATCCCGCACCGGCAGAATAAGCCCCACCTCCTCCTGCCAGCCGGTGGCCTGATAGAAGTGGTGGCGATACTCGGGATCGAGCCGCCCTTGGGAGACCTGTGCCAGGGTCCAGACCCCGGCAGGCAAGCCCTGTTCCAGCGCCAGCATAAAGGGATCCTGACTGAAGTGGCTGGTGAGGTAGCGGTCAAACAGCAGGGCCCGCTGGTGGCTCAGGTTGTCGTAGAGGTAGACGGGGCGCTGCCCGACCCCGAGCAGCAGGGCGCAATCGAACGCCACCTGCTGCTGGATAAGCCGCACCAGGGCCGCCGGAAAGGCGCTGCCGTGCAGGGCATCGACCACCTCGGTCATGCTGCGGGTCAGGGCATCTGTGGCGAATGGCTGGGTCATGGTCGTTGAATCATGGTGGTGGGCTCCCGGGGGTGGGGAGCCGCTCCCCACTATGACAGGATGCTAGCACGAGAGTGGCAAAACTGTCCCCTAAGGGACATATCCGCAGCGCACCAGAGCGGCGAGTATGGCCACTTTTCCCCTGCTGCTGGAGCACCCATGATCAACCCCCACCTGCTCGATGAGCTGACCGAGCGCGGCCTTGTGGCCCAGAATTCCGACCCGGCGGCACTGGCCGATCATCTCGCCACGCCGCGTACCCTCTACTGCGGGTTCGATCCCACCGCCGGCAGCCTGCACATAGGTCACCTGGTGCCGCTCTTGATGCTGCGGCGCTTCCAGCTGGCGGGCCACACCCCGGTGGCCCTGGTGGGCGGGGCCACAGGTCTTATCGGCGATCCCAGCTTCAAGGCGACCGAGCGCAGCCTCAACAGCAGCGAAACCTTGCAGGGCTGGGTCGCCAGCCTGTCGGCCCAGATCAAGGCGCTGCTGCCCGCCGACGACGGCCTGTCGGCCCCTGTGCTGGTCAACAACGGCGACTGGATGGGGCAGATGTCGGCCCTCGATTTTCTGCGCGACATCGGCAAGCACTTCTCGGTCAATGCCATGCTGGCGCGGGAATCTGTGCGCCAGCGGCTGGTCCGCCCGGATCAGGGCATCTCCTTTACCGAGTTCTCCTACGCCCTGCTGCAATCCCAGGATTTTGCGGTGCTCAACCAACGCCTCGGCTGCACCCTGCAGATCGGTGGCAACGATCAGTGGGGCAATATCACCAGCGGCATGGATCTCACCCGCCGCCTCAATCAGGCCCAGGTGTACGGCATGACGTTGCCGCTCATCACCAAGGCGGACGGCACCAAGTTCGGCAAGACAGAGGGGGGGGCGGTCTGGCTGGATCCTGCGCTCACCTCGCCCTACGCCTTCTACCAGTTCTGGCTCGGCACCGCGGATGAAGATGTCTACCGCTTCCTGCGCTACTACAGCTTTATGTCGCTGGCCGAGATTGCCGAGCTGGAAGCGGAAGATGCCCAGCGGCAGGGGCGCAAGCAGGCCCAGCAGGTGCTGGCGGACGAGCTGACCGAACTGGTGCACGGCAAGGCGGCGTTGGCGGCGGTACGGCGCATCAGCGAGCTGCTGTTCAGCGGCGAGGTGGCGCGCCTTGGCGAGAGCGATCTTGCCCAGCTGGCGCAAGACGGCATGCCGAGCTGCACCGTCGGTGGCGAGACGGATCTGGTCAGCCTGCTGGTCGAGAGCGGTCTGGCGAACTCGAAGCGCATCGCCCGCGAACTGCTGGCGGCGGGGGCCATCAGTCTCAATGGCGCCATCAGGCAGGATGAGCAGCTGAGTGCAGAGGATCGGCTGTTTGGCCGCTACCTGCTGCTGCGCCGGGGCAAGAAGCAGTACCAGCTGGTGGCGTGGGCAGAGTAGCCTGCCGCGCCATAGCAACGAGAAAGGGCTGCCCGGGCAGCCCTTTCCATTGTGCGTCCCCGCCTGTCAGCCGCTCGGTATGCTGGGGGAGGCGGTGAATTCTGTCCCCGTATCAATATTAAATAGTCAGCGGCAGCAGTTCGGCATAGTCACGGATCGCCGGGAAGGCGGTGATGTGCTGCTCTGGCTGGCGGCTGTCAGGGTTCTGGATGGCGAGCTGATAGCCGATGCCGTAGTCGGCGGCGGCGCGCAGGATCCGCTCGCTGTCATCCACAAACAGGGTGCGGGCCGGCTCGAACGCCAGCCGTTCCGCCAGCGCCTGCCAGCAGTGCTGGCTCTCCTTCGACCAGCCCAGCTCGTGGGTGCTCACCATCAGATCCAGATGATCAGACAGCCCCAGCTGCGCATCCTTCACCGACAGGCTGGTGGGGTGGGCGTTGGTGAAGAGTACCAGCCGCTTGCCTGCCGCCCGCAGCTCGGCCAGAAAAGGGATGGCGTTGGGCCGCCACCGGATCTTCTCCAGCAGTTCCTGCTTGAGGGCGCGTATGTCCAGCCCCAGGGTCTGGCTCCAGTAATCCACGCAGTACCAGTCGAGGGTGCCGCTGACGGCGTGATAGTGCACCTCGATCCGTGCCTTGGCCTCCACCAGTGGCAAGCCGAGGCGCTCGGCGTAACGCGCCGGCACCAGCTGCTGCCAGAGGTGGTTGTCAAAATGGAGATCGATCAGGGTGCCATCCATATCGAGCAGGACTGTGTCTATCTGGTGCCAGGGCAAGGGGGTCGGCATGGGGCTTCTCGCGGTCAATGAGGGGGAGGGAAACGGGGCGGCATTATAACGGATTTTTCCGTCCGCTTTCGCCGCTTTGCCCCGTGGTGTTCGCTCGGGGAGTCGTTTACTCTTGAAGCACGATTTTTTAACGAGCAGCCAGCGCCCGATGAGTGACCACCACAAGAGCAAGCCCGAATACCTCAGTGTCGAGAAAATGGCGCATGACAAGAGCAAACCGGAGATCCTCAAGGCCGAAATAGTGGCCGAGAGCCGGCTGTTCAAGGTGGAATCCCTGCATCTGAAATTCAGCAATGGGGAGGAGCGGGTCTACGAACGGATGCGCGGTGGCAACCGGGGCGCCGTCATGGTGGTGCCCCTGTTCGATGCCCACACCCTGCTGCTGGTACGCGAGTACGCGGCGGGCACCCACTCTTACGAGCTGGGCTTCCCCAAAGGGCTGATCGACCCGGGCGAGAATGCCTTCGAGGCGGGCAACCGGGAGCTGATGGAGGAGGCGGGCTTTGGCGCCAACAGCCTGATCCCCCTCAAGCAGGTGTCGCTGGCGCCCGGTTACTTCTCCAGCCGGATGGACATACTGCTGGCGCGGGATCTCTTCCCGGAGCAACGGATCGGCGATGAGCCCGAGCCCCTCGAGGTGATCCCCTGGCCCCTCAACCGTATCGACGAATTGCTGGCACGACCCGACTTCAGCGAGTCGCGCAGCATCAGTGCTCTGCTGCTGGCCCAGAAGTGGCTGGCGGAGCAGGAAAACTAGCCCAAGCCTGGGCAAAGGCAATAAATAAAAACAGAGGATAACAAGATGCAGGAGTTGTTGGCCTGGGTTCCTGGGGTCAAGGAGATAGCCCGCGAAGCGGGGCGTATCCTTCACGAAATCTATCACGGCGGTCAGTTCGAGCGTCAGCTGAAGGAGGATGCGACCCCGGTCACCAGTGCCGATCTTGCTGCCGATGCCTACCTCAAACAGGCGCTGTCGGCGCTCACCCCCCATGTACCCGTGTTGACCGAAGAGGCGGCCGATGTGCCCTTCAGTCTGCGAGCCAACTGGCGGCAGTACTGGCTGGTGGACCCCCTCGACGGCACCGGTGAGTTCATCGCCGGCAGCGGCGACTTCGCCACCCTGATCGCCCTGGTGCGGGACAATGTGCCCGTGCTCGGAGTCATCTACGCCCCCGAGTCCGACGTGCTCTACTGGGCGGTGCGCGGTCACGGTGCCTTCAAGGAGGTGAACGGCGAGACCTTGCCCATCAGCGCCATGCACCACGAACACGATCAGCCCGATTCGCTGGTGGTGGCCATCAGCCGTCGCCAGAAGCTGGAGAACCTGACCCGCCGTCTCAATCCGGCCATCAACTACGAGCTGATCCCGCTCGGCTCCAGCTCCCTCAAATCCTGTCTGGTGGCGGAAGGGGCGGCCGACTGCTACGTGCGGCTCGGTCCTACCGGCGAGTGGGATACCGCCGCTGCCCAGTGCATCGTCGAGGCGGCGGGTGGCCGCATCCTCAGCCTGGCGCTGCAGCCGCTCAGTTACAACGAAACCGAGTCTCTGGAGAACCCGGACTTCATCGTCATGGGGGATCCGGATCTCGCCTGGGGCAAGATCCTGGCCCATCAGGCAGGTTGAGCCTCTGTCGCCGACACACACTCCTGGTCCACCAGACGGGCTGATGCTCTGTCGCCGACACACACACTCCTGGTCCACCTGGCGGGCTGATGCTCTGTCGCCAGACGACACAAACAGGCGGCCTCAGGGCCGCCTGTTTGCTTGGTGTGATCCGCTGGTTTTATCGCAGATGAGCAGGGATATCCGCTGGCAAAGCACGAGAATGACAGTGGATGATCACAATCCTTCTTGGGTAGTTGGCATGATTTTTCAGGTAATTCTGCAAACGATCCATTGGGCAAAATAAAAAAGTGAGTATGAATAAAAATTTGGTTTTATATTTCATTTAAATTGAGTTTTTTAGTTTTACTCGATTATGTGATCCCGATTGGATTCCCAATCTCACTGGTTGAGGCCCGTTATGGTAGTGATATGTTTCAGTCCCGCTTTTTGAGAATTAAATCCTGATAAACCACAATAAGCTCAGATTAAAATACTGACAAAGTTTGGATTAGTAATGAGTTTATCTGTAGACGTCGTAAAGGATTTGTCCGGTTCCCAGCCCGCAGTTGCCAGCACCAGCCGCTGGCGTCGCCATGACACCCACTGGGCGATCAGCCTGTTTGGTACCGCCGTCGGCGCCGGCATACTGTTTTTGCCCATCAACCTGGGTCTGGGCGGGATCTGGCCCCTGGTCATAGTGGCCGTGCTGGCCGGTCCCATGACTTTTCTGGCTCACCGCGGGCTGGCGCGCTTCGTGCTTTCCTCCTCCCGCCCTCACGCCGATTTCACCGAGGTAGCCGAGGAGCACTTCGGCAAGATGGCCGGTCGCCTCATCTCGGCGCTCTACTTCCTCTCCATCTTCCCGATCCTGCTGATCTACGGGGTGGGGCTGACCAACACGGTGGAGAGCTTCATAGTCAACCAGCTCGGCATGGCCACCCCGAACCGGGTGATGCTCTCCGGCCTGCTGGTGTTCGCCATGATCGCCGTGATGATGGCGGGGGAGAAGGCGATGTTGCGGGCGTTTGCCTTCATGGTCTATCCGCTGGCGGCCATTCTGGCGGCGCTTTCCTGCTATCTCATTCCCCAGTGGCAGTGGCCACAAATGACTGCCTTTGAGGGCGGCAGCTTCCTCAACACCGTCTGGCTGGCGCTGCCGGTCACGGTGTTCGCCTTCAGCCATGCCGCCGCCATCTCGGGCTTTGCCAACGTGCAGCGGCGGGAATATGGCGAGCAGGCCGAGGCCAAGAGCGGCCTGATCCTGCGCAATACCACCATCATGCTGGTGGGTTTCGTGCTCTTCTTCGTCTTCTCCTGCGTGCTGAGCCTCTCCCCGGCCCAGCTGGCCGAGGCCAAGGCGCAGAACGTCTCCGTGCTTTCCTATCTCGCCAACATCACAGACAACCCCGTGATAGTGACGCTGGGGCCGCTCATCGCCTTCATCGCCATCAGCACCTCTTTCCTCGGCCACTTCCTCGGTGCCCGCGAGAGCCTGAAAAGCCTGATCGCCAAGCCCACCGGCCTGCCGCTGGCGAAGGCGGACCGGCTCGGCATAGTCCTGATGTTCTTTGCCATCTGGGGCGCCGCCGTCATCAACCCGGGCATCCTGGGGCTGATGGAGACCCTCTCCGGCCCCGTCATCGCCATGATCCTCTTCATCATGCCGGTGGTGGCCATCTACAAGGTGGAGGCGCTGGCCCGCTTCCGTCAGGGCTGGACCAACGGCTTCATCCTGCTGACCGGGTCGCTGGCGGTCTCGGCGCTGATCTTCAGCTTGTTGAAGTAACAGCGCGCTGCGGCAAAAATGAGAGAGGCGACCCCGGGGTCGCCTCTCTTTTTTCATGGGGCCAAGGGCATCAGCCCAGCTTGGCGCCGTTCTCCACCGCCTGCTCCGGAATGGCCATCACAACGGCGCCATCGGCCCGGTAGAAACCGGTCAGCAGAAACTCCGACTGGATGGGGCCTATCTGTTTGGGGGGAAAGTTCACCACGGCGACGATTTGGCGTCCCACCAGATCCTCCGGGCGATAGAGATCCGTTATCTGGGCGCTGCTCTTGCGCACCCCGAGCTCGGGGCCGAAATCCGCCCACACCTTGTAGGCGGGCCGGCGCGCCTCGGGGAAGGGCTCGACCCGCACCAGGGTGCCCACTCTCAGCTCCACCATCTCGAAATCCTGCCAGCTAATGGTCTGCATCTTGGCTCCTCGTTTCACACACCTTGCATTGGCCTCAGCATGCCTCGAAACGGCGCTGGCTGTCTTCGGTGACTGGCCGCCCTGTTACGGCAGAAGGCCGTTTTGCTGGCGCCAGAGGGAAGGGGGAAGCCCGCTCTCGGTCAGGAAGCGCTCGGCGAAGGCCCCCTGATTCTGGTAGCCGCAGCGACTGGCGATCTCGCCTATGGGCAGTTGGGTGTGGGCAAGCAGGGTGCGTGCCAGCGTCATGCGCCGTTCCCGTATGTAGTGGGAGATGCTCATCCCCAGCTGCTGGCGAAAGGCGTGCTTGAACTGGCTCTGACCGAGGCAGGCGATGGCGGCGAGCCGCTCATTGTTGAGGGGCTCGGCGAGGTGGGCCTCGATATGGCGCTGCACCTTGAGGATTCGGGCGGCAAGACGAGGGGGAGCAGAGGAGTGCACTCCTTGCCCTTGTGCCAGCAGGGAGAGCCACACCTGCTCCATGCCCGCCACCTGGCGCCCCGCTGCCACCATGCGGTGCAGGAAGGCGAGGTAGTGGCGCTGGGGCTCGTCCAGCTCGATGAAGGGGTGGGCCGCCAGATCGCCGGGCAGCCAGTCGCTCTCCTGCACCAGAAACGAGAGGGCCGGATCGGCGGCGTAGTCGTGCCGCTCGCCGGGGGCTATCACGCAGACGAAACCGGGGGCAAGGCGACGCCCCTGGCCCTGCACCTCGATCTCAATGGGACCGCCGAGAGGGATCACCAGCTGGGCGAAGTCGTGGCTGTGGCTGCAGATGTCGTTCTGGTAGCGGCGCAGGCTGAAGGGGGAGGTTGCGGATAGCAATGACGCGGCACTGGGCCGCGTCATCTTCAAAGAGGGATTGCTGTTTGGCATAGGTCGCAGGTATTACTCTGCGTCGAAATCTTCGATCTCTTTGCCCAGCGCTTCCATGATGGCGCGCACCTCGGCGGGGACGCTGTCCGGATGATCCTTGCGCAGATCGTCGTCGCAGGGTAGCGGCTGGCCGGTGAACGCGTGCAGGAAGGCTTCACAGAGCAGCTCACTGTTGGTCGCATGACGCAGGTTGTTCACCTGGCGACGGGTGCGCTCGTCGGTCAACACCTTCAACACCTTGAGCGGGATCGAGACGGTAATCTTCTTGACCTGTTCGCTCTTCTTACCGTGTTCCGCGTAGGGGCTGACGTAGTCGCCGTTCCACTCTGTACCCATGATCCACCTGTTCTCGTTTGGCCGTGAGCGCGGATTTTAACCCTTGTGGAAATTAATGGCAATCCAACAGCAAAGCCATTTGGACGTCTAGAAGTGTTGACGGCTTTTTTATGCTGGCGTAAGGTGGTTCACCATAGGCCAGCAATGGCAGGATAGCCGTGGCAGAGGCAGAGCGGCCATCGCCCAGCGACAGTTCAAGGAGAGAGTGACATGACCCACAAGGCCACCCAGGCGGTACGCACCGGGATTGAGACAGACACACAGCACGGTGCCGTGGTGCCGCCCATCTACCTCTCCAGCAACTACACCTTTGCCGACTTTGGCGAGCCCCGTCAATACGATTATGCCCGATCCGGCAACCCGACCCGCACCAATCTGGCGGACGCGCTGGCGGCGCTGGAAGGGGGCGCCGGTGCCGTGGTGACCGGTACCGGCATGGGCGCCATCCATCTGGTGACGACCGCCCTGCTCAAGGCGGGGGATCTGCTGATCGCCCCCCACGACTGTTACGGCGGCACCTGGCGCCTGTTCGAGTATCTGGCGGCCAAGGGGCACTACCGGGTGCAGTTCGTCGATCAGGGGGATGAAGCCGCGCTGGCCGAGGCCCTGGCGCAGAAGCCGGCACTGGTGTGGGTGGAGACCCCCTCCAAC
The DNA here is from genome assembly GCF_963899305.1 of Aeromonas sp. MR19. Lineage (NCBI taxonomy): Bacteria > Pseudomonadati > Pseudomonadota > Gammaproteobacteria > Aeromonadales > Aeromonadaceae > Aeromonas > Aeromonas sp. MR19. The sequence goes on from NZ_CAWQWZ010000032.1 coordinate 75,267, forward strand.
CCCCTGCTGCGGGTGGTGGACATAGCCGCCATCGCCGCCGCCTCCCATGAAGTGGGGGCCCAGGTGGTGGTGGACAACACCTTCCTCTCACCGCTGCTGCAACAGCCGCTGGCTCTCGGTGCCGACCTGGTGGTGCACTCCACCACCAAGTACATCAACGGCCACTCAGACGTGGTGGGCGGGGTAGCGATAGCCAAGGAGCAGCCACTGGCCGAGTCGCTGGTGTGGTGGGCCAACTGTCTGGGGCTCACCTCCGGGGCGTTCGACTCCTACCTCACCCTGCGCGGCCTGCGCACCCTGGCTCCCAGATTGCGTGCCCATCAGGAGAACACGGATCGCATCCTCGCCTTCCTGCAGCAACAGCCGCTGGTCAAAAAAATCTATCACCCCAGCCTGCCGACCCATCCGGGCCACGATATTGCGCGCCGTCAACAGTCCGGCTTCGGCGCCATGCTAAGTTTTGAACTCGACTGCAGCGAGGCCGGATTGCGCACCTTCCTCGCGGCCCTCACCCTCTTCTCGGTGGCAGAGTCCCTCGGCGGGGTGGAGAGTCTGGTGGCCCATCCGGCCAGCATGACCCACAGGGCCATGACACCGGCGGCGCAGCAGGCGGCGGGCATCAGCGCCCAGCTGCTGCGGCTGTCGGTCGGCATTGAACACGGTGAAGACCTGGTGGCCGATCTGGCTCAGGCTTTTGAACAGGCGCAGCAGGCAGAGCAGGTAGCGAAGTAATGGAACAGCAGCAACAAGGAGAGATCGCGGTGGCAACAGAAGCAGGATTGAAGCGGCGCCATGTGCACAAGTTTGGTGGCAGCAGTCTGGCGGATCCGGTCTGCTATCGCCGGGTCGCGGCTATCGTCGAGCAGCAGGTTGGCGGAGATGAATTGATCGTGGTCTCTGCCGCCGGCAAGACCACCAACCGGTTGATCCAGCTGGTGGAGCTGGCCGAGGCCGGCGACGAGGCCGCCGGCGAGGCCATCACCGCCCTGCACGCCTATCAGCAGAGTCTGATCGACGGCCTGCTGGAAGGGGAACTGCAGCTCGATTTGAGCAAGCAGCTTGCCGACGACATGCAGCTGATCGCCAAAACCCTGGAGGGGCAGTTTGACCGCTTCGCCCGCAACGGCCTGCTCGCCTTTGGCGAGGTGTGGTCGGCGCGCCTGTTGGCGGCCCTGCTCACCAGCCGCGGCGACAAGGCCATCTGGCTCGATGCCCGCAGCTTCCTGCGCGCCGAGGACGGCGCCCTGGTGAAGGTGGATACTGCGCTTTCCAGCGAACTGCTCAAGGCACGGCTGGCCGAACATGCCGGTCGTATCGTGGTGACAGGTTTTATCGCCGCCGACATGGAGGGACGCTCCCTGCTGCTCGGTCGCAACGGCTCCGACTACAGCGCCAGCCTGCTGGCCCTGCTGGCGGACGGCGAATCCACCACCATCTGGAGCGACGTGGCCGGTGTCTACAGCGCCGACCCGCGTCGGGTCAAGGAAGCTCGCCTGCTGGAGCGCCTGAGTCTGGCCGAAGCGAACGAGCTGGCCCGTCTCGGCTCCTCGGTGCTCCATTCGCGCACCCTGCAGCCGGTGGCCGACAGTCGCCAGCGCCTCACCCTGCGCTGCAGCTACAACCCGGATGAGGGTTGCACTCACATACTGCGCCGGGCGCCGCGCTCCGGTGGCGCCCGCATCGTCTCTTCGGTGGACCAGATCGCCCTCATAGAGTTGAAGGTGCTGCCGCAGACCCATTATGAGCAGACGGTGGCGGCCATCGAGGCCCATCTGGCCCGCCACCGCCTCAACCCGCTCACCCTGCAGCGCCAACCGGATCGGCGGGTACTGCGGCTGGCCTACACCCTGGAAGTGGCGGAAGGGGCGTTCGAGCTGCTGCGCGACTTCCAGCTGCAGGGCAGCTTCACCGGCCTGATCCAGAAAGAGGGGTTCAGTCTGGTGGCCCTGGTGGGTGCCGGGGTGACCGACAACGCCGAGCAATGTCACCGTTTCTATCAGTTGCTGGCGGATCAGCCGCTGGAGTTCGTGCAGGTAGCCAGAGACGGCCTGAGTCTGGTGGCCGTCGTGCGCCAGGTGGTGCTGGAGCCGCTGCTTATCGCCCTGCACAGCGCCCTGTTCAGCCGCCCGACCCGGGTCGGGCTGGTGGTATTTGGCAAGGGCAATATAGGCGGCCACTGGCTGAGCCTCTATGGCCGCGAGAAGGCGCGCCTCGAACATGAACTCAATCTGGCGCTGACTCTCTACGGGGTGTTCAGCTCGGAAGGGGGCCTGTTGGACGAAGAGGGGCTGGATCCCCTCAAGGTGCAGGACAAGTTCAACCCCAAACCGCTGATCTGGCCCGAGCTGCTGGCCCAGCTTGAGCAGCACAGTTTCGATACCCTGATTGCGCTGGACATGACCGCCAGCGAGACGGTGAGCCGCTACTACCCGGACTTCGCCCAGCTCGGCATCCACATCATAGCGGCCAACAAGTTTGCCGGTGCCGCCGACAGCGAGTTCTACCAGCGCATCAAGCAGAGCTGCCGCGACCATCAGGTGCAGTGGCGCTACAACGCCACCGTGGGCGCCGGGCTGCCGATCCAGTCCAGCATCCAGATGCTGCGTCAGAGCGGCGACCGCATTCAGGGGGTCTCCGGCATCTTCTCCGGCACCCTCTCCTGGCTGTTCCAGCAGTATGACGGCAGCCGCCCCTTCTCCGAGCTGGTGGACGAGGCGTGGCAGCACGGCCTGACCGAGCCGGATCCCCGCGAGGATCTCTCCGGCCAGGATGTGCGCCGCAAGCTGCTGATCCTGGCGCGAGAGGCAGGCTTTGAACTCGACTCTGCCGACATCGAGCTGGAGAACCTGGTGCCCGTGCCCCTGCGCAAGGTGAGTACGGATCAGTTCATGGACAGGCTGAAAGAGTTGGACGGCCCGATCCAGAGCGCCTTCGAGGGAGCCAAGCGCCTCGGCAAGGTGCTGCGTTACGTCGCCCGCTTCGAGCACGATGGCAAGGCGCGGGTCGGGCTGGAGGCACTGGAGCCCCACCACCCGTTCGCCAACCTGCTGCCGTGCGACAACATCTTCGCCATCGAGAGCGACAGCTACCGCACCAACCCGCTGGTCATTCAGGGGCCGGGCGCAGGCCGGGAAGTGACGGCCGCCGCCATCCAGTACGATCTCTGGCAGATCTGTGCCTCCCTCTAAGGCACATGGTGGGGAGTGTGACCCACCTATCTAACCGAATAAAAAGGCGCCATAGTGGCGCCTTTTTTCTTATACATACCGTAATAATGCGTTATCCGTATCTTAATCTGCTGACATAAGGAAGGATCTTTTCCATGGACGGTAATGTAAATACAGATGTAAATAAGGAGAAGAAAGAGCAAGTGATATTGCTCTATGGGAGATGTCTGCTCAATCTTCAGCAGTTTGAGCTTTTGCTTAAGCGGGTGCTTCCGTCGCTGAAGATGGAAGGCAATATAGATACGCTGGAAGGTAATCGAAAGCTGGATGCACAGGCGCTTAGCCGAAGAATGCTGGGGCAGCTGATTGGCGAATTTGTAAATCGCATGGGTGAAAGAAAAAATGAACCTGAGCTGGATGCTAAAATTGATAAGCCTTATATACACTTTAAGTTTGAATTAGGTAATATTGAAGAGCATTGTTTACGTTTACAGAATCTGCTTGAGATGCGTAATGAATTGGTGCACCATTTTCTTGAAACGTTTCCGCTTAATTCAGACGAGAATTGTGAGAGTGCATTAATCCACTTGGCTCATATATCCATGAGGATCGAAGAAAACCGCCTAGCGTTTAGAGCCATGTTGAAAGAATTTGAGGAGGGGCGTACTTATCTATATCAGCTTTTGAGCTCCGATGCCGGTATGTCCCTATTGTTTGGTGAAGAGCTATCGGAGTCATCTGATAGGTAGTCGAAGATAATATTGAAGGAATGTGCACACGCGCTGTTATCTCAATCTTCTCGTCATTGACGGCTCTTTGCCATCCGTTCCAAAAAAAGGGCGCCAATCTGGCGCCCTTTTTTTATGTGTGTTGCAGTCTGTCAGACATTCTCCCTTCGCTATCAGGAACTCAACATCCAGCCTGCTGCAAACCCCAGAAACAGGACACCGCTGGCACCGTTGTAAAAACGGCGAATACGCGTGTCCAGCAAGTAACGGCTCGCCTTGTGCCCCACTACTGCATATCCCCAGTAAACGCAGAGGTGGATGAGGGCGGTGGTCAGTGCCATCAGACCCCACTGAGGCATGAGCGCACGTTCAGCGTCGACAAACTGGGGTAATAGCGCTACCACAAACATCAGGGCCTTGGGGTTAGAAAGCGTGACCAGAAATGCTTGGCGAAACAGTTGCCAAACCTGCGTTGGCCCGGCGTGCTCTGCTGGTCCCTTGGTGACCGTGTCGACAGGAGTGATCAGTAACCGTATGCCGAGATAGCCCAAGTAGGCACCTCCCGCATACTTCATTACCAACACAATGGGCGTCGCAGTTTGCATGGCAGCGGACAAACTCACTGCACTGAAAGCCATCAATCCCTGAAAAGCCACCACATTGCCCAAGACACCGATAACGGCAGCACGAACGCCATGAGTCAGGCCATTGTGGATCGCCAGCCAGACGGATGGTCCAGGTGACAGCAGCAGGGTGGTGATAACAGCCAGGAAGGCCAGAAAGCTCGTTAGCGTCATGACCTATGCCTCCATGTCGTTGGGCCTGACAGCGGATCGCTGCAGCTTGCAGCAAGACCATATTCTCGTATCACGTGACAGACTCGAATACGGTAATCATGAAATAGCTCATTTTTCCCCCGAGCCTGGGCCACCTGATGGTCATGGTGCGCACGCCATGCTTGAATGGCTGCTTCACTCTCCCAGTACGACAAGGAGAGATAGGTTTGCGGGGCATTCAAATTCTGGAAGCGCTCGACGCTGATAAAGCCCTCGACCTTTTCCAGCTCTTCTTTCAAGACGGCAGCGGCATCAAGATAAGCCTCAACCCCTTGCGGAAAGGGGGTGACCTCGAAGATAACGGCATACATCAGAAGGACCTCCCATGGTGGCGATCTGTTGCAGGGATCAGGCGCAAAAAGGAGCGGGACTCTTGCAGAATAAAGCGCCCCTCTTGGGCAAACGCAAAGTTGGCCCTCCCGAGCTCGGATTCCCGCAGTCGTTGGCGATAGTGCTCGTAGTCAGCCAAGGATTCGAAGGCGATCAAGCCGAATGCCCGATAGTTGGTGCCTTCGTGAGGAGCAAAATAGCCGATGAGGTCCCCACCACATGCGGGGATAATGTCTGCCCACTGGTTGGCGTATTGCTCAAAGAGATCTGCTTTGAGGGGGTCGATCTGGTACTCAATAAAACAGGTAATTGTCATCCTAGCGTCTCAACAGAGGTGAACAGGTTGCCAACTTAGCCTGGTCATCAGGGTCATGCTTCGAGGGTGGCCGAACTATCAAAGGAATATGGTATGGAACCCGATATTGCCTATGTGGCGAGCCTGATAGGTGACAAAGCCCGTTCGCGCATGCTGACGGCACTCATGGGTGGCAAGGCGCTGACAGCCACTGAACTGGCGCTGGAAGGGGAGATCACGGCCCAGACTGCCAGCAGTCACCTCGGCAAGCTGGTAGAGGGAGGCTTGCTGAGCATGCGCAAGCAGGGCCGTCACAGGTACTTTCAACTGAGCGACCCTGCGGTGGCTGAAGTTATCGAGCGAATGCTGACGCTGTCCGTGACCAGCTCCCCCGCCAAGGTCAGGACGGGTCCCAGGGATCCCCACCTGCGTCAAGCCCGGATCTGCTATGACCATCTTGCTGGCGAGCTGGGGGTTCGGTTGTTTGATGCGTTGCAGCAACAGGGGCTGCTGGAGATACATGGGGATGACGCCAGACTGAGCCAGTCCGGCGAAATATTCTTTACAGGCCTGGGGGTCAACCTCAGCCTGCTGCGTCAGCGCAAGCGACCAATGTGCAAGGCCTGTCTGGACTGGAGCGAGCGCCGCAGCCATCTTGCCGGTACCCTGGGGCAGTGGATTCTGGACGATGCCCTGGCCCAGCGCTGGTTTGTGCGCCGCCCGGATTCGCGTGTGATAGACGTGAGCGACATCGGGGCCAAGCAGTTTGCCAAGCGCTATGGCGCAAGCTGAGGCCGGTGTGGGTGTCCGGTTCGAGATGAAACAGGATCCCTGAACCTTGGCGCTCAGAAGAAACCAAAGGGCGCCTTATGGACGCCCTTTGTTCTATGTGCGTTGCGACCTGTCAGCCATCAACCCGTGTTGCGCATGCCTGCGGCAATACCGGCGATGGTGACCATCAGCGCCTGATCCAGCTCGGGGTGCAGGATCTCGGCATGGTTGCGCGAGCGGCCCAGCAGCTCGACCTGCAGCACGTTGAGCGGATCCGTGTAGGGGTTGCGCAGCTTGATGGATTCTTTGATCCAGGGCTGGTCGTCGAGCAAGTCGCCCTGGGGGCGCAGCTCCAGCACCACCTGGATGGAGTCGGCAAGCTCCTGACGCAGCTGTTTGCCCAGACCCCACAGCTCCTTGGGTACCAGCCGGGTGTCGTAGTACTCGGCGAGCCAGACGTCGGCCTTGAGGAACACCATCTCCAGCATCTCGAGGCGGGTGCGGAAGAAGGGCCACTGGCGGCTCATCTCTTCCAGCACGCCCTTCTGACCGTCAGTGATGGCCTGCTGCAGCCCCTTGTGGGCACCGAGCCAGGCCGGCAGCATCAGCCGGTTCTGGGTCCAGGCGAAGATCCAGGGGATGGCACGCAGGCTCTCGACGCCGCCGTTGGGTTTGCGCTTGGAGGGGCGCGAACCGAGCGGCAGCTTGCCGAGTTCCATCTCGGGGGTGGCGGCACGGAAGTAGGGGACGAAGTCCGGATGGCCGCGCACTATGCTGCGGTAGTGGTCGCAGGAGACGGTGGCCAGCTGCTCCATCACGGCGCGCCAGCACTCTTTGGGCTTGGGTGGCGGCAGCAGGTTCCCTTCCAGCACGGCGCTGGTGTAGAGGTTCAGGCTGTGGATGGCCACTTTCGGCAGGCCGAACTTGAAGCGGATCATCTCGCCCTGTTCGGTCACCCGCAGGCCGCCGCGCAGGGAGCCCGGCGGTTGTGACAGGATCGCCTGATGGGCGGGGGCACCGCCACGGCCGACGGTGCCGCCACGGCCGTGGAACAAGGTGAGGCGCAGCTTGTTGGCCTCGGCCAGTGCTACCAGGGATTCCATGGCGGCGTACTGGGCCCAGCCGGCGGCCATCATGCCCGCATCCTTGGCGGAATCCGAGTAGCCGATCATCACGTACTGACGACCTTGGATGTAGCCGCGATACCAGTCCACAGACAGCAGGCGCTCCATCACGGCGGTGCCTGCCATCAGGTCTTCCTGAGTCTCGAACAGGGGAGCAACCGGCATGCGGAACTTGCAGCCGGCCTCTTTCAGCAGCAGCTGCACCGCCAGCACGTCGGACGGTGCGCCAGCCATGGAGATGATGTAGATGCCGAAGGCATCGGGATCGTGACCGGCGATCACCCGGCAGGTGTCTATGGTCTCGCGGGTCTCGTCGCTCGGTTCCCAGTCGGTCGGGATCAGCGGGCGGCGGGAGTTCAGTTCGTTCAGCAGGAAGGCCTGCTTGTCGTCCTCGCTCCACTCGGCGTAGTCACCCATGCCAAGGTAACGGGTCAGCTCGGAGAAGACCTGACCGTGACGCTCGCCATCCTGACGTATGTCCAGCTTGACCAGATGGATGCCGAAGCAGGCCAGTTTGCGCAGCACGTCCAGCAGCATGCCGTCGGCTATGTTGCCCATGCCGCAGGCGTGCAGCGAGTGGTAGCAGAGCTCCAGCGGCTCGCGCAGCTGGGCCGTGGTCTTGACCAGATCCCGGCTCTCGCTCGCCTGACCCTGCACCTTGGCGGTGAGAAACTCCTGGGTCTCGCGCAGCTGTTCACGCAGCTCGCGCACCAGGGCGCGGTAGGGCTCGGGGTGATCGCCCACCCGCTCGCGCACTGCGTCTGTGCAGTCGGACATGGAGAGTTCGGAGGTGAGCTCCTTGATGTCCTTGTAGAACAGGTTGACCGCCATCCAGCGGCCCAGCTCCAGCACTTCTGCGGTCACCTTGGCGGTGACGAAGGGGTTGCCGTCACGGTCACCGCCCATCCAGGAGGTGAACTTGACCGGCGCGGCATCCAGCGGCAGCCGCACACCCAGGTGCTGTTGCAGCCGCTCGTCCAGATTGCGCATGAATTCGGGAATGGCCGGCCAGAGGCTGTTTTCCACCACGGCGAAGCCCCACTTGGCTTCGTCCACCGGGGTCGGACGCTGCTCGCGGATCTCGTTGGTGTGCCAGGCCTGATTGACCAGCTGCTCGATGCGATTGAGGATCTTGTCCCGCTCGCGAGGCAGCAGATCGGAGAGCTCCAGCGCTTCCAGGCAGTCGTTGAGCTGCACGTGCTTGTGGATCAGGGTGCGACGGGTCACCTCGGTCGGGTGAGCGGTCAGCACCAGGTCGATATCCAGCTCGCGCACGGCCTGGATGATGGCTTCCTGTGACAGGTTGGAGGCCTTGAGCTTGGCGAACATCTGCTCCAGCGGATCCGGGGTGCAGACCTGTTCTTCGCAGCGGCGGGAGATGGTGTGGAACTGTTCGGCCACGTTGGCCAGGTTGAGGAACTGGCTGAAGGCGCGGGCCACCGGCAGCAGCTCGTCATCGCTCAGGGTGCGCAGGGTATCGAGCAGACGTTCCCGGTCTGCCTCATTGCCTTTGCGGGAGGATTTGGCCAACTGGCGAATGGTTTCGATCTTGTCGAGGAAGGCCTGTCCCTGATGATCCTTGATGGACTTGCCCAGCAGTTGACCCAGCATGCCTACGTTGGCGCGTAGCGCGGCGTACTTTTCGTTCATTCCACATCCTTATCTGGTTGGTGTCTCTCTCCATCCGAGGTGAGAGACAGCCTCACTTATTGTTGTGTGATTACAACATATGCTCCGTCATCTTAGGGTGACAATCTACCCAGATTGTCTGCGCAAGGTCAAATAACAGGCCGATTCAGAACATGTATTTCCCTCACCTGTCCCGAGGCGGCATGTTATGTAACTTACTTACATTCCCGTCAATTCAGAGGCAAAACCGGCGGATCAGGTGTTGCAGCACAGCCGTGGTCGGCTTGACGAAGGAGAGATCCAGGTATTCGTCCGGCTGATGGGCCTGGGTGATATGGCCCGGGCCCAGCACGATTGTCTGGCATCCCAGCTGCTGGATAAAGGGCGCCTCGGTGCAATAGTTCACCGACTCCGCCTTGTGCCCGCTCGCCTTCTCGGCCTCGCGCACCAGCACTGAGTCGTCCGCGCAGGCATAGGCGGGGATGGGCTCGTGCAGGTGTTGCAGGTGCAGGCAGCCCGGCTGGTGGATTTCGATGGGGGCAAGTGCCTCCTTCAGCATGCCCATCAGCTCGTCCGGCCCCACCTGCGGTGTGGGGCGCATGTCTATGTGCAGCTCGCAGCAACCGCAGATGCGGTTCGGACTGTCGCCGCCCTGGATGTATCCCAGATTCAGCGTGGGTTGCGGCACCGCGAACCGGTAGTCGGCATAGGTTTCTTCCAGGCGCAGCTGCAGGCGCAGCACCCGCCCCATGGCCTGGTGCATTATCTCCAGCGCATTGACGCCGTTGGCGGGATCCGAGCTGTGACCGCTCTTGCCCGTGATGCGGATCGCCTCCGACATGTGCCCCTTGTGGGCCACTACGGGCACCAGTCCGGTGGGCTCGCCGATCACCGCGTAGTCGGGTTTCAGCTCGGCCGCCGCTGCGATGGCGCGGGCGCCCGCCATTGTGGTCTCCTCATCGGCGGTGGCCAGGATGCGCAGGGGCTTGCTGAGGGTGGTGAGATCTATCTCTTTGAGCGCCTCCACGATAAAGGCGAAGAAGCCCTTCATGTCTATGGTGCCGAGGCCGTACAGGCGGTTGCCCTCTTCGGTCACCTTGAAGGGATCTTTGCTCCAGGCGCCCTCGTCGAACGGGACTGTATCTGTATGGCCCGCCAGCAGCAGGCCGCCCTCGCCCTGGCCGATCGTCGCCACCAGATTGAACTTGCCCGGCAGATCCGGCAGGGCGGTCACCTCGCACTGAAAACCCAGCTGGCCGAACCAGTCGGCCAGCAGCCGGATCACCGCCTCGTTGCTCTGATCCCAGCGGGGATCCGTGCTGCTGATGGAGGGAATCGCAATAATATTCTTATAAAGTGCAAAAAAATCCAGATTGGCCATCAGCTCCTCCTTGCGTCCCCGGAATGTTTCTGTTAGAAAATACAAATGCAAAGTGAGTGCATGAATATTCTGTAAGTTTGCCTGAATATCTGGCTCATCGACAAGGCTTCTAGTTGTAAGGGAAAGTTAATGTTCTGTCACCTGATCTATAACCGACGACACACACCCGCCTGAATTGCCCCTCCGCACGCGTTGCGTCAAAGGGGAGGTTCCTCACCCCTTGCACCATCTGCAGCACCATGCTGTGAATTTCGAACCCTGACTTGGAATACTCAATAATGCTTAACACCGTTATCGTCGGTGCCAGTGGCTACGCGGGAGCCGAACTGGCCGCACTGGTCCAGAACCACCCTCAACTCAAGCTGTTCGGCCTCTATGTGTCGGCCGGCAGCCAGGATGCCCACAAGCGTTTCTCTTCCCTGCATCCCCAATGGGTCGGCGCGCTGGATCAGCCGCTGCTGCCGCTGGACGAGGATGGCATGACCCGGATCCTGACCCAGGCCGATCTGGTGCTGCTGGCTACCGCCCACGAGGTGAGTGCCGAGCTTGCACCCAAGTTCCTGGCCAAGGGTCTGCCGGTGTTCGATCTCTCCGGCGCCTTCCGGGTCAAGGATCAAGGCTTCTATGACCACTTCTACGGCTTCACCCACGACAGCGAGCAGTGGCTGGATCAGGCAGCCTACGGTCTGGCGGAATGGAACAGCGATGCCATTGCCGCCGCCCAGCTGATTGCGGTGCCGGGTTGTTACCCAACCGCTTCCTTGTGCGCCCTCAAGCCGCTGCAGCAGGCCGGCCTGATCGCCAAGGGGTGGCAGCCAATTATCAACGCCGTGTCCGGTGTCTCCGGCGCCGGTCGCAAGGCTGCCATCAACACCAGCTTCTGCGAAGTGAGCCTGAATCCCTACGGCACCTTCAACCACAGACACCAGCCTGAGATCAGCCACCACCTGGGCTGCGAGGTGCTGTTCCAGCCCCACCTCGGCAACTATGTGCGCGGCATCCTGGCCACCATCTATGTGCAGCTGGCGGACGGCGTGACGCCGACCCAGGTGGATCAGGCCTTCCTCAAGGCTTACGAAGGCAAGCCGCTGGTGCGCCTCACCGGCCAGATGCCCTCCATCCGTGGTGTGGCAAGCACCCCTTACTGCGATATTGCCTGGCAACAGCAGGGCAACATGCTGGTGGTGGTTTCCGCCATCGACAATCTGCTCAAGGGCGCCGCCTCCCAGGCTGTGCAATGCATAAATATCAAATTCGGGTTTGAACCGGCCACCGGCCTGATTTAAGGACTTAAGGAAGGATTGCAACGATGGACAAACAGACGCTGGTAATCAAGTTGGGTGGTGCCCTGATCGAGAACGACGAGGCGCTGACCGCCCTGTTCGCCACCCTCAAAACCTTTCTGGATGAGCAACACAGACCCCTGGTGCTGGTGCACGGTGGCGGCTGTCTGGTGGATGACCTGCTCAAGGGGCTGGGTCTGACTTCCACCAAGAAGAACGGCCTGCGGGTGACCCCGTTCGAGCAGATCCCCTTTATCGCCGGGGCGTTAGCTGGCACGGCGAACAAGCAGATGATGGCCAAGGCCATCGCCACCGGCATTCCGGCCGTGGGGCTCTGCCTCGCCGATGGCGGCCTGTGCCAGGTGACCCAGCTCGACCCGGATCTCGGTGCGGTCGGCGACTGCAAACCGGGCAACCCGGCGCTGGTGACCGGCATACTGGGGCAGGGCTTCCTGCCGGTGGTGAGCTCCATCGGCATCACGGCCGATGGCCAGCTGATGAACGTCAACGCGGATCAGGCGGCCACCGCCATTGCCGAGGCGCTCGGCGCCGATCTGGTGATGCTGTCGGACGTGAGCGGCATCCTGGATGGCAAGGGCAAGCTGGTGCCCCAGCTGAACAAGGCGACCGCACTGGACCTGATGGAGAAGGGGGTGATCAGCGATGGCATGGCGGTCAAGGTGAAAGCCGCGCTGCATGCTGCCGAGACCCTCGGCAAACCGGTCTGTGTGGCCAGCTGGCGTTACCCGGATCAACTGCTCAAGCTGCTGGCCGGTGGTGCCGTCGGCACCCAGGTCACCCTCTAACCCTGGCCGGAAAAAGGAACATCCGATGCAACATCTTCTGAAAGACAGCGACTTGAACAAATCCCAGATCCTGGCGCTGATCGCCCTGGGCAAAGCGGTCAAGGCCGCCCCTAAAAAGTACAGCCAGGCGCTGGCGGGCAAGAGCGTGGTCACCTTGTTCGAGAAGCCCTCCCTGCGTACCCGGGTCACCTTCGACATCGGCATCGCCAGACTCGGTGGCCACAGCGTCTATCTGGATCAACAGAACGGTGCACTGGGCAAGCGCGAATCGGTGCAGGACTTTGCCGCCAACCTGTCACGCTGGTGTGACGCCATAGTCGCGCGGGTATTCGACCACCAGACGCTTGTTGGATTAGCAGAGCACGGCACCGTGCCCGTGGTGAACAGCCTGTGCAACCTCTACCACCCCTGCCAGGGGCTGGCCGACTTTATGACCATTGCCGAGCACTACGCGGATCTGTCCAAGGTGAAGCTGGCGTATCTCGGCGATGGCAACAACGTCAGCCACTCTCTGTTGCTGCTGGGGGCGACGCTCGGTACCGACGTGACCCTGATCTGCCCCAAGGGCCATGGCCCGGATACCCAGATCTTCCTGCAGGCCCAGGCGCTGGCGGCCGATTCCGGCGCCACCATTCACATCAGCGATGACGTGGGGGATATCGAAGGGTTTGACGTGGTTTACACCGATACCTGGGTCTCCATGGGTGACAACACGCCAATGGAGCAGGTAAAAGATATCTTTATGCCTTATCAAATCAACCAGGCCCTGCTCGACCGCACCGGCATCCAGCATGTGCTGCACTGCCAGCCGGCGCACCGGGAGCTGGAGATCACCTCCCAGGTCATGGATGGCCCAGCCTCCCTCATCATGGACGAGGCCGAGAACCGTATGCATATCCAGAACGCCGTGCTGCTGACCCTGTTTGGACAGGGGCACAAGTAACGCGGCAACCGAACCTGAAGCACAACCTTTTATCGAATCATCATGGAGAGAAGTAAAATGAGCGGAATCAACAAGATAGTACTAGCTTACTCGGGCGGACTGGATACCTCGGCCATCATTCCCTGGCTGAAAGAGAACTATGATGCGGAAATCATCGCCTTCGTCGCCGACGTGGGTCAGGAGCGCGACGATCTGGAAGGGATAGAGCAAAAAGCCATCGCCTCCGGCGCGACCAAATGCATCGTCAAAGACCTGCGCGAAGAGTTCGTCAAGGAGTACGTCTATCCGACCCTGAAGACAGGGGCCGTCTATGAAGGCACCTACCTGCTCGGCACCTCAATGGCGCGTCCCATCATCGCCAAGGCCATGGTGGAAGCTGCGCTGGCGGAAGGCGCCGACGCCATCTCCCACGGCTGCACCGGCAAGGGCAACGATCAGGTGCGTTTCGAAGGCGCCGTGGCTGCTCTGGCCCCGCAACTGAAGGTGATCGCCCCCTGGCGTCTGTGGGACATGCGCTCCCGTGAAGATCTGCTGGCCTATCTGGAAGCCCGCGACATCCCCTGCAAGGCGACCCTGAAGAAGATCTACAGCCGCGATGCCAACGCCTGGCACATCTCCACCGAGGGTGGCGAGCTGGAGAGCACCTGGAACGAGCCGTCCGAAGCGGTCTGGCAGTGGACTGTCTCTGCCGAGCAGGCACCAAACGAGCCGGAATACGTCAAGCTGACCGTGGCTCAGGGTGAAGTGGTAGCGGTCGACGACCAGCCGCTGACCCCGCACCAGATCCTGATGACCCTGAACGAGCGTGCCGGCAAGCACGGCGTCGGTCGCATCGACATCACCGAAAACCGGATGGTGGGCATGAAGTCCCGTGGCTGCTACGAGACCCCGGGTGGCACCGTCATGGTGGCGGCACTGCGCGCCGTGGAAGAGCTGGTACTGGACAGACCGACCCGCGCCTGGCGCGAGAAGCTGGGTGCCGAGTTCTCCCATCTGGTCTATGACGGTCGCTGGTTCACCCCGCTGTGCAAGGCCATTGTCGCCTCCGCCAACGCTATCGCCGAAGATCTCGACGGCGAGGTGATCCTGAAGATGTACAAGGGTCAGGTCACAGCGGTGCAGAAGAAGTCGCCGAACAGCCTCTACTCCGAAGACTTCGCCACCTTCGGCGCCGACGAGGTGTACGACCAGAGCCATGCCGAAGGCTTTATCCGTCTCTACACCCTGGCCAGCCGGATCCGCGCCATGAAGGAGCAGCATCAGGCCATCGGCGGTGATCACACCCACGGCTAAGCCTTGAGGTTTCAAGCCGCAGAAAATCGGTGAGGGGGCTTGGCCCCCTCACTTATAAGCGGCTAAGCGGCGACCTGGTTCTCACAGGGATAACCGGTGAGCTGTGACAAGAGCGGCAGCACCTCGGCTGCTTCTGTGAGATAACAGGGCCAGTTTCCGAATGATGTTGGTGGCTTCTTTGACTCCCTTCTCCCCTTGCGGGAGAAGGGTTGGGGATGAGGGGGAGGTCATTGGCCATTCCCCGCACCGGTTCCCTCTCCCAGAGGGAGAGGGAACCGGTGCGCAGTTGCTGGATGTGACGTGACCAACGGCAACAGCATCGATCACCACCGCACTGTTATGCAGAAAAATACAGGGCAAGATTTCAGCGCGCAGGCCAAGGGGTCGCGCCAGTACGGCAGGCGCAAGGCGCCTGCCGACAACGCATTCAAGGAGAGCAGTATGGCACTTTGGGGTGGACGCTTCAGTCAGGGAGCCGATAGCCGGTTCAAGCAGTTCAACGATTCGCTGCGGTTTGATTACCGGCTGGCGGAGCAGGATATCCAGGGCTCCATGGCCTGGGCCCGCGCCCTGGTCAAGGTCGGCGTCTTGACCGCCGATGAGCAGGGCAAGCTGCAACAGGCGATGGAGGTGCTGCTCGCCTCGGTGCAGCAGGATCCTCAGCAGATCCTCAGCTCGGATGCCGAAGACATCCACTCCTGGGTCGAGAGCGCGCTTATCGCCGCCGTCGGCGATCTCGGCAAGAAGCTGCACACAGGCCGCTCGCGCAACGATCAGGTCGCAACCGATCTGAAACTCTGGTGCAAGGCCCAAGGGGAGCTGCTGCTTGCCTCCATCACCGGGCTGCAACAGGGGCTGGTGGCCTCCGCCCGTGCCAATCAGGCCGCCGTGTTGCCCGGCTACACCCACCTGCAGCGCGCCCAGCCGGTCACCTTCGCCCACTGGGCGCTGGCCTATGTGGAGATGCTGGAGCGGGATCACTCCCGGCTGCAGGATGCGCTCAAGCGCCTAGACACCAGCCCGCTCGGCTGCGGCGCCCTAGCCGGTACCGCCTATGCCATCGACCGCGAAGCCTTGGCGCTGGACATGGGCTTTGGCGGTGCCACCCGCAACAGTCTGGATTCGGTCTCTGATCGGGATCACGTGGTGGAGCTGATGCACGTGGCGTCGCTCTCCATGACTCACCTGTCGCGCTTTGCCGAAGACCTGATCTTCTACAACACGGGCGAGGCGGGTTTCGTGGAGTTGTCCGATGCGGTCACTTCCGGCTCTTCCCTGATGCCGCAGAAGAAGAACCCGGATGCGCTTGAGCTCATTCGTGGCAAGACAGGCCGGGTAGTGGGCGCCCAGATGGGCATGCTGATGAGCCTCAAGGCGCTGCCGCTGGCCTACAACAAGGACATGCAGGAAGATAAGGAAGGGCTGTTCGATGCCCTCGACACCTGGCACGACTGCCTCGACATGGCGGCGCTGGTGCTGATCGATCTGAAAGTGAACGTAGAGCGCACCAAGGCGGCGGCCCAGGGCGGCTACGCCAACGCCACTGAGCTGGCGGACTATCTGGTGGCCAAGGGGATCCCATTCCGTGAGGCGCACCATATCGTCGGCGAGACTGTGGTCTATGCGATCGGCGTGAAGAAGCCGCTGGAAGATCTCTCTTTGCCTGAGTTCCAGCGTTTCAGCCCTGTCATCGGTGAGGATGTCTATCCCAACCTGGAGCTAGAAGCGACCCTGGCCAAGCGGGTTGCCAAAGGCGGCGTCGCCCGCGAGCAGATCGAAGGCGCACTGGTCGCCGTCGAAGCCTGGCTGGCCAAGCGGGCGGGTTAATCGCTGGTTGGGGATCTGTGTGTAAAAAATGGCAACCAATGGTTGCCATTTTTAATGGTGCTAGCGTTATTAGTGACGAGCTAGAAAATATATATATTTAACATGCATCATAATATTTTAGCGAAAAAACTCCATTGTTGCATCCTGAGGGTTTCGAGCCCCCTGAGCCCTCACCCAAATTCTAATACTGTCTTTCAATGGAATAATATAGTTAAAGTTATCGTCAAAACCGAACATGGCAGAATGATCAAATATGCCGAGTGCTTCGGAGAATGCACTTAAAATCCCTGCTTTAGAATTTAATTGCTGAGGGTTTCGTATGTAAATCTCAGAGAATACTTTTACAATTGATG
Organism: Aeromonas sp. MR19; assembly: GCF_963899305.1. Lineage (NCBI taxonomy): Bacteria > Pseudomonadati > Pseudomonadota > Gammaproteobacteria > Aeromonadales > Aeromonadaceae > Aeromonas > Aeromonas sp. MR19. The sequence continues at coordinate 92,033 of NZ_CAWQWZ010000032.1, forward strand.
TTTCAATCATCGCAGAGAAAAACCAAGAGACGGGAACTTTGTAGCTAAAGACCCAGTTTGGACCATAATTTTCATTTACAGCTGCACGCTCGCCAATGTTATAAGACCATCCCATTGACTCTTCAAGAGTGTTGCTTTTTGCTGCCCAGCAAGAGCTAATTATCAACCCCTTAATGTTTTTTCCATTTTCTTTTATTGTTTCACTTACTTTTTTTAGGGAGGCTTTTGCTATTTTATTACCATCGCCATGTGCTCCTAAATACATTATTTGCCTATTTTCACTAGTGTTTACTAAATGCTGAACAGCATACTCAAGAGACTTTGCATCATAGAATGAGCAGTCATAAATATTTAGTTTTCCTTCATTTAGTCTTCCATTAACAATACTTTTTACACCATGAAAATATGATGTGCAGCTTGCTTGAGAATGATTTTCTTTCGGGGAAAACCATGGTGCCTCAGCGATAAGAAGAGCAATGTCATTCATTTTTTATCCATTGTTTTATTAGCTGTTAATCATTGACCACTCTATTTCGTCTTCCTGTTGCCATACTTCATTGTCCTGAATATGTATTCTTGGCTCCCACCCCTCCCGTAAACTTGGTTGCACAAAATCAGATAGACGAACGTTGGCACCCAACTCTTCAGATAGATAATCCAGTAATGCCTCAAAATATGAATCAGGAAGACCAAACTGTGCGATAAAAACAGAGTATCCCGGGTGGCCAAATGAGATGCTAAAGGTGTCAAACTTCCATATGGTGGCGGGACCGGTAACATTATTTTGCTTTATCCATTTTATAGTGAATGACTGAATGAGCTGATTCCAGCCCCCATTGGCATGCTGTCCTGTAATCCTGTCGAGATCGATCTCAATGGCAGGAGTAAGCGTCCCTCGTTTAATGATAACTGTCGGATTACTGATTACTTTAGTCATAAAAAGTCCTTTTGCTGGGGGGGTTATAATCTTAAGCCGAATCAATATATATATCTTAGCAACTTGTATTTTATTTTTAGTGTAAAAATGAGACTTTACCCACAAAAATAAATTTATACTCGGAAGTGTTTTTGACAAAGGTAGTTGAGTGAGCGTGTTGAGATTAATTGTTGTACTTCTCTGCTGTTGGTGGGCTAGATTTTTTGGATATCGATTATTGTTCTTGTTGTGATTTGGCCTATATATCTATTAAAGCTGCTGCTATGTCGAACTACTGCCATAAGTGGCAGCTTGATGATACCAGAAATTTGCCTTGGTAGAGCTTTGTGAAACACTAATATCAAGGGCGCAATAAATAGAAAGTCGATATTTTGCAGCTCGGTTCCCTTGTTTATCTGCTTTACTAAACCAAGTTTCTAGTTGTAAGATAGTGCTCTGACTTTATATAAAACAAGATGTTAGAAGGCCCAATCAAAATTGAATGTCGGGATGATCTAGGCCATCCAGCTCGTAATATTAAATCATGTTATCTAGATCAAATTATGGAGGAGGTATACCTTCTCGATTATTTTCCATTATTGCAATAATACTTCCCTTTTACCTTGCGGTACGGCCTTGCTCAGCCAGTAATGTGCCAGTTCGTTGTCCTGAGACACACTACTGCCAGAGAGGTACATTTTACCTAAGGCTAATTGTGCTTTGCCATACCCTTACATGGCGGATTTTTTTGTGACAAGCTGCTGCGTTGGTCGTGTTTTTTGTGACGCCTAGGCCAGAGAAATGTAGCATTCCTAATTCGTATTGAGCACCGAGATGCCCTGCGGCGGCAGCTTTATGGTTGTGATGACATGCCAGACGATAGTTCTGTTCTATACCTTGGTTAGATGCGTATTTTTGACTCAGGGAATAGTGTGCATATGATAGCTTTTTGGCTGTTTTATCTGTAAGGAACATAGCAAGCTCCTATATCTGGACGACTTGACTGGGTAGAGGATGTCCTTAGCCTAGCCAAGGGCGGGGTCGAGAGAATATAGGTATAAAAGAATGGAAGAGAGAATGAGATTGTCTGCTCTCAATAAGCAAAGGATATCAAATGGAAATCTATCAACCTAGTCCAATTTTCGTCCACGATGAAATCAACCTAAAATATTGATTAATATTGTTTTTATGTTCTTAATTGCTAGTGTGGGCGTCGTCCGCGAGCAGATCGAGTCGGCGCTCACTGCTGCCGAACAGTGGCTGGCCAAGCGCGGCTAGTCGCCGAGCTGGATGAACCGAAGAGGGCTTAGGCCCTCTTTTTATGTCTGTGCCATCGCCTGCTGCTCCCGATTGCGCAAGAATGGGCTTCTGCATGGACGCCAATGCCTCGCTCAAGGAGCCCTATGTATCAGCCACCCCATTTCGCCGTTACCGATCCCGAGACGCTGCACCAGTTGATCCTGGCCCACCCGCTGGGGGCTCTGATCACCCACGGTGAGCGGGGGCTGGATGCGAACCATTTGCCGTTTGAGCTGGACGCCGGCAGTGGCGAGCAGGGCGTCCTGCGCGCTCATGTTGCCCGCAACAACCCGCTCTGGCAGGAGGTCAGGGATGGCGACGAGGTGCTGGTGATCTTCAAGGCTGTCGACGGCTACGTCTCCCCCAACTGGTATCCGAGCAAGCAGGCGCATCACCAGCAGGTGCCGACCTGGAACTACGCTGTGGTCCATGCCCATGGTCGCATCCGGGTGCGCGACGATGCCCGCTTCGTGCGCCGCCTGCTGGCAAGTCTGACGAGGGTTCATGAGGCGGCGGAGCCCAAACCCTGGAAGATGGCGGACGCGCCGCGAGACTATCTCGAGGCCATGGTACAGGCCGTGGTTGGCATCGAAGTCGAGATAACCGGGCTGGTGGGCAAGTTCAAGCTGAGCCAAAACAAGGAAGAGGCGGACCGACAGGGGGCGGCCAACACCTTGCAGGCTCGCGGGCAGACCGCGCTGGCAGAGGCGATGCTGAGTCCACCACCTTTACTACCCTAGCGTTGCATCCTGCGATCCGGCCCGAAAAAACGGCAACCCCCGAGGTTGCCGTTTTTAATGTATCCGCCCTTGCTCAGACGCTGGCATTGAGCAGTTTGCCAACCCCTTCCCCCTTGCCATTGGGCAGGGTCTGCTTGAAGGCGCCGAGCAGCTGATCCAGGTTCAGATCGCTGTTGCCAAGGGTACCCTTGAGGGTATCGAGTTCACTCTGCAGGGCGTCGAGACGGGTGCTCTGGGAGCCGTTGGCCAGCTGACTGCGGGCCGTGTCTATGGCCTCGGGCAGGGACTGGCCATTGTTCTCCTGACCCAGTGTCTGCAGCAACTCGCTCATGAAATGGTTGATGGCGGGGCGGTTCTGCTCGCTGTTGGCATCCTTGACTCCGAGCCGCTGGAACAGGCTCTGCACCGTGGGTGCCAGGCGATCTTCCTGCACGGGGGGCTCGGCCTTGGCCTGTGGCGTGCCGTCGCCGAGCAGCTTGCTGCCGAGCTTGAGGGCAAGGGAGGCGAGGGGAAGCAGGGTGCTGATGGCGATCATGATGTCACTCTCCGGTACGGCTGATGACAGTGACAGAGCAGGGATTGGGCCAGTTTGGTGAAAAATGCAGCAGTCGTGGGCAGGCCGCTGATCCTGTTGTGAATTTAGTTTTGCAGGCCGTAGGGGGGAGGGGCAAGTGTGGGGGAAAGCGGCAACCCCTTGCAGCCCGGAAGCTGGCCGGTTTGCCGCCGTGGCTGCCGGTTCACAGATTCTTGAACGGGCGGCGCTTCTCCTCTTCGATGACGATGGCTTCCAGAGTGGCGATCCGCTCCCGCAGTTCCTGGATAAGCACATCCTGTTTGCCGAGGCGATCCGTGATGCGGATATCTCCCAGCTGGTAGCGGGCGCGTTTGCTGAGATAGCCGAACAGCATGCTGATAAAGACGATCAGGACTATGCCTGTCCACATTGTCATGAGTGACTCCTTGTCGATAAATACGCGAGAAAACCGCCTTGCAGGCCCTCTGTTGTCTCATACCCAAAAAGGGGTCGCAATGCCCGCGCTGGTGAGGAGTATGAGCCCTCGGCTCAGGCCCGTGCCTATGTGCAAGCCGCGTCACTCCGTTGATCGGTGCGTCGTGCTGGCGCCTTGGCGATCCTCAGACCCCTTGCCAGAGCGGCCGGCCGAGCCAGAGTCCCCACAGGGTGAGGTGCAGCAGCACGATAAACCAGAACACCAGCCGGTAGCTGCCCTTCTGGGTCTTGTGACGCAGCCAGTGGCGAGCCACCAGGGCCCCGGGCCAGCCGCCGCACAGCTCCAGCAGATGGAGGCGGGATTCGGGGATGCGCCAGCCACCGCGAATGGCCTGCCGCTTGTCGTGGGCGTAGGCCAGCGCCGTCAGCAGGCTCATGGTGGTGACTATGGCCAGCGGCCACCAGTTGGCGTCAGCCAGGCCAAGCCAGGCGGTCCAGAGCAGGGGAAACAGGGCCAGCCAGATCACAGCGCCAGCTCCCAGCCGCGGGGGGCATCCGGGGTCAGGGTGCGGATCACGCGAGCGGGGTTGCCCACTGCCACCGAGTCCGCCGGTATGTCGCGGGTCACCACGGCGCCGGCGCCTATGATGGAGCGCGCCCCGATCGTGACGCCGGGGCAGATGATGGCGCCGCCGCCGATCCAGCAGTCATCGCCTATGCGAACCGGCTTGTTGTAGGCGGTCCAGTTGCGCCGCTCCAGATAATCCGTGCTGTGGGTGGCTGTGTAGATCTGCACGTTGGGGGCCAGCAGCACATGGCTGCCGATGTGCACCTCGCCCACGTCGAGAATGGTGATGTTGAAGTTGAAGAAGGTCTTCTCGCCGATGTGGATGTTGCGGCCGAATTCGCAGGTGAAGGGGGTACTGATCCAGCAGGAGTCGGGGCAGTGGCCGAACAGCTCGCCGCACAGGCGCTGGCGCAGTGGCTGATCCCCGGCCGGGGAGGCGTTGAGTCGTGCCAGCAGCGCCTGGCCGCGGATCCGGTCGTTCGCTATCTCCTCGCTCTGGCTGTCCAGGGCGCCGCCCGCCAGTACCTTGTCCCAATCGCTTGCCATGCTCACCTCTCCTCATGTGCCAAGAGGAGCCAGTATACGCCAGCGACCCGGCGGCGTCAGGCTGTCACTTGCTGCAACCTCAGGCACCCGGCCAGATGAGCGGCAGGATCAGCAGGGCAGAAACGAAGTAGGGCAGCAGCACCCGCAGCCCCAGTCGGCGGCCGCCTATCCCCAAGGCCAGCAGCCCCTTCACCAGCGAGTTGACCAGCCCGGCGAGCAGGATGCCGCGCGCTGCCACCTCCAGCGCCAGCTCCTTGTGGGAGAGTTGGGAGAGCGACAGGGTAATGGCGTCCACGTCCGTGATCCCCGAGACCAGCGACAGCAGATAGACACCTGAGTTGCCCACCTTGCTCTGCAGCAGGGTGGCCATGAAGCCGATCAGTGCCAGCAGCAGGCCGAACTTGATGGCGGTGGCGAGATCGAGCGGGTTGCTGGTCTGGGGCTGCACAGGGCCATCGGTCAGCTCCTCGCGCTGGCGCCAGAACCAGAAGGCGAAGCCGTAGACGGTGGCCGCCAGCAGCAGCAGGGGCGCCGCCAGGCGCATCGCCAGCTCGCTGTGAATGAGCAGCACCAGCACCAGCAGCCGCAGCCACATGGTGGCTCCCGCCATCAGTATGCCGGTGGCCAGCAGCCGCTCCAGACCGCCCTGTTCCCTGTTGAGGCGGGCAAACTGCAGGGTGAGGGCGGTGGAGGAGGCGAGCCCCGCCAGTATGCTGGTGAGCACCAGTCCCGAGCGGGTGCCGAGCAGGCGTACCGCGAAGTGGCCCGAGAACGAGATGCCGGCGATCACCACCACCATCAGCCAGATCTTGAAGGGGTTGAAGGCATCGAGGGGTCCCATCTCCTCGTTGGGCAGCACCGGCAGCAGCACCAGGGAGATGAGCAGGAAGCGCAGAGTGGCGTGGAATTCTGTCTCGCTCAGAAACAGCATCCCCTGCTGGATCTTGCCCTTGAGCCCCATCAAGAGGGCCGCCAGCACGGCGCAGGCTACCGCCTCGCTCGGGCTCAGCAGCACCGACATCAGCCCCAGCAGGTAGGTGAGCAGCATGGCCACCGAGCTGGTGAGGCCGAACTCCCCCTGCCAGCGCTGGGCCAGCCAGACCGAGAGGCCGCAGCCCGTCACCACCGCCAGCAGGCCGAGCAGCGGCAGCCAGGGCCCCAGGGTCGGCAGCAGCAGGGCGCAGACACCGCCGAGCAGGCCGATGAGACCATAGGTCCGCATCCCGGCGATGCGCTGGTTGTCCCCCAGCTGGCGCACCTGCCAGCCGCGCTCCAGTCCTATGATGAGGCCGATGGCCAGCGACACCAGGGCACCATTGACGGGGTCTGCATTGATCCACATAACGACTTCCTTTTCGCTGTGTCATGGCCTTGATCCCATGATGGCACAGCCAACAGGGGGGCAGGGAGGCATGGCTCACAGAGTGTGCGAGTGGCGCCGGTCGGCGGGTTGATATGAGCAAAAGAGATAAGCAAAGCGTTATTTCTTGGTTCTCGGCATAACAAGCCCACGGCATGCTGCATTCAACCCAACGAGATATGGAGTATCACCATGAAACTGCGAATGACCGCCCTCACCCTGCTCTCTCTGCTGGCCCTCGGCCAGGCCAACGCCGCCGAGATCCGCCTGCTCAACGTTTCCTACGATCCGACTCGCGAGCTGTTCCAGGAGTACAACGGCGCCTTCGCCAAGGAGTGGAAAGCCAAGACGGGTGACGATGTGGTGGTGAGCCAGTCTCACGGTGGTTCCGGCAAGCAGGCTCGTGCCGTGGTGGACGGGCTGGAAGCGGACCTGGTGTCGCTGGCGCTGGCCTATGACGTCGACGCCGTCGCCAAGCAGGGCTTGATCGCCGCCGACTGGCAGAGCCGGCTGGCCAACAACGCATCTCCCTATACCTCCACCATCGTCTTCCTGGTGCGCAAGGACAATCCCAAGCAGATCAAGGATTGGGGCGATCTGGTGCGCAAGGATATCGCCATAGTGACACCGAACCCCAAGACCTCCGGCGGGGCGCGCTGGAACTACCTGGCGGCCTGGGGCTATGCCCTGAAGAAGAGCGGCAGTGAGGAGGGCGCCAAACAGTTCGTCGGCGATCTCTACAAGAACGTGAAGGTGCTGGATTCCGGCGCCCGTGGCGCCACCACCAGCTTCATCGAGCGCGGCCTCGGCGACGTGCTGCTGGCGTGGGAAAACGAAGCCCTGCTGGTGCTCAATCAGCCCGGCAACCGCGACAAGTTCGAGCTGGTGGTGCCGTCGGTCTCCATCCTGGCAGAGCCGCCGGTGGCCGTGGTGGACAAGGTGGCCAAGAAGCACGGCACGGAAGCGGTCGCCAAGGCCTACCTCGAGTACCTCTACTCCGACGAGGGACAGCGCATCATCGCCAAGTATCACTACCGCCCCAGCAATCCGGCGATCCTGAAGGAGACGGCGGCCCAGTTCCCGCAACTGGCGCTGTTCACCGTCAAGGATCTGGAAGGCGATTGGGACAAGGCCCAGAAGAAACACTTCGCCCAGGGTGGTCTGTTTGACCAGATTTACCAGCCGGGCGGCTAAGGCGCCCCGCTTCCTTGTGGCATGTTCACCCCGCACTGGCCCCTGTGCCAGCTGATAGGAGCACCAAGATGAACAAGATCCTCCTGGTTCCCGGTCTGCACAACAGTGGGCCGGATCATTGGCAGAGTCGCTGGCATCAATATTTCCCCCACTGGCAGCGCATGGTTGGCCTGCCGTGGGACAAGCCGGACCTGACGGTCTGGAGCGCCAAGCTGGCGAGCAAGCTGCGCAGCCGGCGCGGCCGGGCCCATCTGGTGGCTCACTCCTTCGGCGCCCTGGCGGCCATCACGGCGGCGCGCCAGCAGCCCGACAAGGTGGCTTCGCTGTTCATCGTGGCCCCGGCGGATCCGGCCCGCTTCGGCTTGCCAGACGAGCTGCTGGCGGGTTCCCTCAAGGTGTCGGCCCAACTGGTGGCCAGCCGCAACGATCCCTGGATGAGTTTTGAGCGGGCCGAGTACTGGAGCCGCCAGTGGCAGGTGCCGCTGTTCGATGCCGGCGAGGTGGGCCACATCAATGCCCAGTCCGGCCATGGGGAGTGGAGCCAGGGGCTCAACCTGCTCGGCACCCTCTATCGGCGGGCCGAGATGGTGGTCGAACCGGCGCCGGCCGTGTGGGAGCGGCGCGCTGCCCTCAGTTTCCGTTGATGTTTTCGCTGATCCAGTTCAATACGCCGACAAGGAGAGAGATAGCACCCGACCCCACAACAGTTGATTTTTGATGGCTTGGTACATTGCACGACGCTCCATTTTTTAGGTCTTTTATTTATATAAAAGACCTTTTTTTCATTTTATGGCTCTAAAAGCCTGATCCGCCGTTGTTAGATAAAAAAGTGCTTAGCAAAGGCATTATTGGTGTTTGTTGCCCCTAACTGGAATGCGCAGAATCGCTCTATCGAATGTTTTTCATAACAAACGGAAGCGTTATGCGATTTGGTTCTTACTCAGTCCTGCCGGGCTTTGGCCCGACCCTCGGCTTCAGCCTGCTCTACCTGGGCGTGCTGGTGCTGCTGCCGATCTCGGCGCTGGTGCTGTTCGCGGTGAACAACCTCACCCTCGCCGAGTTCTGGCAGGTGATAGGTTCCCCGCGGGTGCTCGCCTCCTTTCGCCTGAGTTTCGGGGCAGCCTTTATCGCGGCGCTGCTCAACAGCCTGTTCGGCCTGATCCTGGCCTGGGTGCTGGTGCGTTACACCTTCCCCGGTCGCCGGCTGGTGGATGCGCTGATCGATCTGCCGTTCGCCATGCCCACCGCCGTCTCCGGCATCGCCCTGTGTGCCATCTTCGCCCCCAACGGCTGGATCGGGCAGTGGGTCGCTCCGTTTGGCATAGAGCTCGCCTACAACCCCATCGGGGTGGTGATTGCCCTCACCTTCATCGGTCTGCCCTTCGTGGTGCGCACCCTGCAGCCCGTGCTGCGGGAAGCCGAGACGGAGCAGGAAGAGGCCGCCGCCAGCCTGGGGGCTGACCGCTGGCAGACCTTCCTGCGGGTGCTGTGGCCGACCCTGGTCCCTGCGCTGATCACCGGCTTTGCGCTGGCGTTTGCCCGCGCCGTGGGTGAGTACGGCTCCGTCATCTTCATTGCCGGCAACCTGCCCATGGTGTCGGAAATTGCGCCGCTGATGATCATGAGTCACCTGGAGGAGTACGACTATGCCGGTGCCTCCGCCATCGCCGTGGTCATGCTGCTCATCTCTTTCATTCTGTTATTGCTGATCAACAAGCTGCAGGCCTGGAGTTGGGCGCGCATAGGAGGGAGCCGGATATGAACGTATTTGCCATCAGCTTGAATGCTGTCCCTCATACCGGGGAAGCCGCAGACAAACACCGGTCGGATATCTCTGAACGGTGCAGGAGCATGATGTTATTGCCGATCAGCCAAGTGCTGCAGGCCTGGAGCTGGGCCCGTATCGGAGGGAGCCGCATATGAACGCCTCACATTCAAGCCTGGACCTTGCCCTCGACGTGGCACAGGCCACCCCGGTTCGCCATCCCCCGGTGACCCGTGAACCCGTCTGGGTCAAGTGGCTGCTGATCTCCCTCGGGCTGGGCTGGTTTGCCGCCCTGCTGCTGCTGCCGCTGGCCACCGTCTTCATTCAGGCGCTGAGACCCGGGCTGGCCTTCTTCTGGCACGCCATCAGCGAGCCGGATGCCCTGAGTGCGCTCGGGCTGACCGCCCTGGTCACGCTCTGCGCTGTGCCCCTCAACCTGCTGTTCGGGATAGCGGCGGCCTGGGCCATAGCCCGCTTCCGCTTCCCCGGCCGGCAACTGCTCATCACCATCATAGATCTGCCGTTCTCGGTCTCGCCGGTGATCGCGGGCCTGATGTTCGTGCTGATGTTCGGCAGCCGCGGCTGGTTTGGCGACTGGCTGAGCGAGCACGACATCAAGGTCATCTTCGCCACACCCGGCATCATTTTGGCGACCACCTTCATTACCGTGCCCTTCGTGGTGCGCGAGCTGCTGCCCCAGATGGAGGCGCGCGGCCCGGAAGAGGAAGAAGCCGCCATCATGCTGGGGGCGAGCGGTTTGCAGATGTTCTGGCGGGTCACCTTGCCAGGCATCCGCTGGAGTCTGATGTATGGCCTGCTGCTCTGTACCGCCCGGGCCGTTGGGGAGTTTGGTGCCGTCTCCGTGGTCTCCGGCCATATTCGCGGTCAGACCAACACCCTGCCGCTGCACATAGAGATCCTCTACAACGAGTACCAGACCGGCGCCGCCTTCGCGGTGGCCAGCCTCCTGGCGCTGTTCGGGATCTTCACCCTGCTGGGAGAAACCTTGCTGGCCCGGCTGCGTGGGCAGCCCACCAAGTCCCATTGATGTTATTGCGACACGGATCTGGCTGCGCGGTCAGCCCGATCCGGATACCCCATTGATATGGATTGGGGGGTGATGGCGAGCAGGACCGGCCGTACGGACTGGCCAGCTCGGAGACTCCATCCATCCCGATTTAACGGTTCAGAGAGGCAGCCATGAGCATTCAGGTTCAACAACTCAACAAGCATTTCAATCAGTACGCGGCCCTGGCCGACATCAACCTCGACTTTCACGACGGCGAGCTGGTGGCCCTGCTCGGCCCCTCCGGCTGCGGCAAGACCACCTTGCTGCGGATCATCGCCGGGCTGGAGCAGGCCGACAGCGGTAGCGTCATCATCCGCGGGGAAGATGCCTCGGATCTGCACGTGCGCGAGCGCAACGTCGGCTTCGTGTTCCAGCACTACGCCCTGTTTCGCCACATGACGGTGTTCGAGAACGTGGCGTTCGGCCTGCGGGTCAAGCCGCGCAGCGAGCGTCCGGCCGAGGCGACCATCCGCGCCCGGGTCAAGGAGCTGCTGGATCTGGTGCAGCTCAGCCACGTGGCCGAGCGCTATCCGACCCAGCTCTCCGGTGGCCAGCGCCAGCGGGTCGCCCTGGCCCGTGCCCTGGCGGTGCAGCCCAAGGTGCTGCTGCTGGACGAGCCTTTCGGCGCCCTCGATGCCCAGGTGCGCAAGGAGCTGCGCCGCTGGCTGCGCGAATTGCACGACGAGCTGCACGTCACCAGCCTGTTCGTGACCCACGATCAGGAGGAGGCGCTGGAGGTGGCGGATCGGGTGGTGCTGATGAACGCCGGCCGGGTCGAGCAGATAGGCACCCCGGCCGAGGTCTATGACCATCCCGCCAGCTCCTTCGTCCACAGTTTCCTCGGCAGCGTGAACCTGTTTCGCGGCCGGGTGGCGGAGCAGGGCTTTGGCATCGGCGAGCAGCTGCTGGGCGGTCCCATCAGCTCCCATCAGCTGGCTCAGGGCAGTGCGGCCATCGCCTATGTGCGCCCCCACGAGCTGGAGATACTGCCGGCGGATGCGCCCGGCGGGATCAGCGCCACCATCACCCGTCTGTTGCCCATGGGGCCGCGCATCCGGGTGGAACTGCGTGGCAATGGGGATACAAACGGTGCACACTTCGAGGCCGAACTGAGCAAGGAGGCGGCCAAAGCCTTCACGCCGGGGCAGGGGGTGCGACTGGTCGCCAAACAGGCTCAACTCTATCCGGACTACCAGATCTGACGGCCATCGCCGCTTGAAATGAACAGATAGGATGGCGGAGTGAGCCCGCCTGGGATACAAGGGTGTCAGGCCGTTGCCGGACTCGATGAGGAGTCCGGCCAGGCAGATAACAAGAAAACGGCGGCGGGTAACCCCCGACCGGCCAGTCAGCGCAGGAGGCGATGACGTGAATTTTCAGCAGTTACGTATTATTCGGGAGGCGGCTCGGCGGGATTACAACCTGACCGAGGTCGCCAATGCCCTGTTCACTTCCCAGTCCGGGGTCAGCCGCCATATCCGCGAGCTGGAAGAGGAGCTGGGGATAGAGCTGTTCATCCGCTACGGCAAACGGCTGCTCGGCATGACGGAGCCGGGCAAGGAGTTGCTGGTGATCGCCGAGCGCATCCTCAACGACGCCAACAACATCCGCAAGCTGGCCAGCACCTTTGCCAACCGCGAGTCGGGCCGGCTGCTGGTGGCGACCACTCACACCCAGGCCCGTTACGCCCTGCCGAGGGTGGTGAAGGCGTTTCGCGAGCAGTTCCCGCAGGTGCAGCTGGAGCTGCGCCAGGGCAGCCCGGAGGAGATAGTGCGGCTGGTGCAGACCGGCGAGGTGGATATCGGCATCAGCAGCGAGCAGCTCGACAAGAGCGAAGGCGTGGTGGCGTTTCCCTACTACCGCTGGCACCACAACATAGTGGTGCCCGAGCAGCATCCCCTCACCGCCGAACGGGAGCTGACCCTGGCTGCGCTGGCGAACTGGCCCATCATCACCTATCAGGCCGGACTAACCGGACGGGCACGGGTGGATGAGGCGTTTGCCGAGGCGGGAATAGCGCCGCAGATCCTGCTGACCGCCCAGGATTCCGACGTCATCAAGACCTATGTCGAACTGGAGATGGGGGTCGGCATACTGGCGGACATGGCGTTCGACACCCAGCGCGACAAGGGGCTGGTGCAGCTCGACGGCAGCCGGCTGTTTGCGCCGCACACCGCCTGGATCGGCCTCAAGCAGGGGCAGTTCCAGCACAACTTCGCCTGGCAGTTCATTCAGCTCTGCAACCCCGAGCTGGCGCTGGCAGACATCCAGGCTCGCGCCATGGGCGGCGAGCCGGCCCTCGACTTCCAGATCTGAGTCCTGCTGCGAGATAAAAAACAGGGAGCCCATGGGCTCCCTGTTTTTTATCTGCCTATCGATGGAAAGCCGCCTCTGCCTATTTGCCGGTGTGGGGCCCCAGCATGCGGTAGAGGGTGCGATCGCCCTTGATCCTGTGGTGATACAGGGCCGCGACTACGTGCAGCATGACCAGGGTGGCCAGCGACAGGCAAGCGAGGCGATGAACGTCGAAGAAGAAGCGGTTGATCTCGGGAGTGTTGATGGGGTTGGTTATCGGGTAGAGCCAGAACAGGGGATAACCCCGCTCCAGCATCAGGAAACCGCTCAGCAGCACGGCGAACATCAGCCCGTAGAGCAGGGCATGGGCCAGCTTGACCCACCCATTATGATGGTCGGCGCCGTTCTCGGGCAGCGGATGCCTCAGATGTTGCCAGCCCCAGCGCAGCAGGAAGAGCGGGGTGATCAGGGTGGCCATCGACATGTTCAGCACCGACAGAAACTGAAACAGCCGAGGGTGGCTGTCGATCACCAGGTGCATCAGGTAACCGGCCAGGGTGGCGTAGAGAATGACGACAGCCATCAGCCAGTGCAGCAGGCGACTCAGAGGGTCATAGTAGTTTTTCGTCATAGTGTTGGTCCGATGGGGGATCTCGCGGTGCCCAGGGCAGCGGGATCCTGGATAACAGGCGCAAAAAAAGAGGCCGCTCGGGCCTCTTCTGCTCAGGTGTTGCGGGTTCAGTTCACTTGGGTCCAGGCATCCTGCCAGTTGGAACCCACGCCGGGCTCATACTGGGTGGCGGTGCTCGACCAGATGGTGCACCAGCCACTGTAGGGGAAGGGCTTGCACTGGTAGATCTTGCCGTTCTTGGGCTGCAGCACCTTGGTGCCGTTGGTGTAGGACTTGAGTCCCTCCGGGAAGCTGAACTGGTAGTCGCCACCGGACGGATCCTTGAGCATCAGATCCAGCGTTTGCTGCAGGGAGGCACCACCCGCCTTCGGCTTGCCTTCGATCACCAGCTGATGATGACCGGCGCTGAGCCCGGTCAGCGGCATGGTGAAGCTCTGGCTGCTGTCTTTGATGTCGGCACTGGTCTGGCCCTTGGCGGCGCCGCCATGGTCATACAGGGTGTTGGTGACGGCGAGATCCCCCTGGGCGGTGACGCTGAAGTTCAGGGTGACCTTGCCGTTGTCGAGCAGGTATTCACTCTCCAGGCCGCTCACGCTGATGCTGTCGCTCACCGGAGGTTGCTGCTGCTCGAGCTGGACCTCGACCCGTTGCAGGTTGCTGCCTGCCTTCAGGTAAACGGGGTTCTGGCCGTAGACGAGGTTGAACTGGCCGTCGGTGCCCTGCTGGCCGGCGCGGATCTGGCTCTGCTCGGCGTTGATCTTGGCCGCCAGATCGTGGGCCCAGTTATTCTTCTGGCCCTGCTCCGTGGTGGTGATGGTCAGCTCGGTCTGCAGATCGGTGCGCTCGCCGTTGGCGTCGAACACCCGGGTCTTGGCCTTGTCGCCGGCCACCAGATCGGTGGAGGGGTAGATGGTCCCGCCCTGGCTCCAGTTCAGCGGCGGCTGGGTGCCACCATCGAACTTGGCATCGATCAGGTTGTAGAAGCTGTTGCTGGTATCGCCCACTTCCCACACGCCGAGGATCAGCTGATAACCGGTGCGTGCCGGCAGGGTGCAGTTATGGGTGACCTGTTTGGGCGGTTGTACCATGCCCCCGTCGATGACGCAGAAGGGGTTCAGATCGAAGGCGGCGCGGGTCAGCGGCTGGTTCGGGTTCCAATCCTGCTTGGTGAGGTAGTAACGCCAGTTGCGGGTCACGTGGTTGGCGGTGAAGTTCCAGCTGATAGCAAAGGGCCCGGCCTGCACCTGGCGCTTGGTCCAGCGATCGCTGGTCTGAACGTCGAGCTCACCGAACTGCGGGTGACCGGCCGAGGCTATCTGACCGTCGGCGGGGCCGTCTTTGGGGAAGCCGGACGGCGCCTCCAGACTCTGGGGCTCATACTGCACAGCGCCACACTGGCTGTTGCCGCCGGTCTTGCACAGGTAGTTGCGACTCTCGGGCTGACTGATGTAGCCGTGGGCGAGCACGCCGCCGCTGGCCAGCAGCGCGAGCGCCGCCGCGACGTGATTGAGTTGGATTTTTGCTGCCATACATTCCTCTGTTCGATAGATGTGGGCAGTCAAGTTGGCAGGGGAGTTCCCCGATACACACTTGCGTGTGGCAACCCCGCTATCCTGGACGACGTGTCTTTAGACCGGAGGCTTTGCGTCCTGGCCTTTCAACCAGTTTGCCAAATGACTACATAAAGGGTCATGGTGTCGCGTTTGACGACGACACCATCATGACTAGTTTTGATTAAATAATTAAGTGTAAATGTTTGCAGCCTGACCTCATCGGAGTAGAGCAAACACTTAACTTAATGTTTTTAAATGTATATTTAATCTGCGCCCCTTGCCTAATATCGTTAATTACGTCGATAAAATGCAAAAATATGACATTTTTTATCAATAAAAAATTCCTGCCAGCTTGGCTGGCAGGAATGGTCGTTGCGACAGGGCGGGACGGATCAGTGGCGAGCACGGGGGCGTTCGGCCTGATGGTTCTGCCGATGCAGCGGTGCCAGCCGCTGTTCCAGCTGCTGGTCGATGGCGCTGCCGAGCTTGAACACCGCCAGCCGCTCGTCCAGGCTGCGGGATAAGCCGGCCAGCAGCTCGCTCTCCCGGGCCAGTTGCGAGGCGGATTGAGACATCTCCAGCGCCGAGTCGTTGATGCCGCTGACGTTGCGGTTCATGTCCTCGGCCACCATGCTCTGCTGTTCGGCGGCTGTGGCTATCTGGGTCGCCATGTCACTCACGTGCTGGATGTGGTTGGCGATGAGGGAGAGATCCTGCCCCGCCTTCTCCGACTGGCTGACGCTGCTCTCCGCCAGCTTGCGGCTGGCATCCATGGCGCTGGCGGCGGTGACGGCCCGCTGTTGCAGCTGGGCTATGGTGCTCTGGATCTCCTCGGTGGACTGGCGGGTGCGACTGGCCAGCTGGCGCACCTCGTCGGCCACCACGGCAAACCCGCGTCCCTGCTCTCCGGCGCGGGCCGCCTCTATGGCGGCGTTGAGGGCCAGCAGGTTGGTCTGCTCCGAGATGGCGCTGATGACGGCGGTCACCTCGCTGATCTGCATCACCCCCTCCTTGAGCTGATTGACCTGCAGCGTGGCCTGCTCCACCTCGGTGGCCAGCGCCTGTATGCCGTGCACGCTGGCATGCACGTCCCGGTTGCCGAGCCCGGCCTCGCTGGTGGCATCCTGGGTATCGCGGGCGGTATTTTCCGCGTGGCCCGCCACATCCGAGATGGTCGCGCTCATCTCGTTCATGGCGGTGGCGAGCTGAGCCAGCTGATCCCGCTGGCTGTTGACCGCCTGATTGGTCTGTTCGGCGGAGGCGGCGATGCGCAGGGCGGCATCCGCCACGTTGCGGGCACCCTGGCTGGCCTCCAGCAGGGCATGGCGAATGGCATCTAGCCCCTGGTTGGTGCAGGTGGCGACGACCCCCAGCTCATCCTTGCCGTGTATCGGTATGCTGACCACCAGATCCCCGGCCGCCACCTGCTGCATGGCGCGCTTGATCTCGGCCAGCGGATTGACGATGGAGCGGCTGATGGCAAACCCCAGCAGCCCCATCAGCAGGATCACCAGCAGGGTGGCGCCCCCCATCAGCTGGTACTGGGACCAGATGGTGGCCTCTATGTCCTGCAGCAGCACGCCGGAGCCCAGGATCCAGCCCCAGGGCTGGTAGCCCGCCACCAGCGACATCTTCTGGGCCGCCTCACCCGTGGGGGTAATCCATTGATATTCCAGCCGGCCATGCTGGCCCCCCTTGCCAAGATCCACCATGCGTTGCCAGTGCGCCCCGGCGGTTGCGCCACTCTCTCCCATCTGCTGACCGACGAGCTCAGGCTTGGTGGGGTGCACCACCACGTGGCGGGTCTCATCGATCACGAACAAATAGTTGTCACCATCGAAGCGCATGCTGTTGAGCATGGCCTTGGCTTCGGCCTGGGCCTGGGGGGCGGGCAGTGTGGTAGCGAGGGCCTGGATCCGGCTCATGGCGAGATCCAGCACGGCCTGCAGCCGTGCCTCCCGCTCACTCATCAGATTGCGATTCAAGGCACTGGCCGAGATGAGCAGCAGTGCGATGAATCCGACCAGTGCCAGTGAGAGCAGCAGCATCAATTTGCGGCTCACGGCGATATCACCGAGCTTGAACATAATCTCTTCCTTCTTTCCCGTGCGGGTCTGGTGGTGGCCAGTCATGACGATGGCCCTGATTATTTCATTATTAACATTTAATTAACTTTCAATAACTTGTGGTCACTAAACGCTAATTGAGTATTTTGACAACCAGTATAGCCAGCAGACAGAAACCCTCGCTTTTGGTAGCGTGGTCGTGCGCATCCCGGCGCACCATTTGCCGTACAATTTGCAGAAAATGTGAATGAGTTGGCATTTCACCAAAAAAGGAGTGGGCGCCCCAGGGGCAGCCCCATAACAAGAGGGAATTTATGAGTTCCATTGCCAGGAATTACTTGAACCAGCTCAACGCCGACTACCTGCAGGTACACAGGCGCAAGGAGGACCTGTTCTGGTCCACCTACATGGGCACCAGCGACGATCAGGCCGGCTTCACCGCCGCCGAGCAGGCCTACAAGGCCTTCTGTGCCGATCCTGCGCGCCTGCCGGTACTGCGGGAGATGCAGGCCCTGGCCGAGGAGACTGAGCTCAAGCGGGGTCTGGGGGGCTGGATCGCCTTCTTCGAATGCAACGTCATCGAGGATCCTCAGGCCGCGGCCTTGATGGACGAGCTGGTGGCCGCCGAGGCGGCGCTGTTCGCCCGTCGCCGGGAGCTGAAGCTGACGTTACTGGACGAGCAGGGCCGCCAGGTGGCTGGCAGCCTGCCCGCCGCCAGCACGGCACTGGCCGCCAGCGCCGATGAAGCGGTGCGCCAGAGCGCGCTCGCCATGTTCCATACCCTGGAGCAGTGGGTGGTCGACAACGGCTATCTGGAGATAGTTCGGCTTCGCAACCGCTTCGCCCGCGCCATGGGCTATCGGGACTACTTCGATTACAAGGTGCGCAAGAACGAGCAGATGAGCCCGGCGCAGCTGTTCGCCGTGCTCGATGACTTCATCGCCCGTACCGAACAGCGGGTGCACCAGAGCCTGGCGGAACTCAAGGTGGCCAAGGGGGAGACGGCCCTGCTGCCCCACAACCTGCGCTACAGCGTGAGCGGCGACGTGACCCGCCAGCTCGACCCTTATGTGCCGTTTTCACGGGCGCTGAAGGACTGGGTCGAGAGCTTCCGCCGGCTCGGCATCCAGTACCGGGACGCGACCCTCACCCTGGATCTGCTGACCCGGGAGGGGAAATACGAGAACGGCTTCTGCCACGGTCCGGTGCCGAGCTTCTGGCAGGAGGGCCAGTGGGTGCCCGCCGTGGTCAACTTCACCAGCCTGGCGGATCCGGCTCAGGTCGGCAGCGGCTGGAGCGGCCTCAACACCCTGTTCCACGAGGGGGGCCACGCCGCCCACTTTGCCAACGTGACCGGCAACGCCCCCTGCTTCTCCCAGGAGTTTCCGCCTACCTCCATGGCCTATGCCGAAACCCAGTCCATGTTCTGCGACAGCCTGCTGGACGATGCCGACTGGCTCAAGCGCTATGCCAGAAACGCCGCGGGGGAGGCGATCCCCGATTCGCTCATCAAGGCCATGATAGAGGCGCGCCAGCCGTTTCGTGCCTTCAACGAGCGCCAAATTGCCCTGGTCTCCTACTTCGAGCGGGATCTCTACGCCATGGCCGATGGCGATCGCACCCCGGCCGCCGTGCTGGCGCTGGCCCGCCAGTGGGAGCGCAAGATCCTGGGGACAGAGAGCCCGCGCCCGCTGCTGGCCATCCCGCACCTCCTCAATCAGGAGTCGGCCTGTGCCTACCACGGCTATCTGCTGGCGCTGATGGCGGTGGAGCAGACCCGCGCCTACTTCCTCAGACGTGATGGCTATCTCACCGACAACCCGCGCATCGGGCCGGATCTGGCCGCCCACTACTGGGGTCCGGGCAACGGCATGACCCACGACCAGACGCTGCAGAGCCTCACCGGCGAGGGCTTCAGTGCCGCGCCGCTAGCACGGGCATGCAACCTGAGCGTGGCTGACGCCTGGGCGCAAGCCGAAGCCTGCATGACAGCGGCGCAGCAGCGGCCGCCGGCAGGCGAGGGCACGCCGCTCAATGCCCGCATCCGGGTGGTGCACGGGGATCTGCTGGTTGCCGACAACAGCCAGTCGGAGGCGGCCATGCTGGCCGATTTCGAGGCCTGGATCCGGCGCCATGGCGAGGCCGAGCCCGCCACCCTGGGTTAGGAAACCCCGCCTGCAAGAGAGCCCTGCCAATTGGCAGGGCTCTCTCTTTATATGACGAGCGGGTTCGTTACATCTTCAGCAGGGTCACCGGCTTGCCCTTGAGGGCGACCAGCAGCTGCCTGCCCGGCAGCTTGTGGCCATCGATCATCATGCTGCTGTGGCTGAAGTTGGCCACCAGCCGGCTGCCGTCCGAGAAGCGGGTCTCCTGCACCCGGCCCACCCCGTCCCGCCAGCGAAACCCCACCAGCGCCTTGTCCCACAGCGCCTCGTGCAGCGGGGCAAACTGGCTGTTGAGCCTCACCAGCTCCGGCAGGCGACTGTCCAGGGTGCTGCGGCTCAGGTTGACCAGGGGCGGCGTGTTGTAGAGCAGGCCGAGCAGGGCGCGATCCTCCTTGATGCCCGGGAACTTGAGGTTGTCCAGCAGCCAGTGGTGGCTGTTGAGCACAGAGTCGTGGAACACCGCCTGGTAGAGAGGCAGCCGATCCGCCGGGTTGAACACCGTCTTCAGGTAGCGCGGCTTGAGCCGGGCTGGCTGGAAGAAGACCTGCGGCGCCTCGTCCGGCCACCACTTGCCGAGGTAGTAGGGAGACTTGGCCTGCTTGCGCATGGCGGCATCCTCCCAGCCGAAGCCCCAGCTCTGGATGCCGTGGGCAAACATCAGCGGCTTGCTGGTGAGGGCGTTGCCATCCTCCGAACCCAGCACCAGCCCGAGCCGCTCCCCCACCCAGCTCATGCGGGCGTTGCGGTCGGCGATCATGGCCTGACTGCCCTGCTGGTGGGCCGGGTTGTAATCGTTGGAGGCCATGGCGGTGCCGTCCACGTCGAGGAACAGGCTGTTGATGCCGCTGGCCTTGGCCAGCTCGCTCATGCGGCTCTTGGCAAACGGCAGGGTGCAGCCCGGGTTGAGGTAGACCCCCTCGCCGCCGAAGCCCGGCTTGGGCTTGCCATTGGCCTCGACGATGGCGCAGCGCTTGCCGATCTCGATCGGCAGCTGGGCGGTGAGCCAGCTGTCGTTGCTGCCGGGGGGGATGGCGGTATCGTAGGCGTCATAGCTGCCCACCAGATAGCCCTGGCGCTGGGCGTCGGTGAGGGCATAACCCTGCTGCAGGGCTGCCGTCCATTGCGGTGTGCCGAGCCAGAGCTTGCGCAGCCCCGCCTGTTGCAACGCCTCGACCACAGGCAGCGACAGCCCCTGGCCCCAGCGCTCCTGCGCCACCAGCTGCTCGCCGAATCGGCCCTTGACCCACTGCTGGCGCAGGGCCAGCACCTTGCTCTGGGCCAGGGGGCCCTGCTGGGCGGGCAGCGGCAGCTGGCTGGCAATCAGCCGGTTTAGGCCGGCCATGATCAGGGCCTGCTGCCAGGGCTCGGGCGCCTTGGCGGCCAGCGCCTCCCGCTCCTCGGCGTGAAAGTCTTGCAGCCACTCAGGCTTTTGCCGGAGTTTGGCCTGCAGGCCGGGCCAATCCGTCACATCCTGCCGATCGAGCAGGGCATCGCCCCACAGATAGACATGGCTGGCGCCGATCAGCCGCCGACCGGCCGGAATGCGGGCAAACTTGTCGGCCAGGGACTGCCAGGCGCCTTCGCCCTGCAGCCACTCCCGGTAGCGGCGGGCGCCGGCCAGCCAGTCATCCCCCACGCTCAGTCGCACCACCATGGGGGCCTGCTGGTTGAAGCTGCTGAATTCGTGGCGGGCACTCAGCTGCAGCCGGCCCCCCTTGCGGGTGAAGCTGAGCTGGTTGTCATAAGGCGTCTGCAGGATCCAGCTGTAGGTCTGCTTGCCCGCGTCCTGGCTCCAGAGCGGCAGCTTGAGGTCGTAGTGGGTGTTGAGCTCGGCCAGCTCATCGCCGACATAGCCGAGCCAGTCGCTGTCGCGTACAGAGAAGCGGCTGCCCTCACCAAAGGCCAGCGACAGGTGGGTCTGGTTTTTCGGCAGGCTGTACCAGGCCAGCTGACGGGGACTGTCGCTGACCAGTGTCAGCAGCAAGTCATTGCCGTCCAGCTTGACCTCCACCCTGGCGTCCTGGGCGGGCCAGTGCCAGCTTGCCTGCTGCTCGCCCTGCTGCAACTGGTCGACCTGGCGGGCTGGCTGGCCGGTGCTGACCGGGATCTTGTTGACCGAAATGGCCAGGGTGTCGGGATCTATGCGGTAACTTTGCGTCTCACCCTGCAGCGTCAGGGGGGCGGCGGCCAGCGGCGCCGCCAGCAGTGAAATCAGCAGCCAGCCCAGTGCTGGCGCCTTTGTCTGTGAAGCCTTCATTCAACATCCTTGACCTGATTGATGCCATCAGGGTACGCCGTCGTCCGCCCCCCGGTACAGCCAAATCTGCTTAACCCATATGGGGTGAATGGCATCATGCCAGTCCTTTTTGGGGCCATTTTCATGTGCCAAAAAAGCATCATTCGAACCCTTTCTCAGCCCCCGCCAGCACTGGTTTCAGCGACTCGCCCAGAGGGTGTGAACGTCTACCTCCCATTTTTCGACGCCCCATATAGGGGGGTGTCAGCCTGCCCGCCGGTTTCTAGCATGCCCGCTCACTTTGAATGCAATTCATTGTTTTATAAGGATTGTTTTTGACTGGAGTATCAGTATGAAGAGAGCGAAGTGGGGGCTTGGGCTGGGATTGCTCGCCCTCTTGGCCGGGGTGATCGGCGGGTACCTGTGGCCGCAGCCGGCGGCGCCGGACCTGGAAGCCGGCCACAGCGGCGAGCCGTTGGCGGACTCCCCCGGGCAGATAGAGCCGGCTCAGCTTGCCGTGATGCCGACACCCGAGATCAAGCCTGCGCCGGCAGAAGCAGCCGCCAAGCCGGGCCGGCTGCGTGAGGACGGCAGCCAGCTGCTGGATGCTCCCTGGCAGGCGGCCGAGGTGGATGCCGACTTTCCGCTGGCGGAGCCCGGCGAGGGGGTCGAACAGCCCCAGCCGATCGCCCTGCAGGGCGGCGAGCTTGGACAGGCTCAGGTCGGCGACAGCGTGACCCTGCCGCTGCCGGACGGCAGCACGCTGGAGGCCAGAGTGACCAGGGTGGAGCTGCAGCGGGGCGGGGAGCGCAACTGGCAGGGCGAGATACGGGTCGACGGTGACAGCTATCCGGTCAATTTCACCGTCGGCAAGCAAGCCATCTTCGGGTTCATCGGCACGCCGCAAGGCAGTTACTCCGTCGAGACCCTGGGGGGCAAGGGCTGGGTTTACAAGAACCCGCCACTGGATCTGGGTCATGGCGGCAGCGACGCCCTGATCCCGACTCATCAATAACAACAGAAGAAGGAAAATCACATGCAGAAAACAACCTTGGGGATCATGATCGCGGGTCTGCTCGGCGCCACGCCCGTGCTGGCGGAAACCATAGATCTGATGGTGCTGCACAGCCCCGGGCTGGCGGCCCGTTATCAGGGGGATGCCCAGACCCGGATCCAGCACATGATCAACGTCACCAACCAGATCTATGCCGCCAGCGGCCTGGATCTGACGGTGCGGGCCGTGCACAGCCAGCAGGTGAACTATCCGGATGGCGGCACGGACGAATCCGCGCTTAATGCGGTGACCCATCAGAGCGACCAGGCCTTCAAGGCGGTGCCGACCCTGCGTACCCGCTATGGCGCCGACATGGTGGTGCTGATGCGGCCCAACACGGGTGACCACGGCAGTTGCGGGCTGGCCTGGGTGGGCGGTTCAGCCACCTATGCCGATGGTCGCAAGGCGTATGCCGACGGGGATGTTTCCAAGGAAGCCGGCAACATGTTCAGCCATGTCACCGCCACCGGCTGTGGCGACGTCGTGCTGGCACACGAGCTGGGCCACAACATGGGGCTCAACCACTCCCGGCTGCAGGATGGTACGGGCGGCACCTACCACTATGCGCTGGGGCACGGGGTGCAGGGCTCCTTCGCCACCGTGATGGCCTATCCCTCCAGCTTCGGGGTCTACAGCCATGAGTACAAGTTCTCCAGCCCGGATCTGGTCTGCAAGGGGCAGCCCTGCGGCGTGGATCACAGGGATCAGGCCAACGGTGCCGATGCGGTGCGGGCGCTGCGGGTCACCACGCCCCAGATCGCCAGCTTCTACCCCACCATGGTGACGGAGGCGATGCCGGATCTGGGCGAGCTGGAACACTCGCTCGAGGCGCGTCGTCAGGATCTGGCGACGGCCCAGGCCCACTACCGCCAGCAAGTGACAGCCAGTACCGCGCTGCAGGATCGGCAGCAGGCGCTCAAGGCCAACTTTGATCGCTACGATCGCGAGTTGAGAGTCCTGAACCAGCGCAACAGGCAGACGGTGCAGGAGATCAACCGGCTGGTGCAGGAACACAACAGCTACAACGGCAGCTACAGCCCGGACGAGTATCGCCGGATCCGCGCCATCCAGGCGAGCCTGAGCACCCGCATCGATCAGCTGCACGATGAAAACAATGCCCTGATCCGTCAGTCCAACGAGATCAGCCAGCGCTTTAACGCTGAGGTGGCCGAGTACAACGGCAGCTGGGATCGCTACAACCAGCTGACGGCGGCGGTGAAGGGCGCCGAAGGCAAGGTGAACGAGGCGCGCCGCGAGCTGGAGCTGGCCGAACACAGGTATCAGCTGGCGCTGGCCCGCCAACCGGCCGAGACGCTGCCGGCCTGATGAAAAAGTACGCCCCGCCAATGGCGGGGCGTGCTCTGTTTCACGCGGCAGGATGAGCCCATCTGGTTCGTAGCCGGATTGGTCCATCCGTTTTCCAGCAGGCTTCAATCACGCCTCTTTCCTGCTTATTTCGCTTTCGCTGACAACTGGGCGAGGGCGGCCTGTACAGCGGCTTCCAGCTGGGGATCGCGCCCCGCCAGCATGTCGGCCGGGGTCAGCGCCACCTGCACGTCCGGGATCAGCTCCTGATTTTCGTAAAGCGTGCCGTCGGGGTTGCGCAGTCCCAGGGTCGGGATGCCGTAGGCAAGCCCCGGGATCAGTCTGGATTCGTGGCCATAGACCATGGTGCCCGTGCCCGGCACAGGCTCGCCGATGATGGGGCCCACCTTGAGGGTTCGGTAGTACTGGGGGAAGGCCGAGCCTTCCGAGTAGCTGCCCGCGTTGACCAGCACCACCGAGGGCTTGGTCCACTGGCGGGTGGCGGCGTCCGTCTCCCCCTTGCCGAGCCGTGGCCAGCTGCGGGCCATCCCCTTGGCGCTGCCGTTGCCGGTCAGAAACTCCACCAGGGTATTGGCCAGGTAGCCGCCCTTGTTGAAGCGCACGTCCACTATCAGTGCCTCGCGATTGCGCTGACGGCCGAGGGCATCGGCAACCATCTCCTCATAGACGGCGCTGCTCATCTCCGGCAGATAGACGTAGCCGACCCGACCCTGACTCAGTTGCGCCACCTGGGCGCGGCGCTTGGCGACCCAGCCATCCAGTTGCAGGCGGTACTCCTGCGGCAAGTCCATGGCGGTGACATCGAGCTGCACCGGATCCTTGCTCCCCTTGGGCAGTAGGGTGAGGGCCAGTCGCTGGCCGGCCTGGTGATTGAGCAGGGCATCCAGCTCGTTCAGGCTGTGCAGCTCTGCGCCGTTGATGGCCAGCAGGCGGGCGCCCGGCACCAGATCCGTCTCCTGATCCAGCGGGCCGCCGGCCAGCAGGGCCGTCAGTTCGACCCCGTGTTTGTCTTCGCGCCAGTAGCCGCCGAGGCTGGCTGTGTCATCGGGCAGCCGCGGGAAGGGCGCCGGGCCATAGCCCCAGGTGTGGGAGACGTTCAGCTCGCCGGCCAGCTCCGCCAGCAGGTTGCCGAAGTCCCGACCATTGCCGATGCCGGGCAGCTGGCGACGATAGGCGGCCACATAGCCATCCCAGTCCACGCCGTTCATGTCGGCCCGATAGAATTCGTCCCGGGTGAGCCGGGTGATCTGGTCAAAGGCGGCCGTCATCCGAGCCTGCCAGCGCCCGCTCTGCAACAGGGCGAAGGGGTGAGGGGTCGCCTCGCCGGAGGCCATGTCTATCAGGGTCACTTCCCCCTCCCGCACCAGGGTGGCGAGGCTGGCGTCGTCATTGAGGCTGGCCAGCGCCGGGCCAGGCTGTTCGGCGAACAGCAGCTTGGTCTCCCCCTTGCGCAGCTCCTGGGCGTAGCCCTTGATCTCGCTTTCGCCATTGGCATCCGTCTCCTCCACCAGATAGATCAGGTGATCATCGACGATGCGGCTGGCGAGGACGGGGCCGCGTGGTTGCAACTGCAGCGCTTCCCTGTGTGCCAGCTTGTCGCTCTCGAAGCCGTAACCCCCCTTGGGGGGCGCCTGTTCGGCGAGGAAGTCGCTCTTGGCGGCGCGGCTGCTGTAGAGGCCGAGCAGGCTGCCATCCAGCGGCTCGCCGTCGGCGCCGAGCTTGCCGTACTTGGCGGATTGCCAGTAGAGGATGCCGCCATCCTGACTCCAGGCCGGGCTGCCATCCTGATAACCGTTAAGACTGACGTTGACCGGTTTGGCCTTGGCGTCCCGGGTGTCGATGACGGCGATCTCCTGCTGGGCCGAGTCGGGCTGTAGGGTCAGCGCCAGGTGGCGCGAATCGGGGGCGAAGGCCAGCTCCACCGCATGGCGGGAGGGGTTGAACTCGGCGGCGACCAGCGGTCGCTGCTTGCCGCTGGCCAGATCCAGCAGGTGCACGGCCTGACCGTCCACCACGAAGGCGAGCTGCTTGCCGTCGGGGGAGAGGGTCGGCTTGCTGATGGCGACGTCCGGCATGGCCAGCAGCTTCTCCTCGATGAGGGGGCCGGGCTCGCTGAACAGCCGGTCCGGCTGCGCCTTCTTCAGGCGATAGAGGGCGGCCGGCCCATGCTGCTCGGAGAGATAAATGAGCCCCTGCTCCTTGTCCACGTAGCGTGGCGAGGACTGCTCGCTGGGGTGGCGGGTGAGCTGGCGTACCCGCTCGCGGCGGGTGTCGACCGCAAACAGATCCCCCTGGCTCACCAGGATCACCTCCTCCCCATCCTGGCGGGCTAGGGCTTCGTCGATGACGACCGGGGTGTCGCTCTGCTCGTCGGGAGCCTGGGCCGAGAGCGGCCGGATCGTCAGCTTGCGCGGCGTCTCGCTGCCGGCATCGAGCCGGTAGAGCTCACCCTGCCAGGACCAGACCAGATCGCCGTGGTGGGAGGCGCTGAGACCGCGCACCGGATGGCCCTGATAGTGGGTGAGCTGGCGATCCTGACCGCTGGCCAGATCCCGTTGCCAGACGTTGAAATCGCCGCTGCGCTCGCTCAGGTAATAGAGCGCCTCGCCCTTGTCATCCCAGACGGGATCGCTGGCGGCGATCCTGTCTTCGGTCAGCTGGCGATGCTGTTCGCCATCGAACAGCCAGAGGCGGGAGACGGCAAAGGAGCGCTGGTGCTTGCGAAACGGCTGATCCATGCCCGGCATCTGATAAGCCAGCTGGTTGCCGTGGGGGCGGGCCAGGGTCGCGGGCAGGGGCTGGGCCGGGGTCAGGGTACCGCCATCTATGGGGGTCCAGTAGAGGGCGCTGGCCTGCAGCCCCTCAGCCACGAAGTGATCCGCCTCCGGACTGGTCAGGCGCTGGCTGCTCAGCAGCAGCTGTTTGCCATCGGCGCTGAATGCCTGGGGCAGGTCGGGGCGCGAATCCCGGGTCAGCCGCACCATTTCGCCCCCCTCGCTCGGCACCACGAACACGTCTTCATTGCCATAGAGGTTGGCGGCGAAAGCAATCTGCTTGCCGTCCGGTGACCAGAGCGGGCGCTGGCTCAGGTAGTCGCTGCCGGTGAGCGGCGTGGCGAGGCCGCCGTCTCCCGCACTCAGGTAGATGCGGCCCTGCCAGGTGAACGCAAGCTGCTTGCCATCGGGGGAGAGCGCAGGCTCGCGCAACCAGCGCGGCTCGGCGGCCTGCAGGGGGGCGCAGAACAGCAGGATCAGCAAGGAGAGTCGGTATCGCATCGTGGAGGTTCCTGAGGGGTGAAAAGCGCCTTATCTTCCCCCAATCCCCCGCGGGGGACTATCCCGAGATAGGGGGGGTATCCCGTTGTTTTGGCAGTTAATTGTAACAATCTATAAAAGATGGCGCGGGATATGTTTCTCTGGATATATTGAGTATTGATGGCGATCCAATATGATGGCGCTCGCCCGCCACTCGGGGCGGTGCAGTTCAGATGATTTGGTAACAAGAAAAGCCCTTACCAGAGGCTTGTCGAGGGATGGAATGAGAGCCGTATTACTGTGTTTGCTGGGGCTGTGGCCCGCACTGAGTTTTGCCACCTTGTCGGCCGACATGATAGTGGTGAAGAAGTCTTCCTATAGCCTGACCCTGATGAAGGATGGCAAGGAGGTCAAACGCTACTGGATCGCCCTGGGGCCGGCCCCCAAGGGTCACAAACAGCGGGAAGGGGATCAGCGTACGCCGGAAGGGCGCTACATCCTCGACTACAAGAAGACCAACTCCAACTATTACAAGGCCATCCACATCAACTACCCGAACCTGGACGACATCAAGACGGCCAACGAGCTGGGTGTGCGACCGGGTGGCATGATCATGATCCATGGTCAGCGCAACAGCATAGGCAACACCCGCTTGCAGCCGTCCAACTGGACCAATGGCTGCATCGCCATGCTCAACAAGGATCTGGACGAAGTGTGGAACGCCATCGAACCCGGCACCCCCATCGTCATTCAGCCCTGACCCTCTGCAGCGCGCCACCTCCGGGTGGCGTTCTGTTTTTCGGCTCCCCCTGTTCTGTCTCCATCCTCTCTTTATCCGCAGCCCCTTGGTATCTGTCCCCCTGCTGTGCTAGTTTTTCCGGCTCGCCGTGGATGCAACAAGGATGATCCCATGCCGTCAGCAACAAGCTCCCAGCCCGTCGGGGCCGAGAGTCGCCGCGCGCTCTGGTGGCGCGCTTCCATCGATATTCTGCCGCTCTCCATCTCCGTCATTCCCTGGGGGATCCTGTGTGGCGCCCTGGCGCTGCAGGTGGGGCTGAGCCCGCTGCAGGCCCAGCTGATGTCGCTGCTGGTCTATGCCGGCGCCGCCCAGCTCTCGGCCACCACCCTGTTCGGAGCCGGTACGCCCCTGCTGCCCATCATGGGCTCCACCTTCGTCATCACCTCCCAGCATCTGCTCTATGGCTTCACCTTCCGCCGCGATGTGCTGCCGCTCGCCCTGCGCTGGCGTGCCAGCCTGGCGTTTTTCCTGACCGACGAGATGTTCGCGGTGGCGCTGAAAGACAGGGAGCGCAGCGGTGCCTTCAATCCCGCCTACGCCCTGATTGCGGGCTTCGTCTTCTATCTGTTCTGGAATCTGGCGACCCTGCTCGGCATCGCCGCCGGTCAGTACATAGACGGGCTGGACAAGATGGGGCTGGACTTTGCCATCGCCGCCACCTTCATCGCCATGACCATACCCGCCATGAAGAACCTGCCCATGGTGGCGGCGACCCTGGTGAGCGGCGGCACTGCGCTGCTCACCAAGCCGCTGCTGGCGGAGATCCATATCATCATATCGGCACTGGCCGGCATGGTTGTGGGCTACGTGCTGCACCGGATGAGGAGATGACCATGAGCTGGCTGATGATAGGCCTGCTGGCCCTTATTACCTTCTTCAACCGCTTTGCCTTCTTCTCGCGGCTGACCCGCTATCAGCCGGGCGCCGAGATGGGGGCCTTCCTTAGCTTCTCGGCCCAGTCGGTGTTGACCGCCATCTGGCTGCCCATCGTCTTCAGCTATGAGCCGGGCAAGGGACTGACGTGGGATCCGGACTACCTGGCCGCCACCCTGCTGGTGACGGCGCTGACCCTGTTGCGGCTGCCGACTCTGCTGGTGGTTGTGGTGGGCATGGGGGGCTTCTTCCTGCTGCGCTGGCAGGGGGGACTGGCGGCGCTGCTGCCCTGGTTCGGCTGAGCCGTGATCCCGCATGGTGGATGTCTTTTATGGATATCCGCCATGTTGTGAATGTCACTTCAAAAAACACCTCCAAAATGTGAGGATTTAGGGACCATCCGCCGAGGAGCTCCCCCATGTCTTTCACCGAAACCTGTCAGCGCATAGTGCGTGATCACCACCTCTCTGCCGTCCAGAAGAGTCATGCCCTGGCGCTGGCCGCCGAAAACGCGCTGCCTTATCCCGAGCTGCCCCCGGCGGTCGCCGAGGCTAGGGTGCAGGGTTTTCTCTGTGACATGTTCGAGGGGCATGCCCCCTACAAGCCGCGCTACGTGCTGCCGGACTATGAAAAGTTCCTGAGTCAGGGCTCCGCCTGGCTGGAGCTGGCACCGCCCAAGGATTTCGACGAGGCGCTCGATGCCCTGCGCATCCTCTATCACCATGTGCCCTCCGTCACCGGCATGCCGGTCTGGCTGGGGCGACTCGATCATCTGCTGCTGCCCTTTGTCAGGGATCTGGATGACGAGACTCTCCATCGCAAGCTGAAGGGGTTCTGGATCTACCTGGATCGGGTGCTGCCGGATGCCTTCATGCACGTCAACATAGGCCCCGACGACAACCGTCTCTGCCGCCTGATCCTGCGCATCGACGGCGAGCTCAAGCAGGTGGCGCCGAACCTGACCCTGTTCCACGATCCGGTGCAGACCCCGGACAGCCTGCTGATGCTGGCGGTGCAGAACATAGCCAGCTGCAGCAAGCCGCACATCGCCAACTACCCGCTCCATAGCAACACCTTCGATCAGCGCGGCTTTGGCATCGTCAGCTGCTACAACGCCCTGCCCCAGGCGGGCGGCGCCAATACCCTGGTGCGGCTCTCCCTCAAGCGGGTGGCCGAGCAGGCCCACGGCATAGATGACTTCATGGGCTGTCTGCTGCCCCACTACTGCCGCCTTGCCTCCCAATTGATCGAGGCGCGCGCCGCCTTCCTCCATCAGGAGTCCGGCTTCTTCGACAGCTTCCTGGTCAAGGAGGGCTTGCTCGAGGAGGAGCGCTTCGTCCCCATGTTCGGCATCTATGGCATGGCGGAGGCGGTCAATTTGCTGATGGACAAGGAGAATCTGCCCGAGCGCTACGGCCGTGACGAGGAGGCCAACCAGCTTGGTTATCGCATCTCGGCCCAGCTCTCCCGCCATGTGACCGAGACGCCACAGGTACACGCCTGGGGCGGTCGCGCCCTGCTCCACTCCCAGGGCGGGCTCAGCGTGGATCGCGGCGTGACCCCCGGGGTGCGCATCCCTTACGGCCAGGAGCCGGATCCGGCCAGCCATGTGCTGGCGCTGGCGCCGCACCACGGTTTTTATCACTCCGGGATCAGCGAAATCCTGACCCTGGACCCCACCATACGCCAGAACCCGCAGGCGTTGTTGCAGCTCTGCAAGGGGGCGCTCGCCATCGGCATGCGCGAGTTCACCGCCAACGTGGCGGACAGCGACCTGGTGCGGGTGACCGGCTACATGATCCGCAAGAGCGACGTGGCCCGTTTCGCGACCGAGGGCTCGCGGCTGCAGACCACCTGCCTCGGCGCCGAGGCGAGCGAGCTGACCGGGATCCGCCAGCGGGCGCCGCGGGTAGTAGGGCGCGAGGCGACCCTGTGTGACTACTGAGTGCGGCAGTCGGGCAGGGGCGGCGCGCACCGCGACGGTGAGCCGCTGGCTGCCCTTCTCCTGCGTGGACGGGCCGGGCAACCGGCTGGTGCTCTTCCTGCAGGGGTGCAACTTTCGCTGCCCCGGCTGCCACAACCCGCACACTATCGGCATGTGCGATCACTGCGGTGACTGCGTGCCGGCCTGTCCGAGCGGGGCCCTGACGCTCGTCGAGGGCAGGGTACGTTGGCAGGCGGCGCTCTGCACAGATTGCGATCGCTGCATCGACGACTGCCCGCGCCATGCCAGCCCCAAGACCAGCCAGATGTCGGTGGCCGAGGTGCTGGCTCTGCTGCGCCGCTACGGCCCGCTGCTGACCGGCATTACCGTCTCCGGCGGCGAGGCCACCACCCAGCTGCCGTTCGTGATTGCCCTGTTCACGGCCATCAAGGCAGCGCCGGATCTGGCTCACCTCAGCTGCCTGCTCGACAGCAACGGCTCCCTCGCCGCGACCGGCTGGCAGCGGCTGCTGCCGGTGCTCGACGGCGCCATGCTCGATCTCAAGGGGTGGCGCGACTCTGTGCATCACATGCTGACCGGCCATGGCCGCGAGCGGGTGCTGGCCTCGCTGCAACTGCTGGCAAGCCACGGCAAGCTGGCCGAGCTGCGGCTGCTCCATGTGCCGGGACGCAGCGATTTTCTGGATGCCGATGGCAAGCTGGAGGCGGGCCTGGCCAGCTTTCTGCAGAGCCTGGGGCCAGTCCCCATTCGCCTCAATGGTTTTCGCCATCACGGGGTGCGCGGGGTGGCGACGAGCTGGCAGGAGGCGGACAGGGAGGCCTTGACCCGGCTTGCCGCCGCGCTGAGCGAAAGGGGGCTGGGGCCTGTGTCCCTGCCGGCGATCTGCTGAATGGCTACTCGATGCTAATCAATTGATCGCAAAGGTATTTTGTGTGATTTCCTGGTCGATGTCCGGCGAGCAGACGGCAAGTTTGTGGCCTGGCTCCGGGTTTTGGGCTCTGTGAGTCTCAAGATGACGTAACTGTGATTGCTGTCTATTTGAGCTCTGGGAAGGGGCGGCTAGAATGGGGCATTCGCCCACCATCAACAGACGAACATGAGTGAATCCAACGCCTTATACCGAGTGCAGTTCATTTGTCACAACGAGCGTTACGAAGTCTATGTCAGGGAAGTGAGCCAGGGTCAGCTGTTTGGCTTCATCGAGATCGCGAACTTCGTGTGGGACACCCACACGGCGCTCATCGTCGATCCCAGTCACGAGAAATTGAAGAGTGAATTTGCCGACGTCAACCGCACCATGATCCCCATGCACCATGTGCTGCGGGTCGATCAGGTACGCAAGCAGGGGGCTGCCCGCATCACAGAGCTGGGCAACAACGTCGCTTCCTTTCCCAGCCCCATCTATACCAAGAAGCCCTGAGGCTTTCTCCTCTCTGCGAGCCTTGCCATGGGGATCCCGCTGGCGAGGCTCTCTTCTCTTCGGATCTGTATTGGCGCCCGCAGGATCTGCAATGGGTGCCGCCTGGGTTCGCTAACCCAGTTCCCGGGCCAGTTGCAGGATCCGCTGGCGGAACCAGCGCCGCGCGGGCTCTTCACCGGCCGGGCCGTACCACACCAGGCTGTGGGTGACGGCGCCATAGTCGAACGGGACCGGGCGGATCACCAGATCCCGGCTCATGGCCTGCTCGGCCCAGCCTTCGACGGCGGTGAGGATGAGATCGCTCTGGCGCAGCAGGGCCGCCGCGCTGCCAAAATCCGGCAGGGTGGCGCTGATCTGGCGGCGTACCTGCAACTGGGCCAGGCTCTGCTCGAAGAAGGGGTTGGCCAGCTCCTGATCGCGAATGGCGATATGGCGCCAGCTCAGGTAGGCATCCAGATCCCAGGGCTTGTCCAGCGCCGGGTGGCCTGCCCGCAACAGGCAGACCAGCTTGTCTTCCCGCAGCGTCTCCCATACCAGACCCGGTTGGCGGGGCAGGGGCTGGCTCTGATCGTGGGGCAGGATCACGAAGTCGAGCTTGCCCGCCGCCAATGCCGCCAGCCCCTGTTCATCCTTGTTCCAGATGTCGGGCACCAGACCGGGCACCTCCCGCATCAGCTGGCCGAGAATGGGGCCCATGGGCCAGACCATGCCGCTTTCGCGCAGGGCGAATTTCAGTTGTCCCTGCCAGGTGGCGGGGTCGAAACCGCCCTGGCTGGTGAGGCTGTTCAGCTCGCTCAGCAGCCGGTGCAGGGTGGGGCCGAGTCGCTCGGCAAACGGGGTCAGCAACAGCTGGTTGCCCTGGCGGTAGAGCAGCTGATCGCCGAGCAGATCCCGCAACTGGTTGAGGGTCTTGCTGACGGTGGAGGGGGTGGTACAGAGCCGCTCGGCTGTGCGGGTGACGCTCTGGCTGTCGAGCAGCAGGTGCAGGGTGACCAGATGGCGGCCGCCCAGCCGGGACAGGGCAATCAGATCCATAGAGACTCCACAAGCGAGACAAGTGCGGGCAGGGGCGGTCGATTGACCCGGTGGCGACCCCTCACAGTCAAACATGACAGTGCAATCAGGTTCATAGCGGCTCCATAAAATCGGGACAAACAAAAAGCCCCGCCGAGGCGGGGCTTGAGCGGATTAGCCCTTGAGCACGGCCGCCATGGCGTCGGCCACGTAGTCGACGTTGCGGCTGTTGAGACCCGCCACGCACATGCGACCGGATCGCACCAGATAGACGGCGAACTCTTCGCGCAGTCTGTCAACCTGCTCCGGGGTGAAGCCGGTGTAGCTGAACATGCCGCGCTGGCTGATGAAGTAGCCAAAATCGCGGCCAGGCACTTTGGCGCTCAGCACCTCGAACAGCTTCTGGCGCATGGCCTTGATGCGGGTGCGCATCTCGCCCACCTCGTCGACCCAGAGGGCGTGCAGACTGGCATCGTTCATCACGGCCGCGGTGATCTGGCCGCCGTGGGTGGGGGGGCTTGAGTAGTTGCGACGCACGGTCGCCTTCATCTGGCCCAGCACCCGGCTCGCCTCTTCGGCATCCTTGCAGATGACCGACAGGCCGCCGCAACGTTCGCCGTAGAAGGAGAGGTTCTTGGAAAACGAGTTGCTGACGAAGAAGCTGACACCGGCGGCCACCATGGCGCGAATGGCGTAGGCATCCTCTTCCAGCCCGTCACCGAAGCCCTGATAGGCGATGTCCATGAAAGGAATGAGATTCTTCTCGACCACCAGCGCAATGACCCTGTCCCACTGGGCAGAGGAGAGATCCACACCGGTCGGGTTGTGACAGCAGGGGTGCAGCAGCACTATGCTTTTCGCCGGCAGGCTGCTCAGGCAGTCGAGCATGGCATCGAACTGGACGCCGCCGCTGGCTTCATCGTAGTAGGGGTAGTCGTGCACCTTGATGCCGGCCCCCTCGAACATGGCCTTGTGGTTGTCCCAGGTCGGATTGCTGACCCACACCTCCGAGGTCGGGAAGTAGCGCTTGAGCAGGTCGGCGCCGATCTTGAGCGCGCCCGAGCCGCCTATGGTCTGGATGGTGGCGATGCGGCCGGCCTTGACCGCCTCATGGTCGGCGCCAAACAGCAGGTGCTGCACCGCGGTGCGGTAGTTGGCGGCACCCTCCATCGGCTGATAGGGGCGCGGTGCCGGCGCGGCGGCGCGGCGGGCTTCTGCCTGCTGCACCGAGGCCAGCAGCGGAATGCGGCCCTGCTCGTCGTAATAGAGGCCGATCCCCAGGTTCACCTTCTGCTCGCGGGTGTCTTTGTGGAAGGTCTCGACCAGGGTCAGTATGGGGTCGCCAGCGTAGGCATCGACGTGTTCAAACATGGGGGGTCCTTGCGAAGTGGAATCCAGGGTAAGGCGATCAACGATCGGCGGTCATGATGGCGTAAAGCGGGCGAGGGCTCAAGTCTGAAACGGACCTGGGATGCCCGGTCGACCCAGCCCGGCTGTCAAGCGGCCCGCGCTGCCGAGGCATTTCAGCGCAGGCATGCAGGCTGGCCGCCAGCGGGCAGGCGGGGGCTCCCTTACTTCAGATAGGATCTCAGCACCCGCACCACCTGATCCAGATCTTCCAGCCGCTCGGTCGGGGTGGCCTCCTCGGCGCCCAGATGTTCGCGCATATGCCCCTCAAGCACCTCCAGCATCAGGCCGTTGACGGCGCCGCGGATGGCGGCTATCTGCTGCAAAATGGCGGCGCAGTCACCCTCCTGCTCCAGCGCGCTTTCCAGTGCGCCTGTCTGGCCCTTGATGCGGCGCACCCGCGCCAGCAGCTTCTTTTTGCCGTGAATGGTGTGTGACATGCAGGATCCTCTCGATCAATAAAACTATACTGGGGTATAGTATATTGCATTGTCGCCCTCAGGAGAAATTCATGTCATCCCTCGTCTCATCCCATTGCCATCAACCCGTCGTACACCAGGGCAATCCGCTGGCCGAACAGAAGACCCGCTGGGCCGTGCTGCTCACCGTCATCATGATGGTGGCGGAGATCAGCGGCGGCTGGTTCTACAACTCAATGGCGCTGCTGGCCGACGGCTGGCACATGAGCTCCCACGCGCTGGCGCTCGGCCTCTCGGTGCTGGCCTACCGCGCAGCCCGCCACTTCGCCCGTGACCACAGATTCAGCTTCGGCACCTGGAAGATAGAGGTGCTTGGCGGCTTCACCAGCGCCCTGCTGCTGGTGGGAGTGGCGGCTCTTATGCTGTTCGAATCTGTGTTCCGGCTGCTGGATCCCAGCCCGATCCACTATCAGCAGGCCATCGTCATCGCCATAGTCGGCCTGCTGGTGAATCTGGCCTGTGCCTGGCTGCTGAAGGACGATCATGGTCATCACCACGGTCATGACCATGGCCACCATCATGATCATCACGGCCACGATCATCATGACCATGCTGACCACCAGGGCCATCAGGATCTGAACCTGCGTGCCGCCTACATCCATGTGCTGGCGGATGCGGCCACCTCGGTACTGGCCATACTGGCGCTGGTGGGTGGCATGTGGTGGGGGGCCGACTGGCTGGATCCCCTGATGGGCATAGCGGGCGCCGTACTGGTGGCTGTGTGGGCCTGGGGTCTGCTGCGCGACTCGGGCCGGGTGCTGCTGGATGCCGAGATGGATACCCCGCTGGTGGCGGAGATCCGCGAGGTGATAGCTGAGTTGCCGGAGGCCGAGATCCGCGATCTGCACGTCTGGCGGGTGGGGCAGGAGCAGTATGCCTGCGTGCTCTCCCTGCTGATGGCGGCCCCCATGCCTGCCCGGGAGATCCGCGAGCGACTCGCCATCCACGAGGAGCTGGTGCACGTCACCATAGAGATTGCCCAGCCCTGATCATGCCCGGCCGGCCACACAAGACATGAAGAAGGGGCCCAGGCCCCTTCTTGTGGTTTTAATCAGTGGTGCTGGCCGTGATCATCGTCCGGCTTGTGCTGCCAGATGGCCCCCAGCAGCAGCTTGAGCAGCAGCTGGGGCGGGTTGTCCAGCAAGGATCCCGACTCCAGCTGCAGGTGGCCATCGGCCCGAAAGCCCAGGCTGGCGTGGACTGTGCCATCTTCGCTGCCCACCTGGATGAGACCGCTCAAGGTGCCACGCTCCCCCGGCTGGCAGCGCAGGCGCAGCTCGCGCGGCTCCCCCAGCAGGGTGAAGGCCCGGCAGAGGGGCGGTGTGTCTTCATAGTCGGGCCAGTTGAAGAAGTGGTACTGCTCGGCGAGTACGCCCGCCTGCTGGCAAAATTGGTCAAACAACTGCGCGATCGCCTGATACTCCTGATCCAGCCGTTTGGCCTGTTCCTCAATTCGCTTCATATGCCGTGACTCCTTCTCTATCCACTTGATCGGAAATTGATTTTTCCGGTATGGACTCGTCTGTCTGCTGGTATGGGCCGAAAGTGAGGCCGGGTCTGTGAGCCCGATCCAACTTTCGTTATGAAAACGTTATCTTGTTGAAAAGGGTTGGTTTTTTTGCCCTGCTGCTCACATTTGAAACGATTGCCGCTGATTAATATGGCACCGCTCGGCAATGACCGGGTACTCGACTATCGAGACTAACTACAGCGGGAATTATAAAAAAATGGATATGAAAAAGACCAAAGTGGCGCTGGTAACAGCCTCACTGCTCGCGCTTTTGTCCGGCTGCAATGACAACAGCTCCTCCCCCACCCCTGACCCTACTGACGGCCCCGTCGCCCGTCTGCCCAATGTGCAACCCCCTGCCGAGCAACTGGTGGCCGGGCCCGATCAGGCGGTGATCGCCCTGGTGGATACCCAGACCAGCGCGGCGCGCGGGGTGGATGGTCCCTTTGCCAACTACAGCCTGCACCTGTGGAACAACGACGCCTGCAGCGCCACCGCCGAGAGCGGCCTCAACGCGGGCTGGGATGACAAGGTCAATACCCCGGCGGCGGCCGACGGCTTCGGTCCCAGTTGGGTGGTACCGCTGGCCAAGCTGGAAGGCTGTATCAACTTTATCGCCCGCAACGGCGATCTGGCGAACCTGACCGGCAGCGACATGAAGGTGGTCTTCAGCGATCACCCGGATCGCACAGTGGCAATCGTCGCGGGCAAGAGCGAGGTCTTCGGCAGTCGTGCCGACGCCTTCACTGCCGCCTTTGGCGTGGCGGGGGCCAGCGCCCATCTGATCGATGGCAACACCCTGATCTGGCAAGGGGGCAAGGACAAGCCCCATGTGCGCCTCTATTACACTGAGTCGGGCACCATCAAGGCCAATGCGGAAGGGGTATTCGACTTCCCCTACATCACTCTAACGGCTACCAGTCTCACTGCCGAGCAGCAGGCCAAGTATCCGCACCTCAAGGATGCCGCCGCCTTCGCCCTGCCGGCTGGCAAGGACCTCAAGCCCCTGCTCAAGGGCGAGCTGGTGGCCATAGGCACAGATGCCGACGGCATACTGCAGGGGGCAACCCTGGTGCAGAGCGCCGGTGCCCTCGATGCCCTCTATGCCGACGCCGCCGCCAAGCTGGCCTATGGCGCCATCGTCGAGGGGGGCAATGTCACCTTCCGGCTGTGGGCGCCGACCGCTAAGTCGGTCAAGCTGGCACTGTTTGATGACAAGCACAGGGCGCTGGGCGAGCGCACCATGACTCGGGACGAGGCCAGCGGCAGCTGGAGCGTGCAGGGTGGCAGCGAGCTGGTAGGCAAGTTCTACCGCTACGACATCCAAGTCTATCACCCGGTCAGCCGCAAGCTGGAATCCTATCAGGTGACAGACCCCTACTCCCTGAGCCTGGCGATGAACTCAGAGTTCAGCCAGGTGGTGGATCTCGATGATCCGGCCCTCAAGCCGGAAGGGTGGGACAGCCTGAAGGCGCCCCACAGCCAGCAGAACCCTGCCGACATCACCATCTATGAGGCCCATGTCCGCGATCTGACCGGCAACGACGACTCCACCTTGCCTGCGCACCGCGGCAAGTTCCTGGGGCTGACCGACAGCGACAGCGTGCCGGTCAAGCACCTGCAGGCGCTGGCCAAGAGCGGCGTCAGCCACCTGCATTTGTTGCCGGTGTTCGACATCGCCACCGTCAACGAGGATCCGGCCAAGGTGGCCAACCTTGCCGATGACTTCAGCAAGCTGTGTCAGGTCAACCCCGAGGTGCAGAACTCCAAGTTCGCCAGCCATTGCGGTGGCGGTCAGACCATAGAAGCCGTGCTCACCGATCTGCAGGGGGCCGACAGCAAGGAGAACCCGCAGGTACAGGAGCTTTACGGCTATCTGCGCGGGGTGGACTCCTTCAACTGGGGCTATGACCCTTACCACTACACGGCGCCGGAAGGCTCTTACGCCACCAATGCCGAGGGCAGCCAGCGCATCCTGGAGTTCCGCGAGATGGTCAAGGCCATCAAGCAGAACATCGGCATGAACGTGGTGATGGACGTGGTCTACAACCACACCAACGAGGCAGGCCTGGGTCCCAAGTCGGTGCTCGACAAAATAGTGCCCTGGTACTATCAGCGCCTCAATCCGGAGACCGGCTCGGTGGAGAACTCCACCTGCTGCTCCAACACGGCGCCGGAACACGCCATGTTCGCCAAGCTGATGGATGACTCCCTGGTCACCTGGGCCCGCGACTACAAGATCGACGCCTTCCGCTTCGACCTGATGGGCCACCACCCGAAAGATCAGATGGTGCAGGCGCTGGCCGCGGTGAAGAAGGTCAACCCCGAGATGTACTTCTACGGCGAGGGCTGGAACTTCGGCGAGGTGCAGGATGACAAGCGCTTCGTGCAGGCGACCCAGAAGCACCTGGGCGGCACCGGCATAGGTTCCTTCTCCGACCGGCTGCGGGATGCGGTGCGCGGCGGCAGTCCGTTTGACGGTGGCGATACCATTCGCAAGACCCAGGGCTTCGGCAACGGTGCCCTGGTGGATGCCAACGAGATGGACGGCGTCGAGCTGGCCACGGCGCTGCATCAATCCGACCTGGTTCGCCTCGGCATGGCCGGCAACCTCAAGGATTTCGTGCTGACCGACAAGGATGGCATGCCGAAGAAGGGCTCCGACATCGACTACAACGGTCAAGCTGCGGGTTATGCCCAGGATCCGACCGAGATCCAGAACTATGTCGACAAGCACGACAACCAGACCCTGTTCGACAACCTGATCTACAAGGCGCCGGAAGGAGCCGATCTGGTGCGGATGCAGGGGGTGTCGCTGGCCACCGCCATGCTGGGGCAGGGCATTCCGTTTACCCACGCCGGTGTCGAGCTGCTGCGCTCCAAATCCATGGAGCGGGACAGCTACGACTCGGGTGACTGGTACAACAGAGTCGACTACACCCTTGCCGACAACAACTTCAACAAGGGGTTGCCGCGCAAGGACAAGGATGGCGACAACTATCCGCTGATCGAGCAGGTGCTCGGCAAGCACGTCAAGCCGAGCGGGGCCGACATGGCGACCATGGTGGGCTTCTACCAGGAGCTGGCCGAGCTGCGTCAATCCTCCCGCCTGCTGCGTCTTGGCAGCGGCGCCGAGGTGATCAAGCGGGTCGACTTCCGCAACACTGGCCCGGATCAGGAGCCCGGCCTCATAGTGATGACGGTGGATGACGGCATCAATGCGGGTGCGGATCTGGATCCGGCCATCGACGGTCTGGTGGTGATGATCAACGCCACCAATGCCCCCCAGAGCATCGGCGACTTCCGTGACGGCAATGATCAGCCCATCGATCTGAGCACGCTGCAACTGAGCCCGGCCCACCATGCCGGTAGCAGCATAGCCCGCGATGCCGCCGTCAATGGCGGTACCCTGACCCTGGGGGCCTGGTCCGCTGCCGTGTTCGTCAAGCCGCAGGCCGGTGCCCAGGGCGCGGGTCTGCCGGTGAGCAAGAAGACAGATCTGAGCACGGTTCCGCCGTTTGGTGACACAGATGTCTTCGTGCGTGGTTTCCTGAACCAATGGGATCCGGTCAACAAGATGATCTTTGGCGGCAACTTCACCTACGAGTTCACCACAGAAGTGACGGTCGACAAGCTGGGGATGACCCAGGTGAAGATTGCCGGTAGTGACTGGGGCGGCTCGATCAACTACGGCAAGTGCAGCAACACCGACCAGCTGGCGACAGGCCAGGTCAGTGTGCTCTGTGCCAATGGCGGTGATTTGCCGTTCAATGCTGACAAGGCGGGCAGCTACAAGTTCGTCTTTACCGCCATGAACAAGGAGAAACCAAGCTTGAGTGTCAGCTTTACCGCACCCACTGCGACCAAGTAAGCAGCCCCATCGAGCCCGGGGCTGGCTCGGCAGCCCAGGGTTGAATTCCACCTTGCCAAGGGTGGGATAACGCCGAGAGCGTAAGCAAAGCGCGACTGCCAACCGGCAGCCGCGCTTTTTCTTTGTCGTCGTGGGCGAGGCAATAAAAAAGCCGCCCCACTGGGGCGGCTGTTGGCTGTGCCGTTAACGGCTGGTTTAGCGCTTGCGCAGCAGGCGCAGGGCGTTGGCCGTCACCAGGGCGGTGGCGCCGGTATCCGCCAGCACGGCAATCCACAGACCCGTGATGCCGAGCAGACTGGTGACCAGGAAGATGGCCTTGAGCCCCAGCGCCAGCGCTATGTTCTGGTGGATGTTGGCCAGCGCCGCCCGCGACAAGCGGATCATGGCGGCGATGCCGCCGAGCTGGTTGTGGGTCAGGGCGGCATCGGCCGTCTCCAGCGCCACGTCTGTGCCGCCACCCATGGCGATGCCGATGCTGGCGCGCTTCATGGCGGGGGCGTCGTTGATGCCGTCCCCTATCATGGCGACCTTCTGGCTGGTGGCCAGCTTGGCTATCTCCTCCACCTTGCCCTCCGGCAGCAGGCTGGCGCGCCAGCCCATGCCGAGTTCGTTGGCAATCGCCTCGGCGGCGCGCGGGTTGTCGCCGGTCAGCATTATGCTGCGCAGTCCCAGCCCCTTGAGCTCCGCCAAGGCCGCTGCCGCCTCGGGCCGGAGCTGATCCCGCAGGGCCAGCAGGGCCGCCGGTGCTGCGCCCGGTTGGCCGAGCACGACTACCGTTTTGCCCTGCTGCTCAAGGGTGGCTATCTGGGCGTTGAGGGCATGGCTCAGCGAGTCAATCCGGCTCGGCGCCAGCAGTTGCCAGAGGGTGCCGTCGATGCGCCCCTCCACCCCCATGCCCGGCAGGGCGCGCAGATCCTGAGCCGCGGCCAGAGTCAGTCCCTGCTCGGTCGCTTTGGCTACCACGGCCCGGGCCAGCGGGTGGTGGGAGCCCTGCTCTATGGCGGCGGCCAGTGCCAGCAGTTCGGCTTCAGGCCGGCCACTGAGGCTGACCAGCTCGGTCAGCTGCGGCTTGCCCAGGGTCAGGGTGCCTGTCTTGTCAAACGCCACTGTATCTATGTGGGCCAGTCGCTCCAGCGCGGCGCCGCCCTTGATCAGGGCCCCCTGTCGGGTCGCCGCCGCCAGGGCGGAGGTGACAGCCGCCGGAGTGGAGATCACCAGGGCGCAGGGGCAGCCGATGAGCAGCAGCGCCAGTCCGCGATAGACCCACTCGTCCCAGCTCTGGCCGAAGGCCAGCGGCGGCACTATCACCACCAGTAGGGCGACCAGCATCATGGCCGGGGTATACCAGCGACTGAAGCGGTCGATGAAACGCTCTATGGGGGCGCGCTGGGTCTCGGCCTCCTCGATCAGGTGCAGTATGCGGTCGATGGCGTTGTTGCCGGGCTCGGACACCACCTCGAGGCGCAGCACCCGATCCGCCGCCAGACTGCCGGCGGGCACCTTGTCACCCTGGCGACGCTCCACCGGAATGGATTCCCCGGTCAGGGCGCTCTCATCAAAGGCGCCGAGGGCGTCGAGCAGACGGGCATCCGCCGGCAGGCGGGCGCCAGGGGCTATCTCTATGATGTCGCCGGGACGCAGCTGGTCGGCCGCCACCTCTTCCCGCACGTCACCGTCAATCGTGGTGCGGATCCGCAGCGCCTTGTCGGGCACCAGCGCCATCAGGGCCGTGACCCCGGCGCGGGCACGGCCGGCGGCGTAGGCCTCCAGATGTTCCCCCAGCATGAAGAGCAGCAGCACCATGGCCGCCTCGGCGGTTTCACCGAGGAAGAGGGCGCCCAGCGCCGCCACCGTCATCAGGGTCTCGATGGCGAAGGGGGAGCCGCTCTTGGTCAGGGCCCAGGCCTTGCGGGAGATGGGCCACAGGCCCCAGAGGGTGGCCAGGGTAAACAGCGGCTGACCGAACTCTTTCGGCAGCAGGGCCGCTACCAGCATCAGGCCGGCCAGCGACAGCGGCTGCCAATATTTGGCGAGCAGGCTCATCTGCGGGCTGCGCCGCCTGGCGTTGTCGTCCCCGGGCTGAGTTGCGCCCTTGAGCCGGAAACCCGCGGCC
Source organism: Aeromonas sp. MR19 (assembly GCF_963899305.1). Lineage (NCBI taxonomy): Bacteria > Pseudomonadati > Pseudomonadota > Gammaproteobacteria > Aeromonadales > Aeromonadaceae > Aeromonas > Aeromonas sp. MR19. Next base: position 134,450 of record NZ_CAWQWZ010000032.1, read on the forward strand.
AGCACGGCGGCGGTGACGGGATCGGGGGAGAGGCCGGGGGCGAGATCCACCACCAGCTTCTCGGTGGCAAACAGTACCCGGGCCTGCTGCACGCCCGCGACCCGGCTGACGGCTGTCTCGATCTTGCGGGCACAGCTGGGGCAATCCATCCCCAGCACCTGCCAGCTGTGGCGGCGACTGTCCTGCTCCGGCGCGATTAACGGCTCGGCGGTGTCGGCGGTTTGCTCATGGTGATCATGCCCATGATGCTCATGGTCATGGGGCGGCTGCGGGCTGCAGCAGCCCTGGCTGTGACAGCCTGCTCTGGGGGGCTCTTCGTCCCCCGGCGATTCACTTACCCCCTGATCCTGATGATCATGGGGGGCCTTGCTGGCACAGCTGCTGACCGGCGTGGCACTGTCACAGCAATGGCTGTCGTGCTGATGCTCGTTCTGACTGGTGGCAGACTTGCTGACGGCCTTGATGGGGGCGGCGGCAGCTTGATGGCTGCAGCAGGATTTGCTCATGATGAGTCCCTCTTGGATGGATCCCGCCGGTGCGAGATCTTCGATAACTGAGCCGAGTGTAAACCTTGGTGTTAAGTCCAAGGTCAAGCTCCTTTATCTTGCTGACTGAGCCGGCAGGGGCTAGCTGTCCGGGTCAGGATAAAACGCCCTTATATCCTTGTGGTTGGCGGGTGTTTGTCACCGCCCGGCGCGCCTATACTGGGGAGCCCTATCCTCCCTCGATAATCAAGGACATAACATGAGCAATTCCGTTACCCTGCAAGGCAACCCCGTCTCCGTCGCCGGTCACTTCCCCGTTGCCGGTGAGCAGGCCAAGCCCTTCTCCCTGGTTGCCAAGGATCTGTCCGACCTGACCCTGGCGGCCTACGCCGGTCAGCGCAAGATCCTGAACATATTCCCGAGCGTCGATACCCCGACTTGTGCCACCTCAGTGCGCAAATTCAACGAACAGGCCAGCGCGCTGGAGAACACAGTCGTGCTCTGCATCTCCGCCGATCTGCCGTTCGCCCAGTCCCGCTTCTGCGGCGCCGAGGGTCTGGACAAGGTGGTGACTCTCTCCACCCTGCGTGGTGCTGCCTTCCTGCAGGACTACGGCGTGGCCTTCTCCTCCGGTCCGCTGGTTGGCCTGGCCGCCCGCGCCATAGTGGTGCTGGATGCAGACAACAAGGTGCTGCACAGCGAGCTGGTGGCCGAAGTGGCCGACGAGCCGAACTACGCCGCTGCCCTGGCCGCGCTGTAAGTTTGTGAGTTCAAAAATCCCGCCACGGCACGCCGTGGCGGGATTTTTTATGGATGGCGTCTGGTCATCAGGGCGTGCTGGATGACGCCGGCGGGGCCAATGGCTCGGGATGGGGCTGCCACACCTCATAAGGGCGATGCAGCCTGGAGTAGATCTCGGCCAACTTGCCGGACGCGGCCAGCCGGTCGATGGCCGTGCTGAGGAAGTGATCCATATCATCACCCGCCGCCCCCTTGGCGATGATGAAGACATCCTCGAAATCGCCGAAGTGTTCCCGGTGGATGTTGGTCAGCCCCAGCTGGCGCAGCACCAGGTCGGCTTCCTCCTGGGCCCAGATGAAGGCATCGATGCGACCGCGTGAGAGCTTGCGCAGCGACTGCTCTATGCTCATGGACCTTTGCAGCGGAATGGGCAGAAAGCCCGGAGTGGCTTCGATCAGCAGATCCCGTTGGGTAGGCTCAACCCCATAGGCCATATCGGTGGTGACGGGGTGAGCCGTGTTGCTGTAGATGACATGGGTGACTTTGCCAAAGCTGCGGGTACTGAAGCGATAGGGCAGCATGTCCGCATCGTGCAGATTGCGGATCGCGGGCAGGCTGAAGTCGGCTTTACCTGCGATGACACCGGCCATGGCACGGGCAATGGGGTATATGGTGATACGGATGCTGACCTCGGGAGACTGTTCATCAATCGCCTGCACCAGATCGACGAAGGGACCCGTCTTGTCGGCGTTGATAAGACCTGGCAGCTCGCCAAGATGGGCATTGAGGATGCGAACCGGTTTGTCCGAAGGCGTGGCCGGCGTGCCTGCCAGGGAGAGGCTCAGGGTGGTCAACCCCAGCAGGCCGAGCAGGGTAAACAGCAAGATATAGGTATATCTGGTCATGATCTGGTCACACCCTTGGGTGATGGTTCCAGAAGTGTAGTCTGAGGTGCTCCGGTCATATCGAACCGGGCTCGATTGCAGAGCCCGCGATGGATGAGATTTTACTTATAGCTCCCTGCTCACTAGACTTCGCCTCCCACTTCTTTATTCAGCCGATATCTGCGTAGCCCCATGACCTTTAGCGAACTCGACCTCAATCCCGCCCTGCTGGCGGCCCTGCCTGCCAGCCTGCACACCCCGACCCGCATCCAGCAGCTTGCGATACCCGTGGTATTGGCGGGGCAGGATCTGCTGGCGCTGGCCCAGACCGGCAGCGGCAAGACGCTGGCGTTCGGGCTGCCGCTGCTGCAACGGCTGGATCCCGCCTCAAGTCTGGTGCAGGGGCTGGTGCTGGTGCCGACCCGCGAGCTGGCCACCCAGGTGAGCGCCGCCTTGCAAGGGGCTGCCGAGGCGCTGGGGCTGCGCGTTTTGACCCTGTGCGGCGGCGTGGCGCAGGAGCGGCAACAGGCCGAACTTGCGCTGGGGCCGCAGCTGCTGGTGGCGACGCCGGGGCGGCTGCGGGATCTGCTCACTCAGCAAGTGCTGGGGCTGGATGGCCTGCAACAGCTGGTGCTGGATGAGGCGGATCGCCTGCTGGAGATGGGCTTCTGGCCCGATATCCAGTGGCTGATGAATGAGATGCCCGCCGAGCGTCAGACCCTGCTCTTCTCCGCCACCCTGCCTGCCGAGCTGGATGAGCTGGCGACCGGCCTGCTGACAGAGCCGACCCGCATCGAGGCCAATCCCCTCAACAGCCTGGTGAACGAGATCGAGGAGCGGCTCTATCTGGTCAACAAGAGCAGCAAGGTGCCGGCGCTGATCAGCTTGCTCAAGGAGCAGGCCTGGCCGCAGGTGCTGGTGTTCATCAGTGCGCGGGACGATGCCGACGGCGTGGCCAGGAAGCTGGCCAGGACGGGGATCCCGGTTGCCGCCCTGCATGGCGAGAAGGAACAGGCGGTGCGGGATCAGGCGCTCGACGATTTCAAGGCTGGCAAGGTGCGGGTGCTGGTGGCCACCGACCTGATGGCGCGGGGCATACATGTGGAGGCATTGCCTGTGGTGATCAACCTGGACTTGCCCGCCAGCGCCCCCGTTTATGTTCACCGTATCGGCCGCACCGCCCGCGCCGGGCGCGAGGGGCTGGCCATTTCGCTGGTGTGCCACGGCGAGAGCGATACCCTGGCGGCGATCCGCACCCTCACCGGCCGCGAGCTGCCGCTGTGGGAACTCGCCGGTTTCCCGGTGACCGATCTGCCCGCCAGCGGGGAGGGCAAGCGCCCCCCGCGCGACAAGCAGGCGAACCGCCGTACCGCCAACAAGCGCAGCGTCAAGCAGTTCAAGGGCAAGGCCTGATTCAAGGATGATCTGCCCGATTGGGCAGTACCAAAGGACGCCGGTTTCACTATGCTCCATGGGTTCAACCACGGAGGGATAGGCAATGGCGAGTCTGGTAATGGGGCCCCTGCTGGGGCTCGAAGCTGAGACGCAATACAGCATCTGTTTTCTGGCGGGGCCCGGCTGCAAGGGCGCCAGCATCAGGATCAACGGCACCTTGCTGCCTGCTGGCAAGCAGGCGGATACCCCAAAGGGCGGCTTCTGGCGGGCCAGCTGGACGGCCAACCCGGCCGCCGGGGGAGCGACTGTGGAGTACCAGATCCTGCTGGACGGGGAGCCCGCCCGGGATCTGACCGGGGACGACCACTGGCAGTTTCATCTGCCGGGGTCGGCGGAGCAGGTGCGCATCGGTTATGCCTCCTGCAACGGTTTTTCCGACTTCAAGCTGCTCACCTCCACGCCTCAGCCCTATGTGATGTGGGATCGGCTTGCTGCCGAGCATGCCGTGCATCCCTTCTCGCTGCTGCTGATGGGGGGTGATCAGGTCTATGCCGACTCCCTCTGGACCACAGTGCCCAGCCTCAAGGCCTGGAACGAGCTGGACAGGACCGAGAAGGTCAAGCGCAAGGCGACCCGCACCATGGAGGAGCAGCTCGATCGCTTCTACTGCGATCTCTACTGCAAGCAGTGGGGACGGCCCGAGGTGGCGCGCCTGCTGTCCCGGGTGCCAAGCGCCATGATGTGGGATGACCACGACATCTTCGATGGCTGGGGCAGCTATCCCGAGGATCTGCAGGGCTGCGATGTCTATCGGGTCATCTATGCCGCCGCGTCCCGCTATTTCCGGCTGTTCCAGCTGCGCAGCGGCGCCAATGCCTCCCTGCTGGACCCGGTCAACTTGGCCCACCACTCCTGGCTGCTCAGTTTTCGGGGCTACCGGATCCTGGCGCTGGACAACCGGGCGAACCGCACCCCGGCCCAGGTGATGAGCCAGTCCCAGTGGGATCAGGTCAACGGCGCGCTGGCCGGCTGCGACGCGGGCCACCTGCTGGTGATGGCGGGCGTGCCCGTGGTTTATCGGGACTTCTCCTTCACCGAGGCGGCGCTGGATGCCACCCCCTGGGAGGAGGAGCTGACCGACGATCTCAAGGATCACTGGCGGGCCAAGGCCCATCAGGGGGAGCGGGCCCGGCTCATCATGCGGCTGCTGGACAACGCCCGAGTACGGCGCCAGCACAAGACCCTGATCCTCTCCGGCGACGTGCACGTGGGCTGCCTTGGCGTCATTCAGGACAAGCGTGAAGGGGTCACCAATGTGCACCAGCTGGTCTCCTCCGGCATAGTCCATCCCTGTCCCACCCAGTTCCAGTGGATGGGGATCCTCGCCATGACCAACGACAATCCCGAGTACCTCGACGAGAACCGCGCGATCCGCGCCGAGCTGATCAAGCCGTTCGGCGCCCCCGTCTACCTGCGCACCCGCAACTTTGCCACCCTTCTGATGGGCAGCGACAACAAGCTGTGGGCCAACTGGCATTGCGAGAACGGGCTGGCCGCCAGCTACCCGCTGGCCTGAAGGGCTGGCAAACGCAAAGGGCCCTGGCGGGCCCTTTTTCTTTTCAACGTCAGGCTCCCCGGGCCGTCTCCCGCTCAGGGCTTGCCCTGTGCCTGGGCGAAGAAGTCGCGCCTAAACTGGCCGAGCACCTCCTCCCTGTGCTGCTGCCAGCGTTCGGGATCCATGTTCCCCTGACTGGCCGCCAGCTGCTGCTCCAGCTCGGCCAATTGCTGCTGGTAGTGGCCGCGCTGATCCAGCTGCTGCTGGCGGGTGGCGGCAAAGGCCAGGCTGGCCTCGGCCCGATCGGCAGGCAGGAAGTGGCGGGCCAATGTCTCCAGCTCCTCGTCCCCCCACAGCTGGCGCGCCTGCTGCAGGCGGGCGTCCGGGTTGAACAGATCCGCCGCCAGATCCGGATGATCCGCTGCCCACTCATCCTGCAGCCGGGTCAGGGCGGCCAGCCGCTCCGCCAGGGTCAGCTGCTCACCCTCGCTGGCCAGCTGTGCCAGCGCCTCGGCATAGCGCCCCTGCAACCGGGTCAGGCTCTCCCCCTCGCTCATCCACTGCGACTCCAGCTCACTCAGGTTGGCGAGGCGCTCGGCGAGCGGCTGCTCGCTGTCGCCTACCTCGCTGGCGAGCAGCTGGCTCATCTCCTGCGGCATCTCCCGCCAGCTGGGGTGCGGAGCTGTGGGCTGGCTCCCGCTGGCAGCAGGGGTGAGCCGGGTCATGAGGGCCGTCATAGGGGGGGCTGGCGCCTGCTGTGGCTGACGTACCCCGCGCAGGCTGGCCTGTGCGTCGGCCGGCGTCTGCGGTGGTTCATATTGCCAGCCGAGGTTGAGCAGCAAGAGTGAGAGGACCGCCAGGGCTAGGATCCCGTAGCGGCGCTTCATCGGCTGATCTCTCCCTTGACCGGGAAGTGATCGGAGAGGTTGCTGGCGGGCCAGAGGCTGCCATCGCTGCTGCGCGGGATCCAGACGCTGTTGAGATTGTGGCTGGCGGCGCCGTACTCCCGGCTCACCACCAGATAGTCCAGGTACTCGACGTTGGCACCACCGGAAAGGGGCCCGCCGGCATAGGGGTTGAGCCTGGGGTCGAAGGTGGCCTCTGTGTAGCCGCCATAGGCGGGCTCATGGGCATTGAGGTTGCTCAGCATGTTGGCGTAGTCGTCGGCAAACTTGCGCTTGTTGACGTTGAAGTCACCGCCGTAGATGACGGTGTCACCGGTCGGGATCTTGAGGCTGGCGGCCAGGGTGCGCATCTGGCCGAACTGGATCTGGCGCAGCCGTCTCGCCTCGTCGGTGTCGAAGCTGGCGGTGTGGGTGGCGAACAGGTGCCAGGCTTTGCCCCCCTTGATCACCTCGGCGTACATGACCCCCTTGTCGGCGAAGCAGTCGGTGCCTGTGCACTGGGGATAGACCAGCTGGGCCTCGCGCACGATTGGGTAGCGGCTGACGATCACCACGCCGCCGTCGTGGATGTTGACCCCCGGCTTGTCGAGCACCTTGGTCTGATAGGGATACTCTTTGGCCAGCGCCTGCAGGAAGCCCTCGCGGCGGCCGTCGAACACCTCCTGCAGCAACAGGGCGTCATAGCCCTTGAGGTGCTCGGGCAGCAAGGCCAGCCGTTCGCCTATGCTGGCGGCGATCACCGGCAGGGCCCAGACGTTGTAGCTGGCGACCTTGAGCTTGCTTTCCGCCGGTTCTGGCTGCTCCCGCTTTTGTGGCGGCGTGAGCATATAGTGCAGATCGTCGTAACGGCCGGTGAACTTGGCGGCGAAGGCCAGCTCCTGCGGCCCCTGGGTACGATGCAGGGCGCGATCGCTCTGCCAGCCCGAGCTGGCGATCGGGGTGTCGCCACCGTGCTGCAATGTGGTGTTCCACCAGGTGCCCTCCATCAGCTGGTTGAGGCGATAGGTGTCGCCCCCGGCCGTGGTGACCCGGGTTTCAAACAGATAGCTTTTGCCCGCCTTCACCCCCTCGTAGCGGTTGAAGCTGAGCACCATGGCGCTCTCCCAGGGACCCAGCTCAGTCCTGTGCTGGATCCACTGGCTGCCCGCCTGCAGCTGGCCGGAGCCGCTCTGGCGGATCTCCAGCAGCAAGGGCTCGGGGCCGTTGTTGGTGAGGTAGACATCGGTATCGGCCAGCGCCTGCAACGGAAACTGGCTGGCCAGCAGCAGGGCGGCATAACTGAGAGGCTTGTGCATCATTAAGTCCTTTTGGTTGAGGCACGATGGAAAGTGACTGTTATGGCGGGCACAGAGGTCATTTCATTTACATTTTTGTTACAAATAAATGAAAGGCCCCATATGGGGAGAGGGGGCATTGAGGGGAGGGATCTGTGCCCTGCCCACGTGGAGGGCAGAGCAGGCTCGGCAATCAGGGGCGCGCGTGCCGGCCGGCATGCGCGCCCCTGTGACGGGTCAGTGGCGGAACTGGTTGATCAGGCGGGAGAGGGCGTGCAGCCGCTCCACCAGCAGCGTGATGCCGTCCAGGGCCTGTCTGCTGTTGTCGGCTGTGTGGCTGGCCAGCTGGTGGATCTGGTGGATGCCATGATCCAGGGTGCTGGTGACATCCGCCTGCTGGCTGACGGCCTGGGCTATCTCGTCGCTGGTGTGGGTGACCTGAGCCAGCATGCGGTTGATCTGATTGAGCACCTCGGCTGTGGTGCTCACATGCTGCTGGCAGCGCTCCGAGGTCTGGGCCCCCTGGGTCATGCCATCGGCCAGCTGGCGGGTGGTCTGCTGCAGCGCCTGGATCATCTCGTTGATCTCGCCGGTGGAGCTGCGGGTCTTCTGGGCCAGCGCCCGTATCTCGTCGGCCACCACAGCAAAGCCGCGCCCCTGCTCACCGGCCCGCGCCGCCTCGATGGCCGCATTGAGGGAGAGCAGGTTGGTCTGATCGGCGATCTGGCTGATCACCGCCAGGATCCCGCTGATCTTCTGGCTGTCGCCGGTCAGCTGCGCCAGTACCCTATGGTTGGCGTCAAGCTCCTGATGGAGCTGGTTGACCGATGCCTGGGTGGTCGTCAGCGCCTGCAGCCCCTCGGCCGACACCTGCTGCACCTCGCCCACCAGGGCATTGGCCTGATGGGCGTTGCTCGCCACGTCGCGAATGGAGTGGCTCAGTTGTGTGATGGCGGCGGCCAGCTGCTCGCTCTGGGCCCGCTGCTGTTGCAGATGGATGTCTATGGTCTGGATATTGCCCCTGTCATCCTCGGCGGCCTGCAGTATCTGCTGGTTGGTGTCGGCGCTGCGCCCCACCACCGCCTTGAGCTCGGCCCGCTTCATGCGCAGGGCCAGCTCGAGAGCAGCCAGGGTATCCCGCCGTTTGGTGTAGAGCACCTGACAGAGCGGGGTGCCCATCTCCTCGCCGGCCGTGACGGCCAGCCGGTTGAGCCGCTGTTGCAGCCGCCCGCCGTGGATCATCTGGGCCAGCAGCGCCGCCGCGCCGGGTGCTCCCCACAGGGGGTTGCCGGTGGCGAGGGCCGCCAGCAGGGCGAGCAGGGCCGTGCCGGAGAGGAGCAGGGTGAGCTGGCCCGGCTCCAGGGTGAGCCGGCTGAGCCAGGGCAGCGCCTTGCCCGCCCGGATGCGGGCGTAGAGCTGCTCAGCCCAGGCGATGTCCTGCTCGCTCGGGCGGGTACGCACCGACTGGTACTCTATGATCTGCCGCTGTTCGTTGAGAATGGGGGTGACGTAGGCGTTGACCCAGTAAAACTTGCCGCTCTTGGCGCGGTTCTTTACCAGTCCCATCCAGCTCTTGCCCTCTCGCAGTCGTTGCCACATGTCGGCAAAGGCGGCCTTGGGCATGTCGGGGTGACGCACCAGATTGTGGGGGACCCCCTCCATCTCGTCGGCGTTGTAACCGGCCACCTCGCAGAAGTGCTGGTTGGCATAGGTGATGTGGCTGGCGGGATCCGTGGTTGAGATCAGTGATAGATGGTCGGGGAAGCGTATCTCCCCCTCCCGTTGGGTTGTTGTCATGTGAGCATCCTGAGTGAGCCAAGTAACTGATAGTTTTGTTTTTATTTTTTGTGATGGTTACCGGCCCATTTTATGGGGCAAAGATGACGCTAACTTGGCTTGGGTCAATTAATCGACACGCGGGCCTGGCAAAAAAGTACAAATAGAAAGTCTATATCGAACGGACAGGCCGCAGGCAGGGGGCAGAGGAGGGGAAACAAGGGCGCCCCGGGCGGGGCGCCCGGGATCAGCGGCTGGCCAGGGGGTAGGTAAACAGGGCCAGATGGGCGAAGTTGAACAGGAAGTGGATCGCGATGGCGACGCTCAGGCGACCACTGAACTGGAACGCCAGGCCGTAGCAGGCGCCCGCCAGGGCGGCAAACAGCATCAGCAGCGGGCCGCCGGCCAGGTGGGCGGCGCCGAACAGCAGGCTGGCCACCAGGATGCCGAGCCAGAGCCGGCTGCGGGCGGCCACCCCCTGCTGGATGAAGCCGCGAAACAGCGCCTCTTCCGCCACGCAGGTGAACAGCAGGTTGTTGAGGGCAAACAGCCACCACCAGTGGGGCAGGCCAGCTTCGGGCTTGAGCGCCCCCAGCTGCCAGGCGGTGATCAGCAGGGCCGCCAGCGGCAACAGCAGCAGGGCCAGCGCTCGCCAGCGGATCGCACCGCCCTGGCCGAGCAAGGCGGGCCAGGCCAGCAGCAGGCCGAAGAAGACCAGCGGCTTGTCCAGATTGAGGTACATGTTGAAGGGCACGCTGGCGGGGCCGGCCTGCACCTGATCCAGCACCTTCAGATTGCTGAAGCCGGGGATGAGGTGCAGCATCAACGCTATGGCCCACAGCAGCATCAGGGTCAGGGCGGCGCCACGCCAGGGCTGGGGCAGGCTGGGGGTGCGCCAGGCCAGCAACAGGCCCGCCAGCGTGATCAGCAGGGCGAATGGGCTGAGATGGTCGAGGTAGAGGGCGGCCAGCAGGGCGACCCCCAGCAGGATCAGGCCGGGCAGGCGTTGCCGGGCCAGACAGAGCAAGACGGCCAGCGCCAGTGCTCCCCAGATGAGCGAATCAGGTAGAGGTAACATTGAGTCTCCAAGGCCGATAAAAGTCCCGCACCTTAACAAGTCGTCACATCATGACACAAGGCTTAATAGGCTGGTCGGATCCCTGCAAGGGCGAGTCCGCGGCGGGGCGCAGCCATGAAAAAGCCGGAGCTTGGGCTCCGGCTTTTCTGATACGGCATTGCCAGGTATGGGGCGTTTTCGCGGCCCGCCCCGGCAATCACCCGGGATTTATCGACCGGATTCGGCGATGACGCGAGCTATGATGTCGGCACGCTTGGTGGCTTCCAGCTCGCCCAGGGCGATGAGGCCGGCCTTGAAGATGACGTTCTTCGGCAGGCTGACGTCGTCCAGAGTGGTGATGGCTTCGACGTGCAGGCCGTTCAGACGGCTGGCATCGCGCGGGCTCAGGTTGACCTGAGTGTTCATCACCTGCTTGCCTTTCTTCTTGGCAGGCACGGCCTGTTTGGTCTGGTCCTGCTCGTCTTCCGGCTGTTCTGGTTGTTCGCCGTCAAAATCGTAAATAGACATAGTCAATCCTGTTGGGTTGCAAGGGGCATGCTCGCCCGAAATGTGGGTATTCAGCCCATATCCTCGTTGCGGATAAAGGCGCGCCAGGAGCCGAGCACCTGGGCAAAGTCTTCCAGTCCGCACATGGCCAGCTGCTCATCATCGTAGTAGGCGAGATCGTCGAGATCCTCATCCAGTTCGATATTGAGGACGTTGGCCTTCACTTCGGCCTCCTCAGGGGTGAGCAGCAGTGAATAGTCACCGCCGTGCAGCAGGTATTCAGTGCGGGTGCGATTGGACAGCTGGTCGATGATGGAGAAGAGCTCGTCGAGCTTCTCCTCATCCTTGCCAACTTCATCGATCAACCACTGACCGATGGCCTCATGGCCCATGGAGAACCGGGCGCGATAGCCACCGAACGGGTCGCGGCGAAATTCATAGTCCATAGCGGAGTCCATATCGGAAGGATGAAGCCACCACGCCACACAGCGGCATAACGCCAGATCCATGATCCATGGTGGGGCACACATAGCGTAAAGTGGCCTATTCTAGCGATCCCCCCCGCGCTTGTCTTGATGATGTGGGATCTTTGCGCGTCGGCCCGTGCGATTGTCGGCCCCCAGGCGTCATGCCAGCTTGTTGTCCGGAGATGTTATGCAGCTAAACGATACCCTGGCCCGTCAGATTGTCAGTCGGGCGATGAAGATATTGTCGTTCTCGGTCAACGTGATGGATGAACACGGTTTGATCATCGCCTCCGGCAATCCCGAGCGCCTGCATCAGCGCCACGAAGGGGCCGTGCTGGCGCTGACCGAGAACCGGGTGGTGGAGATAAGCGAGGCGACCGCCCGGCAGCTCAAGGGGGTGCGTCCCGGCATCAACCTGCCCATCGCCTATCAGGGGGAACTGCTCGGGGTCATCGGCATCTCGGGCGATCCGGACATCGTTCGTGCTTACGCCGAGCTGGTGCGCATGACGGCCGAGCTCATTCTGGAGCAGGCGGCGCTCACCGAGCAGTTGCAGTGGGACAAGCGCCACAAGGAGGAGCTGGTGCTGCAGCTCATTCGCGGCGAGGGGCGGGTCGATCAGCTGCAGCAGGCGGCCCGTTTCCTCGAGCTGGATCTGGACCAGCCTCGGGTGGTGGCCGTGCTGGCGTTGGAGGAGGCGGATCCGGCCCGCCTGCGGGAGCTGGTGCATCTGCTGGAAAATCCGGAGCGGGACAATCTGGTGGCCATCAATGGCCTCGACGAGATAGTGGTGCTCAAACCGGCCCAACTGAGCGAGGGCGTCTGGCAATCGGAGCAGGAGCGCAGCCGCATCAAGCAGTTGCTGGCCCGCATTCCCCACTTCAAGGTGCGGATCGGGGTGGGTGATTACTTCGGCGGCATAGACGGGCTGGCACGCTCCTACCAGACGGCGCGGGATACCTTGCGCCGGGGCATGCGGCAGGCGCCGCGCAAGCAGGTCTACTTCTTCGAGGATTACCGGCTGCCTGTGCTGCTCGGCAGTCTGGCGGACTCCTGGCAGGCGGATCAGCTGCGGGCCCCCTTGCTCAAGCTGGCGCAGGAGGACAGAAAGGGAACGCTGCAAAAGACGCTACGCCAATATTTCTTGCAGGATTGTGATCTGCATCCCTGTGCCGAAGCCCTGTTCATCCACCCCAATACACTGCGCTACCGGCTGACCCGGATCGAGCAGATAACCGGGTTGAATTTCAACAAGTTAGATGACAAGTTCCTGCTCTACCTCGGGCTCAATCTCGATAGCTGATTTGTTGTAATGAACAAGAAGTATCTCTTTAAAGAGACCTTATTTGGCTTTTCAGCCAAAGCATTCCGATCCCGGATCACCATAATGGCCACCACTCACTCATTTGAAAGGTGCCCGTCATGATCCCTGTATCCGCGCTCGGCGCTCTCGCCGCGCTCTCCATCGCCATCTTCCTCATCCTGAAGAAGGTGCCGCCTGCCTACGGCATGATAGTCGGCGCCCTGGCCGGTGGCCTGATCGGCGGGGCCGATCTGACCCAGACGGTCGCCCTGATGATAGGTGGCGCCCAGGGGATCACCACGGCGGTGATGCGGATCCTGGCGGCCGGTGTGCTGGCGGGCGTGCTGATCGAATCGGGCGCGGCCACCACAATCGCCGAGACCATAGTCAAGAAGCTGGGCGAGACCCGCGCCCTGCTGGCGCTGGCGCTGGCCACCCTGATCCTGACCGCGGTCGGCGTCTTCGTGGACGTGGCCGTCATCACGGTCGCCCCCATAGCGCTGGCCATAGCGCGCCGTGCCGACCTCTCCAAGGCGGCCATACTGCTGGCCATGATAGGTGGCGGCAAGGCGGGCAACGTCATGTCCCCCAACCCGAACGCCATAGCCGCGGCCGATGCCTTCCACCTGCCGCTCACCTCCGTCATGGCGGCGGGTATCATTCCCGGCCTGTTCGGGCTGGTGATGGCCTACTGGCTGGCCAAACGGCTGAACAACAAGGGCAGCAAGGTCGCCGCCGACGAGGTGGTGAGCTTCAGTGGCAGCAAGCTGCCCGGCTTTGCCGCCGCCATCAGTGCCCCCTTGGTCGCCATACTGCTGCTGGCCCTGCGTCCGCTGGCCGGTATCGTCGTGGATCCACTCATCGCCCTGCCCCTCGGCGGCCTGGTCGGCGCCCTTATGATGGGCAAGTTCAGCAAGGTGAACCAGTTTGCGGTCTCGGGCCTGGCCCGCATGGCGCCGGTGGCCATCATGTTGCTGGGTACAGGTACCCTGGCGGGCATCATAGCCAACTCGGGTCTGAAGGATGTGCTGATCAGCGGCCTGACCGCCTCAGGTCTGCCCTCCTACCTGCTGGCCCCCATCTCGGGCGCCCTGATGTCGCTGGCGACCGCCTCGACCACGGCCGGGACTGTAGTGGCTTCCAACGTGTTCAGCTCCACCCTGATCGAGCTCGGCATCAGCAGCCTGGCGGGAGCCGCCATGATCCATGCCGGTGCTACCGTGTTTGACCACATGCCCCACGGCTCCTTCTTCCATGCCACCGGTGGCAGCGTCCACATGGGCGTGGGGGAGCGCCTCAAGCTCATCCCTTATGAAACTGCCGTCGGCCTGACCATAGCAGCCGTCTCCACCCTGATGTTTGGCGTGTTTGGTCTCGCCTGAGGAATTGATATGAAAATTGTTATCGCACCGGATTCATTCAAGGAGAGCCTGAGCGCCATGGCGGTGGCCGATGCCATCGAGGCGGGTTTCAAGCAGGTGTTGCCAGATGCCACCTACATCAAGCTGCCCATGGCCGATGGCGGCGAGGGCACTGTGCAATCCCTGGTGGATGCCACGGGTGGCAGCATACTGCCGTTTTATGTGACAGCGCCGCTCGGCAACCAGGTGCAGGGCTTCGTCGGCCTGCTGGGGGATGGCGAACGCGCCGTCATCGAGATGGCGGCGGCCTCCGGCCTGCACCTTGTCCCCCCCGAGCTGCGCAATCCGCTGCACACCTCCAGCGTCGGCACAGGTGAGCTGATCCTGGCGGCCCTCGACATGGGGGTGAAGCACCTGATCCTCGGCATAGGCGGCAGCGCCACCAACGATGGCGGTGCCGGCATGATACAGGCGCTCGGCGGCAAACTGCTCAAAAGCGATGGCACCCCCATAGCGCCGGGCGGCGCCGGGCTGGCGGAGCTGGCCACCATAGATCTGAGTGGGCTGGACTCCCGGTTGGCCAGGACCACCATAGAGGTGGCCTGTGACGTGGACAATCCGCTGTGCGGCCCGACAGGCGCCTCCGCCGTATTTGGCCCGCAGAAGGGGGCCAACGCAGAGATGGTGGCCCAGCTGGATGCCAACCTCTCCCACTACGCCGATTGCATCGAGCACGCACTCGGTTGCCAGGTGAAGGCGATCCCGGGTGCCGGCGCCGCCGGTGGCATGGGCGCGGCCCTGGTGGGCCTGCTCGGTGCCGAGCTGAAACCCGGCATCCAGATCGTCATAGCGGCGTTGAAACTGGCCGAGGCGGTGGCCGATGCGGATCTCGTCATCACGGGAGAGGGGCGCATCGACAGCCAGACCATTTACGGCAAGACGCCAATCGGTGTCGCACGCTGTGCCAAGCAGTTCGGCAAGCCGGTGATAGGTATTTCGGGCTGCCTCACCGACGATTACGGTGTGGTGCATGAGCACGGACTGGATGCGGTGTTCGCCGTGGTCAACCGCGCCATGTCGCTGCCGGAGGCGCTGGCCACCGCCACCACCAACCTGCAGCTCACGGCCCGCAACGTGGCCGCGCTCTATATGCTGCGACGCTGACCCTCTTCTGGCTGGTGCCAGGCACCGGCCAAACCCTGCCCCGTGTCGCGGTGATGACCGGCATCCTCTGCCGGTCTGCCCGAAACACCTTGCCGATCTGTCGATCGGCTTTTTTCATTATCCTGCTGTATCCCCACCACTTTTCTGCGGTTTCTGTGTTCCGGTTGCGCACTTTGCGGCATAGTGATCCCCCATAGTACAAGGAGCAACCCATGATCTTGCTGACCCTGGGGGTACTGCTGTTTACCCTTATTCACCTCTACCCCTGCTTCGCCGCTGCCCACAGGGACCGCCTGCGCGACCGGCTGGGGGAGAATCGTTACAAGGGGCTCTTCTCGCTGCTGGTATTTGTCGCCATCGGCTTCATTCTTGCCGGCTGGCGCAGTGCCAGCCTCATGCCGCTCTACTTGCTGCCCGCCTGGGGCCCGACCCTGATGATGGCCGCCATGCCGATCGCGCTGATCCTGTTCTTCTCCGGCCAAGGGCCCAATCACCTGCGGCGCTGGCTGGTGCATCCCCAGCTGCTCGGCACCCTGATCTGGGCCGGCGCCCATCTGGCGGTCAACAGCGAGGCCCGCTCCCTGGTGCTGTTCGGTGGCATAGGTCTATGGGCGCTGATCAGCATCATCTGGATTTCGGTGCGTGACTGGCAGCGCCATCCCCGTCCCGCAGCGAACTGGGTTGGCACAGGGATAAGCGTGGGGGCCGGGCTCGCGGTCACGGCGCTGCTGATCTTCTGGGGCCATGGCTGGCTGACCGGCATACCGCTGCGCTGAGGCAGGGTTGAACCGACTGCGCCGTTTGTGCGTATGACGCTCATCTGTTCAAAAGGAGTTGCCCGATGAAATGGTTCACTTTGTTATTGCTGCTCGGTGCGGGAGCCGTATCTGCCGCCTGTCCCGACTACTTCAATGTGGAGATGCGAGAGCTCAACAACACCCAGCGCCACAACCTCTGCCAGCTGACCGAGGGCAAGGTGGTACTGGTGGTCAATACCGCCTCCTATTGCGGCTATCGCGGCCAGTTTCGGGATCTGGAGCAGCTCTATCAGACCTACAAGGACAAGGGATTGATAGTGCTGGGCTTTCCGTCCAACGACTTCTGGCAGGAGGCGGGGGATGAGGGCAAGACAGCCGCCGTCTGTCGCCGTGACTACGGGGTGACCTTCCCCATGTTCAACCGGCTGGCGGTGCGCGGTGACGATGCCAGCCCGCTCTACAAGGGGCTGGCCGCGGCGGCGGGCGAGGCGCCGGGCTGGAACTTCCACAAGTACCTGATCGGGCGCGACGGCAAGCTGGTCGCGAGTTATGGTGCGAACCAGAATCCGGCCGACGATCCCCTGCAAAAAGAGGTCAAACGGGCGCTCGGTCTTTAGGCCTACCCCGCTGCGGGCGGCTCTGGAATAATGGAGGCCCGCTTTCCTATCTGGTAATCCCGTGCTGCAACGTCTGCCCCAAATGGTGATCTTCGATGCCCTGGTCCGTGAACAGGGCATATCGGCGGCCGCGCGACGGCTCGGCGTCTCCAAGTCCCACATCAGCAAGCAGCTGGCCCAGCTCGAGACCGAGCTCGGTGCCCAGCTGGTGCAGCGCACCACTCGCCGCTTCTCCCTGACCGAACTCGGCCAGGAGTATGCCCGTCACTGCCGCGCCCTGGTGGCGGTGGCGCTGGAGGCGGACTCCATGGTCGCGGAGCGCCGTGGCAAGGTAAGCGGCATCCTGCATCTGGGGGTCGGTCAGTCATTTGGCAGGTTGCACGTGATCCCGCGCCTCAAGGCGTTTCAGGATCGCTACCCAGAGCTGGAGCTGGAAGTCTCCCTGTTCGATCACAGAACCAACCTGGTGGATGAGGGGCTGGATCTCTGGATCACCACCTATGAAGACAAGCCAGAGGCGCTGGTGGGGCAGCGGCTGGCGGACATTCACTTCGTGCTGGTGGCCTCGCCGGACTATCTGCTGAGCCACGGCACCCCGCTGCACCCCAAAGATCTGGCCCAGCACAACTGCATTACCTACCAGAGTCGGGAGCGGCGCTACCACGAGTGGTCGTTTCGCCAGGGCAAGGAGCGCCAGACGGTGCAGGTGGCCGGCAACTACCGGGTGGATCTGGCGGAGGCGGTGCGCGATGCCGCCCTGGCCGGGCTCGGCATCGCCTATGTCGCCAACTACTTGCTGGACAAGGAGTTGCAGTCCGGCCAGTTGATCCCCCTGCTGCCCCAGTGGCGGCCGAACCAGAAGATGGCGGTGCACGCCGTCTACGCCAGGCGCGAACATCTGGATCCCAAGATCCGGCTGTTCATCGATTTCCTCAAGGAGAGCTTCGGTCCCAATCCCTATTGGGAACAGCGGCTGGCCCCCTGGCTCGGCGGCAAATTGTCCGGCACAGAGGAATAATCGTTTCCATATAAGAACACTGGCTTTCGCGTGATACCAAAATTGAACCAAATCAGCGGGTTGGCGCAACCGGTATCGTGCAAACGTTTTTGCTAACAGGGCTGTAACCAAGCGGACTTGCAGTGGCGGAGCATGGAGCGCAGAATCCGCGCCCATCTTTTGCCCCACCTGATGGAATCCCTATGATAGCCCTGCTCGGCATACTGAGTATCCTGGCCCTGGCCGTGCTCTGCTCTGATAATCGTCGTCGTATCCCGTTGCGAACAGTGGGTCTTGCCCTCTGCTTGCAAGTTCTCTTCGCCGGCCTGGTGCTCTGGCTGCCTGCCGGTCAGCACGTGCTGAACGGGGTCAGCGAGAGCGTCAGCAGTGTGATCGGTTACGGTCAGGAGGGGATCGCCTTCCTGTTCGGCGATCTGGCCAAGTTCAAGCTGGGCTTCATCTTTGCGTTCAACGTGCTGCCGGTCATCATCTTCTTCTCCGCGGTGATCGCCATCCTCTACCACATAGGCCTGATGCCGCGGGTCATAGCCCTACTGGGCGGCGGCCTGCAGAAGCTGCTGGGTACCGGCCGTGCCGAGAGCCTCTCCGCCACCGCCAACATCTTCGTCGGCATGGTGGAGGCGCCGCTGGTGGTCAAACCCTATCTCTCCAAGATGTCCGACTCCCAGTTCTTTGCGGTGATGAGCTGCGGCCTCGCCTCCGTGGCCGGCGGTACCCTGGTGGGCTACGCCAGCATCGGGGTCGAGCTGAAATACCTGATAGCGGCTGCCTTCATGTCGGCCCCGGCCGGTCTGGCGATGGCCAAGATCCTGGTACCGCCCGGAATCGGCGAGGTGGATCACCATCAGGACGTGGAGATCCCCCGTGCGACCAATGTGATCGAAGCGGCGGCCGACGGTGCCATGGCTGGCCTCAACATAGCGGTCGCGGTCGGTGCGACTCTGCTGGCCTTCGTCGGGGTGATCGCCATGCTCAACGGCCTGCTGGGCTGGGCCGGTGATCTGGTGGGGCTGGAGCTGAGCTTCCAGATCATCCTGGGCTGGCTGTTCGCCCCCGTCTCCTGGCTGATCGGCGTGCCCTGGGATCAGGCCCAGGCCGCTGGCGCCCTGATAGGGACCAAGATAGTCATCAATGAATTCGTCGCCTTCATCGCCCTGGTGCAGGATCAGACCCTGAACGAATCGAGCAAGGCCATAGTCACCTTCGCCCTGTGCGGTTTCGCCAACATCTCTTCCATGGCGATCCTCATCGGTGGTCTGGGTGCCATGGTGCCGGAGCGCAAGTCCTTCATCGCCCGTTACGGCATGCGCGCCATACTGGCGGGTGTGCTGGCGAACCTGATGAGTGCCTCGCTGGCGGGGCTCTTCCTCGCACTCTGATTGACCCTGAAGTTAGCACCTTCCGGTCAGAGCCCGCTTCGGCGGGCTTTTTTGTGGCCGCGTTCGGGCAAAAAAAAGCGCCTCAGAGGAGGCGCGGGGAAAAAAGACAGATTGGAAGCGTCACATGGGTGCCACTTGAATGAGGGATGAGCCATGCCATCCAAGTGTGAAGCCATGATGCCTGACCCTGTCTGAAGCCCTTCTGAGGCGATTCTTCATACTGTGTTCATTTTGCTAAACGCGAAACGGGGCCAATCCAGTGGCTGAAGCCCACGTTTTACAGGGATGCCGCTGTTATCAGGGAGTCAATTCAAATGAACCGACGGTCTGCTGCTCCAGTGCCAGCAGCCAGTGTTTTACAGGGATGCCGCTGTTGTCAGGGAGTCAATTCAAATAAACCGGTGGTCTACTGCTCCAGCGCCAACAGCCAGAGTTTTACAGGGATGCCGCTGTTATCAGGGAGTCAATTCAAATGAACCGGCAGTCTGTTGTTCCGGAGCCGGCAGCCAGTGTTTTACAGGGATGCCGCTGTTATCAGGGAGTCAATTCAAATGAACCGGCAGTCTGCTGCTCCAGTGCCAGCAACCAGCGTTTGATGGGTATGCCGCCGGCATAACCGGTCAGCTCGCCACTGCGCCCTATTACCCTGTGGCAGGGCACTATGATGCTGAGGGGGTTGCGGCCATTGGCGGCGCCCACCGCCCGCACCGCCTTGTGGTTGCCGATGGACTGGGCTATTTCGAGATAGCTGACGGTCTCGCCGTAGGGAATGTCGCACAGGGCGCGCCATACCGATTGCTGGAACGGGGTGCCTTTGGCGGCGAGCGGCAGCTCGAAGCGCTGCAGCCGGCCGGCGAAATAGGCGGCGAACTGCTCGACATAGGGCGCCAGCGCCAGATCATCCTGACGCCACTGCTGGGTCGGTATTATGGGGCGCTCACCCTGCATGAACTCCACGTGGCGCAGGCCATCCTTATCGATGGCGATGAGCAGGGGGCCGTGGGCGCTGTCGCAAAAACTGTATCTCATCTTCTCTCATCCTTGGCGTGGGCAAGTCGTAAGGCTGGCGATATTACTCCAGCACGGGTTTGCCGCGGGCCGACTTGATGTCGCCCTTGCGCTTCTTGGCGTCGACCCGCTTGCGCTGGGAGCTGCGGGTCGGCTTGGTGGCATGACGGGCCTTGGGGCGCCAGGCGGCCTTCTTCAGCAGCTCCACCAGGCGGCTCATGGCCTCCTTGCGGTTCATGTCCTGGCTGCGATGGGTCTCGACGCGGATCTGGATAAAGCCGTCGTGTACCCGGCTGTCGCTCAGCTTGTCGAGTCCCTCCTTGTAGAGATCCGGCAGGCTGGGGGAGCTGCGGTAATCGAAGCGCAACCAGACGGCGGAGTCGGTCTTGTTGACGTGCTGGCCGCCGGCACCCTGAGCCCGCATGGCTTGAAACTGCAGCTCATGCCAGGGCAGGGTCACGCTGTTGGAGATGACTAACATACTGCTGTGCTCTTGTTTGGTGCATCAGGAGAGGCTGGTTCAGCTTGGTGCCTCATTATGGGGCGAGATGCGCTCCCTTGGTGATGTTGGGGGGTATCTATCCCGGACACAAGCACTATCCTTTTGAAATTAAACAATAAAAATACTTGGCACAAGAATTGATTCCCAATTCATGACATACCATGGATTGGGAGCAACCAGATGAAGCTGATTACTGCGATTATCAAACCCTTCAAGTTGGACGATGTGCGCGAAGCCGTCGCCAACCTGGGGGTCGAGGGTCTGACTGTGTCCGAGGTCAAAGGGTTTGGCCGCCAGAAGGGGCACACCGAATTATACCGGGGAGCCGAGTACCAGGTCGACTTCTTACCCAAGGTGAAGCTGGAAATAGCGACGGCCGATGACAACGTCGAAGGTGTGATAGAGGCGATCTGCAAGGCGGCCTACACCGGCAAGATCGGTGACGGCAAGATCTTCGTCTACGACCTGCTGCAGGCGGTGCGCATTCGCACCGGCGAGAGCGACGACGAGGCGCTCTGATCCCTCGCGCCTGATGCCGGTTCGAGCAAGGGCACTCTGTTGCGGCTTGGCCGGATCGGGCAGATTGCCGAGGTGAAGTCGCGGATGGACTCCATGGTGGGGCTGGATAGGATTCTATCCGGCCCTTTTGTTTGCACGGCGTTTAAATATGTGATCCCGCACTCGATGTTTTCTTGATCCCGCTGTCGCGGCCAATGCAAAATACAAACAGCAATGGTTATCACTCGATATAGCAACTCAAGGAATGGATGATGAAAATGAAGATGCTGGCTCTGGTTTTCTCGACTCTGGCTGCTCAGGGAGCGTTGGCGGCAGGGGAGGTGAACGTCTACTCCAACCGGCAGGATGAGCTGATCAAGCCCATCATCCAGCAGTTCGAGAAGGAATCGGGTATCAAGGTCAACGTGGTGTTCGCCAAAGAGGGGTTGAACGAGCGTCT
This sequence comes from Aeromonas sp. MR19, assembly GCF_963899305.1. Lineage (NCBI taxonomy): Bacteria > Pseudomonadati > Pseudomonadota > Gammaproteobacteria > Aeromonadales > Aeromonadaceae > Aeromonas > Aeromonas sp. MR19. The sequence continues at coordinate 155,564 of NZ_CAWQWZ010000032.1, forward strand.
GGAGCGGGAAGGCAAGCTCTCCCCGGCCGATCTCATGCTGACCGTCGACATCAGCCGGTTGACCGATCTGGTGGACAAGGATCTGGTGCAGCCGGTGGACAGCAAGATACTGCAGGAGAATATCCCTTCCATCTATCGCGATCCGGACAACAAGTGGTTTGCCCTGACCACCCGGGTGCGCGCCATCTATTCGAGCAAGGATCGCCTCGGCAAGCTCGACACCATCAGCTATGAAGATCTGGTGAAGCCTGAATTCAAAGGGAAAATTTGTACCCGCAGCGGCAAGCACGAGTACAATGTGGCGCTGGTTTCCTCCATGATCGCCCATCACGGCATGGCGGATGCCAAGACCTGGCTGGAAGGGGTCAAGGCCAACCTGGCGCGCAAACCGCAGGGCAACGACCGGGATCAGGTCAAGGCGATCAAGGATGGCATCTGTGACCTGTCGCTCGGCAACAGCTACTATCTGGGCGCCATGCTGAAAGATCCGGCGCAGAAGTCCTGGGCCGATGCGGTCTACATCAACTTCCCGAACCAGGCCGACCGCGGTGCCCACGTCAACGTGAGCGGCGTGGCCATGACCAGGTACGCCAAGAACAAGGATGAAGCCCGCAAGCTGATGGAGTTTCTGGCTGGCGACACGGCCCAGCACATGTATGCGGACGTGAATGCCGAGTATCCGGTCAAGGCCGGGGTGGAGCCGTCCGCCATGGTCAAGTCCTGGGGCAGTTTCAAGTCTGACCCCATGCCGGTCAGCGATTATGCCAAGCACCGCAAAGACGCCTTGCAGCTGCTGGATGAAGTGAAATTCGACTTGTAATCAGATGGGGCCAAGGGCCCCATCAACTTCTGTGGTCTCATGAAAAATTGTGGATGGATTGTCGGCAGCTGGGCCACCGCCCTGCTGCTGGGTTTGCCGGTGCTCGCCCTGATCTTCTCCGCCTTCTCGGCAGAGGAAGACCTGTTTCGCCACCTCGCCGATACAGTGCTGCTCGACTACCTCGGCAATACGCTGGGGCTGGTGGCGGGTGTGGTGCTGCTCAGTCTGCTGTTCGGGGTGCCCACCGCCTGGCTGGTCGCCATGTGCCAGGTGCCGGGGCGCCGCGCCCTGCAGTGGGCGCTGATGCTGCCCATGGCCATGCCCTCCTATATCGTTGCCTACGTCTATACCGACCTGCTCGACTACTCGGGGCCGCTGCAGGCGGGACTGCGAGCCCTGTTTGAGTGGAGCAGACCGACGGATTACTGGTTCCCGGCCATTCGATCCCTCGGCGGCGCCGCCTGGGTGCTGGCGCTGGTGCTCTTCCCCTACGTCTATCTGCTGGCCCGCGCCTCGTTTCTGGAGCAGTCGGTCAGCCTGATCCACTCCAGCCGCTTGCTCGGCTGTACCCCCTGGCAGAGTTTTCGTCGCCTCAGCCTGCCGCTGGCACGTCCTGCCATCATGGTGGCCATCTCCCTGGTGGCGATGGAGACCCTGGCCGACTTCGCCACAGTCCACTTCTTTGCCATCAACACCCTGACCACGGCGGTCTACGACACCTGGCTCGGCTACGGCAGTCTGGCCACCGCCGCCAAGCTCTCCTGCCTGATGCTGCTGGCGGTGGTGCTGCTGATCGCCGTCGAGCGTCGCTCCCGTCGCCGGCAGCAGGTGTTCCAGAAATCCATGGGCCATGAGCCGCCGCTGCGCTACCCGCTCAAGGGGATGAGTCGTTGGCTGGCCGGTCTCTGGTGCTGGGGACTGGTACTGGCCGGTTTCGGCCTGCCGTTCGTCATCCTGCTGGACTACGGGGTGCGCTATTTCGAACTCTCCTGGACGCCGGAGTTTGTCCGCTTCGCCGGCAACAGTCTGCTCATCTCGACGCTGACCGCCCTGCTCGCCATGGGCATAGCCCTGCTGCTCGGCTTCTTCCGCCGCCTCGATGGCGGAGTCAGGAGCCTGTTGCCCCTGCGCATCTCTGCCATGGGGTACGCCATGCCGGGCACTGTGCTGGCCATCGGCGTGCTGGTGCCGCTGACGGCCCTCGATTTTGCCATCAACGATCTGGCCGAGTGGCTCGGCCGCCAGGGCCCCGGCCTGCTGCTGACCGGCACCATCACCGCCATCGTGTTCGGCTACCTGGTGCGCTTCGTGGCCATCGCCATCGGCTCGGTAGAGAGCAGCATGGGCAAGATCTCCCCCAGCCTCGACATGGCGGCCCGCTCCCTGGGGCAGGGGGATGGCGGCATGCTGCGGCGGGTTCATCTGCCGCTGGTGCGGCGCGGCCTGTTTGCCGGCGCCATGCTGGTGTTCATCGAATCCATGAAGGAGCTGCCCGCCGCCCTGCTGCTGCGGCCCTTCAACTTCGATACCCTGGCGACCCACGTCTATCAATTCGTCTCGGACGAGATGCTGGAGCGGGGGGCGCTCGGCGCCATCGTCATAGTGCTGGTGGGCTTGCTGCCGCTGATCTGGGTCAACCGCAGCCTGGACAGTCCGGGCCACTGAACGGGCAGATGAATCTCTGCAATCTTGTCCGGCCGCAGGTCGGTCCGAACCAAAAGAATATGAGGAAGCCAGCCGTGTCTTGCTTGCAGGTTGAAAATGTCAGTTGCCGTTATAACGGCCGCAATGTGCTGGAGCAGCTATCCCTGACGGTGGCTGACAACGAGATCGTCTGCCTGCTGGGGGCGAGCGGTTGCGGCAAGACCACGCTGCTCAAGGCCATCGCCGGTCTGCTGCCGCTGGCCGGGGGCGCTATTCGCCTTGGCGATACCCTGCTGGATGGGCCCGGTGGCTGCGTGCCCCCCGAGGCGCGCAACATCGGCATGATCTTTCAGGATTACGCCCTCTTTCCGCACCTGACGGTGGCCGACAACGTCGGCTTCGGCCTGACCCGGCTCGATCGCTGCGCTCGCCAACAGCAGGTGGATGAGGCGCTGACGCTGGTCAATCTGCAGGGGCTGGGGGCGCGCTATCCGCATGAGCTCTCCGGCGGCCAGCAGCAGAGGGTCGCCATCGCCCGCGCCCTGGTGTGCAAGCCGAAGTTGATGCTGCTGGACGAGCCTTTCTCCAACATAGATACCCAGGTGCGGATGAAGCTTATTCTCGAGATCCGCGCCCTGCTCAAGCAGCAGGGAATAGGCGCCATCTTCGTCAGCCACAGCAAGGAGGAGGCGTTCGCCTTCGCCGACCGGCTGGCGTTGTTTCGGGCGGGTCACATCGAGCAGGTGGGCCAGCCGGAGCAGCTCTATCGTCGCCCGCAGAACCGCTTCGTGGCGGAGTTTCTCGGCGGGGTCAACTACCTGGCGGCCGAGGTTGTGGACAGCCACTGCGTGCAGACGTCGCTGGGGGTGGTGTGCGGCACCGAGCCTCACGGCCGTGCCGTGGGCGAGTTGCTGCAATTGATGCTCAGACCCCAGCAGCTGTTGCTGGAGGCCGTCGACGGCGGTGAGCTGGCGGTGCTGGAGCAGCAGTTCCTCGGCCATCACTGCCGGGTGTTGTTCGAGTGTGGCGGCCAGCGGCTCGAGGCCAGCATTGGCGAGCCGCTTGGCGGGACGCGGGCCAGGGTCAACCTTGCCCCGCATGTGCTGGTGCTGTTTGATCCATTGCCGTGACAGACCTGATATCGTTGTGAAATCAAGGAACTGGATTCACTCTGGTTTATAATCGCGCAACGCAACGCCAACATAGCTAATGCCTGTTCAGGGGAGAGATATATGAAAGCCCAAGCCGGGATCTGTGCAGAGCCGAATCTGCACGCCCTCTATCTGATGTTCAATCGCACCGGTGACGGCGCCGAACTGGTGGCCCGTCTGGCCAGCTTGCCTGCCCTGTGGGAAGCAGTTGCCGCCGATTTCCCCGATGCCGGTTTCAGCGGTCTGGTCGCCGTCGGCGCCGATGCCTGGGATGGTCTCTACCCTGCCGCCCGTCCGCCCCAGTTCCGTGGTTTTATGGCTCAGGAAGCCAATGGTCATAAGGCGCCGAATACCCCGTTTGATCTCTTCGTGCAACTGCGCGCCGATCGGGTCGATGTGCTGCACCACGCCGGTCAGCGCGTGATGGCCCTGCTGGCGGGGCTGGTGGCGCTGGCGGAAGAGGTGCGCGGTTTCCGCAATCTGGATTGCCGGGACCTGACCGGCTTCGTCGACGGTACCGAAAACCCGCAGGATGAGCACAGGGCCGAAGTGGCGCTGCTCGAGGGAGGCGAATTTGCCGGTGGCTCCTATATCCACGTCCAGCGCTGGGTGCACGCCATGAGCGACTGGGAGAGGCTGGCCCTGAAAGAGCAGGAAGACATCATAGGTCGCACCAAGGCCGACAACATAGAGTATGAGTCGGCAGACAAGCCGCTGACCGCCCACATCAAGCGGGTCAACCTCAAGACCCCGAAAGGCGAGTCCATGGAGATACTGCGCCAGAGCATGCCCTGGGGCACAATGACAGAGCAGGGGCTCTACTTCATCTCCTGCTGCCGCACGCCGCAGCACTTCAACGCCATGCTGGCCAGCATGTACAAGGGGGAGGGCAGTCACTTCGACCAGCTGCTGCGCTTCACCAGCGCCGTGACCGGTGCCGCCTTCTTTGCGCCGTCCGAGGATTATCTGGTGTCGCAGGGTAAATAAGCGCGGTTGAGATAACCAACAAAAATCCCGGCCTTGGCCGGGATTTTTCGTTCAGGGGGCGTCACCAGAGCGGGACGGCCAAACCTGATTAAGGGGTCTGTTCGAACAGCTCGAGGGCGGAGAGGTAGAGCTCTTCGATGTCGGTGTCGCTGGTCGGGGTGATGAAGATGGTGTCATCACCGGCTATGGTGCCGAGGATCCCTTCGGCCTTGCCGAGGGAGTCGAGCAGGCGGGCGATGAGCTGGGCCGCACCCGGGCTGGTGTGGATCACCACCAGGGCGCCGTTGTGGTCGACGTCCAGTACCAGGTTCTTGAGCGGGCTGGAGGTGGTGGGCACGCCCAGTTCCACCGGCAGGCAGTAGACCATCTCCATCTTGGCATTGCGGGTGCGAACGGCGCCGAAGCGGCTCAGCATGCGCGATACCTTGGACTGGTTGATGTTTTCGAAGCCCATCTCTTGCAGGGCAGTCACTATCTCTGCCTGGGAGCCAAATCGTTCTTCTTTCAGCAAGGCTTTAAAGGCCTTGGCCAGTTTTTCTTGCTTGTCGTTATGCTTCATCTTGGACTCACGAATGAGGAGGTGTGGCTGCCTGTCACGCTCAGGCGGCAGATATGAACAGCGTGCCCATTTTGCATTCATGTGCCTATTTTTGCAAGGAAGCGGCGCTTGTTCTGCATATTGATTCAAAATTAGCTTGCATCCACCCATGTTGGGGCTAAAATCGGGACGAAATTTTGAAAACTTATTCAATTGGGCTGTATGGGTATTGAATTAATCGGTATCGAAAAATCCTGGCACAAGGTGCCGGTACTGCAAGATGTCAGCTTTCGGACTGCACCCGGTGAGACCTTGGTGCTGCTGGGCCCGAGCGGTGCCGGCAAGAGTTCGCTGCTGCGCATGATGAACCTGCTGGACACCCCGGATGCCGGTGTATTGCGCATAGGTGAAAGTGAATTTTCTTTCCCGTCCAGCCTCTCTGCCGCCGAATTCAACCGTCAGGCACAGGCGCTGCGCCGCAAGGTGGGCATGGTGTTCCAGCAGTACAATCTGTGGCCACATCTGACCGTGATGGAGAACCTGATCGAGGCCCCCGTCAAGCTGCTCGGCATGAGCAAGGCGGCGGCCATCGAGAAGGGCGCCTACCTGCTGACCCAGCTGCAACTGGCGGACAAGCGCGATGCCTGGCCTGCCCGGCTCTCCGGCGGCCAGCAGCAGCGGGTGGCCATCGCCCGTACCCTGATGATGGATCCCCAGGTGCTGCTGTTTGACGAGCCGACGGCGGCCCTCGATCCCGAGATCACCAAAGAGGTGGCGGAGATCATCCGCAATCTGGGCCAGACCGGCATCACCCAGGTGGTGGTGACCCACGAGGTGGAGTTCGCCCGCAAGGTGGCCAGTCAGGTGATCTATCTGGAGAAGGGACGGATCATCGAATCCGGCTCCGCCGCCGTTTTCACATCCCCGCAAACCAGCCGGTTTGCCGAGTTCTTGATGCATTGATATTCAAATCGATAAGGAAGCTGTCATGAAAAAGAGTCTGTTGCTGGTTGCTGCCATGGGCCTGTTGAGCACCTCTGTGCTGGCCAAGGAGATCAAGTTCGCCACCGAGGCCACTTATGCTCCGTTCGAATACCTGGATGACAAGAACGAGTTCCAGGGCTTCGACATCGATCTGGCCCGTGCCATCTGCACCCAGGCCAAGCTGGAGTGCAGCTTCCACAACCAGGCCTTCGACAGCCTGATCCCCAGCCTCAAGTTCCGTCGCTATGACGCCGCCATCGCGGCCATGGACGTGACCCCGGAACGGGCCGCCCAGGTCGACTTCTCCGACATCTATTACGAGAACTCCGCCGTGTTCGTGGCCAAGAAAGGGGCCTTCAAGGGGCCGGAAGAGCTGGTGGACAAGACGGTCGGCGTGCAGAACGGCACCTCCCACCAGTCCTATCTGGTGGACAACTGGATCAGCAAGGGCCTGCTGACCGTGCCCTACGCCAGTTACCAGAGTGCTTTCCTCGACATGATGAACGGTCGTACCGACGGCGTGTTTGCCGATACCGCAGTCGCCGCCGACTGGCTCAAGCAGCACAAGGAATATGCCGTGATCGGCACCCCTGTGACCGACGCCAAGTATTTCGGTACCGGCTTTGGCATCGCCGTGGCCAAGGGCAATCAGGAGCTGCTGACTCAGCTGAACAAGGGGCTGGCCGAGATCAAGGCCAACGGCACCTATCAGAAAATCTTCGACAAATACTTCGCGCACTAAGCCATGTTGAGCCTGTTGTTGGATGCAGCCTGGATGACCCTGGGGCTGGCCTTGGCATCACTGGTCGGGGGCATGGTGCTGGCGCTGGCGTTCAGCGCCGCCGAACTGAGCAAGCAGCGCGCGCTGGTGTGGCCGGTGGCCACACTCACCACGCTCATTCGTGGCCTGCCCGAGTTGCTGGTGGTGCTGTTCATCTACTTCGGCTCGACCCAGGTGCTGTTCCTCATCACTGGCGAGTATGTGGAGTTCAGCCCGTTCGCCTGCGGCGTGCTGGCGCTCTCCCTGCTGTTTGCCAGCTATGCCACCCAGACCCTGCGGGCCGCGCTCAATGCGGTGCCCGCCGGGCAGAGGCTGGCGGCGCTGGCGCTCGGTCTCGGCAAGGGACACATCTTCTTTCGCATCGTGCTGCCCCAGGCCTGGCGTCATGCCCTGCCGGGGCTCGGCAACCAGTGGCTGGTGCTGCTCAAGGACACGGCGCTGGTCTCCCTCATAGGGGTGAACGAGATGATGCGTCAGGCCCAGATGGCCTCGGCCAGCACCTATGAACCCTTTACCTGGTATGCCGCCGCGGCCCTCATCTATCTGGCCATCAGTCTGGTGAGCGAGTTCGGGCTCAAGCAGGCAGCCCGCTATACCCGTCGCTACGGAGGTTAAGGACAATGAAGAACTATCTCATGACCTCGTTGGTGAACTTGGTGAGCGAGTTTGGCCTCAATCTCACACTGGCGGCCCGTTACACCCGTCGTTATGGAGGCTGATCATGCAGGACTATCTTATGACGCTGCTGGGTGGTCTGGCGATCACCCTTCAACTGACGGCACTGAGCTTGCTGCTCGGCGTGCTGCTGGCCGCCGCCATGACCTGGGTGCTGGAACGACGGATTCCGGTGGCGACCCAGCTGGTACAGCTGTGGGTGCTGATCTTCACCGGCACGCCGCTGCTCATCCAGATCTTCCTCATCTACTACGGGCCAGGCCAGTTCGAGTGGCTCAAGTCCGGGCCGCTCTGGCCGCTGCTCAAGCAGCCCTGGTTCTGCGCCGTGCTGGCCCTTGGCTTCAACACGGCGGCTTACTCCACCCGGTTGTTCAAGGGGGCGCTGGATGCCATCCCCTCCGGCGAGGTGGAGGCGTGCCGTGCACTCGGCTTCTCGGCCGGGCAGACCCTGTGGATGAAGGTGCGCCACGCCGCACGGCGGCTGGTACCCGCCTATTCCAACGAGGTGATCCTGGTGCTCAAGGGGAGTTCGCTCGCCAGCACCATCACCATCATGGATGTGATGGGTCTGGCCCAGCGCCTCAACGCCCAGACTTATGACACTCTGGCGGTGTTCACCGTGGCCGGTGGCCTCTATCTGACCATGAACGGATTGTTAACAATTGGGTTTCGCTGGTGTGAACGGCGAGCCCTGGCATTCCAGGCCTGAGCTCGGTAGATCTACCTATTTATGGTAAGGGGAAGTGCAGGAAATCTGTGCTTCCCCTCTGATTTTCTGCATTTCCCCCCATTTTTATTCGCCGCCTGTTTCTTGGCTCACAGAACCCGTGATTGCAACTGTTATCAGATTGTTTTTTAGGGGGGGATCCATTAAGGTTGGGCCCACAACAAGAAACAACCTTAAACCTACGCTTAAACATGGAGTTGATCATGAAAGTTGCCGTTCTGGGTGCCGCCGGTGGCATAGGCCAAGCCCTCGCTCTGCTGTTGAAAAATCGCCTTCCTGCTGGTTCCGAACTGAGCCTGTATGACATAGCCCCGGTTACTCCGGGTGTGGCGGTCGATCTGAGCCATATCCCGACTGACGTGAAAGTAAAAGGTTTCTGCGGTGAAGATCCGAGCCCGGCTCTGGTCGGCGCCGATGTGGTGCTGATCTCCGCCGGTGTGGCACGCAAGCCCGGCATGGATCGTTCCGATCTGTTCAATATCAACGCCGGTATCGTCAAGAATCTGGTGGAAAAATGTGCCGCTACCTGCCCGAAAGCGCTGATCGGCATCATTACCAACCCGGTCAACACCACGGTCGCCATCGCCGCCGAAGTGTTGAAGAAAGCCGGTGTCTATGACAAGCGCCGCCTGTTCGGTGTCACCACCCTGGACGTGATCCGTGCCGAGACCTTCGTGGCCGAGGCCAAGGGTCTGAACGTCGACAAGGTGCGTGTCAACGTGATCGGTGGCCACAGTGGCGTGACCATTTTGCCGCTGCTGTCCCAGATCGAAGGCGCTTCCTTCACTGCTGAAGAAGTGGCTGCCATGACCAAGCGTATCCAGAACGCCGGTACCGAAGTGGTGGAAGCCAAGGCCGGTGGCGGATCTGCCACCCTCTCCATGGGCCAGGCGGCCTGCCGTTTCGGTCTGTCGCTGATCAAGGGTCTGCAGGGCGAAGCCAACGTCATCGAGTGCGCCTATGTGGAAGGCGACGGCAAACATGCGACCTTCTTCGCGCAACCCATACTGCTGGGCAAGAACGGCGTCGAAACCGTACTGGACTACGGCAAGCTGAGTGCCTTCGAGCAAGCGGCTATGGATGGCATGCTGGCCACCCTGAAAGCCGATATTCAGCTGGGTGTCGACTTCGTCAAGTAAGCCGTATGGCTGGCAAACAAGGGGAGCTTAGGCTCCCCTTTGTCATGGGTGACAGATGCAGATGGCGACGGGCTAAGGGGATGGGGCCGGCTGCCGATAACAGAGAGCAGCAGGAGAACCTTATGATGAAACCATTTACCCTTGTCGGCCTTGTCTGTTTGCTGACCACCCAGGTACAGGGCGCTGAGCCTCAGGCATCCGCCGCCACCCCCACAGCGAGCAGTGCGGTTTCCGCTGCCGAGCAGGCGATGGCATCCCAGAGCGCAGTGTCTGCCGCCGAGTCGCCAGCGGTTGCAGTCCAGAGCGCAGTGTCTGCCGCCGAGTCGCCAGCGGTTGCAGTCCAGAGCGCTGAGTCTGCCGCCGCTCCCCAGCCTGCCGGATCCGGCGCTGTTCCCGCTGCCGCACCCTTGCCTGTGGCGTCCGAGTCGACACCCGCAGCTGAGCCCGCTCCCGTCGCGACGGGATCTGCGCCCGCGACCCCATCCCCCGCCGCCACAGCGGAGAGCGGACTCTCTCCGACCAGCCGGCCCATGACCAGCACGCCATCGGGTGGCGGCGGTCTGGGTATCGACAGCAGCAATTTGCAGGCGGTCCCCCTCTATCGCCAGGACGAGCTGCTCAACTGGATTGAACAGGGTCGTCACTTGCAGCAGGTGAAGCAGGACAGGTGCCAGCTCACTCAGGACATAGAGGTGCGGGCCGAGGTGATGAAGGTGCCGGCCTATCAGTTCCTGTGGGGCGACATGCTGGCCTGGGGGGTCTGCATCAAGCCCGATGCCGAGCTCGGGGTCAAATTCATGTGGGAGGCTGCCAATCAGGGGCTGGCGCCGGCGCTGGAACAGCTGGGCCGCTACTACTGGAAGGGCACTCTGGTGCAGAAGGATCTGGTCAAGGCCGAGACCCTGATGCGTGAAGCCGCCAGTCTGGGGTTTCAACGGGCACAGGTCGAGTGGGTCGAGATGCTGCTGCAGGGGATGGGCAGCCCGCTGGATTATGAAGAGGCCTACCACTGGCTGCACAGCACTGTGATCGGTGACAAGGCGCTGCATCAGAAGGCGACCAGCCTGCTGAGCCGCCTGGCCAACCGCATGCCGGCCAATGCCATCGCCCGTGCCAAGGCGATGCACTGAATAAAAAATGACCCACAGATCTGCATCTGTGGGTCCGGATCCGGCCGCCGTGCCATGACAGGCTGGATCCTCCTTGCTTTATAGGGGGCAGCCTCGTTTAAAGATCCTGATGGGGACCAAAAACTTCGTAGTGCAGCTGATCGGCCGGTATGCCCGCCGCGCTCAACTGCGCCTTGATCGCCTGCATGAAGCCAAGCGGACCGCAGAAGTAGTAGTGGGCCTGCGGCGCCAGCAACTCGGCCACCTGGCTCAAGTCCATGGTGCCGTGGAAGTCGTAGTCCTTCCCTTGCTCATCCTGAGCCTCCGGCTCCCGATACCAGACCCGGCTCTGCAGCTGGTCGTGCTGCTCGTGCTTGTGCCGGATATCCTCCTTGAAGGCGTGCAGTGCACCCTGTTCACAGGCATGCAGCCAGCAGATGTCGGCCGCATGGCCCTTGGCCAGCAGCTGGTTGAGCATGCTCAGCATGGGGGTGAGGCCCACGCCGGCAGAGAGCAGTACCACGGGAGTGCTGGCATCGGCCTGCAGGAAGAAGTCGCCGGTCGGTGGCATCAGTTCCACCTGATCGCCAGCATGCAGATGGTCGTGCAGCAGGTTGGAGACCTGGCCCTGGGGCTCGCGCTTGACGCTGATGCGGTAATCGCGACCGTTCGGCGCATCGGAGAGGGAGTATTGGCGGATCTCCTGATATTCGAGCTCGGGGTGGGCCAGCTTGATGCTGAGGTACTGGCCCGGCTTGAAGTGCAGCACGGGTTTGCCATCGAGCGGCGCCAGTACGAAGGAGGTGATGAGCTCGCTCTCGACCCGTTTCTCCTTGATGATGAAGGGGCGGGGACCCTGCCAGCCACCGATCTCGCTCGCCTTCTCCTGATAGATCTCGCTCTCCCGGCCGATGAAGATGCTGGCCAGTACACCGTAAGCCTTGCCCCAGGCATCCAGCACCTCTTCGGTGACCGCACTTCCACCCAATTCTTTGAGCGTGGCCAAGAGATGACTACCTACAATGTGATATTGTTCCGGCTGGATCATGAAACCCGTGTGTTTGTGGGCGATGCGTTCCACCGCGCCGGCCAGGGCTCCCAGGTTGTCGATATTCCTGGCGTAAGCCGCCACCGCATTGAACAGCGCCAGCGGTTGACCGCCGCTGCGCTGGTGCGCCAGGTTGAAAATATCCTTCAGTTCCGGGTTGTGACTGAACATGCGCTGGTAGAAATGCTGGGTGAGGGCAGGCCCCGCCGATTCGAGCAAAGGGATGGTGCTTTTGATGACGGCGATGGTGGCTTGGTCTAACATAGGAGGTCCTTGCTAATTGAACATCTAAAATGTCACTTAATAAGCTGCATCCTAGATGTTTATTTGATCTGAATCAATAATCAATTTTCCGCGTTATGCGACACAGGCACTATGAGACTAACTAGCTATACCGATTTTGGATTGAGAGCCCTGCTCTATCTGGCGACCCTGCCACAGGGCGAACTGTCGAGCGTGGCCAAGGTCTCCGCCTTGTATGGCGTCTCCCGCAACCACATGGTCAAGGTGGTAAATCAACTGGTGAAGCTGGGCTATCTGCAATCCCAGCGCGGCAAGAATGGCGGGATCCGCATGGCCTGCGCGCCGGAGACAGTCAATATCGGCCAGGTGATCCGGGCGCTGGAGGGCAATCTGGACGGCATCGACTGCAACTCGCCCGCCTGCCACATAGTCTCTGTCTGCTTGCTGAAGAATGCCCTGAAGGAGGCGATGAACGCCTTTTTGGCGGTGATGGACAGCTACACGCTGCAAGACCTGCTGGCCAATCGCGAGGAGCTGCAGAAGGTGTTCGGCGACTTGATCCCGACCCTGGTGCTGGAGCCGGACGAGGAGAGCGAGTGAGATAAAAAAGGCTGCCATCGGCAGCCTTTTTTCAATCTTCGAATCCCGACTCGTTGCGGTATAAATCAGGCATGATCCGCGCCATCTTCACCATGTTGTTCTCCACTTCCAGGATCTCGATGGGATAGCCGGCCAGCCGCAGGCTGATGTTGGGCTGGGGGATCTCCTCCAGGTATTCCAGGATGACACCGTTCAGGGTTCTGGGCCCGTCGATGGGCAACCGCCAGCTCATCTCCTTGTTCAACTCGCGAATGCTGGCCGAGCCCTCCACCAGAAACGAGCCATCCGGCTGGGGGTGGATCTCGTCGCTGGGCGCCGGTGTCATGGAGGTGGTGAAGTCGCCCACTATCTCTTCCAGTATGTCATCCAGGGTGATCAACCCCTGAATATCCCCGTACTCATCCACTATGAGGCCGATCCGCTCCTTGTTGCGCTGGAATTTGGCCAGTTGCACGTTGAGCGGCGTGCCTTCCGGGATGAAGTAGATCTCGTCCACTTCCCGCAGCAGGCTCGACTTGTTGAACTGATCCCTGGCCATCAGCCGCAGCGCATCGCGCGCGTGCAGGAAGCCCACCACATCGTCGATGTTGTCGCGGTAGAGCAGGATCTTGGTGTGGGCACAGTGGGCCAGCTGACGCAGTATGGTCTTCCAGTCATCGTTGATGTCGATGGCGTAGATATCGCTGCGCGGCACCATGATGTGTTCCACCGTCATCTTGTCCAGATCCAGAATGCTGAGCAGCATCTCCTGATGGCGCTGGGGGATCAGGCTGCCCGCCTCGTTGACTATGGTGCGCAGCTCCTCGGTGTTGAGGGAGTCATCCTTGTTGGGATGGAGCCTGAGCAGCTTGAGCAGACCGCTGGTGATGCCGTTGATCAGCCAGACAAAGGGGTAGAGCGGCACCATCAGCCCCTTGAGGATCCAGGAGGCGGGATAGGCGATCTTCTCCGGGTACATGGCCGCCAGCGTCTTGGGAGTCACCTCGCCAAACACCAGCACTATCAGGGTCAGGCCGAAGGTGGCGATGGCCACCCCGAAGGCGCCAAACAGCCTGATGCAGACTATGGTGGCGATGGCCGAGGCGAGGATGTTGACCAGGTTGTTGCCGATCAGGATCAGCCCCAGCAGACGATCCGGGCGGGACAGCAGCTTCTCTACCCGACGGGCAGCCTTGTGCTTGGTTTGAGCCAGATGCCGCAGCTTGTAGCGGTTGAGCGACATCATGCCGGTTTCAGAACTTGAGAAAAAAGCAGACAAGAGGATCAAAATAACGAGAACAATCAATAATGTGCTCGTTGATATGCTGTCCAAGAAGGGCTCCTGTGGGGGCTGGATGAGTAAGGGGGGGTGAGTATCAGCTCAGCAGGACTTCTTTGACGAAGCGGCTGCCAAAGTAGGCCAGGGTCAGGATGAAGCTGCCGATCAGGCTCAGGGTGATGACCTTGCGACCGCGCCAGCCACGGGTGTGATGACCCCACAGCAGCAGCACGTAGACGCACCAGGCCAGGATCGAGAGGATCGCCTTGTGGGATTTGCCCTGGGCGAACATGTCTTCCAGGAAGAAGAGGCCGGAGGCGATGGAGAGGGTCAACAGGAACAGGCCCGCCGAAATGAGCTGGAACAGCCGTTTCTCCACCGTCATCAAGGGCGGCATGGCTGGCAGCTGGCTGATCTTGCGGGACTTCAGCTGTCTGTCCAGACAGGCGAGCTGCAGTGCGAACAGGCAGGCGATCATCAGCACCGAATAGGCCATCAGCGCGAGCCCTATGTGCAGCAGCAACTGGGGATGGGCCTCCAGATGGGTGATATAGCGACCCGGGATCAGGGCGCTGGCGGCCAGCAGCAGGGCGGAGAAACTGTAGACCACGGGCAGCAGGATCCAGCCGTTGAAGCGGCGGGTGACGCAGGTCATGAAGCAGCTGATGATGAGGCTGACCAGGGACGCGACGTTGAGCATGCTCAGATTCTGGCCTGAATGGGTCACCAGCACTTCGCCGGCCACGGCGGCGCCGTGCCCGATCAGGGCCAGTCCGATACAGGCAAACAGGGGAGCTTGCCCCACAGGTTTGGCACTGAGCAGCAGGTGCAGCGAGGCGATGATGGCCAGCAGATAGAACGCCAGGGCCAGAACAGAGATCACGATCATAACCAGGTCGTTGTTGAACAGGCAGTTGGGAATAGGAGAGGCAGTATACCTTGCACAAGATGTGCTCGCCAGTTGTGCTACCGCCGATCTGCCCATATATAGGGAGCAGGTCCCCATTGCTGCCGTGCGGTGAATAATCGTCCTCGCGTCCGCTCTGGGTTATAATGCCCCCAATTTATTACGCCAAGAACCGGAATCCGTCATGTTTGAGAATTTGACTGAACGACTCTCGCGCACCTTGCGCAATGTCAGTGGGCGCGGTCGCCTGACCGAAGAGAACATCAAGGATACCTTGCGCGAAGTGCGCATGGCGCTGCTCGAGGCGGACGTCGCCCTGCCGGTGGTGCGTGACTTCGTCGCTCGCGTCAAGGAGCGGGCGGTCGGCCAGGAAGTGGCCAAGTCCCTGAGTCCGGGCCAGGCCTTCATCAAGATAGTGCACGGTGAACTGGTCTCGGTGATGGGCGAGGCCAACGAGCAGCTCAACCTGGCCGCCCAGCCGCCGGCCATCATACTGATGGCGGGTCTGCAGGGTGCCGGTAAGACCACGACCGTAGGCAAACTGGCCAAGCTGCTCAAAGAGCGCAGCAAGAAGAAGGTGCTGGTGGTCAGTGCCGACGTCTATCGCCCCGCGGCGATCAAACAGCTGGAGACGCTGGCGAGCGACATAGGCGTCGATTTCTTCCCGAGCGATGCCAGCCAGAAACCGGTCGACATCGCCACAGCCGCCATCGATCAGGCGCGCAAGAAGTTCTATGACGTTGTGATAGTGGATACCGCCGGTCGTCTGCACGTCGACAGCGACATGATGGACGAGATCATCCATCTCCACGCCACCATCAAGCCGATCGAGACCCTGTTCGTGGTGGACGCCATGACGGGCCAGGATGCCGCCAACACCGCCAAGGCGTTCAACGAGGCGCTGCCGCTCACCGGCGTGATCCTCACCAAGGCGGACGGTGACGCTCGCGGTGGTGCCGCCCTTTCCGTGCGCCACATCACCGGCAAGCCGGTCAAGTTCATCGGTATGGGCGAGAAGACAGATGCGCTGGAGCCGTTCCATCCGGATCGTCTCGCCTCCCGCATCCTCGGCATGGGCGACGTGCTGTCGCTTATCGAGGAAGTGGAGCGCAATGTCGACAAGGAAAAAGCCGCCAAGCTGGCCAACAAGGTCAAGAGTGGCAAGGGCTTCGATCTGGAAGATTTCCGCGAACAGCTGGCCCAGATGCGCAACATGGGCGGCATGATGGGCATGCTCGACAAGCTGCCGGGCATGTCCGGTCTGCCGGACAACGTCAAGGATCAGATGGATGACAAGCTGACCGTGCGGATGGAGGCCATCATCAGCTCCATGACGCCCAGGGAGCGTGCCCATCCCGATCTCATCAAGGGATCTCGCAAGCGCCGTATCGCCGCCGGGTCCGGCATGCAGGTGCAGGACGTGAACAAGCTGCTCAAGCAGTTCACCGAGATGCAGCGCATGATGAAGAAGATGTCCGGCAAGGGCGGCATGCGCAAGATGATGGGGCAGATGAAGAACATGTTGCCGCCAGGATTCGGTGGCGGTCGCGGTCCCTTCTGATCCCGACCGTTTCAGCCAGGCCAGGGGCTCACCAGAGGTGGGCCCTTTTCATTGTGAGCCTTGTGCAAAAAATGGCTGGCTTGGTTGCAATTATTACGAATCCAAGTAGAATTACGCGGCTTATTTTAAGCTAGGGTCCGCGTGTTTGCGGGCCTTGTTCATTAGATGTTAATGAGGACGATATGGTAACCATTCGTTTACAACGTGGTGGCGCGAAAAAGCGTCCGTTTTACCAGGTAGTAGTTTCTGACAGCCGTTGCGCCCGTGACGGTCGCTTCATCGAGCGCGTTGGTTTCTTCAACCCGGTTGCTTCTGGTTCTGCCGAAAAGCTGAACCTGGACCTGGCTCGTATCGAGCATTGGGTTGCTACTGGTGCCGCTGTTTCTGACCGCGTTGCCAAGCTGATCAAAGACGCTGCCAAAGCTGCTTAATCAGCCAAACGGTAAGGAGTTAAGGTGGAAAAACCTATAGTTCTGGGCACCCTGGGTACCGTTTATGGCATCAAGGGCTGGCTTAAAGTGAACTCCTTCACCGATGTTGCCGAAGCGATTTTCGATTACAACCCCTGGCTGATCAATCAGAACGGGGCGTGGCGTGAACTCAAGGTTTCGGCCTGGAAGCGTCACAACAAGGGTCTGATTTGCAAGATCGATGGTATCGATCTGCGTGAAGATGCCCTGGCATTGACCAATGTCGAGATTGGCGTTCCCGCCGATCTGTTGCCTGCGTTGCCTGAAGGTGAGTTCTACTGGCGTGACCTGATTGGTTGCTCGGTATCGACCACCAAGGGATACGACCTGGGCAAGGTGACCGAATTGATGGAAACCGGCTCCAACGATGTGTTGGTGGTTGAGGCCAATGTAAAAGATGCCTTTGGTGCAAAGGAGCGGTTGATTCCGTTCCTGGAAGAGCAGGTGATCAAGCATATTGATCTGACTGCTCGAACAATCGAAGTTGATTGGGATCCTGGTTTCTAGTTTCCCGCGGTAACACGAGTGCCGGAGGTTTCTTATGTGGATTGGGGTGATTAGCCTCTTCCCGGAAATGTTCCGAGCCATTACCGAGCACGGGGTAACGGGTCGGGCCGTCAAGAGTGGCCTGCTGCAGATTGAGTGCTGGAACCCCCGGGACTTTACCCACGACAAACACCGTACGGTCGACGATCGTCCTTATGGTGGTGGGCCCGGCATGTTGATGATGGTTCAGCCGCTGCGTGACGCGATTCATGCAGCCAAGCAAGCGGCGGGAGACGGGGCGAAAGTCATCTATCTCTCTCCTCAGGGACGCAAGCTGACTCAAGCTGGCGTAACCGAGTTGGCGACGAGTCAGAAACTGATTCTGGTAGCCGGTCGATACGAAGGTATCGATGAACGCGTGATACAAACCGAAGTCGACGAAGAGTGGTCTATCGGGGATTACGTGTTAAGTGGTGGCGAGTTGCCTGCCATGACCCTGATCGATGCGGTTTCGCGTCTGGTCCCAGGGGTTTTGGGTGATCAGGCCAGTGCCGAGCAGGACTCCTTCACGGATGGCTTGCTGGATCATCCCCACTACACTCGGCCGGAGTTGTTGGATGGATTGGCGGTGCCAGAGGCGCTGACAAGCGGCAATCACGAAGTGATTCGACGCTGGCGTCTCAAACAGTCGCTCGGACGAACCTGGCAAAGAAGGCCGGAACTTATTAACAACCTAGCTCTGACTGACGAGCAAGAATCACTTCTTGCCGAGTATGTCCGCGAAGTGCGTGACAGCGTTAAGTAGAGTTTTCAGTTTATCCTAGGTAAGGAAAGACAATGAGCAAGATTATTCAGCAGCTTGAACAAGAGCAACTGCGTACCGACATCCCGGCATTTGCCCAGGGCGACACCGTACGTGTTCAAGTTCGTGTTAAAGAAGGTGGTAAAGAGCGTCTGCAGGCTTTCGAAGGCATTGTTATTGCCAAGCGTAACCGCGGTCTGCACTCTGCTTTCACCGTTCGCAAGATCTCCAACGGCGAAGGTGTTGAGCGTGTATTCCAGACTCACTCTCCGCTGATCCACAGTGTAGAACTGAAGCGTCGTGGTGATGTTCGCCGCGCCAAACTGTACTACCTGCGCAACCTGTCCGGCAAAGCTGCTCGTATCAAAGAGAAGCTCAACTAATTCGATTCGAATTGGTGTCGGTATGTCGGCGAAAAGCTCGACAGGTAGTGAAAAGGCTCGCCAATGGCGAGCCTTTTTTGTGTCTGCAATTCGGATGCCGGCCAGACGCGCCAGTGTTCTGCTCGTCGCCTACTGACTGACCCGCACCACTGAGTTGTCACGTCCGAAGGGGCCGGGCACATAGTCGTCCGCCTCCCAGTCGTTGTCATAGTGAGTCTCCCCGTTCGGTTGCACCAGCTGGTAGCAGTATTCGAAATGGCTGGGGCCATCGGTGGGCAGGTTGAGGGTGGTTCTGAACTCCCCGCTCTTCATCCGTTTGAGCTCTATGGGTTGCCACTGGCTGAATTCCCCCAGCAGCAGTACCTGTTCAGCCTCACCTGCGGCCACTTTTTCCACTGCGAAGGTCACCTTGACCTCGGGACGGGACTTGAGGAATTGCTTGTTGATCGGCATGACGCCTCCTTGTCATTGATTGCGAAGAAATGGTTTCTGGCTATTTTTATATCACTTTATGACAAGGATGTTTATAACGGAGATCAAAGGGGCAGGGCAAAGTGGCGTTGCAGCAGGCCGTGGGTGAAACCTGTCTTGAGGTAAAAGCCCCGTGGCAGGGTCAGGATCGGCTGGCCATTGCGACCGATGGCACGGGTCAGCGCCTGGTTGTTGGCGGCCTTGGGACGCAGTTGCATCACCTGGCCGTGGCGAGCGCTGATCTGCTCCACCTCGCCCAGCACTATCATGTCCATCAGCTCCTCCCAGTCCTGGCGCAGCAGCCGATCCTCCTCCTCACTCGGACTCCACATCAGCGGCATGCCGATCCGGCGCTCGCCTATGGGAATGTCGCGGCTGCCCTCCACCGGGATCCAGAGCACCCGGGAGAGCTTGTTGCGCACGTTCGACTGCTCCCAGCGCTGGCCGCTGACGCCGATCAGCGGTGCCACGCAGACGAAGGTGGTCTCCAGCGGTTTGCCCTGAGGATCTATGGGGATCGTCTTGAGCTCTATGCCGAGTTCGGGAAAGTCCTGCTCCGGCTTGCTGCCGGCGCTGGCGCCCAGTTGCCATTCGATCAGCTGGCCGACCCAGCCCTTGTCCCGCCTCAGATCCCGCGGGACGGCGAGGCCGGCATCGGCCGCCAGCTGTGCCAGCGTGAAGCCCGCCATGGCATGGGCTCGGCTCAATAACTCCTGCTCGGACTGGGGCTGGGTAGGCATGAATGACTCCTGCAAAGGGGGATTATTCTAGCAAGTCTGATCCCTGGTGAGGATCGCTGTTTTTATAACCGATCCTGCCGAGGGGTTGCACAGGGGGGGCGGTTTTGTGTGTAAGCACTTATCATAATGATTTTTAACGGATTTGTCTTTGTTGCGCCGATCTTTTCCACGCAGGATCCCGACTTGAAATAGTTGTCCAAGGGTTTGCTCATGCTGTTGCACACAGTTATCCACAGAAATCTTGGATAACTGGCTCAAAGTGGTGATAGTCGGGGTGTTGTTACAAAAAAATGTGAAACTGCACCGATTTTTGCTGTGATGACAGGGCAGATAGTGTGCCACTCCTGTGGATAAATTAGCCGTGGTGGATCTTTGAGCAGCCGAACTTGTTCACAATCGGGATCCCGGATCTCCGGCCGGGAAAGACATGGATCTTGATCCAGCACTCTGCATTTAACGCTATGTATTTAAATACATATTTAGTTTTTATTGCCATGCTGTATGCTGATGCCCGGGGTAGAGCAGATAAATAAAACTACTGTATATACCCGCTTGCTCACAGGCTTATGCACAGTCTGGGTGGGCAACTTGCGGGGCTTGATCCTCGGGTTTGTTTATAAGTCGGCTTGAAATTGAAAGTTATTCATGAGTGGGGGATTGCAGTCCTTGTTTGCTGCCACGGGGTGAATGTGGAACAATCTCCTTATAGATTCAGCCTTTATAAGGTGATCACGTGATAGATGGCGACGGGTTTCGTCCCAATGTCGGAATCGTGATCTGTAACCGTGACGGGCAAGTATTGTGGGCTAAGCGCTATGGGCAGCACTCCTGGCAGTTTCCGCAGGGGGGGGTTGATGACGGTGAGACGCCTGAGCAGGCCATGTATCGTGAGCTGTATGAGGAGATAGGCCTCAAGCCCGAGGATGTGACCATCATGGCCACCAGTCGCAACTGGCTGAAGTACCGCTTGCCAAAACGCCTTGTTCGTTGGGACAGTTCACCGGTCTGTATTGGCCAAAAACAAAAATGGTTCTTGCTACAGCTGGATCCGGGCAGGGAGTCCAGGATCCAGTTCGGCTGTCATGGTCACCCCGAGTTTGATGATTGGCGTTGGGTCAGCTTCTGGTATCCGGTACGCCAGGTTGTCTCCTTCAAACGAGAAGTCTATCGACGGGTGATGAAGGAGTTTGCTCCGCTGGCGATGCCAGTGCCTGTGGTGCAAGTTAATCGGAAAGATGGGCGGCGCAACCGCTCTCGCTAAGGAGCACACCTAGTTGCTGACGGAACTCAGACGCATCGTCGAAAGCATGGCCGAAGCCAACACCCTGGAGCTGGCCCTGCAGGCATTGGTCAGCCAGACCCGGCTGGCCATGATGGTGGACTGTTGTTCCGTCTATGTTTCTGAACCTGACATGCGCCGCTACCGGCTTGCCGCGACCGATGGTCTGGCCGAGTCGGCGGTGGGCAAGGCGACCCTGCCATTCGAGCAGGGCATAGTCGGTCTGGTGGGTCAGCGCGAAGAGCTGATCAACCTGGCCGATGCCCCCTCCCATCCCAGTTTCAAATTCCTGCCCGATGTGGCCGAAGAGGCGTTTCGCTCCTTCCTCGGCGCTCCCATCATGCATCAGCGCCAGGTGGTGGGCATTCTGGTGGTGCAGCAGAAGGACAGTCGCCTCTTCGATGAGGGGGAGGAGTCCTTCATGGTCACGCTGGCGGCCCAGCTGGCGGCCCGCATCGCCCAGGCGCAGGCCAAGGGCTGGTTGCAGAAGACCGACTGGAGCAAGCCGCTGCGCGGCATCGCCGGGGCCAGCGGCATTGCCATGGCCAAGGCCTGGGTGTGGCGGCCCCGCAAGGAGCTCAGCTCCATCACACCGCGCAAGGACGAGGAGCACGCCAAGCAGCTGGAGCGGCTGAATGTGGCGGTGGAAGAGGTACGCCACGATCTGGAGAGTCTGGCGCTGCGGTTTCGCGAGAGCTACAGCCAGGATTCGGTCGCCATCTTCGACATCTATCTGCATCTGCTGAACGATCCCGGTTACATCAAGCCCATCCGCAACAAGGTGAGCAAGGAGCACTGGACGGCCGTGTCGGCGGTCAAGCTCATCAGCGACCGGCTGATCGAGCAGTTCAAGGGGATGAAGGATCCCTACCTGCAGGAGCGCTCCACCGATGTGAAGGACATAGCCCAGCGGCTCATCAGCCGGCTGGTGCAGAATGAACCGGAGCACATCACGGTCGGCGAGCCCGTGGTGCTGGTCGCCGACGAGGTGACGGCCACCATACTCGCCGAGGTGCCGCGGGAATTCCTGACCGGGGTTGTCTCCCTCAAGGGGGGCACCAACTCCCACGCCGCCATTTTGGCCCGTGCCATGGGGGTGGCGGCCATCATGGGGGTGGATCTGCCACTCGGCGACATAGGTGGTCGCATGCTGGTCGTCGACGGCTACAGCGGCGATCTCTTCATCGAGCCCAATCAGGTGATCCTGACCGAGTATCGGCAACTGCTCAACGAGGAGCGGGCGCTCGATACCCTGGTGCGCAGCGTCGACAACCAGCCATCGGAAACCGCCGACGGCACTCCTGTCTCCTTGCTGCTCAACGCGGGCCTGAGCGCCGACACCGAGATCTCCCTCAATCATCTGGCGGACGGGGTCGGGCTCTATCGCACCGAGATCCCCTTCATGCTGCAGGACAGCTTCCCCTCAGAGTGGGAGCAGACGGCGCGCTATCGCGGCATCCTGGAAACCTATCGCAATCGTCCTGTCTGCATGCGCACGCTGGACGTGGGGGGCGACAAGCAGCTGCCCTATTTCCCCATCGTCGAGGAAAATCCCTTCCTTGGCTGGCGGGGGATCCGGCTCACCCTGGATCACCCCGAACTGTTCCTGGTCCAGCTCAAGGCCATGCTGCGGGCCAGCGAGGGGCTGGACAACCTGGCCATCATGCTGCCGATGATCAGCAGCGTCAGCGAAATCAGGGCCTCCCGCCGGCTGCTGGACCAGGCCTGGCGAGAGGTGTCGGAAGAGGCGGCCAGCCGCGATGCGGTGATCCGCTACCCCAGCCTGGGAGTGATGATAGAGGTGCCGTCCGCTCTCTATATACTGCCCGAGATGGCGCCGCTCATCGACTTCTGGTCGGTGGGCAGCAATGACCTGACGCAATACCTGCTGGCGGTGGATCGCAACAATGCCCGCGTCGCCAACATCTACGATGCCTTCCATCCCGCGGTGATCCGCGCCCTGCAACTGCTGGTCGATGCCTCCCATCGCTACCAGAAACCTGTCTCCGTGTGCGGCGAGCTGGCCGGTGATCCGGTCGGCGTGCTCTTGCTGCTGGCCATGGGCTATCGGCGCTTCAGCATGAACACCCACAACATTGCCAGGATCAAATACGTGCTGCGTCAATCCACCCTGAGCGAGCTGACCGCGCTGATGGCCGACGGCCTCAAGCACGACAATCCTCACGTGCTGCGCGGCCTGTTCGCCCGTTACCTGGAAGAGCACGGTCTGGGCGGTTTGCTGCGGGCCGGTCACAAAACGAAACAGACTGATTGATAATCATGCCTTGTCCCTGCTGACGAATGATCGGAAAATGCGGCTTTTCTTATGACTGGGGCCGCATATGCAGCACGATGGATATTGGGTTTTCTCGCAGGTTGATCCTGTAGCATTCAGTTTGGGGCCACTATCGGTACGCTGGTACGGTCTCATGTATCTGTTTGGTTTCGCCTTCGCCATGTGGCTGGCGGGGCGTCGCGCCGATACACCGAACAGCGGCTGGACCCGCAACGAGGTCTCCGATCTGCTGTTTTACGGCTTCCTCGGGGTGATCCTGGGTGGTCGGGTCGGTTACGTGCTGTTCTACAACTTCGACATGTTCCTGGCCGATCCCCTCTACCTGTTCAAGATCTGGACCGGCGGCATGTCGTTCCACGGTGGCCTGATCGGCGTCATCACCGCCATGATCTGGTTCGCTCACAAGACCAAGCGCCACTTCTTCACCGTGGCCGACTTCGTGGCACCGCTGATCCCGTTTGGCCTCGGCGTGGGTCGCATCGGCAACTTCCTGAACGGCGAGCTGTGGGGCCGGGTCACCGATGTGCCCTGGGCCATCATATTCCCCGAGGCTGGCCCTGAGCCGCGTCACCCTTCCCAGCTCTATCAGTTCGCGCTGGAAGGTGTGGTGCTGTTCATCATCCTCAATCTGTTCTGGCGCAAGAACCCGCCCCGTGGCGCCATCTCAGGCATGTTCCTGTTGTTCTACGGTCTGTTCCGCTTCCTGGTGGAGTTTGTGCGCCAGCCGGACAGCCAGCTGGGTCTCTACTTCCAGGAGATCAGCATGGGCCAGATCCTCTCCATGCCGATGATCATCGTCGGTGCCATCATGATCTGGGTCGCCTACAAGCGTCCTCAGCTGTTCGGCAACGCCGCAAAGGAGGCAAAGCAATGAGAGCCTATCTTGACCTGATGCAGAAGATCCTGGATGAGGGCACGGTCAAATCCGACCGCACCGGCACAGGTACCGTCTCCCTGTTCGGCCACCAGATGCGCTTCAACTTGGCGGACGGCTTTCCGCTGGTCACCACCAAGAAGTGCCACCTGCGCTCCATCATTCATGAGCTGCTGTGGTTCCTCAACGGCGATACCAACACCGCCTATCTGAAAGAGCACGGCGTCAGCATCTGGGATGAGTGGGCCGACGAGCACGGCGATCTGGGGCCTGTCTATGGCGCCCAGTGGCGCTCCTGGCCGGCGGCCGATGGCACCGTCATCGATCAGATCCAGCGGGCTGTGGATGACATCAAGCACAATCCGGATTCTCGCCGCATCATAGTTTCCGCCTGGAACGTGGGCGAACTGGACAAGATGGCGCTGGCTCCCTGCCACGCCTTCTTCCAGTTCTATGTGGCGGACGGCAAGCTTTCCTGCCAGCTCTACCAGCGCAGCTGTGATGTGTTCCTTTTAGACAACACAGCAAATTCTGCACAATACGAACTAGCAGCATAGTAAAGAGTCAATACAAAGACATTTTATTGTCAACATTTGCTGTTTGCACAATGCAGGTCTAGACTGCTCCTAGCGATGTTAGGAGCAGAGTCATGCATGTGGTCATACAGAAGAATGAACCGATAGTTAGCTCTCAGATCGACTCAATAGAGATTGAGGCTGGTCAGAAGGCTGATGGCGTTTTGTTCTTGGATAAGCAGTTCAAAGTGGTTGAGTATCCAAGTGAGTGGTTGTCTCACGAAGCCAATCACCGCCGCATCTCCGAGCAAACCGTTGTTACGTACTCCCGTAACATGAGGTACTTTCTTGAGTACATTGATGACCGCATGAGTGATGAGTGGTCGTTAGATGAAAAGTTACTCAATGTTCATCTCTCATTACTTGAAAGCTGGGTTCGTTACCAAATTGATGATCTTAAATTGGAGGCATCGACAGTAACCAATCGAGAGATGACGATTAGGGCGTTTTATGACTACTTCACAGACAAGACGCGTCATAAGAATCCTATAGAAAACAACCCCTTCCCCAGTGACCCCATCACTAGCAAGCCCAACAACAAGCAAGTCCAGGCCGTATCTGTACGTGATGTACAGAACCTCATGTTCTGTACGCCATACGAGCGTGAACGCACCCTCCTGCAATTCCTTCTGGATTCTGGTGTCCGGATCAGTGAACTCCCTCGCGTGACGTATGGCGATGTACAAGAGGCCCAGAACTTTGTGAGTGGCTCTTACATCACTGACGGCATTGACAAACCTGCTGTAGAAGCAGGCTATGCAGCATTACTCATACATGGCTCGAAGGGTCGGCAGGACTCTGTTAAGGAGCGTCACACAGTCATCACCAAACCAACACTTGATCGCCTGAAAGCCTATCACTCAAGCCCCTTATACAAGCGATACCAGCGTCTATACGCAGATCAAAACACTGCTCCAATTTTCTTTAACACGGAAGGCCGCCCATTTACTAAGGCGTCCATCGCCGCTCTCATTACTCGCATATCTAAACGTGCAGAAAAAAATGGAACATTATCCAAAAAGGCCCATGCGCATCTTTTCCGTCATAGCTTTGCCTATCTGACTCTACAGGATACTGGTCGTGGTCATGACTTCTTAGATCGCCTTGTATTCGTCCAGAAATCTCTAGGTCATACATCTATTAAAACCACAGAGCGTTATACCAATATTCCACATGATATTTATGACTCTATTGTTAACAAGGATGGGGAAATACAATCTCGCATTGAAAAAATGCAGTTGCTTGTGGATATGACAAAATTAAAAATAAAACTGGCAGATAAGAAATGAATTCATCAGTTGAGACGAATGTAAAAAAAAGGATGAGCTTAGACGAGCAAGTCGCACATTTACAACCTGTGGTATTAAGAGCTACGTCAGATATTGATTATCTTTTGAGTATCTCCTTTGTTAATAAAGGAAGCATTCTTAACCTATCAGATACTGTGCTATCTAAGTTAACAGGAATCCATTCAACAAATATCCGGAAATTGGATTCCTTGGGTTATTTTAAACCTATATATGAAGAGTATGAAAAGCTTGGCGTGATTAAAGATGGTTTTAGTGGGCTGGCTTGTAATTTCTTAATACGATTAGAACAAGCAAGGCGATACATATCATCGAATATTGATGTGATACAGCAAGTCCCTATAATTAATGGCAGGATATCAGTTTCTGCATTCGAACGTTCTAGTCTAGCCAGACAGTTTAGAATAAATGGTTCAAAAGCATTAGCAGTAAAGCTTAATATGCATCCTGAAATAGCAAATGCATATAGTGATTTTTTAGATTGGATTCTTGAAAAAATGAGCGTTGAGGGCTTTTTTGATAAAGAATCATTCGTCTCATATACAGATAAAGCCAAGCAAAGGAAAAAGGTTGTTAAGGATGAAAGTGCTTGGGCTATATTCAATGTTGCTAGAAAATATGAAGGATTTACAGAGAGTATCTATTCCTTAAGTCACATAGCGAACACGAACCCGCTGATGGCTCTTTTTGCTTTGGCATCTAAACGAGTAACGGCAAAGTCATCCATAAATAATTATTTGGCAACTTATTCTAGTTTTGTTAAGTATCTGGAAGCGAATAATATAAATCATGCATCATCACTGGCTGAATGCGTCAATGATTATATATCATTACGTTATAAATCGTATATTGAAGATATTTTACTTGGAAAGACGCTATCTCCTGCACAAGCAAACACATACATCAGCTGTTTAAACTTGACTTTGCAGCGGCTCGTAGCCTTTGAAGAGTTTAAAGGGCGGTCTTTTATATATGCATCTGGCTTTGATATTGGCTCATCTTCAAATAAAGCAATGGCTTATACGCCATATACTCCAGAAGAACGTAATTTAATCCAAGTGAAATTAGATAGACAGATTGTAGAGTTAAAAAACTCTTGGCTTACACCGTATGTGAAATCATTCAAGTGTCATGATTTTATCAATGCTAGCGGAAAAAGGAGTATTATTGTCAGTGCTAATATTACTTTAGAATCATTAAAAAGTTGGTTCGATCATGAGTGTGACTCAATACCATTTTATTTTGATGGCTATAAGGATGCACATGGTGATGATCCAAGAAGTATTTTTAAACGAGCTCTTACTTGCCTAAAGAATCGTAATATATTTGATGGAAACATTAGTGAATTATGGGATCTATGGAATGTGCCTGGGCGTATAGTAACTGCGAAGGCACTTATCCCTCTCTATCTTAAGCTGATTCAAGTGACAGGTATGAACCCATCATCAATTATAGACCTCGAAATTGATGATTTTGTGGTTTCACATGATGCAACAAACCGTCCGTGTCTTAGATATTGGAAAGAACGTAGTACGGGAGCGAAAGAATATCACCTTGATATATTCAATTGTGATATTACTTGGTTGTCCATGGGGCAAGCTAAAGTTGTTGAAGATATTTTTGAGACGATTATAGCAATAACTAAACACGTTAGAGTTAATGCTGGCGATGACGTTAAGAACAAGCTTTTTATTTGTAACAGTACAGCTAGAAATAAATCCAATGATGCTGAGTGGCATGCTCCTATAGTTCCAACAATGGGGCAAATGTGGAATTGTTTAAAGGATTTTTCCAATGATTTGATAAATGAAAATGGAGAGGAGGTAGAGGTCATCGCTACTCGCTTTCGTTCCTCATTTATTTCTGAGCTGATTGATAATGGTGTGCCGCTTCGTGAAATACAAATGATTATGGGTCATGCTAATATTGGTGTTACTCTCGCTTATTTAGACAGAATGGATTTTAATAAGCAGTCTCGGAGTAAAATTTATGCGGCACTTACCAAAATATATGAAAACAGCTACGAATTAAAAAATAGACCTAATGGTGATGATGTTAGCGTAAAAAATTTACAAGAAGTGATTTACAAAACCCCATTAGGTGGGTGCAAGAATATTTTTGATCCGCCTGATTTCATTAAGTCCCTAAATAGCTACAAGAGTGGAAGTGCTTGTGCGAACTTCAACAAGTGCTTATCTTGTAATAATGTAATTATTACAAGATCTCATCTTCCTGATTTATTTGCATTGTATCGAGATTATACTCAGGTTGCCCGTAATACAAGGTTGATGCTGACACCTCATGGAAAAGTTATTCAGGATAATATAGATATCCTTGAATCTATATTAGGTGAGCGATCTGAATTTTCAGCTAAAGAATTAGAGGTTGCTAAACGGCTATCATTAAATATTGAATCTACAATCTTGATTGATGGTGTATCTCTATGAATATTGAGCATGTTGATAATGTTTTTTTTAAAAGTAACTTGCAGCAGCTACTTGCTAAAATATACACAGACAATAAAAATGAAGCCAGTAAAAATGACGATATAAACATTCTCAACTTACTGGCTTTTCCTGTGACCTCAAAATCCCTATTCAGAGATGACGTTTGGGACTACACAGAAGATGTTGAAATAGCCAAAACAATGGGGAGAAATAGGCTAATAATCGACTTTTCAGCATATGAGAACATTCCAAAATCCATAGTGGCAGAGCTCAAGATTGCTATAGTATATATTGGTATTATCCCTAAACGGTCTCAAAATAGACGCGGTAAAAGTGGGCGAACACTCTCCACGCAATCGATAACACCAATGGTAAAGTCATGGTTAGATTTTATGGATTACTTTTATAATAAAGCAGGTGAGGAATATGGTAATGCATTCTGTAGAGAGAAGTATAGCTCTTTAATTGATATTACCTACCAAGACTATAAAATGTTCAGTGTTGGCTATCAAAAAGCAGAGTCAACGGTCAGTCACATTGAGCTGGTTTTTGAGTGGTTTTCACTCGACCGAATTGTAAATACTCTTTACTTTCACCCCCCATTCTTACCTAAAATAGAACATCTATCCATTACACAAATTGAGAAAAAAGAAGATGATAGGGAAAAGATAATCCCTGACGAAATCTTTGATAAAGTTGTGACAATATCAAGCTGCCTCATCAGCGATTTCCTCCATAAGATGGGGTTGCCAATAAAAGATAAAACTGCTGAAAAAAAGCTTGAATTATTTCGAAATGACTTGCCACCATCAGTAATGGATATAAGTGATTCAGATGTCGAGTATTATATTGGTGTGCGTCTTTACAAAAAAAATCCAGACATAGCTCTTGTTAGAAGCAGGCTCAATACGGAGCTGGTTGGTGATGTCAGGGCCGCAGATCTTCAGCGTCCAGAGCGGGGCACAGAAGACATATTTAATTACACTAAGCTTGTACATGATGCAGCAATTTACATTATTGCCCAGTTCACTGGTATGCGTCCAAGTGAATTCACAGAAATTCGTGTAGATAAACCACTTACAAGTTCATTTGATATTCCATGCATTTGCTCTACTGTTCATAAACATCGTTCAACTTCACGAAGGCTGTTTGATGACCTTTGGGTTGCAATTCCTGCTGTAGAAGATGCAATGGCAACTCTAGTTATATTGACTAGAATTAGAAATAACCCGTTTGTTTTTAGTAAAAGTGAAACGCTAAAATTTAGTCAGGAACCCAAAACACTCAAGAACGGTGTGTGCATCGTAATTAAGAATTATTTTTCTGAAATTCTAACTAGCGATGAACTAAATTCCATTGATTTCTTCCCATATATGATGCGCCACACTTTGGCATATCAAATGTACAAAGTGGAACTAGGACTCCCATTTATTTCGCATCAACTGAAGCATTTCGGAAATCTTGTTCAGTCAGTCGGTGCCGCCTCTAATAAGGGCTTTTCTAGTGACACAATGTGTTATGGTGATATCGGAGATATGTTATCTGGTATTAAAGCAGAAAAAAACAACCTTCGGCACCAGGCAGAAGTGCATCTCGTAAAAGAAATGTACGACCCCAATGGTACGTTTGCGGGTGTGAATGCAGAGGCTCATAAGAAACGACTAAAGAAGCTTTTTGAAGGCTATCAAGCTGCTGGCTATTCAAATGATGAGGTCTTTGAGGCGATGGCCCAACAGGGAATGGCAGTTATAAATGTAGGCACTGGTATGTGCTATGGAGGTCGTGTAGAAGAGTTTGATCAAAGCCTCCCATGCATTGGTAGCCTGCGCTGTAACCCTAATCGATGTCATCAAGCTGTGATTACAAAAGCACATATCCCCAAGTGGCGTGAGGTTTATGAGCAGAATATGAAAGTAGTCAATCTTGGAGAGTCAGAGACTAATTATCGCCAGGCTGTAGAAGCTGCTAATGAAGCTAAAGGTGTTCTGGAATATCTCGGGGTGTTTAAATGACCGCCTATGATGAGAGGAATAATAAAGAGTTCAATGATGTAACTGAGAGCATCAATGAAGCGCTAATCAAGATGCAGAACGACCGCTCTATAAAATGTTCAATATCATCCCTTGCAATCCTTGCATCAGTTCACAGAAACACCATCCGTAATCGGGTCTGGCCTCTTGAGCGAGTGGCTGCAATCAAAGCTGCTAGGAAGGCTGAGCTTGAGGAAAAAAGAAACAATATCATAGAGGTTGACCCAACGGTTGAACTCAAGGAAAATATTAGCAAGTGTTTAAAAGAAATTCAGTATTGGTATGGTAAATCTAACGATTTCAAGTCGTTATATGAGTCTATGACTGTTCAGTTTGTTACCATGTCGAAATCAAGGGATTTCTATATGAATCAAGCTGATAAATTGCAAGTCGAGCTAGAAAAAGCCAATGCTGAAATTGCAAGAATTACAGACTTATTAAATATGGTGAATGAGAAATGAAAGCATATTTGGAGCTTTTGCAAGATATTATGGATAGCGGGACGGTTAAAGGTGACCGGACTGGTACAGGTGTAAAATCGGTATTTGGGCGTCAAATTCGGCATAACCTTGCTGATGGTTTCCCTCTGCTGACAACCAAAAAGCTCCATTTTAAGAGCATTGCCAATGAGTTAATTTGGTTCTTAAGTGGCGACACCAATACTCGTTGGCTAAAAGAGAATGGCGTAAAAATTTGGGATGAATGGGCAACAGAAACTGGTGATCTGGGGCCAATTTATGGAAATCAATGGACTGCTTGGCCGACTAAAGATGGTGGTGTAATTAACCAAATCGATTATGTCGTTAATGCCCTCAAAAACAATCCTAATAGCAGGCGGATCCTATTCCATGGCTGGAATGTTGAGTATCTGCCAGACGAGTCAGTAAGCCCGCAAGATAACGTTCGTAATGGTAAAATGGCTTTACCTCCTTGCCACCTGCTATATCAATTCTATGTAGCCGATGGAAAATTGTCTGCACAATTATTTTTACGCAGTAGCGATATATTTTTGGGGTATGCCTACAACCAAAGCTCCCTCGCATTATTAACACATATGCTGGCACAGCAGTGTGATCTTACACCACATGAAATAATTATCTCTTTCGGTGATGTTCATGCTTACTCGAATCATTTTGAGCAGATTAAAGAACAGCTGTCTCGTGAGCCGAGAGGGTTGCCGGAGCTGAAAATTCTGCGTAAACCCGATTCAATATACGACTATAAGTTTGAGGACTTTGAGATTGTTGGGTATGACCCGCATCCTCATATTAAGGCTCCTGTAGCAATATAACAGGGCTTCTATACCAATATTAATTAAAGGACAGCCTGCAATATACGGGCTGTTTTTTATGCTTTTCAGTAGAGCGCCAAGTAACGATGAGTAAGTTTATATGTACAGAGCTAGTTATCACTAGACACCGGCCTCAAACCGGTGTCTTGTTGTTTAGATTACTTTTGTGCGCCCTTCCTTTGGTATCAAGTTGAAGCCGTTTGCAACATCGGAAATAACCATAATAATTTAAAGTAATTCCTCATCACACCTTGCTAATTTGTTACTTGTCCAAAATTTGGCAATGAATTAATATGCATTTGGTTTTTAGTAAATTGATTGTTTTGTTAATTTATTTTTTGGCAATTTACAGCATGTATTCAAGGTATTGACTATGGAATTACAGACAAGGCTAGCTTTTATAGATACAAGTGCTTTTGAAAAGAAAAACTATCAATTTGGGCAATATGCCCTTGGTCGTCTTCAAGAACTAATTGAGGATGAGAAAATTCACTTGCTCATTACTGATGTGACAAGGAAAGAGATCGACTCTCATCTTAAACGAAAATCTGAAGAAGCAGCTTCTATGATAAGTAAGATGCAAAGAGATGGGATGTTCCTAAGAAACACTCCCAACCTTGACTGTCATGGAATCTTTACCAAGGTTAAAGGCGAGGATATTTATACTGTTGTCAGTAAGAAATTTGATGATTTTGTTGAAAGTGGCTACGTTGAAACAATAAATGTAAGCATTGTTAACCCTCAACTTGTATTTGATGCTTACTTCAACAACCGCCCACCTTTTGGTAAAGAGTCAAAAAAACACGAGTTTCCTGATGCATTTGCGCTAGAGGCTATTAAACAGGTGAGCTTGGCTAGAGGGAATGCAGTCTATATCGTTAGTGACGACGGCGATATGAAATCCTTCTGTGAGAAAGAGGATAACTTCATTCATCTTGAAAAAGTAGATGACCTAATTGACTTAATTGTTCGAAGCGACAAAGCGTACAAAGAGCCAGCCGAATTTGCTGACGAAGTTTTCGAACAACTCCTAGAAAAAATCAAAGCGGATGCCCTGCAAGCTATAAAAGATGGCGAGTTCAACTATGAACATGCAGACCCTTTCGATGATATTATTAATTCTATAGAAATCAACTCACTGAATGTTGAAAAGAAAAACTTGCAGAATGTCGATGCCGAGCGTGCTGAATACGAAGTAGAGTTTGAGGTGGTTGTTACGGCAGAGTACCAATTTTCAGATTATGACCGTTCGCCTTGGGATCCTGAAGACAAGAAATATGTATTAATCTTGAGTAATGAGTCAATCGTAAAACACAAAGAAACATATACTGCTCACCTAACACTTGCCTATCCAGATGGATTGAAAGCCAACGCGCACATTGAAGAGCTTTACTTCCAAGACACATATTTTGAGCTGACTGATGGTGACTCGAAAGTCATTAGCTTCAAAGAACTAGATATTAATGGTGAATAACATGAAGCTATATGTAATAGGTAATGGATTTGATGTTCATCATGGCCTTGATACTAGGTATACATCTTTTGGACTTTATCTCAAAAAAAACTACAGGGAAACTTATGAACTACTTCTCGACTATTACGGGTTTGCTGACTTAGACCCAGATTATCCAACAATAATGTCAGACCCTTTATGGTCTGAATTTGAAACAAGTATGTCACTACTTGATAAAGATTCTGTTTTGGAAGCAAACATGGATGCAATGCCAAACTATTCCTCAGATGACTTTAGAGACCGAGACAGATACACACTTTTAATTGAAATGGAGAGAATACTTGGCCTTCTAACCACTGAATTGTATAAAGCATTCAAAGAGTTCATTTTGGCTGTGCAGTTTCCTATGTTTGATAATGGCCGTTCAGTAAATATTGATAGGGACGCTGTCTACCTCACATTCAACTACACAGATACACTTTCTCAATACTACGCTGTCCCCGATGAGAACATATTATTTATTCACGGAAAAGCCAATACACATGTTGATGAGTTATTTCTCGGTCATGGTGTTAACCCTGATAATTTCAAAGAGAAACCTGCTGAACCACCATCAGGATTGAGTGATGAAGACTTAGAACGTTGGATGGATTATCAATCTGATCAATATGACTACTCATTCGATCTTGGTAAAAATGCTATTAATCAGTATTTCTCAGCCACTTTCAAGGGCACAGGTCAGGTCATAAAAAACAATGAAGACTTCTTTGCAAAACTCGGCAACATTGATGAAGTATATGTTCTCGGTCACTCATTAGCTGACGTAGATTTACCTTACTTCAAGAAGTTGGTTCAATCAGTCAGACCTGATGCTAAATGGGTTGTGACTTTTTATGATCCTGATGATGAGAAAAAACACGGTGACACTCTAAAAGGATTTGGGATAGCTAACGTTGTAGTTGTCAGAATGGAACAGATATAAGAAAAAAACCTGTAAAATTATTAACGATTGCGGTGAATTCCATCACCATACAGAGATCGTTGACATAAAGTCAGCCATATAACTAGAAATGGTTCTTATTTACTTACTTTTGTGATCCCAGTGCCTTTTCGTTAGTGTTGAAGGTGATGTAGATCACAGCCCTAACTGGATTTATTTGATACGCAGCAAGAATTAAACAACGAATAAAGGATTGTTAACATTGCTTGATATTGGTCAAATGCGTATTTCTTGAATGCCTGCAAAGCTAATCATCTAGGGACACAATGGATGGTTGATGCTATGTCGGCTCACAAACATGAATTTTTAATTTCCAGACGGGGCTTTTTGCTCGGCGCTAGCGCTTTAGCTGCTTCGTCAATTTTCACTCCCAATGCCATTACCATGGCGATGGCCAAGGCTGGCATGGTGTATCGACCCGGTGAGGGGGAATGGCTGCCGTCAACCTGTAATGGCTGCACCTCATTTTGTGCCAAGCAGGTTTATATGCTCGATGGCAGAGCACTGCATATCAGGGGCAACGAGCACTCCAAGGTGCATGGTAAATCCAGCTGCCCAAGACAATACCTCGCCCTGCAAGAACTCTATGATGCCGACAGGCTCAAGACTCCGCTACTACGTACTAACCCCCAGAAAGGTCGGGGCATAGACCCTGGCTTCAAGCCCATCTCTTGGCCAGAGGCGATCAACCTCATCGCTGACAAGTTGATGGAGTTAAGGGCCAATGATGAAACCCATCGCTATGTTGCATTGCGGGGCCGATACTCGGAATTGAGCGATGTCTTGATCAAGAACTTTACCGCAGTGCTGGGATCACCCAACGCGATCACCCATAGCTCCCTCTGCGCAGAAGCCGACAAGTTCTCCAGTTTCTTTACCGAAGGGGACTGGGGATATCGCCAATACGACATCCAAGACACCCGCTATATCCTTTCCTTCGGTGTCGAT
The DNA here is from genome assembly GCF_963899305.1 of Aeromonas sp. MR19. NCBI lineage: Bacteria > Pseudomonadati > Pseudomonadota > Gammaproteobacteria > Aeromonadales > Aeromonadaceae > Aeromonas > Aeromonas sp. MR19. The sequence continues at coordinate 190,588 of NZ_CAWQWZ010000032.1, forward strand.
CCGCTCAGCGCCAATCGTCAGGTCTCATACTACAGCTCTGCCTGGGGAGACATGTTGGACAAGGCTCAGGTTGCCATTGTAGACCCTCGCTATTCATCCTCTGCTGCCAAAGCGGATGAGTGGCTGCCCGTTATTCCAGGACAAGATGGCGCCCTTGCATTGGCACTGGCCCATGTGATCTTGACCGAAGGCCTCTGGCATAAGCCATTCGTCGGTGACTTCACTGACCCTGAGCAGCGCTTTGTCACCGGGCAGCCGGTGAGCGCAGAGCTCTTCGCCGAGCGTCATACCCATGGTCTGGTGCAATGGTGGAATCTGGAACTTAAAGATCGGACTCCCGAGTGGGCTGCCCCCATATGCGGTATCCCCGTTGAGAAGATTCGGCGGTTGGCGCACAAGCTTGGGGATGCGGCTCCCAGAGTCCAGATTTGGCGCTCCAGAGGCATCCAGATGCAACAACGCGGTGCTTACATTGGGCTTGCCTGCCACGCATTGAATGGCTTGCTCGGCGCCGTTGATAGCAAAGGCGGAGTCCTGCAATACAACAAGACCTTCCTGACTGATTTTGCGTCTGGCAAAGAGTATGCGGATGAGATCGCCAAGCATGGCCTCAAGAAGGAGAAGATCGACAGAGTGGGTCGCTTGGAATGGCCCGCATTGAAAAAAGGGGAGAGTGGTGCCGGTGTCATGACCAACGTGGTGGCAGACAGCATTCTAGAAGAAGACCCCTACCTTCCCAAGGTATTACTGGGCTATTTCAATAACTTTGCCTTCTCGGCCCCCGGTGCCGGTCGTTGGGAAAAGGCGCTGGCGAAAGTCCCCTTTGTGGCTCACGTTTCGACCCACGTCAGCGAATTCAGCTGGTTCTCCGACCTGCTGTTACCCGCTCCCCATTTCATGTTTGAACGATGGGGCATTCAGAGCACCTCGGGTAACCGCCACTCTCAGGTTTCAATCACAACACCGCTAGTTACTTCGCTCGGCAATGACATTGGGGATGAGACTGGCCTCCCCTGGCTGTTAGCAGAGGCTCTGGCCAAGCGTGGCTATGATGCCCCGCTGCGCTATTTCCAAGAGCAATTCAAAGACCCTGAAACCGGAAAGAGCCCCGCCAATCACGCAGAGCTGGGGTTGTTTGCCACCAAGTTGATGACGCAACCGCTGTGGGATCCTGCGCAATATACCAATGGTGATCGCTTTGACGGCTGGGAGCACTTCAAGAAGATCGGTGTCTGGAACTCATCGCCATACTCTTTCGAGTCTCGCTGGGGCAAGATGAAAACAGCAACTCACAAGTTCGAGTTCTACAGCGAAACCCTAAAAGTCGCACTGGAAGCTCATGCCAGTAAGCATGGCAAGTCGGTCAATGACGTGATGAATGCGTGTCACTACACCGCCGAAGGTGAACTTGCCTATGTTCCCCACTACGAGCCGCCATTCCGATTCGGCGATGTCGAGACCTATCCCATGTTGTTTGTCGATCACAAGTCGCGCCTGAACCGGGAAGGCCGTTCGGCAAATACCACCTGGTATCAGCGCAACCGGGATTTGGATCCAGGGGAGAAGAAAAATAAAGACGTAGTGAAGATCAACCCGCTTGATGCCAAGTCATTGGGGCTGAGCGAGGGAGATCTCGTCAAACTCACCACCGTACAGGGCAGCATTACCTGTGAAGCGACATTGTTTGAGGGTGTCCGGCCAGGCACGGTTGCCAAGGCCTTTGGTCAAGGGCACTGGGCCTATGGACGAACTGCCGCATTGGAATTTGGCAAGCTGCCACGAGGTGGCAATAACAACGACATCCTACCGCCAGCTCACGAGCATTTGTCGGGGTCTGCTGCATACTACGGGGCGATTGGTGTCCGGGTTGAGAAGGTGTAGGTAAGGAGACAAGTCAATGCGTTATGGAATGGTAATTGACCAACAGAAATGTGTTGGTTGCAGTGGCTGTGTCTTCGCTTGCAAAGCGGAAAACAACACCACACCCGATATTAACTGGTGCGACAAGATCATCAAGTCCGAAGGGGTCTTCCCTGATGTGAGATTTGAGTACATCTCCACCATGTGCAACCACTGTGACAATGCGCCCTGCGTCAACGGCTGCCCTACCAAAGCCATGCATAAGGGCGAAGGGGGACTGACACTCCACGACCCCGACAAGTGTATTGGCTGCAAGGCCTGTATGGTGAATTGCCCATACGGTGTCATCAGCTTCAACTGGAACAAGCCCCACGAAGAGTGGCAGCGGCTAGATGGGGTGTTGCCTGCTGGCACCTACACCCCCAAGACCATGCTGGAAGCATCTGGAGGTGAGGGATGCCCCAACAGTAACCCCGAGCGTGGCAACACCTATCCAGTATTGCGGCATCGCGGCAAGGTGGAGAAATGCACCTTCTGTGACCACCGTTTGAAAGTGGGGCTCAATCCTGCTTGTGTCGATGCCTGTCCGTCACATGCTCGGGTTGTGGGCGATTTGGATGACCCTAACAGTGAGGTATCTGTCCTGATCCGCCAATTTGATGGCAAACCGTTGAGAGCTGAGTTAGGCACTCAGGCCAAGGTTTTCTATATCAGACAATACACACCAACCCGCCGGGTATAGGGAGGCGCTATGACTAATACATCCAGGATGACCCTGTTACTGGCGGTGGCTGGCTGTCTTTTCGGTGGTTTTTTCGCTATTGAAGAGTGGTTTTTCCACTCTTCATTCAAAACCAACGACAGCATGATCTGGACGCTGCCGCTGATCACCTACATTTTTCTGGCATTGATGAGCACGGGGGCATCCATCTTGCTCGCGTTGGCTGAGATATTGGATGATGACTGGCTGAAACAGAACAAGAGGCAGTTGCTGCTCACCGCCATAGCACTGTTGCTGGGAGCCTTCACCGCACTGGCGACGGAGATGGGGTCACCCTTTAGCATTATCTGGTTGGTCTTGTCCCCGAACGTGATGTCCCCGATCTGGTGGATGGGAACACTCTATTCCATTGAGCTGGTGTTGTTGTTGCTCAAGTTCTTGGCTGAATGGAAGGGGATACACCTTGCAAAAGGTAGTGTGCTGGCTTGGAGCACCTTGATCATTGCTTGTCTGGCCTCCCTCACATTGGGATCGGTATTTGGTACTGTCGTTGCTAGAGCGGCTTTTTCAGGGGCACAGTCAGCGCTGTTTACCCTTGTCTGCGCCATGGTCAGTGGGGTCTCCATTATCGGCTTGCTGCAAGTAACCCGCGCATTCAATCCACGCTTATGGGGTATTTGGCGGCTAGCAGTGATAGCCCAGATTATCCTGCTCTCTGTACTCTGGGTTTACAGCATCAGAAACAGCGGAGTGGGAAACGGTATGTGGGTACAGGGCTGGCTGCCACTCGGTTTTATCATTGCCTTGGCGCTGTCATTCATGAATGTGAAAGTGGCCATGCTGGTGACCTTGCTCTGGTCTTTCCTGGCTGAGGTTGCCTTTGTGACCAGCGGACAGTTGGTGTCTCTTGGGCCAAAATCGACCTGGTTTGGTGCTGTACAACACTATGTTCCTAACCTGGCCGAGATCGGTATTCTGGTCTTGGGGATTTCAATGGCTGCGTTGTTGTTCCAGCTGATGGGGTTGTTCATCAACACCCGCTCATCAATAGCCAAGTAATTTTCCCGTGTAAAAAAGGGCCTTCTGTTTCAGAGGGCCCTTTGTCATTTATGCAAACAGCAGTTGGGTCAGGTAGCCCATCATGACGGCCATCCCCAGTATTACGGTCAGGAACGCCACAATCATAGGTGTTCTGAACATCGACTTGAGCAGGATCACCTCGGTCAGGCTGGCCCCCGCACTACCGATAATCAGTGCCATCACCGCCCCCATACCCATTCCTTTGCCCAGCAATACCGATGCCAGAGGGATAACGGCTTCTGCCCGGATATAGAGTGGAATACCCACAACTGCGCTGAATGGGATCGCCAGCGGGTTGTCTACCCCGGCGTGGGCCGCTATCCACTCGGCGGGGATGAAACCATAGATAAATGACCCTATCAGCACCCCCAGCAACAAGTAAGGCAGCACTTCTTTGAATTGTTGCCAGGCATCGATACGCGCTTTGGCGAAGGCAGTGGGAATGACTGGGGCCTGGGTCAGTGCCGCAGTGCCATCTGCGCAGCAAGAGACAGTTGGCGCGGCCTCATCGGGTTGCGCAGTACAGCAAGATGCCTGAGCTTTTAGCGGTTTGACGGACTTGATAGCATTGCTTGAGCAGCAGGCTGTTGCACTCACACTTGCAGGTTCTTGTGTAGTGGTGCCACAACCGGTGCCACAGCTGCTTTGCTTGGCCTCTTTGGGGTCAATGACATGACGCTCAAACCCCAGCATGTCCAGCAACATACTCGCCAGTACAGAAACTCCCGCTGCAATCACGGCATACAACATCGTCACCTTCCAGCCGAAGGTGGCCCACATCAGGCCGACGATGATCGGGTTGAGCAGCGGCGAGACAAACAGGAAAGTCAGGGTTGGCCCAAAACCAGCTTTGGCAGACAAGAGTCCGCGCAGCATGGGGATGGTTGAGCAACTGCAAAATGGGGTCAATGCCCCCAGTACGGCAGAAATCAAATAGCCTCTGCCTTTTCGTGCTCCCAGCATGGCTTGGATTTTGGCATCGGGGATCTTCTGGCGGATCAAGCTGACCCCAGCACTGATCACCAGAAACAGCACAGAAAGCTCGAAAGCCAGGAACAAAAACATCTGAGATGCATCTGTCAACATGGTTAACCAGTCATTCATCTTCATGTCCTCTTTGGTTTACTATATTTCTAAAATAATGGAATCATTGAGGTGGTCAAGATATTTCTGGTATTATCGAAATATGTTCCATCAAGGAGAGTGAGCTATGCAATTGGAAGAAGTTGCCAAGGCATTGAAAGAGCTGGGTCACCCGACTCGTTTGTTCATTTTCAAGCATTTGGTCAAAGCGGGAGAGCAAGGCCTTCCTGTTGGGGATTTGCAAAAACAGCTCGCCATTCCCGCATCGACCCTGAGCCACCACATTGCCGCGCTGGTCTCGGTTGGCTTGGTCACGCAGAACCGGGAGAGCCGTACCCTGCTGTGCGTCTCTCAATACGAAGTGCTGGAAGAGATCATCGCGTTTTTCCGCGAAGAGTGTTGTGTAAACAGTAACTGTACCTAAATAAATCAATAACAAGGTTTGGGTGGGTTGATCATTTCAACTATCCTTGTATAGTTGTACTCATGAAGTGAATGAAGAGGTTCAAATGAACAAAGATACAGCCACTAAAGTCTTCGAGTCTCTCGCATCCGGGATCCGCCTCGATGTATGGCGTCTGCTGGTCAAGGCAGGACTGGAGGGAATGGTTGCTGGCCAGCTTGCCAGTGAACTGGATATCGCCCCGAACACTCTTTCATTCCATCTGAAAGCCATGCTGTATGCAGGCCTTGTCTCGGTGGAGCAAGAGGGGCGTTTTTTGCGTTACCGCGCCAATATTCCCCTGATGCTGAACTTGATCGGTTACCTCACCGAAGAGTGCTGCTATGGCAATCCAGAGCAGTGCTCGGATATGCGCAGCGCGGCCAATTGTACCCCTGAGGTGCTCCCCCCCGTTCATACCTGCACCAACAAGGAAAGTTGCTCATCATGAATATCTTGTTCCTATGCACAGGCAACTCTTGCCGTTCCATTCTGGCAGAGGCGACCTTTAACCACCTGGCTCCAGCCGGTTGGCATGCCATGAGTGCCGGTAGTCAGCCAACCGGTGAGGTGCATCCCCGTTCACTGGCGTTATTGACCCGCGAAGGTATCGACATCAGCGGATTGCACAGCAAATCCTGGCATGAGCTGCCGGTGACGCCCGATGTTGTGATCAGTGTGTGTGGTAACGCGGCCAATGAAACCTGTCCTGTCTATTTGGGGCCTGTGTTGCGAGCCCACTGGGGCGTAGATGATCCCGCCCATGTGACCGGCAGCGAGGAGCAGATAGCGCTCGCCTTCCACTGTGCATACTCGACGCTGAGAAAGCGTATCGAAGCCCTCTTGTCGCAGGATGTATCCCGTTTTTCCAATGATCGCGAGGGGCTAAAAGCAGCTCTGGATGCGATTGCCACCGAGATTAAGTGAGGAAGAAATCATGAGACTGATACAGGTATTCGACCCGGCCCTGTGCTGCTCCAGCGGTGTATGTGGCGCAGATGTTGACCAAAATCTGGTGATCTTTGCTGGTGATGCCGAGTGGCTCAAGCAACAGGGCGGCTCTCTATACCGATTCAACCTGGCACAACAGCCCCTGGTCTTCGCTGAAACCCCGGCAGTAGCTTCCTTCCTGGAACTGACTGGGGAAGAAGGATTACCGGTGACGCTGGTTGATGGTCAGGTGGTACTCACCGGTCGCTATCCCAGCCGCGCTGAACTGATCCGCTATGCAGGACTGGAGTTGCCGAAAGCACCAGAAAGCGATGGTGCCGAAGTTGAACAGCCAGAAGCTGAGTCCAATAAAGCCGGTGCCATCAAAGGGATCGTCAAGAGTGGATGCTGCTCCGGTAGCAGTGGTTGCTGCTAAGCACCATCGTGTGGTTGGAAAGATCTCTGTTTGCTTTATTGCCTCGTTCTTCCTGATAGGAGTCTCTCATGTCCCCGTTTCTGAACTACTCGTTTCTCAATGATGCGCCCCCATTTCTCTTCTTCACCGGTAAAGGTGGAGTGGGTAAAACATCGCTGGCCTGTGCCAGTGCGGTTGCCTTGTGTGACAGTGGCAAACGGGTACTGCTGGTCAGCACAGATCCGGCTTCAAACGTAGGCCAAGTGTTCGACACCCAGATAGGGAACCAGATCACCAGGATCCCGCAAGTCGATGGGTTATCAGCACTGGAGATTGACCCGCAAGCCGCCGCGCAAGCCTATCGCAAACGTATCGTTGGCCCAGTGCGCGGCAAGCTGCCCGAAAGCGTGGTACGCAGTATTGAAGAACAGCTCTCCGGTGCCTGCACCACAGAGATCGCCGCCTTTGACGAGTTCACTGCGCTCTTGACCGACAGCAGCCTGGTGGGGGAATACGACCACATCGTGTTCGATACGGCACCGACCGGTCACACCATCCGTCTGTTGCAATTGCCGGGGGCATGGAGCGAGTTTCTGGAGCAGGGCAAAGGCGATGCTTCCTGTCTGGGGCCATTGGCTGGACTGGAAAAGCAGCGCAGCCAATATGCTGAGGCCGTTGCAGCACTCTCTGATGCCGGGAAAACACGGCTGATCCTGGTCGCCCGTGCGCAAGCCTCGACCCTGCGGGAAGTGGCACGTACCCATGACGAACTGGCGACCATCGGTCTTGCCAATCAGCAACTGGTTATCAATGGCATCTTCCCGCAAAGCGAGCTGGTTGATGATCCCTTGGCAACAGCCGTATGGCAACGTGAGCAGCGGGCTATGGCTGATATGCCAGCGCTGCTGGCAAGTTTGCCACAAGACAGAGTGCCGCTGTTAGCGACCAATCTGGTGGGCGTGGACAGCCTGCGCCAGTTACTGGGTGCAGCATCGGTCACTGGGACTGATGAGGTTGAGAGCGCAACCACTGAACCACACCCCGGATTGAAACAACTGGTCGATGAGCTGGCCAGCGATGGCCACGGGCTCATCATGCTGATGGGCAAGGGCGGTGTGGGTAAAACTACCCTGGCTGCGGCAGTGGCGGTGGAGCTTGCTAGTCGAGGCCTGCCGGTTCACCTGACCACCTCAGATCCCGCCGCCCATTTGGGGGAGACACTGGCAGGGGCACTGCCCAGCCTGGAGGTCAGCCGTATCGATCCCCACGCCGAGACCGAGCGTTACCGTGCTCAGGTGCTGGCTACCAAGGGGGCGAGTCTGGATGCCCAGGGCCGCGCCCTGCTGGAGGAAGATTTACGCTCCCCCTGTACCGAAGAGATCGCCGTGTTTCAGGCCTTCTCAAGGATCATTCGCGAGGCGGGCAAGCGCTTCGTGGTGATGGATACGGCGCCCACTGGTCATACCCTGCTGCTGCTCGATGCGACTGGTGCCTATCACCGAGAGATCGCCCGTCAGATGGGTGGCAAAGGGCTGCACTTCACCACCCCCATGATGCAGCTGCAAGACCCGAAACAGACCAAGGTAATGATCGTCACCCTGCCCGAGCCCACTCCGGTACAGGAGGCGGCCAACCTGCAAGCCGACCTGCGCCGCGCCGGTATCGAGCCCTGGGCCTGGGTAGTCAATCACATGTTGGCCCCGGCCAGCGTCACCTCACCGCTGCTGGCCCAGCGAGCGTATCGCCAGCAGCCCCATATCGAAGCGGTCAAGCAGGAGCATGCCAAGCGTTATGCCGTGGTGCCCTTGCAAGCTGTCGAACCGGTGGGCGTGAAAGCGCTGCAAGATTTATGTCACCCCATCTACAAGGAGATGTGAGATGCAACGTCCGTTCAATGTGCTCTTCCTTTGCACCGGCAATTCGGCCCGCAGCATCATGGCGGAGGCGCTACTCAACCGGCTCGGTCAGGGCAACTTCAAGGCGTTTAGTGCTGGCGTCTCCCCGAAAGGGGAGATACACCCACTGACCCTTGAATTGCTGGCGCAACACAATCTGGACACCAGCACCCTGCGCAGTAAAGGCTGGGAAGAATTTGCCCACCCAGATGCCCCCAAGATGGATTTTATCCTGACGGTATGTGACCAGGCGGCAGGCGAGCAGTGCCCGGCATGGCCGGGGCAGCCCATCACCGGCCATTGGGGCTTTAGTGACCCGGCTGCCGTGACAGAGAGTGATGCGGCGCAATGGGCGGCGTTCAACAAGGCTTATCACGAAATCGGCAACCGGCTGCGGATCTTTCTGAGCCTGCCACTGAACAAACTGGATCGCATCTCGCTGCAACAAGCGATGCGTACCATCAACCTATCTTCACCCACCTAACGTTCTCAATGAGACATGGAGTCGCTGTTTATCATGCACCCGTTTGACATCCTGAACCTGGATAATGGCGCCCGCCTTATCTTCACCCCCTGCCCTGGCACCAAGGAGGCTTCCTTGCAAGCCTCCCTCAAGACCCTGCAAGCCGCAGGGGCAGATGCGGTGGTCACCATGATGCCCGATGCCGAGCTTAGCGAATTCAAGGCCGATAGCTTGCCCGCAGAGTGCGCCGCGTTGGGGCTGGCCTGGTTCCAGCTGCCGGTAGAGGACGATTGTGCCCCCGAAGCGCCCTTTGCCGCTGCCTTTGCCAACCACAAGGCAGATCTGCTGGCGCGTCTGGCGGCGGGTCAGACCCTGGCCATTCATTGCCGTGGCGGCTCGGGTCGTACCGGACTGATGGCAGCCATCTTGCTCCTGGAGGCGGGCTACGCCCCCACACAGGTCAAGTCGCTTGTGCAAGGGCTGCGCCCCAAGGCGCTGACCCTAGCGCCCCACGTTGACTACCTCAATACCCACTACTCATTCGCCGGTTAAGGAAGACAGCATGACTATCAAAGTTGGTATCAACGGTTTTGGCCGCATGGGCCGTCTCTCATTTCGCGCCGCCTTCGACTGGGCGGATGTGGAGTTTGTGCGCATCAATGACCCGGCTGGCGATGCCGCCTCTCTGGCACACCTCATCACCTTCGATTCAGTCCATGGCCGCTGGCATCATGAAGCCAGCGCCGAGGGAGACGAGATGGTGATCGGTAACCATCGCATCCTCTGCACTCGCAACAAAGAGATCGGTCAGACAGACTGGTCTGGTTGTGATGTGGTGATCGAGGCCTCTGGCAAGATGAAAACCAAGGCCCTGCTGGGTGCCTATCTGACGCAAGGGGTGAAGCGTGTTGTGGTGACCGCTCCGGTCAAGGAAGAAGGTGTCCTGAACGTCGTGATGGGGGTCAACCACCACCTCTACGACAAGGCGCAGCACCCTATCGTGACGGCGGCCTCCTGTACCACCAACTGTCTGGCGCCAGTGGTGAAGGTGATCCACGAACAACTGGGCATCAAGCACGGTTCCATGACCACCATTCATGACATCACCAACACCCAGACCATTCTGGATGCCCCCCATGCTGACCTGCGCCGTGCCCGCGCCTGCGGCCTGAGCCTGATCCCCACCACCACGGGTTCTGCCACCGCCATCACCCATATCTTCCCCGAGCTCAAGGGCAAGCTGAACGGTCATGCGGTGCGGGTGCCGCTCGCCAACGCCTCCCTCACCGACTGCGTGTTCGAGGTGAACCGCCCTACTACCGAAGCCGAAGTCAATGACTTGCTCAAGGCTGCCGCTATGAGTGAGCTCAAGGGGATCATGGGCTATGAAGAGCGCCCCTTGGTGTCGGTGGATTACAAGACGGATCCGCGCTCCTGCACCATAGATGCACTCTCCACCATAGTGGTCAACGACACCCAGGTGAAGATTTACGCTTGGTATGACAACGAGTGGGGCTATGCCAACCGCACCGCCGAGCTGATGCGCATGGTCGGTCAAATGGACAAGGCGCAAGGATAACCCCGCCATGGAACTGACCCGCCTCTCCCCCGAGATCCGCCAGTATCTACTGGTAACCGGTAACTACTGGGCTTTTACCCTGACCGATGGCGCGTTGCGCATGTTGGTGGTGCTCTACTTCCATGGGCTCGGTTACAGCCCGCTGGCCATCGCCTCCCTGTTTCTCTTCTACGAGATCTTCGGGGTGGTGACCAATCTGGTGGGGGGCTGGCTCGGGGCTCGCCTTGGGCTCAACCGCACCATGAACATAGGGCTGGCCCTCCAGGTGCTGGCATTGGGCATGCTGCTGGTGCCGCCGCTCTGGCTGACGGTGCCCTGGGTGATGGGGGCGCAGGCGCTTTCGGGGATAGCCAAAGACCTCAACAAGATGAGCGCCAAAAGCTCCATCAAGTTGCTGGTGCCGGGAGAGGCGCAGGGTCAGCTCTACAAGTGGGTGGCACTCCTCACCGGCTCGAAGAATGCCCTGAAAGGGATGGGCTTTTTCCTCGGTGGCGCCCTGTTGACCCTGCTCGGGTTTCAGGGGGCCGTGCTGGTTATGGCCCTGGCGTTGGCGCTGGTGTGGTGCGTCAGCATGCTGACCCTGAAACGGGATCTCGGCAAAGCCAAGAACAAGCCCAAGTTCAGCGAAATCTTCTCCAAGAGCCGCGCCATCAATTACCTGTCGGCGGCCCGTCTGTTCCTGTTTGGTGCCCGTGATGTCTGGTTTGTGGTGGCGTTGCCTGTCTACCTCGCCTCCAGCTTTGGCTGGGATCACTGGTATGTGGGGGGCTTCCTAGCGCTCTGGATCATTGCTTATGGCGTGGTTCAGACCCAGGCGCCCCGCTTTACCGGCAAGCGAGAGGGTCGTGTACCCGATGGCAAGGCTGCGATGCGCTGGGCGCTAGTGTTGGCACTGACCCCGGCCCTGATTGCCCTTGCACTCCACTATGAGGTGCATCCGGCCATCAGCCTGGTGGGCGGTCTGATGGTGTTTGGCGCCCTGTTTGCCATCAACTCTTCTCTGCACAGCTACCTCATCGTCAGTTATGCAGGAGCTGATGGCGTGTCGCTCGATGTGGGCTTTTACTACATGGCCAATGCCTTGGGCCGCCTGCTCGGCACCCTGCTCTCCGGGCTGGTTTTCCAGCTCTATGGTCTGGAGGCCTGCCTCTGGATCTCCACCCTCTTTATTCTGTTGGCGGCGTTGATCTCTGTCGGTTTGCCACGCCATCAGTTGAATGTTGGTAACGAGGGTCGCTGATCCTCGTCTTTTTGATGGGTCTGTGACCCTTTGGAGTTTTTATGTCAGCACAATGCAATGCAGCCGAAGCGCCTGCTATCGGTTTTTTTGAACGTTATCTGACCGCATGGGTGGCAATCTGCATTCTGGTCGGGATTACCTTGGGGCAGGTATTCCCTAGCATTTTTAAAGCGATTGGAGCAATGGAGATTGCTCAGGTCAACTTGCCGGTTGGTCTGCTGATCTGGGTCATGATCATCCCCATGCTGCTCAAAATCGACTTCTCAGCGCTACATCAAGTGAAGGGGCATGTAAAAGGGATTGGTGTGACCCTGTTTATAAACTGGTTGGTCAAGCCCTTCTCCATGGCCTTCCTTGGGTGGTTGTTCATTCGTGTGTTGTTCGCCGACATGCTTCCTAGCGATCAGCTTGATAGCTATATCGCCGGACTCATTTTGCTTGCTGCCGCACCTTGTACCGCCATGGTGTTTGTCTGGAGCAGACTGACGAATGGAGACCCCTACTTCACGCTGTCTCAGGTGGCCTTAAACGACCTCATCATGGTGTTTGCGTTTGCCCCCGTAGTCGGTCTCTTGCTGGGTGTTTCCAGTATTACCGTACCGTGGGACACCCTGCTTATCTCTGTGGTGCTCTACATCGTTATTCCGGTCATCATTGCTCAGCTCATCCGCAAAGCCTTGTTGCGCCACGGTCAAGCCAGTTTTGATGAGGCAATGCACAAGATCCAGCCTTGGTCTGTTGCGGCGCTGCTGCTGACACTGGTACTGCTGTTTGCCTTCCAGGGCAATGCCATCATTGAGCAACCCTTGGTGATTGCCCTGCTGGCCGTGCCCATCCTGATCCAGGTTATCTTCAATTCTAGCCTGGCCTACTGGCTCAACAAAAAAGTGGGAGAAAAGCATTCGGTGGCCTGTCCGTCAGCCCTTATCGGTGCATCCAACTTCTTTGAACTCGCCGTTGCAGCCGCCATCAGCTTGTTCGGTTTCCATTCCGGTGCTGCACTGGCAACCGTGGTCGGGGTATTGATCGAGGTGCCTATCATGCTGCTGGTCGTGAAAGTCGTGAACGCCACCAAGCCATGGTACGAAGGTAAATCCGCGTAATCCTTGGACTACATAGGCAATAAAGGTAACGATATGACCGTAATAACCATTTACCACAACCCGGCCTGTGGCACTTCCCGCAATACGCTGGAGCTTATCCGTAACTCAGGCGTTGAGCCTACCGTTATCCACTATCTGGAGACACCGCCGAGCCGCGAAACTCTCGTTGCCTTGATTGAGGCTATGGCGATGCCGGTACGTGACTTGCTGCGTAAAAACGTGCCGCCTTTTGAGGATCTTGGGCTGGCCGAGGATAGATTCAGCGATGATGAGTTGATTGACGCCATGCTGGCTCATCCCATCCTGATCAACCGTCCCATCGTGGTAACCCCGCTTGGCACCAAGCTGTGCCGTCCGTCAGAAGTGGTGTTGGATATTCTGCCGGATCCTCAGCAAGGCGCCTTCACCAAGGAAGATGGGGAACATGTGGTGGATGCACAAGGAAAACGCATCAAGTGACCGAATCCACGGGGGCGCCACCTTGCTTGATGACTGCATGGCAGCAGCATGAACATGAGGTCTATGGGTGGCTAATCAAGCAGTCTGGCAACCCGATGGATGCAGATGATCTGCTACAAGAGACCTTCTTACGGGCGATCCGTCAGCAGGGTAAGTTCTGTGCCATTGAGAATACCAGGGCTTGGCTGTTTGAAGTCGCCAGACATCTGGTGATTGATAAAAGCCGCAGGCAACGCCCGTTGCTGCCACTATCTGACGAGTTGGCCATGCAGCAGGGTGAGCTCGATGCGGTCGACTCCTTGGCGGGCTGTTTGCCCAGAGTGCTGGAGAAGCTAGCTCAAGCTGACCGGGATATTCTCAGACACTGTGATTTGGATGGCATGAAGCAGGCGGATTATGCCGCCCAATACGGTCTGACCCTCACCGCCACCAAGTCGCGTTTATTGCGAGCTAGGCAACGCTTGCGTCAGCAGCTCTCTCTGGACTGTCAGGTCAGGCTGGATGAGACGGGTCGGGTGTGTTGCTTCACCCCGGCTGCAAAGTAAGCTATGACCCATACTCAGCAAAAAGGCCAAGGTTTTCACCTTGGCCTTTTCTTTATTTTTTCTTGGCTTCGGCCAGGTACTCATCCAAGGTTTCTTGGTTGGCTGCTTTAATGGTCATGCCATTGGGGCCCGCCCCGATATTACTGAACTGTTTTGCCGGTTCGCCATGTTGCTTGAACTCTTCCAGCTCTGGCGAACCTTCTTTAAAGACCCATAGCCGCCCATCTTCCACTTCGGTCACAAAACCGGGCAGGTTGAATTCGCTCGCAAAGGCGGCGGTGCTAAGCAGACTAAAGCCCAGCAGAGCGGCGGAAGCGACGATTTTTTTCATGTTCATCTATCCATGTTGATCGATTAATTCTTATTAATCATCGCCGGGGAGTATGACGAGAATATGACAATGCCTGGGTCAGGTTGACGTGGTTCAGAAAATTGAAGTGCATCCTTTTCGCTGCTTGCGCGTCTTCCTCGTGACGTGCTGCGCTCGTCTGATGAGGATATGAAGATCGCTGTTCGATATGAGGGCTGGGCAACCACGCCTTGAGGTTCGTGAGTCAATAATCAGGATCGTATGATGAGTTCTTTCGACATCCAGAAAGCCAAAGATGATGCAGTCGAGTGGGCATTAACCCACGGTGTAGCCTTTAAAGAGTCGCTGTATTCTGCTGTGCATACCCCATTTACCCTGGCGCCGACACCGATCAGCCAACGGGACTACCAGCATTTGAAAAGTGCGGCACAGACCTTAAGCAAACTGATTTATGCCGTCTCAGAGGATCATGGCTTTTTACATGATGCCATTCATCCCATTACGGCGGGCGATCCCTTCTTTTCAGCCCTGCTCAGCATGCACCAACAGATACACTCATCAGCCACCAAGCCACCCCGGCTGCCATTGCTCATCATGCGCAGCGACTTTATGGACGACAAACAAGATGGCCACAAGCTGGTCGAGTTCAATGGCATCGCCGCTGGTATGGGGCCATTTGGTCAGCGAATACATGAACTGCACCACTATCTGCAACGGCAATGGCCTGCTGCGTACATGCAAGAGCCGCATCAGGCAATGGGTGAACTTGTCAGTAATCATGCCATTGAAGGATTGTCAGCAGGTATTGCCGAGGCCACCTTCAAGATCAAGCGTGAGTTTGGCGACCCCAGCCCGGCAAGGTTTCTGATGATTGTGCAGGAGCATGAAAACAATGTGTTTGATCAACACCTGCTTGAGCTGGCACTCCAGCAGAAAGGGATTGAGACACAGCGCAGAACCTTTCGTGAACTTCATAATCAACTGAGCACGGGCGCTAACAACAGGCTGCTCCTCGATGGTGTCGGCTCCCTCGATACCGTCTACCTGCGGGCCGGATACCAATATTCGGATTATGAGGCTGCTGATCTCAAAGAGCAGAGATGTTGCCAGTCGCTGATGGCGACCCGTGTGTTGATTGAGCAACACAGAGTCGCCGTCAATGCCACGGTTGCCCAGCAATTGGCGACCAGCAAACGAGTACAAATGCTGCTGTCGCGTTTGGGAGAAGAGGGATTCGCTGCATTTGGCTTGACCCTGCAAGAGGCTGACACAGTGAAAGGTGTTCTGGGGGAGATGCACCCTGTTACCCCTGACAGCGCACACTTTATAGAAGCTGCGCCCGCCGATAGTTGGGTGCTTAAAAATCAGGGTGAAGGGGGTGGGCATTGTCTGTTTGGGGCAGACATCCTGGCAAAATTAGAAACACTGGAGCCCCGGCAATATCAGGCTTGGTCACTGATGGGCCGATTACATCCTGTTCCTAGACCGATGGCAGCCTGGATAGTACGCAAAGGAGAGCTGCATCGGGTGACGGACTTGATCAGTGAACTAGGCATGTTCACCGTTCAGATAGATGGCAATCCTGGTTGCGCCGAGCCGAGCTTTGCTGGATACCTGCTTCGTAGCAAATCAGCCGGATCGACAGAAGGAGGCGTTCATAGCGGGCAAGGCGTCCTTGATTCATTGGTATTCAGTGATTGATGAAGGGGCTGGGGGCGAACCATGAGATCGCGGCGTTAGCAAAAAACAAAAAATATGAGCATCTTTTGCGGACATGCCACGTCTTCTGGATAACACCGATGTTGATGGAGTCATTATGTTTCAGATTTTCACCGACCTAGCCAGCTGGCTGGTCTACGAGCAATTGGGCCTGAGCCCGCAAACCAAGCTGGGGGATGCGCTGCATTTCTTCGTGGAGGATGTGAGCAAGATCTTTGCCCTGCTGCTGGTCATGATTTACATCGTGGCCATGTTGCGGGCCTCCCTGAATGTTGAACGGGTGAGGGACTATTTGGCGGGCAAGCACAGAGGGTTGGGCTATCTTCTTGGCTCCGGCTTTGGTGCCATTACTCCCTTCTGCTCCTGTTCGAGTATCCCTGTGTTCCTCGGCTTTACCTCGGCCGGTATCCCGCTCGGGATCACCATGGCCTTTCTCATTACCTCACCGCTTATCAACGAAGTGGCCGTCCTGTTGCTGGTCAGTCTGTTGGGCTGGAAGTTTACCCTGATTTACGTGGCGGTCGGCATGGCGGTTGGCATGCTGGGTGGGGCGTTTCTGGACAAGATCAAGGCAGAGCGCTGGCTGGCCGATTTTGCCGCCGAGGCCCTCAAGCAGGGGCAGCATCAGCAAGGTGATATCGTCCAGCAGCATACCGATGCCCCGAGCCTCTCGCTGGCCAAGCGTCATGCCTTTGCTAAAGATGAAACAATCACCATTTTCAAACGGGTATGGCTCTGGGTCATTGTCGGTGTGGGGCTTGGTGCCGCGCTTCATGGCTTTGTGCCTGATGGCTGGATTGCCTCACACCTTGGTGCCGGTCAATGGTGGTCAGTGCCTGTGGCGGTTCTCATCGGCATTCCCCTCTACTCCAATGCCACCGCAGTGATCCCGGTGATGGAGAGCTTGATTGTCAATGGGCTGCCGATTGGGACAACACTGGCATTTTGTATGAGCACCGTGGCGGCCAGTTTTCCTGAATTTATTCTGCTCAAACAAGTGATGCAGTGGCAGTTACTGGGCACCTTGCTGCTGGTGCTACTGGTTTCCTTCACGCTGGTTGGGTGGGTGTTTAACTTCGTATCGCCGTTAATTTCTTGATGAGGAGTATGAGATGAAACATGTAAAAGTGCTGGGCATGGGCTGCGCCAACTGCAAGAACACCGTCCAACTTATCCAGCAGGTGGTGGATGAACTTGGTGTTTCAATTCAGCTTGAGAAGGTGGAGTCATTGCCCGAGATAATGAAGTACAAGGTGATGTCTACACCGGCAGTCGTCATTGATGACAAGGTAGTTCATGCGGGCGGGATCCCGGCTAGAGAGGCGGTGCAAAGCTGGTTCTGATACACGCAGGGGCGGGTTATCCCGCCCCTGACTATCTCAGCAACAACAGAGAGGCTTGGGTCGTTTTCAGTATTCCCGTTGTGGAGCTGCACACGATAAACAACTTGATCCGTGAGTGACCCTAGGCCCCCATCATGATCAGGTCGCTTACTGTCTCGCTGGCATACTGGCAAATCACCGGCACCACATCCCCTTGCAGCAGTATTGCTTCAACCCTGATACCATCTCAAGACCTGTTTGGCTTGTGCCTGCGGGTGTTTGGGCTCGTCACTTGCTGACCATCACCCAGTCACATTCCAGCCCCTTGAGTTTCGGGCGGCATAGTGCATGAAAGCCCAACAGTACCACCACAATGGAATTCTTATGGGTGTGCATGGCGTTCTCGATAATTATCGTTCTGTCAGGTATAACTAACCGCTCTTGGTAGAAAGTTTATTTCTGAAAATGCATGTTTATAATTCCGCCCTTGGCGGAGAATGCAACCAGACATTTATTGTTTCCATCAAGCGTGTACTATTTCTACTTTTCTAGAGTGTATTCATTGCTTGATGGTCTTCTCAAGGAGTATTGATTTTTATGAAGATGGATTTAATTTCTACATTCCATGTTTATATTTAATTTGGAAGAGAAAACAAGGTGGGAAAGTAAAACCTGGTTTCTCTTCGCTGCGCAGCAGCGGAATGTTGAAACGGAAAAATTTATTTATAGCTTTCATAATTAGTAAATGGACAGTTTTCCGAATTTTTCAAGTGGGGGATGTGAAAAAATTTTAAAAATCATTCTGTTTGGTTGAAGTTTAACCAATTGAGATGGTTTTATCCTCTCAGCCCCCCGATTTATTGATTATTGGAAAACCCCATGCTCAATCCGTCCCACAAGATCGATAACAGCCTGAACACCCATCGGTGTAGTCAATAGATCGGCAGGTGCTATGCCACCAAGGCCCCATGCAGGACGGTGTAACCACGACAATGCCATGACGACATCGTTTTCCTGAAGGGACAGAGCGGCATAAAGGGCGAGCACTACTCCATACACCCTGACACCTTGTGATATTGATAAAGGGGTATCTGCTCTGAGCCTGCGAGTCACCGTGCTATGGCTAATACCAGCAAGCTTACATATCACACCAACATCAGTTTCAACCAGCGCAGCTAGCTTATGGATGATGTCCGCCGGAACCCCTGCCACAATCCACAGGTGAGCACTCAGTGCTTCACGAGGAACACCCAAGGGGTCAAGGAGTGTCGTTCTAAGGTTCGGATTATGGACTGCATCGGGTGTCATGTTACATACCTCTGTCTGCATGTGCTCTTTATCATGCCCTATCTCACCCCACACTGTCGTGCCCAGTGCTCAACAAAGTTTGCACATGTTGCAGGGCCGACACTTGGTTTCCAACCAACTAGGTTGGTGTCTTGATTTATTGATGGACATCATGAGCAACCCGAGCAATATTCTATAGTTTCGAAGAGTTCGATTAGGAATAGGGGCTATGCCTATTTATACAAGTGTTTTAAAGTTGGATAAACCAATTGGAACACCACCCCATCCAGTAGAGGTGAGCGTCTATTCCAGTCCGTATGGTGGCTACATCAGAGTTAGTGAAATGGATGTTCATAATGAGAATGCTGCCGCATTCACATCCGCTTTAATGTCCGCAGATGAGTGTCGTGCCCTTGCTCGGTCACTAGACGCGATGGCTTCCGTTCTTGAACAATCGGAAAAAAATGGTGATATGTCCTAGCACCGAGGAGAGTCGATGACTGAGCTGATCTGTACTGAGCCTGGCATAGGTATTGAGCTTGGGACTACTTTTCAGGTTCTATCGGAGAACGGCTCTGAATGGGAAATCCTGTTGGGTAATGAATACCGAAGGGTCAACAAACGCAGCGGGCGCGTTACAGGTTGGAAAACACCTCCAAAATTTGAGTGCAAAGACATCCAAAAATAACAAATGAGAGTTCAATGCTGGTTATGCCAGTGATAAATAGCCAGCCCAGGTTACTCCCACATCAAAAGCAGAAAAATTATAGTTTTCATAAAGCCTTAAATAAGGAGTTCAGCATGCTCGTAAAAGAAATTGTGCCAACAGAGCAAGTTGTCGATGTCCTCTGTGATGTCTGTGGTCGTAGTACAAAAACAACTTTTGGAACCAATCAATACGGCTCGTTATCGGCGGATTTTGGCTATGGTTCCTGTCACGATGGTGAGCGTTATCAGGTGCATCTGTGTGAAATGTGCTTTTTCGGTATACTTGCAACAGTGAGGGAGATGCATCGTGGGGATCATATGTTCGACGATGACTATGAGGCTGCAAACCCAGACACATTTGGGCGTGATTATTCTAATAGGGAAATAATATGAATGATATGCTCCCATACTCTAGTTTGTGTGGAGAGAAATGTTTCTTATCATCGACTCATTCTGTGAGCCAATGATATTCTCCAATCGGCTCATTTCGTGAGCCGATCAAGATCGTTCATCGGCTCATCTGGTGAGGTGGTCTCAACGCTCACTACCACCTAGATTTAATTTTTGGTTACATAGTTTCATTGCAGGTTGGAGCTAGGCCACTAAACAGATCCGAACGCGATTTCGCTCACGTCTTTTTGAATAATGCTACTTCTACAATCGTCTTGGTGCCAAAAACAGTGGTGCTAATGCTGGGGTTGAGAGATAATTTCACTGATATAAAAGTGTGATACATGAGGATAAAAATGAACGATTTTTTGAAAACTTTGTTGAATATCCGTAGTCTGCGAGCTGCATTGCGTGAGTTGTCATTTGAGCAACTGGTCGAAGTTAAAGAAAAATTGGATGAGGTTTTTGCTGAGCGTGAGCAGCAAGAAACCAAATTGAGAGAGGAATCTGCCGAGCGCCTGCAAAAATTGGCTGAGTTCACCGAGATGTTGAAAGAAGCAGGCATCGATCCGAGCGAGCTGGTTGGCACTGCGGCTCCAGCGAAAGCTGATGGTTCAGCCAACAAAGCCAAACGCGCTCCTCGTCCTGCCAAATACAAGTATAACGAGGACGGTCAGGAGAAAACCTGGACTGGCCAAGGTCGTATGCCCAAGGCCATCGCAGAAGCTGTTGCGAGTGGTCGAGCATTGGAAGAGTTCTTGATCTAGTGCTGAGAGCCTATGCCTGTGTGGCATGGGCTCTTTCTAGCTACCATAGATATGTGTAGAGGTTAATTATGAGCGATAGCTTTCCTTATAGTCTTCCAATAATGGATGTGATCCGTCATGACTATGAGAGATTTAGGTTTGACACTCATAAATATACACATAAAGGATTGTTTACAGATGGTAATTTATTATTTGCTGTGATACTAGAAGTAAACAGTAACAAGGAGCTTCTAGAGGAGCTAGGTCAGCAGTATCATCATTTTAAAACAGCTGGAATTCCAGCTGCAAAAATTGTTGGGGAGATCTTAGATAGCTATAAGCCTATAGCACTGCGAAATTCAATTGAGAAAAGTCATCTTCATGGTCATCCCATGAATATGCATGAAACAATTAATGAACTGAACTTGCACATACCAAAAAAATATCATCCATTTCATGTTGATTTTAAATATGGAACAAACAAGTTTCAGATTACCTTAAAATGTACTTTCACAGAAAGTGATACGGAAGAAATTCAGTTGATATGCGAGTCTCTCGGATATCAAGGATATGATTACATATTTATACAAAATGATAATATACCTGACTATCTTGGCGAGGTTCACTATACACCGAATGAACAAGGTAACTTACTATTGGTGGCTAGTGGATTAATCCAGAAACAATTCTCAAAAGAATTACTTGCATGTTATGAAGAGGATGAAGACTTTTGGCTTGAGAATCGGCATTTTATTTTCAGTGGAGCTGATCCAAGTTCAGTAGCAAGTTATTTACCCCCTAGCTTTGATAAAATTGGAACTCGTTGTTTTGTTGATGCATCAGCTTTCTCGCGTCTAAATATTAGGGTGTATTTAACCTTATATGAACAGTTAATTATAGCACTACCGCTAGAACAACCATCTGAATATTTTTATGAGATGTTCAAAATATATAAATTTGAGTTGCAGGAGTTAATTCGCCGTGGGCGTGTATTATTCGTCGCCCCCCAAAATCTCGCTAGATACTCTCAGTCACTGTTGCATGACATTATTTCGGTTGACCCTAATGCCATTATCTTCTCTAGACGTTTAGCCGCAGCAACCATTCAAGGTATTCAAGAAAAAAGTGGTGTTGTAGGCACTACTTTTTCGAGCGATGAACAATATGAATTCGTTCATCAGTGTTCTCGTTCTGGAAATATAGGCTTGCAACGGTTAGCAAATATGCTTTCGAGACAGTGGCAATTTGGAGAGTATATTGTAAATAAAGAGGGGGCAGTGAGTGCTCATTTTTTGGGGTTATCTGAGATAGCCATTAATGGGTTTAAAGAAAAGGGTAGAGACTATACTATAGAATTAGCTAGTGCTAGTTCTAGCTATGAGTTTGCCCAAGGGTTAAGAGCTCATCACTTTCCATTTGACTCCAGCGGTTACTCCGAAGTTAATGCGTGCCGAGTAATCAGTGGTTTATACAACGGTGTTGTAAGTACCTCGAATACAATAAGAGAGTCTGAGATATCAACAATATTGAATAAGGTATTTGCAGTTAATAATGACATGGGCGTACTAGAGCTAGATGACGCATTATCAAGAAGTCTTATTAGAACTCTACCAAAGATAATAGGTGAATTTGCTAACCTTAGTGAAGAACAAAGAGCGGAAAAACTCTATCATTTGAACAAGGAGATACGGCAAATTGAAAAGAATCAAGCAAGAGTGGCATCAGTGGACTTTGCAAGTGCAGCTATTCCTGCCGTTGCTGGTACTGTAATGGAATATTCTAACATTTCTGGTGCTGGTTATGTATCGCTGGGAGGATGGGCACTCAAAGCACTTGAAGTATATGTGCGAGATTCTCACTTTATAAACAATCCAGTATATATTAAATTATCTAGTATAAATCATCATGTATCTCAAGATGCAGTGATAGTGAAACGTACAAGAGATGCTTTTTCTACTGTTAATGGATAGCATTTTCTGCCAAATTGCCTAGCCATTTATTATAAGGTATCTGATGCCTATGAGTAAAAAATTGGAAGATTTAATCGAATCACAACCATTTGAGGTAGCCCAGAGCACAAAGGAGCTTGCCGAAGTGCTGAGAGTTCGTATCGCTCTGACCAAATTGCTTTCAAATCTCGGTGCAGGTGATGTTCCTGAAATTGATCCCGATGTTCTCGATAGTTTGTTGTCGCTCAAAAAATCAGTTGAGAGCCATGACTGCCGGTTGAGTTTATTTGTTCATATGCCTGACGGCACTCATCATGGTGTCAATATTTAACTAAAGATCGTCATTGGTACGTTAATCGCAGATTTTATCTACCAAATGAAATCAACGCCCCATGGCGATGCTTTTTCAAACTCCCTCGGTGTGTAAGCGGATCTGATAGCGTGTATTGCGTCCGCCACCAGGTAATTTCTCAATACATCCCTTTTCCACCAATGCAGCCAGATGGCGTGTGGCCGTGGGCTTACTGACTCCGGCGACTTTTTGATATTGACTGGCACTGATGCCATTTTCAAAACCCTGTTCGCCGCCATCCAGTAAACGATTCAGCACTTTGGTTTGCTCTGGACTCAGACTGTCATGACAGTGCCGCAACCAAAAATGAGCCTTGGCAAGAGAACGAGCAATAACCTGTAATGCCAGCTCTATGGAGTAATCCAGTGTGTCGAGGAACCAACAAATCCAGGAGGTAATATCCAGCGTGCCCTTCTGTGTTGACTCCAGTGCCCGATAGTAGTCAGCCCGCCATTCTAGAATAGCGACTGACATGGCATACAAACGGATGCCCTGGCTGTCAGCCTGTGACAGCGCGAGATCGGTCAATGCCCGCGTGAGCCGCCCATTGCCATCATCAACGGGATGCAGGGTCACGAACCAGAAATGACAGATCGCCGCACGAAGCAGTGGATCCATCGTGGGGTCATGCTGAGTCTGGTTAAACCATGGGATGAACTCGGCCAGTTGATCGTCCAGAGCTGCTCTGGGTGGAGCCTCAAAATGCACGGTAGGGCGATCAACACGCCCAGAGACAACCAGCATCGGCTCATCTCCTCGCAACTGCCCTACGTTCAGTCGCTGCACCGACCATTCGTTGGCGGGGAACAGCCAACGATGCCATTGGTAAAGTCGTTCAATTGTCAGTGGTTGTTCATGGTTGTCGATGGCATCCAGCATCATTGCCGCGAGCCCCTCTGAGCGATCTGACACGGGATAGGACTGAGTTTCTGATCCCCCTAACCGCCTAGCCAGGGAAGAACGCACGGATTGGGCATTGAGACGTTCGCCTTCGATAGCGGACGAGGCGATGATGTTAGCCAATAACGTGTCCAACGTTTGGTCGGGGTTCCCCAACCTGGAATGACTACCGATTAGAATTCCCAACCTGCGTTGCACCTGCCGTAATCTGGGCAATATCTCGCTATCCCGCCAACGAAAATGGGGCCAATCAGCTTGTTGCCAAATCCAAAATGGTTCCATTATTTCCTCATCCAACGTGCTAGGGTCTCAATAATGAGCCGACCCAGCCCATCATTCAGCTCAATGTTTGAGCCGAATATAACACATGCAGCAGACCAGCAGAGCTGGTAATGAGGATGGAGATCTAGGTTGAAAATCTCAGACCGGAGCTAATGAAAAACTGGATTTATTGATGCTGTGTGGCGCTACAGCAACCAGTAGATAGACAAGGCGGGAGCTCGTTTTCGTTTCGAATGCGTTTTGGGAGCTTGCAGCTTGCGCTGCATGAAGCCACGCACACGCAGATGCCCTTAGGTCTGCTCATTCATATGCCTGATGGTACTCGCTATGCCATCACTGTGAATAATTATAGGGAAATTTAGTTTTATCTGGGTGAAGAGATAATTATTTGGCAAATATATCTATGGCAGCAGATCGCGAATGTCACACCCCATAACCCTGGCAAGACGATAAGCCTTTTCCAGGGTGACATTGACCTCACCACGCTCAATTCGTCCTACGTAGCTTCTATCAATTTCGGCCGCATATGCGAGTGCATCTTGCGATACGCCCAATTGAAGCCGTCTATCACGTACAGCATCACCAAATTTTTTTGCTAGCTCTTGCATGTCTCGCCTCTCGCTGGCGAGCACTATCTCTGGTTGTCTGGCTAACGACCACGGATTATAATCCGCAACCGAGTTTAGATTTCCACTAAATGTTTTCGTTCGAGGCCCAGGATTACTTATGAGCTCCCAGACCGTGTGGTTACCAACCGCGCTCTACACCGCACTCATTCGATGGCAGATGGATGACTTCACTGCGATAGGATTTGTAAATGCCATTTTTGGTGACAAAGCAGAATCGCAGATACGTCAGCGGCGTTATCGTTATACCTTCATTTATCGGCATCTGATCAAGCTCGTAAATCAGGGACTTCTAAAAAGGAAGCATGTTGATGATGGGAAGCGCTGTTCTCATTTCATCAGGACTCCCAAGTTCGATGAAGTGCATTTCAAAGAGGAATTTATTGGGCCTTGCGCGCTTGTAACGGAATCGGGTAAGGAGCGTAAGTCGGAAACGTATGAATCCGTCCTGGAAGGACTGATCGCGAGAGCACAGCACTACCGTAAGGGGTTGCAGGAATATGATTCAATGCTCGCTGAGTACCAGCAATTAAGAGTGGACTTCTCCATATTGGATCCAGCGATTGAAAGGGCCATCAACAATACCGTTGCAGAGAAACGCGATTTGCGGGGCAGGCTGGAGGCCGTGGAGAGGCTTTTGAGGGGGTTGATTGCGTTCAGAAGCGCCTCTTGATGTAACCGTTCAGCGTCAGGGGCTTGATGCACACAGTTCGGAGGGAATGGGGTAATCCGTTTTCTCGATGCGGGCTCGGACAATGGTATGCAGTCACTCTTGGGGGCAACGTCCCAAGCGTTTGGTCGTCTCAACCAACGAAAGTAAGCGTTGACGAAACCGCTCCCCACTCTGGGCGATAACAGCCACGTTGCGCAGTACATGGGCCCAGCAAAGCAGGCGCAGACTCGTGCAGACAAACCGGTAGCCAGCATACAGGCCCGCCACCAATACGCCAGCCAACTCCTACTCCAGCAGGCATTCGGGAGGATCTACTTGGCCCACAGGTTCCAGTGACTCAGGTCGAGCAAAAGCCTGTCGTGGAAGTCAGGAATGAAGGGAGCAAGGTGCTAGAGGCTAGAGCACGCTCTTATCGGTTTGAGCTCCAGGGATACCAGGCTACGTTCGCCGAATATTGTGAGCTACGAACAGATTTCCCCGCGTTAGAGGCGACCATTGATAATGTGCTTAGGCACACCTGTAAGGAGTTTCGGAGTTTACGAGGACGGTTGGCAGCCGTAGAGGAGGTAATGAGGGCGTTGGGGAGTTCCGCGTCAGTCCGCTAATGTCATCCCTTCTATATAAGTCGATTTCAACAACATGACCCCAGATGTCCAGCATTTGCAGGTCATATAGTTTCCAGGTCGCGCAGTATAGGTGCGTGACTTCTATCCTTCCTTCTCTTGGGAGCTGTGCCAGCTGATTTTGCACAATGACCCCCTCTTAAAAGGGGATCATAGCCCCCGAAGTGTGCAGTTTTTGTTTTGCACAAGAGGTTTTGTGGTGCTAGGTTCAGTGTTAGTGATGTTTTGTGCAGTTTTTGTGTTGCATAAACTTCCTCGGCCTGCCGTTCAACATCGCCAGCTATGCCCTGCTGACCCACATGATGGCCCAGCAGTGCGATCTGGAAGTGGGCGATTTTGTCTGGACCGGTGGTGATGTACACCTCTACTCCAATCACATGGAGCAGACCGCGCTGCAGCTCTCCCGCGAGCCACGGCCCTTGCCGCAGCTGGCGATCAAGCGCAAGCCGGACTCCCTCTTCGACTACAGGTTCGAGGATTTCGAGATCCTGAGGTACGACCCCCATCCCGGCATCAAGGCGCCCGTCGCCATCTAATGTAAAAGGCGCCTTGAGGCGCCTTTTTTATGCATAAAAACAACTGAAAATTCATTTTATTGATTGCGTCATCAAGGGGGCCTGAGTGCAGTAAAACCTGCTTATAGCAGGCACCTTCTGTTTTGCCTTCGGTTTTCTCGTTGTATTCAGCAGTAAGAAACGATTTTCCATTAATTGTTATGGGATATAGACTCAAATCAAAGTAATACTGTGGATAATTTAACCATGAGCAACGTAATAAAGAAGTTTCTGCAGCTGGAGGCCGCCTCCGGAATAATTCTGATCATGGCAGCCATACTGGCGATGGTATTGGCCAACACGGGTCTGGCCGATGGCTATCAGGCATTCCTCGATACGCCGGTGCAGGTGCGCATCGCCGCGCTCGACATCAACAAGCCGCTGCTGCTCTGGATCAACGACGGTTTCATGGCGATCTTCTTCCTGCTGGTCGGGCTTGAGGTCAAGCGCGAGATGCTGGAAGGGGCCCTCTCTTCTCGGGTGCAGGCGACCTTCCCGGCCATAGCCGCGGTCGGCGGCATGCTGGCCCCCGCGCTCATCTACGCCTTCTTCAACTACTCGGATGAAGTGGCGCGCGCCGGCTGGGCTATCCCCGCCGCGACCGACATCGCCTTTGCCCTCGGGGTGATGGCGCTGCTGGGCAAGCGGGTACCGGTCAGCCTCAAGGTGTTCCTGCTGGCGCTGGCCATCATGGACGACCTGGGTGTCATCATCATCATAGCGCTCTTCTATACCCAGCAGCTGTCGCTGACGGCGCTGGCGGTCGGCATACTGGCGACCCTGACCCTGCTGTGGATGAATCGCCGTGGAGAGGACAGGATCGGCCTCTACATGCTGGTGGGCCTGGTGCTCTGGGTCGCTGTGCTCAAGTCCGGCGTCCATGCGACCCTGGCTGGCGTCATAGTGGGCTTCATGATACCGCTCAACGGCAAGCGTTATGCCTCGCCGCTCAAGCATCTGGAGCACTCGCTGCACCCCTGGAGCGCCTACCTGATACTGCCGCTGTTCGCCTTTGCCAATGCGGGGGTTTCGCTGGACGGGATAGGCCTGTCGTCCCTGCTGAGCCCTGTCCCTCTTGGCATCATGCTGGGGTTGTTCGTGGGCAAGCCGCTCGGGGTGTTCACCATCAGCTGGCTGGCGGTCAAGCTGGGCATCGCCCAGTTGCCGGGCGGGGTCAACTTCAAGCAGATTTTTGCGGTCAGCATACTGTGTGGCATCGGCTTTACCATGTCGATGTTCATCGCATCGCTGGCGTTCGAGCACGGCGGATTGGATTACGGCAGCTATTCGCGCCTCGGGATCCTGGTGGGATCCACCCTGGCGGCAGTGATCGGTTATCTCGCCCTGCGGATGTCGCTCCCCAACCGGGAGGCGGATCAAAGCACGGAGGGGTTATGAGAAGAGTGATAGGGTTGGTCATGCTGGCGAGCCCGGGGCTCTGGGCGGCCAGTCTGGAAGATTGTCAGCAGGATGCGGCATCAAGCAGCTGCTCCGCCTATCTCAACGGGGTGGTCGACAGCGCCGTCATGCTGGGGGACAAGCAGGCCAAGGCCCAATTCGGTGAGACCTTCGCCGAGCGGGCCCTGAGCAGTCGGGCCGGTGAGCGGGTCAAGCAGTCCAACAAGCGCTACTGCGGCGAGCGGATGCCTGACAAGGTGCGCCTCAAGGCCAACTTGCAGGCGCAGTTCACCGCAAACAAGGTTGACTCGATCAGCGACATGTATGACATTCTGGCGGCTGAACTCAGCTGCTACCGGAGTCCGCGTACCGCGGGAACCCCATCGGATGTCACACCTTAATTACAATCACCTCTACTATTTTTGGATGACTCAGAAGAAGGGCTCCGTCACCCAGGCGGCGGAAGCCCTCTTCTTGACCCCGCAGACAGTCACCGGCCAGATCAAGCTGCTGGAGCAGCGCCTGGGCGGCAAGCTGCTGATGCGCAAGGGACGCTCCCTCGAGGCCACCGAGCTGGGCCAGCTGGTATTCCGCTATGCCGACAAGATGTTCAGCCTCTCCTACGAGATGCTGGATATCGTCAACTACCGCAAGGAGAGCCAGATACTGTTCGACGTCGGCATCGCCGATGCACTCTCCAAACGCCTCGCCAGCCGGGTACTGCTCTCGGTCATTCCCAACGATGGCTCCATCCACCTGCGCTGCTTCGAATCGACCCACGAGCTGCTGCTGGAGCAGCTGAGCGAGCACAAGCTCGACATGATCCTCTCCGACTGCCCGGTGGACTCCAGCCAGCATGCGGGCCTGCTCTCCAAGCGGCTCGGCGGTTGTGGCGTCAGCTTCTTCTGCAAGGCGCCGCTGCCCGAGAAGCCCTTTCCCGCCTGTCTGGAGGAGCGCAAGCTGCTGATCCCGGGACGTCGTACCGCCATGGGCCGCCAGCTGACCCAGTGGTTCGAGCAGCAGGGCATCTCCCCCAGCATCCTCGGGGAGTTCGACGATGCGGCCCTGATGAAGGCCTTCGGTTTCTTCAATCAGGGCATCTTCATGGCCCCCACCATCTATCGGGAGGAGATCCTGGAAGGAGAGGAGGTGATGCTGATCGGGGAGACCCAGGATCTGATGGAGGAGTATTACGTCATCTTCGCCGAGCGGATGATCCAGCATCCGGCGGTAAAACGGGTATGCGAGAGTGATTTCTCCTTCCTGTTCGCGGGGCAGGAGGACTTCACCACGATTCAACCGGCAACCCTGGCATTTTAAATCGGCGGGTCACAGAGTATGATTCTTGCCTCGGACGAGAGGGGATGAGATGCAACTGGAAGAGATGGAGGCGAATGCGAGCCGGGCTGTGGCGCTGCTCAAGGCACTGGCCAACGAACGACGACTGTTTATTCTGTGCCAGCTGCAGGATCGGGAACTGTCGGTGGGGGAACTCAACGAGGTGCTAGGGCTTAGCCAGTCAGCCCTGTCGCAGCACCTGGCCGTGCTTCGGCGGGATGAGTTGGTGGAGACGCGAAAAGAGGCCCAGACGGTCTACTATTCGCTGCGCAGCCACGAGGTGCGCGAAATGATTGCCCTGCTGCACAAGCTTTACTGCAGCGCAGATAAATAAAAACCGGCACTGAGGCCGGTTTTTTTAGCTTTATACAGCCGAAGCTGATTAAGCCATAGCTTTGATCTGGGCAGACAGGCGGCTCTTGTGACGAGCAGCTTTGTTCTTGTGGATCAGGCCTTTGGTAGCCATGCGATCCATGATCGGCTGAGCGGTAGCAAAAGCAGCAACGGCAGCAGCTTTGTCGCCAGAAGCGATGGCAGCAATTACTTTCTTCAGATAGGTACGGGTCATTGAACGACGGCTGGCGTTGTGTTGACGACGTTTCTCTGACTGAATCGCGCGCTTCTTAGCAGATTTGATATTAGCCAAGGTAAAACTCCTAAAACTGTCTTAGCGAGTGTATTGAAAAGGCCCGGAAATATGCCTTCTCAACCACATATTGTCAAATGATTTGTGCAAATAAACACCGCCCCCCGGTGGTGTGTCTGTTGGGAGGCGGTTAAACTGTCGGCCGATTCTACCAGCATTCTTTCCATTCTGACAGTTCCAGAGGCTTCGTCTTGAGTAAGAAATTGATCAAATCCGGCATGATAGTGTCCGCAATGACGCTGGCGTCCCGTGTGATGGGCTTGGTTCGCGATGTGGTCATCGCCAATCTGCTCGGCGCCGGGGTGGCCGCAGACGTCTTCTTCTTTGCCAACCGCATTCCCAACTTCCTGCGCCGGCTGTTCGCCGAAGGAGCCTTCAACCAGGCGTTTGTTCCCGTGATGACGGAGTACAAGAAGAAAGGCGACGAGCGCGAGGTGCGCGAATTGCTGGCCGCCGTGGCGGGTACGCTCGGTGGCATAGTCACCGTCGTTACCCTGCTCGGGGTGCTGGGCTCGGGCGTGCTGACGGCCCTGTTCGGTTGGGGCTGGTTCTGGGACTGGCTGCATGGCGGACCGGCGGCCGAGAAGTTCGAGCTGGCCAGCCTGATGCTCAAAATCACCTTCCCCTACCTCTGGTTCATCACCTTCACCGCCATGGCGGGGGCCATACTCAACACCTTTGGCCGCTTTGCCGTCTCCTCGTTTACGCCCGTGTTTCTCAACCTCACCATGATAGCGGCGGCCTGGTGGATAGCGCCCTTGATGGAGCGGCCAGAGATAGCCCTCGCCATCGGTGTCTTTCTCGGCGGTCTGGTGCAGTTCCTGTTCCAGTACCCCTTCCTGCGCCAGATCAACATGCTGGTGTGGCCCAAGTGGGGTTGGCATCATCCCGGGGTGATCAAGATCCGCACCCTGATGATCCCGGCGCTGTTTGGCGTCTCGGTCAGCCAGATCAACTTGCTGATCAACACCATGCTTGCCTCTTTCCTCGCCACCGGCGCCATCAGCTATCTCTATTACTCGGATCGCCTGCTGGAGTTTCCCCTCGGCCTGTTTGCGGTGGCCATCAGTACCGTGATCCTGCCTGCGCTGGCCAAGAAGCACGTGGATGAGGATCCGGCCGACTTCGCCCGCACTATGGACTGGGGGGTACGCATGGTGATGCTGCTCGGCCTGCCGGCCATGGTGGGCATAGCCGTGTTGCGCGAGCCCATACTGCGAGTGCTCTTCATGCGCGGCGAGTTCGGCATGCACGAGGTGAGCATGTCCAGTGCCAGCCTGCTGGCTTCTACCACGGGCCTGCTCTCCCTGATGCTGATCAAGGTGCTGGCGCCGGGCTACTACGCCCGCCAGGATACCAAGACCCCGGTGCGGATCGGGGTGATGTCCATGGTTGCCAACATGGTGTGCAACCTCATCTTCATCTTCCCGCTCGGCTATGTGGGGCTGGCGCTGTCGACCGCCTGCTCGGGCACCCTGAATGCGGCCTTGCTGTTCAAGGGCTTGTATCAGCAGTCGGTCTACCGTCCGTCCCGCCATACCGGGATCTTCTGCCTCAAGCTGCTGGTGGCGACCGTGCTGATGGGGGGGCTGCTTGGCTACCTGTCGCCGGATCTCGCGCAATGGGGCGCCTGGGGCATGGGCAAGGCCAGCATGCAGCTGACCATGTTGCTCTGTCTGGGCGGGGCCGTGTATGGCGTCATACTGCTGGCGCTGGGCATTCGGCCAAGACACCTGAGATCGGGTCAGTAGCCGCAGTGACACTGCCGCCATGGGCGGGTGAAACTTGCAAGGGGTGGCTCTGATGGCGCTCGGCATTCGGAATTTGACCAGGATGCCTGAAATCGGGCCATGAGGGCTGACCCTGCCTGCTGGCTGATATATAATCCGCCGATTTCCATGGCAGCAACGCACAAGGCACTGATGGAGCTTATTCGCGGTATTCACAATATCAAGCCCCGTCACCGGGGGTGTGTATTGACCATAGGCAACTTTGATGGGATCCATCAGGGTCACCATGCCGTGCTGGCACGCCTGCAGGAAAAAGCCGTCCAACTCGGCCTGCCCGCCTGCGTCATGCTGTTCGAACCCCAGCCCCTTGAGCTGTTTGCAGGTAGCGAAGCGCCTGCCCGCCTCAGTCGGCTGCGGGAGAAGTACGAGGCGCTCAGGGGCATGCAGCTCGATCGCATGCTCTGCGTGCGCTTCAACCATCGCTTCGCCGAACAGTCCGCCGCCACCTTCATCGAGCAGCTGCTGGTGAATAAGCTCGGCGTGCACTATCTGGTGGTCGGCGATGATTTTCGCTTCGGCAAGGGGCGGGAAGGGGACTTCCAGCTGCTGGAGGCGGCGGGGCAGCGCTTCGGTTTCGAGGTGATCAGCACCCAGAGCTTCCAGCTCGAACGCCAGCGGGTCAGCAGCACGCTGGTGCGCGAGGCCCTCAAAGCCGGCCGGATGGCGGAGGTGGAGCTGATGCTCGGCCGCCCTTATACCATCAGCGGCCGGGTGGCCCACGGTGACAAGCTGGGCCGCACCATAGGTTTTCCCACCGCCAATCTGGCGCTCAAACGCCAGGTGATCCCGGTCGGTGGCGTGTTCGCGGTGGAAGTGGTATGTTCCGGCAAGACCTTCCCCGGTGTCGCCAATGTGGGTGTACGGCCGACCTTGAGCGGTACACAAGCCAGATTGGAAGTACATCTATTTGATTTTTCTGGCGATCTATATGGTCAACAGGTCAAGGTGCTGCTTCGCCACAAGCTGCGCGAAGAGCAGAAGTTTGCCTCTTTCACCGCCTTGAAAGAGCAGATCGAACGAGATGCCCTGGCGGCCCGAGCCTGGTTCGGGCTGCCACCATTCAATTTACCCAGCACTCTTTTAGAAAAGAAGGGAACCCAGGACTGATGAGCGACTATAAACATACCCTGAATCTTCCGGAAACCGAGTTTCCGATGCGTGGCGATCTGGCCAAGCGCGAACCCAACATGCTGAAACGTTGGTACGATCAGGATCTTTACGGCGCCATTCGCCGCGCCAAAGCGGGCAAGCCCTCCTTCATTCTGCATGATGGCCCTCCCTACGCGAACGGCAGCATTCACATCGGTCACTCGGTCAACAAGATCCTGAAAGATGTCATCATCAAGTCCAAGGGCCTCTCCGGCTTCGATTCTCCCTATGTGCCCGGCTGGGATTGCCACGGTCTGCCCATAGAGCTGAAAGTGGAAGGCATGGTCGGCAAGCCGGGCGAGAAGGTTTCCGCCGCAGAGTTCCGCGCCGAGTGCCGCAAATATGCCAAGACCCAGATCGAAGCGCAGAAGACCGACTTCATCCGTCTGGGCGTGCTGGGTGACTGGGAACATCCCTACCTGACCATGGATTTTGGCACCGAAGCCAACATCATCCGCTCCATGGCCAAGATCGTCGAAAACGGCCACCTGCACAAAGGTTCCAAGCCGGTGCACTGGTGTACCGACTGTGGCTCCGCCCTGGCTGAAGCCGAGGTTGAGTACTACGACAAGAACTCCCCCTCCATCGACGTGCGTTTCAAGGCCGTCGACGAGGCTGCCGTCGCCGCCAAGTTTGATTGCGCCGAAGGCCACACCGGCAAGGGCCCGCTCTCCGTTGTGATCTGGACCACCACCCCCTGGACCCTGCCGGCCAACCGTGGCGTCGCCATGCACGCCGATCTGGACTATGCCCTGGTGCAGGTGGATGGCGAGCATCCGGAGCGCCTGATCCTGGCAGCCGACCTGGTCAAGGACGTGATGGACCGCGCCGGCATCGAGCAGTTCCACAACCTGGGTTATGCCAAGGGTGCGGCGCTCGAGCTGCTGCGCTTCAACCACCCCTTCTACAGCTTCGATGTGCCTGTGGTGCTGGGTGATCACGTCACCCTGGATGCCGGTACCGGCGCCGTTCACACCGCCCCTGGCCACGGTCAGGAAGACTTTGTGGTCGGTCAGAAGTACGGTCTGGAAGTGGCCAACCCGGTTGGCAGCAACGGCGTTTACCTGCCGGATACCGAACTGTTTGCCGGCCAGCACGTGTTCAAGGCCAATGCGGCCGTGGTCGAGGTGCTGAACGAGCGTGGCGCCCTGCTGCACCACATGGTGTTCAACCACTCCTACCCGCACTGCTGGCGTCACAAGACCCCGATCATCTTCCGTGCCACCCCCCAGTGGTTCATCAGCATGGAACAGAAGGGCCTTCGGCAGCGCGCGCTGGAAGAGATCGAGCGCATCGAGAAAGACGGGATCACCCAGCACGGCCAGAGCGGCTGGGTACCGGCCTGGGGCAAGAACCGCATCCAGGCCATGGTCGAGAACCGTCCTGACTGGTGCATCTCCCGTCAGCGTACCTGGGGCGTGCCCATCTCCCTGTTCGTTCACAAGGAGACTCAGCAACTGCACCCGGAATCCGTGCGCCTGATGCATGAAGTGGCCAAGCGGGTCGAGCAGGCCGGCATCCAGGCCTGGTGGGATCTGGACAAGGCCGAGCTGCTGGGCAGCGACGCCGACATGTACGACAAGGTGCCCGACACCCTGGACGTCTGGTTTGACTCAGGCTCGACTCACTCCTCAGTGGTCGATGCCCGTCCCGAGTTCAACGGTCACTCCGCCGACCTCTATCTGGAAGGTTCCGACCAGCACCGTGGCTGGTTCATGTCCTCCCTGATGATCGGCGTGGCCATGAAAGACAAGGCGCCCTACAACCAGGTGCTGACTCACGGTTTCACCGTGGATGGTCAGGGTCGCAAGATGTCCAAGTCCATCGGCAACGTGGTCAGCCCGCAGGACGTGATGAACAAGCTGGGTGCCGACATCCTGCGTCTGTGGGTCGCCAGTACCGATTACACCGGCGAGATGACGGTCTCCGACGAGATCCTCAAGCGCTCTGCCGATGCCTATCGCCGCATCCGCAACACAGCCCGTTTCCTGCTGGCCAACCTGAACGGCTTCAATCCGGCAACCGACATGGTGGCTCCGGCTGACATGGTGGTGGTGGATCGCTGGGCCGTGGGTCGTGCCAAGGCGGTACAGGCCGAGATAGTGGCGGCATTCGACGAGTACAATTTCCACGGCGTGACCCAGAAGCTGATGCAGTTCTGCTCCATCGAGATGGGCTCCTTCTATCTGGACGTCATCAAGGACCGTCAGTACACCGCCAAGGCAGACAGCCTGGCTCGTCGCTCCTGCCAGACCGCCCTGTATCACATCGTGGAAGCCATGGTGCGCTGGATGGCGCCTATCATGAGCTTCACCGCCGATGAAATCTGGGCCCTGCTGCCGGGTGAGCGCAGCGAATTCGTGTTCACCGAGGAGTGGTATGACGGCCTGTTCGGGCTGGATGCCGGCGAGCAGATGGGCGATGCCTTCTGGGCCGAGATCCTGACCGTGCGCGGTGAAGTGAACAAGGCGCTGGAAGCGGCCCGTGGCGAGAAGCGCATCGGCGGCTCCCTGCAGGCCGAACTGACCCTGTTCGCCAAGCCTGCGCTGGCCGAGCGCCTGAATGCCCTGGCCGATGAGCTGCGCTTCGTGCTGCTCACCTCCAAGGCCAAGGTCGTGATCGCTGACAGTGCACCGGAAGGTTCCGTTGCGACCGAGCGCGATGACCTCTGGCTGAGCGTGGCCCAGTCCGCCGCCGCCAAGTGCGACCGCTGCTGGCACCATGTGGAAGACGTGGGCACCATAGCCGGTCACGAAGAGATCTGTGGCCGCTGCGTCACCAACGTCGAGGGTGACGGCGAAACACGTCAATTTGCCTGATGAACATGACTCATAACAAGAGCGGCCTGCGTTGGCTGTGGCTGGCGGTGCTGGCATTCGTACTGGACCAGGCGAGCAAGCTCGCCGTGGTCAAGCTGCTGCCGTTTGGCTATCCGGGGGTGGAGATCACCCCCTTCTTCAATCTGGTGCACGTCTACAACAAGGGCGCGGCGTTCAGCTTCCTGGCCGATCAGGGGGGCTGGCAGCGCTGGTTCTTCGCCGTGCTGGCGTTTGCCATCTGCGGGCTGCTGATCCACTGGCTGCGCAAGCAGTCGGTTACCCAGCGCTGGAGCGGCATCGCCTACTCCCTGATCATAGGCGGGGCCCTTGGCAACGTGTTTGATCGGCTGGTGCTTGGCCACGTGGTCGACTTCCTCGACTTCTACTGGCAGCGCTCCCATTGGCCGGCGTTCAACCTGGCGGACAGCTTCATCTTCATCGGCGCCGCCATGATAGTGCTGGAAGGCTTCCGTTCCGAGAAGAAGAGGGAGGTGGCATGAGTCAGCCTATCGCCGCCGAAATTACGGCCAACAGCAGCGTGCTGTTTCACTTCGCCATCAAGCTGGAAGACGGCTCGGTTGCGGACAGCACTGCGCTGCACGGCAAACCGGCCCGCCTGCGGATGGGCGATGGCAGCCTGACCAACACCTTCGAGCAGTGCCTGCTGGGTCTGCAACAGGGTGACGCCAAGAGCTTCACGTTGGCGCCGGAGCAGGCGTTCGGCCTCGCCAATCCCGACAACATCTACCATCTGGATCGAGCCAAGTTCGGCGCCGAGGTGGAGCCCAAGGTCGGCACCATCATACTGTTCGACCAGCCCAATGGCAGCGAGCTGCCCGGCATCATTCGGGCGGTGGAAGGCATGTCGGTGACGGTCGATTTCAACCACCCCCTGGCCGGTCATACCGTCACCTTCGAGGTGGAGATCCTGGGCGTTGATGACGAGGAGAAGGTGACCTGATGGATATTCTGCTCGCGAATCCTCGCGGTTTCTGCGCCGGCGTCGATCGTGCCATCAGCATTGTCGAGAGTGCGCTGGAGAAGTTCGGTGCTCCCATCTATGTCCGTCACGAAGTGGTGCACAACCGCTATGTGGTGAACAAGCTGAAAGAGGCGGGCGCCGTGTTCGTCGAGGAGCTGGACGAGGTGCCGGACGACAGTATCGTCATCTTCTCCGCCCACGGCGTGGCCAAGACGGTGCGCGAGATGGCCAAATCCCGCGCCCTCAAGGTGTTTGATGCCACCTGCCCGCTGGTGACCAAGGTACACATGGAAGTCCATCGCGCCAGTCGCAAGGGCTCCGAAGCCGTGCTCATCGGTCACGCGGGTCACCCCGAGGTGATCGGCACCATGGGCCAGTACGAGAACCGCGAAGGCGGCATGTATCTGGTGGAGACGCCGGACGATGTGGCCAAACTCCAGGTGAAGAATCCGGATGATCTCTGCTTCGTCACCCAGACTACCCTGAGTGTGGATGAGACCTCGGATGTGATCGACGCCCTGCGCAAGCAGTTCCCCAAGATCCAGGGGCCGCGCAAGGACGATATCTGTTACGCCACCCAGAACCGTCAGGATGCGGTGCGGGAGATGGCAGGGCTGGTAGACGCCATGCTGGTGGTCGGGTCACGCAACTCTTCCAACTCCAACCGTCTGCGCGAGCTGGCCGAGAAGGTGGGGGCTCGCGCCTACCTGATCGACGATGCCTCCATGATCGAAACCGGCTGGCTGGAGGGGGTCGAGCGCATCGGGGTGACGGCCGGCGCCTCGGCACCGGACGTGCTGGTGCAGAACGTCATCGCCCGTCTGCGCGAGCTGGGCGGCAATATGGTCGTCGAGCACCCTGGTCGCGAAGAGAACGTGGTGTTTGAAGTGCCGCCCGAGCTGCGGATCCTCTGATCCGTATCCTGTTGGTCGGGATGAGATGATGGATCCCCGAGCCACCTCCTGCGAGGTGGCTTTTTTATGCACGATTCTTATGAATCTTGTTTAGCCGGATGCCGCAGGAACCCAGCGAAAATTGATGATGTATGTCCAAGATTTGAGTAGATTGAATTGCAAGCGAAGAGCCGCAGTCTAGACTGCTGATGATCTTCTCATCTGGCTTGATGGCGCATGGATATGCAGGCAAGCCCCCAACGAAATCAGAGCGAAACAGGATGTTTTTGCGTTCAGGTTTTAGCCTTATCGAGCTGATGGTCACCATAGCGATCGTGTCGATCCTGCTGACCCTGGGAGTCCCCTCCTTTAGCGCGGTATTGCGCAACATCACGCTGACCACCCAGGCCAACAATTTCGTGGCCGCCATCAACCTTGCCCGCTCCGAAGCCATTCGCCGCAATACGGCGGTGACCCTCTCCGCCACAGCCAGCAACCTTACCCAGCATCACTGGGAGTCGGGCTGGCAGATCTGGGTCGACAGCAACGGCAATGGCACCCTGGATAACGGTGAGCTGCTGCGCCTCTTCCCCGACATGGGGTCAGGCACTCTGGTCAGCAACACCTCGCTCTTGCGTTTCAGTGGCAACGGCTTTCTCGATGGCCGCCAGCAGGTGACGCTGGTGTTTTCCCTGCAACCACCAGACTGTGCCGCCGAGCCGGCACGGGACATCATGATCACCCCCGCCGGCCGTCCCTCCATCCAGGAGACCAGCTGCATATGAAGCGTCAACAAGGGCTGTCACTGCTCGAAATCCTGATCTCCGTGCTGGTGCTGTCGATCGGCATCCTCGGCATGGCGACCCTGCAGCTGCAGGCGCTCAAGAGCAACCAGTCGGCGCTGACCCGTACCGAGGCAACCCAGTACGCCTACATGATCACCGACATGATGCGGGCCAATCGCAGCGCGGCCCTGCTCGGCCAGTACAACGTGGGGCTGGGGGAGGCCGTCTCCGGCAGTTCGATGGCCATGTTGGATCTGCAGTACTGGAAACAGGCGCTGACCGGTCTGCCGAGCGGCGATGGCGCCATTGTGATCAGCGCGGGGCAGGCCACCATCACCATTCAATGGGATGCCAGCCGGCTGCCGACCGAGCCTTCGTTGCGCAGCATGACGCTGAGGACGGATCTGTGAGCGGGCGCCCGTCACTGCGACGGCAGGCCGGGGTCGGTCTGGTGGAGGTCATGATAGCCCTGGTGCTGTCTCTGCTGACGGTGGGCATCATCATTCAGGTTTTTCTCGGCAACCATAAGACCTATCTGACCGGCGAGGCCATAGCCCGGGTGCAGGAAGACAGCCGATTTGCCGTCAACCTGCTGCAAAAAGAGCTGCGAATGGTGGGTTATCAGGGGTGTCTGAGCAAGCAGGG
This sequence comes from Aeromonas sp. MR19, assembly GCF_963899305.1. Taxonomy (NCBI): domain Bacteria; kingdom Pseudomonadati; phylum Pseudomonadota; class Gammaproteobacteria; order Aeromonadales; family Aeromonadaceae; genus Aeromonas; species Aeromonas sp. MR19. The sequence goes on from NZ_CAWQWZ010000032.1 coordinate 229,289, forward strand.
GGTCAACATTACCAATACCCTCACCGGCGGGACTGCACTGCCCTACAACTTCACCGTCTATCTGCGCGGCTATGACAACGTCACCGCCACTTTGCCCGCCGCCTTGTCGGCCCTGTTCACGGCGGGCGAGCCCAAGCCCAGGCCGGGTAGCGATGTCTTGTTGATCCAGGGGCCGACCGGGGCCGGGGTGCCGGTGACGCGCAACAACAGCGCAGCCCAGCTGTTCGTGCAGCAGATCTCCAGCAAGGCGAACTACTGCGGCACCGGCAAGCAGGGTTACAGCGACCTGTGCGAAGGAGACATAGTCATGGTCTCCGATTGCCAGAAGGCCCGGATCTTCCAGATCACCCAGACCCAGGTGGTGGGAGCGGGGACCGAGGTCAACATAGGTCACTCCAATGACAACAAATACACCCCTGGCAATGCTGTCAGCTCCTGGGGCGGGGCCAGCAGCCCGGTCGAGGAGCGCTTTGGTGCCGGTTCGATACTGAGCCGGATGGAGACCCGGATCTACTACATTGCCCGGGCCTCGGCCAGCGCCCCCTACACCCTCTATCGCAAGAGCGGTCTCACCGCCGGCATGCCGCTGGTCGAGGGGGTGACCGACATCCAGCTGACCTTCGGCGAGGATCAGAACCGGGATCGGGCGGCGGATCGTTACGTGAGCGCCGCCAGCAATCCGAACTGGGACAACGTGCTGGGGATTGGTGTCCAGCTCTTGATGCGCAGCGCTCAGGGCAATCTGGTCTCCGCGCCCCAGGCCTTGAGCTTTGCGGGCTCGACCTTCCAGGCTGGCGACAATCACTGGTACTGGGTGGCCGAGACCACGGTCGCCTTGCGCAACCGGCTGCCATGAGGATGGAATCCATGATGCCTCGACAACAGGGAATGGCACTGGTGATCAGCCTGATTTTTCTGGCCATGGTGAGCCTGCTGGCGATGGCCAGCATGCAGGGCGCACTGCTGCAGGAGAAGATGGCGGGCAACCAGAAGGAGTCACAGCAGGCGTTGCAGGCGGCGGAGGCCGGTTTGCGTGCCGCCGAGCGCTATCTGGAAGCCGGTAATTCAGGCCCCTATGACAACAGCGCCGGTTTGTACGAGTTCGTCAGCGTGGCGGTGGATCCCGCGTCTCTCTCCACGGCCTGGCGTACCTATGCCAACAGCGGTCTGGCGGGGCGCGCGCCCGAGTACTTCATCGAGCGACTGCCCTACACCCAGGCTGGCAACGAGAGTCTGGCGGTCGACGAACCCATAGGCGAGCGTCGGCTCTATCGCATCACGGCAAGGGGATTCGGTCTCTCGGATGAGAGCCGGGTGCTGTTGCAATCGACCTACAGCCGCTAGGAGGGCAACCCATGCGCACATCTGGCTACGGACTCTCGGCCCTGCTGCTCTGCTCGTCGGTGCAGGCCGCGCTCGATATTGCCCAGGTTCCCCTCTATCTCGGTACCCGGGCCGAGCCCAACATCATGTTCAGCCTCGATGATTCCGGCTCCATGCACTTCGAGCTGATGCCGGAGGGGCTGATCGAGAACAGCGCCCGCTACGTCTATCCCCGCGTCGACAACGTGTATGGCAGCGAGGACTATGACAACCGGACCGTCACCTTCACCAGCAACAACGACCGCAACGCCTATACCCGCTCAAGCAACAACAACAAGCTCTACTACAACCCGCTGCAGAGCTACCGTCCCTGGGCCAAGGCGGATGGCACCCTGATGGCGAACGCCAGCATCAGCTGTGCGCCGCACAATCCGTTCAATACGGCCGCCGGTTGCCGTGACCTGACCAAGAACAACCGGTCTAGATCGCTGCGTTACTACACCGGATTCTCCTCCAGCGACTACAACGATGACGAGACGTTCTGGCCCGCCGTCTACTTTGCCTACAAGGGCAGTGGCGATGTGAAGAAGGTGGGCAGCTACACCCGGGTCGAGATCAAGTCGGGCAGCACCTATGGCGGACGCCCCAACCGCAGCGACTGCAAGAGCGCGCCCGTCTGTACCTATGACGAGGAGATCCAGAACTTCGCCAACTGGTATACCTACTATCGCTCCAGGATCCTGGCGGCCAGGGCCGGGGTTGGGCGGGCCTTTGCCAGTCAGGGGCAAGCCATCCGGGTCGGCTTTGCCACCATCAACGCCAGTGGCAGCGTGATCCGTGGCGTGGCCCCCTTCTCCGGCACCGATCGCAGCGCATTTTTCAGTGACCTCTACAGTCGCGACATTCTGGCGTCCGGCACACCGCTGCGCACCAGTCTGAAGGATGTGGGGGAGTACTTCTCCCGCACGGACAACAATGGCCCCTGGGCCGCCAGTGCGGGCAGTACTCTGCCGCACCTCACCTGCCGTCAGAGTTACAACATACTGATGACGGACGGCTACTGGAACGGAGACACCCCTTCGGTGGGGGATCAGGACAAGGACGGCTACAGCAATACCCTGGCCGATGTGGCCTACCTGTATTGGAAGACGGATCTGCGTACCGATCTGGCCAACAAGGTGCCGACCAGCACGGCAGATCCCGCCAACTGGCAGCATCTGGTCAATTTCACCGTCGGGCTGGGGGTGAATGGCTCGCTCAATCCGGCCAACGGCATCCCGAGCAGCTGGCCCAATCCCCATGATCCGGATGACGAGGAGTACAAGAACCCGACCTACATTCCGGAGTACAAGATCGATGATCTCTGGCATGCGGCACTCAACAGCAAGGGCAGCTTCTTCAGTGCGGCCGACCCCGACACCTTTGCCGCGGCCCTGAGCAGCACCCTGGCCCAGATCGCGGCCCGCAACAGCTCAGCCAGTTCGGTGACCGCCAACGCGACCCGGCTGGACAGCAATACCCACATCTATCAGGCCCGTTACAACAGCGGGGACTGGTCGGGACAACTGGTTTCCATTCCGCTCAACAGCGATGGCTCATTGGGCTCCATGGCCTGGGATGCGGCGACCCTGATCCCGGCGCATTCGGCCCGCACTATTTTCACCCGGCAAAACGGGGTCGGTATCCCTTTTACCTGGACCGATCTCAATGCCACCAACCGCGCCTTGTTCAACATCGCTGGCGACAACCAGGGGGAGAACCGGGTCGCCTATCTGCGCGGTGATCGCAGCCGTGAACAGAGCAATGGCGGCCTGTTTCGCAGTCGCAGCGATCTGCTGGGGGACATCATCAACTCGGATCCCGTCTATGTCGGTGTCAGGGACTACGGCTATGCCAGCGCCACCGGGCTGAGCCAGACGGAACGGGACAGCTACCAGACGTTCCTCGGCTCGACGGCGATCAGTCGCCGTACACCCATGCTCTATGTGGGAGCAAATGACGGCATGCTGCACGGTTTCAGGGTCGCCAACGGGGTGGAGACCCTGGCCTATATTCCTGCCAGCCTGCTGGGAGATCTGAGCCTGTTGACCAAGCCGGATTACAGTCATCGTTACTATGTCGATGGTACTGCCAAGGTGGGCGATGCCTATCTTGGCAGCAGCTGGAAGACGGTGCTGCTGGGGTCGACGGGGGCCGGTGGCAAGGCGGTATTCGCCATCGATGTGACGGCACCGGACAATTTCAGCGCCGACAAGATGCTCTGGGAATTCACCAATGCCGAGATGGGAGTGGCACTGGCTGCACCGACCCTGGTTCGGGTCAAGTCCGGCAGCAAGTGGGTGGCGTTGGTGGCCAATGGTTACAACAGTACCAGCCAGACGGCGCGCCTGTTCGTGCTGGATCTGGCGACCGGCGCCGTGATCAAGGAGATAGATACCCAGGTGGGCTCGGCCAGCGAACCGAACGGTCTCTCATCGCCCTTGCCGGTGGATGAGGATGGCGATCGGGTGGCTGATTATGTCTATGCCGGCGATCTGCAGGGCAACCTGTGGAAGTTCGATCTGACCGACAACAACAGCGCCCAGTGGGGCAGCGCCTTCAAGACCGGCAACAAGCCAAAGCCGCTGTTCCAGGCCTGCAATGGCACCTGCTCTGCCAGCACGCGCCAACCCATCACCATGCGGCCACTGGCGATCCGCCATCCCAAGGGGGGCATCATGGTGCTGATGGGGACGGGGAGCTATTTCACCAACGATGACAAGCTGTTGCCTGCAACTCCGAGGCTGGAGGCCGTCTATGGCATCTGGGACACGGGGGCCGAGGTGAGCAGCAGCCAGTTGCTGCAACAGAGCATCACCCACGAGTATTCGGCCAATGGCACCAGCATCAAGTTCAACGTGCGGGTGGTGTCCAGCAAGGCAGTCAACTACACCAGCCAGAAGGGCTGGTACCTGGTCTTGAAGTCACCCGGGCTGAGCAAAGGAGTGGGGGAGCGCGCCGTCTCCGAGATGCTGTTTCGGAACAAGCGGCTGATCTTCAACACCCTGATCCCCTCGGCAGATGCGTGTGACTTTGGCGGCCGTTCCTGGTTGATGGAGCTGGATCCCGTGTCGGGGGCCCGTTTGACCTACTCGGTGTTTGACGTCAATGGTGACGGTGCCGTCAACGATGATGACTATGTGGGGATCAAGGATGATGCCGGCAATGACGTCAAGGTGCCGGTCAGTGGCAAGCAATTTGACGAACTCACCACGACCCCAAGCGTGGTGGAGGATGCAGACATGGAGCGTAAATACATCAGCGGATCCAGTGGCAACATCTCGGTCACGCTGGAAGAGGGGGCGGGCGATCTGGGTGGTCGTCAATCCTGGTTGCAACTGGACTAGAGGCTGGCATGGATCGTGGATTTTCCCTGATGGAGTTGATGATTGCGGTGGCCGTGATGGCCATCCTGACCGTGATTGCCTACCCCAGTTACAACAACTACATCGCCTCGGCCAAGCGGGCCGAAGCCAAGGCGACCTTGCTAGAGGCCGCGCAATATCTGGAGCGGCAGTTTACCGCCGAGGGTAATTATGATGGCGGGAATCTGGCCTCTGCCGGACTGGCGACCCTGCCAAAGGAGGGGGGGGAGGCTTATTACAACCTGGCGCTCAATGCCAGCGGGGGCCGTTATACCCTGACGGCGATTCCAACCGGGGCCATGGATGGTGACCCCTGCGGCCTGCTGACCCTGGATCAGGGCGGGCAGCAAGGGGTGTCAGGCGCCACCATGACGGCGGCGGAGTGCTGGTAGAACGTCGATACCGGTCGCCTGTTACCAGCAATCGGCTGGGGTTTTGGTGTCGGCCTTGTTGAGTGTCAGGGTATCGCAGGCAGTGCTGCCAGCCTTGTCTCCGGCCTGAGCCCCTTTGGTGGTGGCGATCAGGGTATAGGCGGTCGCGGTCGCCCCTGAAATGGTGAAGGTGTAGTAATCGCTGGCAGGGTTGCCCACCTGGGAAGGGGTGGCGCTGTAGCTGGTGTTGGAGACCCGAAACTCTTCCTGCTTGAGCTGCATGCTGAGCAATCCCTTGAAGGCTTCAGCCCGGCGGGATTTGCGCAAACCATCGGTGAAGCTGGGGTAGGCGACAGAAGCAATGATGGCGACGATGGCGATCACGACCATCAACTCCAGCAGCGTGATTCCTGATTGTTTGATTCTCATGGGCGGCATGGTTCGTGAAACAGGTTGATACTATAGGATAGTACTGACAGTACGCTCTACTGGCATGAGCAAAAAGAAAGGAGTCTTGAGCTAATGGAATGCACAGAGGGCAGATCCGCCGGTTTTACCCTGATCGAACTGATGGTTGCTCTGGCCCTGGTCGCCCTGCTGTTGACCGTGGCCATCCCCAGCTATCAATCATTGCGCCAGGACCAGATGGTCAAGGCGGCGACTCTGGCCGTCTATACGGATGTTATGTTGCTCAAGTCCGAAGCACTCAAGCGCAATCGCAACTTGCAGATGATCCTGTTCAACAGTGGCACCAACAACTGGTGCTATCGTATCAGCATCGACGGGACCTGCGGCAGTTGCAGCGATACTTGCTCCAGTATCGAGGGTCGCAAGGGGGCCGATGCCAGCGAGTTCCCGGGCATTGTCCTGACGGCGACCTATACCGAATCATCGAGCCAGGTGCGCCCCATCACGTTTTCCCCCCGTCGCGGCACCCTGCCCAGCGGCAGCATCACGGTTGCCTCGTCCGTTGCCAGCATGAAGGTGGTGACCAGCAACCTCGGGCGGGTACGTACCTGTGCCGTCAGCAACCTGGTCGGGGAGGTGACATGCGATTGAGGGCTCATGGCTTCAACCTGGTCGAACTGATGGTCGCCATGGTGGCCGGGTTGCTGCTGGTCGCGGCTGTCACCTCGCTGTTCGCCACCATCCTCAAGGCCAATCATACCGCCATGCAGACCAGTCGCCTGAATCAGGAGATCCAGCTGCTGACGGACATGATAGCGCGCGATATCCAGCGAACCGGGTATGACACCAATGCGACTCAATTTCTTGCCGCAGCATCCGGCAGCCGCTCCAGTTTCTATTTTGATACGGCAACGGATCTGATGAATGAAACGGCGACGGGCTCCGGCCTCTATACCTGCATCAGGGTGCGCTATGACAATGATGAGAACGGTGTACTGAACACGGACGACACCCTGGTCTACAGCTACAGCAGTGCTGACAAGGGGATCAAGCAGGGGACTGGCGCGACGACATGTGGTAACGGCAGCCTTGTTTCTACCGATGACACCATAGAGATAACCGCCATGACCCTCAGGTTGCTGCCGAGCAGCCAGGTCAGCGGGGCGCGGGCACTGCAGCTGATGATGAGCGGTCGCTTCAAGTCTGCGCCCGCACTGACCCTGAATCTGCAGCGGGACATCAAACTGCGTAATGATGGGTACTGATATGAGCCGACAGTCGGGTTTTACCACCTTCACCATCACGTTGCTGCTGGTGCTGATCTTGTTGGGTATCTCACTGTTGGTCGGCAAGATGCTGGTGGCCGATCGACGCGTGACCCTCAATGAGGTGCTCTATCGTCAAGCCATGGCGATGGCAGAGCAGGGCATGGCGGATGGATTGGGACGGCTGACGCTGGATCCGGGTTGGCGTACCAGTTCGGCAACGACCACGCTGACCACGGGCAGTTACACACTCTCGTCAGTGGATGACACGGCCATTACCGTGGGGTCCGTGGTGGTGACTCCGATCCAGGTACGCTCCCAGGCGACGCTGAGCAATGATCAGGCACAGGCAGCAGTAGAGACCAAGGTGGTTCGTTTCAGCGTGTTGGCGGGATCGCCAGCGGCCCCCTTGACAGTGGCCGGCGGCATGGCGGTGGGGGGAAACTTCACCATAGTGGCCAATCCCAATGGCGGTGGGCTGGGTGTGCCCCTGTCGGTCTGGACCAGTGGCAACGTCGACCTCATTACGGGCACGGGGCAAACCTGTCATCAGGGGGATTACAGCGGCGGTTGCTCGGCCAATATCAGCCAGAAAGGGGACAAGCAGTCGGATATCAAGGACAACGATACCGCCTTTCCGACCGATCTGGTCTGGTATCTGTTCAATGAAAAGGATGATGCTGCCGGTTGGACCAATCTGGAGGCCAGAGCCACACTGCGACTGACCGATTGCAGCTCCCTCGGCCCCACCTCGACCGGGCTCATCATAGTGGATGGCGACTGCAAGCCTTCTGCCAACGTCGGTTCAGAGGCCGCCCCCGTGATCCTGATAGTGCGCAACGGCAATTTGGCGGTGAATGGCAACACTGTGCTGTACGGTCTGGTCTTTGCCTACTCGTCCAATCCGGCTGCGGCCGGCACGGATGTGAAGCTGACCGGCGGGGCCATAGTGCATGGCGCCATGGTATCCAATTATCAGCTGGGAAATGCCAACGGCACCTACGATGCAAAGTTCGATGCCAATGTATTGAGTAACATCTCGAATGGCGCCGCTTTTCAGGTCGTCAATCAGGTGCCCGGCAGTTGGCGGGACTGGTAGAGGAAGATGAGGATGAATAGGCAAAAAGGATTTGGCCTGCTTGAGATTTTGATCACGCTGGTCGTGCTGGGGGTTGGGGTTGTCGGCCTGGTCGCCATGTCAAAGTCGGCGCTGACTGTCTCGCAGGATGGCCGTCGCTATGAGACGGCGATGCGCCTGGCTGAGTCAAAACTCGATGAGTTCCGCAACTTCAATGGCGTGATGACGGCAACGGCGCCGCTCACGGCCTACAACCAGATCACCTCGGCCAGCGCCGCCGTTACCCTGTCGGGGGAACCCTATTCTCTGGCCTGGACCGTGACCAATCAGTATCTGAATGGCTCAACCTGGCAAGGCACGGCGCCAGCCGGCTATCGCCTCAGCTATCCGGGGAGAAAGGCGGTGGCAGTCAATGTCGGCTGGTCGGATAGCGAAGGGCAATCCCATACGCTGCAGCTTGTCGGGAATGTATCGCCGATAGAGTCCTTGAGCACAGATCAGCTGAATGGGGGCTTGAACACCGCAAGGCAGGGACCCAAGGTCAACTATACGCCTGGGGTTGCCCCGGATGTCATCTCGGTTGAGCTGGGCGATGGCAACAAGCAGGAGACCAGCAAGCCTCTGCCCACAGTCACGTCCAAAGACGGTCAGGTCGGCAAGTTGGTACAGTTTGAAACCGTGACTTACAAGCCTGAGGCCGGAGGCAACACCCAGCAGGTGTTGCAGGACATGGCCTCAGTCTCCTGCTCATGCAGTTATGGCTCCAGCCTGACCGCCTATTTGCCGGGGCAGGTCTACAGTTCGGCGAGCAAGCAACTTTACTGGAAAGCCGGTGCCATGCAGAGCAAGCCGACCGGGACGCTCGACAGCAGCGTCAATGGCCAGCCCACGCTGTGTACCAGTTGCTGCAAGGATCACTTCGATGGCAGTGGCTCCAGCTTTACTAACTTCTATGCTCCGCTCAACACCAGCCGGGTGCGTTACAACAGTGCCTTGAGCACTGTCACCAGTGGCAAATATGTGGACGCCTGTCGTTTTGTCCGGCTGGACGGTTTCTATCGCCCCTTGCCAGACTGGAACCTGGTCAAGGTAGTGGTGACCACGGCCGATTTTCTGGCCAAGCCAGCCAATCAGGCCAGCTATCAGAAATACATCAAGTACGTGGTCAAGACTTACATCGACTGGCAGAAGTCGACCCTGAACTGGACGCAAGGCGCCTCCGCCACGCTCCCGACGATCACCGACTTTTCGGCCTGGCTGGCCTCCAATGCAGAGACTGGGGGAGATACCACGACAGGCATCACAGTCAGTACCGGCACGGCGCAGCTCATCGCTCGCGGCATCTATGTGGACGTGCTCGACCCTGTCTATCTGGTTGGCATCGACACCAGCGCGACTGACTATCTGACCAAGGTACCGTTTCAGGATATCAACCTGACAATGCTGGCAGAGTGGACCATGGGACCACTGACCCTGTTGACCGGCAGCGCCACCGATTATGCGACCGTCACCAATGAAGCGGTGAAAACCGTGGTGGACCTCAATAACTACTATTTCGGCAGTTACAGTCGCGGCTACATGACGGCGAAAAAATCGACCAAAGACAGCGGCCAGATACTGCGGGACGTCATTATCCGGGTCGCCGCCTATCAGGGGAACTCGGGGATCACCGCCTCCCTGATCTCCCCGCAGGATCAATCATTGGCATTGAGCGCCGACATGCTGGTGAAAATTGATGCAAGCCAGCAGACGGTACCGACCATCAAAGTCGGTGGGCGGATCGAGTGTTTGACGCGGGGTAATGGTAAAAATGCCCCGCCAGAGGCCTGCAGCAAGAACACCTTCAACAACCTGAGCATCAGCACGCCAAACTCGGGGGCGACCTGCCGTATCGACAAACCGCAGGCGAACAACCAGCCCGCAGCCTATCTGTGCGAGGCCCCGGAAAATGCGACGCTGGCCATCAATCTTTCCTACACCAATCAGGGCAGCACAACCTACATGCTGCAGCCGCCCTCTTTCAGCGTGCAGATGACGCCACAGCCCAACAACCAGGTGTTGAGCGGGCCCTGTTCCCTACTGGTGGACAATGGCGTCACCAACGCTGCCAACCTGACTTGCACCCCTTGAGCCTTGGGCGCTGGCACAGCCAGCGCCTTTTCTTTATCATTCCCCATCATTTTCGATTTTAAGATGCATCGCCATGGCAAAAGCCCTCTCTCTGATGCTTGCCCAGTTGAATCTGACGGTAGGCGCCATCGAAGATAACTGTGACAAGGTGCTGGCTGCGGCCACCCAGGCCGAGCAGCAAGGTGCTGATCTGCTGGTGTGCTCCGAGCTGGCCCTGACCGGCTACCCGCCGGAAGATCTGCTGTTGCGTGCCGATCTGATGATCCGGGTCGACGCTGCTCTGGCTCGCATCGCGGCCTGGCAGGGCAAGTGTGCCATTCTGGTGGGTCACCCCTGGCGTGAGGGGGCTGCGCTCCATAATGCGGCCTCTCTCTATGAGCAGGGCAAGCTTATCGCCCGTTACTTCAAGCAGGATCTGCCCAACTACGGGGTATTTGACGAGAAGCGCTACTTCACCGCTGGCACGGATAGCTGCGTGGTGCCCTTCCGTGGTCATCAGCTGGGACTGCTCATCTGCGAAGATCTGTGGCAACCGGGCCCGGCGCTGGCCGCCAAGGCGGCGGGAGCTGAGCTGCTGCTCACCATCAACGCCTCGCCCTACGATCAGGAGAAACCCTGGATCCGCCATGAACTGATGACGACCCGCTGCCACCAGACAGGTTTGCCGCTGGTCTATCTCAATCAGGTGTGTGGCCAGGACGAGCTGATCTTCGACGGTTGTTCCAAGGTGTTCAATGGTCGGGGCGAGCTGACCCATAAATTGGCTCCGTTTGCCGAAGAGCTGGCGCTGGTGCGCTTTGCCGCCGGGCAGCCGCTGAAAGAACGTGAGCCTGCCGCGTCGCTCGACCCCTTGGCCGAGACCTATCAGGCACTGGTGCTGGCGGTGCGTGACTACATCACCAAGAACGGTTTCCAGGGGGCCGTGCTGGGTCTCTCCGGCGGCATCGATTCCGCCCTGACCCTGGCCATAGCGGCCGATGCCATAGGGGCGGATAAGGTGCAGGCTGTGATGATGCCGTTCCGCTACACAGCCCAGATGAGTGTGGAGGATGCCAAGGAGCAGGCCGAGCGGATGGGGGTCGAGTTCGACATTATCTCCATCGAGCCCATGTTCGAAGGTTTCATGACCCAGCTGGCGCCGCTGTTTGCCGGCACAGCCCGGGATACCACGGAAGAGAACCTGCAGGCTCGCTGCCGTGGCGTGCTCTTGATGGCGCTCTCCAACAAGCGTCGGCGCATAGTGCTGACCACGGGCAACAAGAGCGAGATGGCCGTGGGCTATGCCACCCTGTATGGTGACATGGCGGGCGGTTTCGACGTGCTCAAGGACGTGCCCAAGACGCTGGTCTTCAAATTGTGCGAATATCGCAACTCGGTCGATTACGTGATCCCGCAGCGGGTCATCGACCGTCCCCCCTCGGCAGAGCTTGCGCCAGACCAGGTGGATCAGGACAGCCTGCCCCCCTACGACATCCTGGATGCCATCCTCAAGCGCTACGTGGAAGAGGATGCCTCGGTCGCCGATCTGGTGGCAGAGGGATTCGAGGAGGCGGTGGTGCGCAAGGTGATCCGGCTGGTGGATCTCAACGAATACAAGCGCCGTCAGGCCGCCGTCGGGCCCCGTATCACGGCCCGCAACTTTGGTAAGGATCGCCGTTACCCCATCACATCCGGGTTTGGCAAACAGAACTGGTAAGGAGTCACCATGAAGAAGATTGAAGCCATCATCAAACCGTTCAAGCTGGACGATGTGCGCGAGGCCCTGGCCGAGATCGGCATCAACGGCATGACGGTATCCGAAGTCAAAGGCTTCGGCCGCCAGAAAGGGCACACCGAGCTCTATCGCGGCGCCGAATACATGGTGGATTTCCTGCCGAAGGTAAAGGTGGAGCTGGTGGTGCAGGACGAGGATCTCGATGCCTGCCTGGAAGCCATCCAGAACACAGCCCGCACCGGCAAGATAGGTGACGGCAAGATTTTCGTCTGCGAGGTGGAACGGGTCATTCGCATTCGTACCGGCGAAGAGAACGAAGACGCGATTTGATGTGATGCATGTGCCTCGTAACGATCAAGAGAACGAAGATGCAACACGGTTGATGTCATGGATGCGCCTCGCTGCGGTGGCAGGCCTGCTGGCCGGCCTGACCGCCTGCAGTACCCGGCCGCCGGCCCAGCCGGAGAACCTGTGCCAGATCTTTCGGGAGAAACCCGAGTGGCACAAGGCGGCACTCAAGATGAACGAGAAGTGGGGGACGCCGATCCAGGTGGTGATGGCCATGATGTACCAGGAGTCCTCCTTCGTACACGATGCCCAGCCGCCGATGGGATACTTCCTCTTCATCCCGACCGGGCGGGCCAGCTCCGCTTATGGTTATGCCCAGGTGAAAGACGAAACCTGGGACGATTACCAGCGGGAAACTGGCAACGGCTGGAGCAGTCGCGACGACTTTGCCGACGCCATCGATTTCATGGGCTGGTACACTAACAAGGCCCAGCGGCTGAATGGCACCTCCAAGTGGGATGCCTATGGCCAGTATCTCAACTATCACGAAGGGTGGGGTGGCTACCGGCGTGGCAGCTACCGCAGCAAGGGGTGGTTGATGAAGACCTCCCGCAAGGTAGAGGCTCGCGCCCAGCGCTACGGCGCCCAGTATCGACAATGCAAGGATCAGCTCTCCAGCGGGGGCTGGTTCTGGTAACCAAATCAGGAGTCAGAAATGCCGTTATTGGACAGTTTTACCGTTGACCACACCCGCATGGAAGCCCCTGCGGTACGCGTGGCCAAGACAATGCAGACCCCGAACAAGGACACCATTACCGTGTTCGATCTGCGTTTCTGCGTGCCGAACCAGGAGATCCTCTCCGAGCGCGGCATCCACACCCTCGAGCACCTGTTTGCCGGTTTCATGCGTGATCACCTGAACGGCAATGGGGTGGAGATCATCGACATCTCCCCCATGGGTTGCCGTACCGGCTTCTACATGAGCCTGATCGGCGCACCGGACGAGGCCCGTGTCGGCGCAGCCTGGCAAGCGGCCATGGCCGATGTGCTGACAGTGCAGGATCAGGCCAAGATACCGGAGTTGAACGAATACCAGTGTGGCACCTTCAGCATGCACTCGCTGGAAGAGGCCCACGCCATCGCCCGCCACGTGCTGGAGCGCGGCATCGGCGTCAACCACAACGACGAGCTGGCCCTGCCGGAAGAGAAGCTGAAAAGCCTCTGAGCCTGGTATCGCCAGCATGAAAAAGGCCGGTCATTGACCGGCCTTTTTGTTGTCTGGAAGGATCAGGATGGCAGCGGCATCACCCGGTTGCGGCCCAGTTCCTTGGCCTTGTAGAGCAGCTTGTCGGTACGTTCGACCAGGGCATCGCCGGTCTCCTGGCCATTGTACTCGCCCACCCCGAACGAAGCCGTGATGTGGTCGATGCGGCGGCCTGACTTGCGATCCAGAATGGACATCTTCTCGATGGCCCGGCGCAGGCTCTCGGCCATCTGGCGGCTCAGGGCCAGGCTGCGCATGGGCACCAGCAGGGCAAACTCCTCGCCACCGAGCCGGTAGGCGGTGATGCCCTCCTTGCAGGTTTCCCGCAGCCGTTTGCTGAAGGCGCGCAATACCTGATCCCCCAGCAGATGGCCATATTCGTCGTTGAAGTTCTTGAAGCGGTCTATGTCCGACAAAATGAGAGAGAAGGGGCGCTTGCTGCGGATCAGGCCGTCGATCTCCAGATCGAAGGCGCGTCGGTTGAGCAGGGAGGTGAGGGCATCCTCGTTGGCCAGCTTGCGAGTCTCATTCAGCGCCTCACGCAGCTCCTTGATCTCCTTCTCGGCGCTGCTGAGCTGATTGCGAAAATGCATGGTCGACATGCGAACATCCCGCGACTCGCGTACCAGATCCCGCAGGATACCCATGGTATCCTCCAGGCTCAGTCCCTCATCGTCGATGAGGCTCAGCCGATCGAAGCTCTTGTCGAGCATCTCCTGGAACATGCCGGTGTCGGAGATGGCATCCTGCATGCTATGGCCGAGCTCGTTGGCCATGGCAGCCAGAGTGAGCTTCATCGCCTCCATCTGCTGCTCGTCCTCGGCGGCGAGATGCTGGTGATAGAGCCGTTCGCAGGTGGTGAGAGAGCAGGTGCCCTGCAGCTTGATGGCCTGATCGATGGCCTGATTGAGCTCGGGCATGCTGGCGGCCACATAGTTATACCAAAGGGTGTAATTATCCGGCGTCGTGGGAATTTGATACTTGATCATCAGGGGAACCGCCTGCTTCAGATAGGCGGCGGATTGGGCGAACGAGTCCTTGCTCATGAGTTCCGTGTCTCATCATGCCTGCAAACTTTGCATAGTATGACAGAGAGATTGGCCAAAAGGCAGCCGATGGATGCCATTAGCTCCCCCCTTCGATATAATGTCTGCGTTATTACCTACCCTAAGGCCTGCTTATGTCTCAAAAAGATCCTTTCCTCCAACGCGAGGCCGAAAAATACGAAAACCCCATCGCCAGTCGCGAGATGCTGCTGGAGCTCATCAAGGGCCATGAAAAACCCATGTCCCGGGAAGAGCTGGCCAAGGCTCTCAAACTGACCGACGAAGAGCCGTTGGAAGCCTTGCGCCGTCGTCTGCGCGCCATGGAGCGTGATGGGCAACTCGTGTTCACTCGCAACCAATGTTATGCCCTGCCGGATCGTCTGAATCTGGTGAAAGGGTATGTACTCGGCCACAAAGATGGTTTCGGTTTTCTGCGCCCGGAAGGTGGTGGACCGGATCTCTATTTGAACAACCGCGAGATGCAGCGCCTGATGCATGGCGACTACGTGCTGGTGCAGCCGACCGAGATTGACCGCAAGGGTCGTCAGGAAGCGCGTCTGGTGCGTCTGCTCAAGTCCCGCGAGGCGGATATCGTCGGCCGTTACTTCGTCGAGAACGGCGTCGGTTTCGTGGTGCCGGATGACAGCCGCATCGGCCAGGACATCATCATCCCCGAAGGAGAAAACAAGGGTGCCCGCCAGAGCCAGGTGGTAGTGGTGCGCATCAATCAGCGCGCCACCTCCCGCATCAACGCGGTCGGTACCGTGCTGGACGTGCTGGGCGAGAACATGGCGCCGGGCATGGAGATAGAGATCGCCCTGCGTACCCACGGCATCCCGCATACCTGGCCGGAAGAGGTGACCAAGGAGGTTGCCGGTCTGGGCGAACAGGTACCGGAGAAGGCCAAAGAGGGTCGTATCGACCTGCGTGCCCTGCCGTTGGTCACCATAGACGGGGAAGATGCCCGTGATTTCGATGACGCCGTCTTCTGTGAAGCC
The DNA here is from genome assembly GCF_963899305.1 of Aeromonas sp. MR19. Lineage (NCBI taxonomy): Bacteria > Pseudomonadati > Pseudomonadota > Gammaproteobacteria > Aeromonadales > Aeromonadaceae > Aeromonas > Aeromonas sp. MR19. The sequence goes on from NZ_CAWQWZ010000032.1 coordinate 244,578, forward strand.
AAGCGTGGTGGCGGCTGGCGCCTGTGGGTGGCCATCGCGGATGTCTCCTCCTATGTGAAGCCCGGCACTGCACTGGATGCCGAAGCGTATCAGCGCGGCAACTCCGTCTATTTCCCCGAGTTCGTGGTGCCCATGCTGCCGGAGGTACTCTCCAACGGCCTCTGCTCCCTGAACCCGCAGGTCGACCGTCTGTGCATGGTGTGCGAGATGACCATCTCAGCCGCCGGCCGCATGTCCGGTTACAAGTTCTACGAAGCCGTGATGAACTCCCACGCGCGCATGACCTACAGCAAGGTGGCGGCGATCCTGGATGGCGAGCCCAAGCTGCGTCAGCAGTACGAGCCGCTGGTGGGTCACATCGAGGAGCTCAACAACCTCTACAAGGCGCTCAAGCACGCCCGTCACCAGCGTGGCGCCGTGGAATTCGAGAGCGAAGAGACCCGCTTCATCTTCAACGCCCAGCGCAAGATCGACCAGATAGTGCCGCTGGTACGCAACGATGCCCACAAGATCATCGAAGAGTGCATGATCCAGGCGAACGTGGCCGCGGCCCGTTACATCGAGAAGAACGAAGCCTTTGCCCTGTTCCGGGTGCACGACCGTCCGGGCGAAGAGCGCCTGACCGGTTTCCGTGACTTCCTGGCCGAACTGGGTCTGGAGCTCAAGGGTGGCCTCGAGCCCGAGCCGAAAGACTTTGCCGAGCTGGCCGCCAAGTTTGAAGGGCGTCCGGATGCGGAGCTGCTCTCCACCATGCTGCTGCGCTCCATGCGTCAGGCCGTCTATCAGGCCGACAACATAGGTCACTTCGGTCTGGCCCTGAAGTCCTACGCCCACTTCACCTCGCCGATCCGTCGTTACCCCGACCTGATCCTGCACCGCGCCATCAAGTACCAGACGGCCAAGGAGCAGCAGGGCAATCTGCGCCACAAATGGACTCCGAGCGGTGGTTACCACTACCAGCTGGAAGAAGTGGATCCCATGGGCGAGCACTGCTCCATGACAGAGCGCCGAGCCGACGATGCGACCCGCGACGTGGCCGACTGGCTCAAGTGCGAGTACATGCTGGACCACGTGGGTGACGAGTTTGACGGCGTCATCGCCAGCGTCACCGGCTTTGGTTTCTTCGTCCGTCTGGCGGAGATCCACATCGACGGTCTGGTGCACGTCAGCACCCTCACCAACGACTACTACCAGTTTGATCCCCTGCACATGCAGCTGATCGGCGAAAACTTCCGCCGTCGCTACCGTCTGGGCGACAAGGTTCGCGTCAAGGTGATGGGCGTGAACCTGGACGATCGCAAGATCGACTTCGTGATGGTGGAAGAGCCGCTCCAGGCCACCGGCAAGAACGCCAAAGAGATGGCGCGCAAGCAGGCCGAGATCAAGAAAGAGAAGGCCAAGAGCGCCCAGCGCCACGAAAAACGCAAAGAGGGCAAGGAGATCGGCAAATCCGACAAGGGTGGCCGCGCCAAGCCCAGCAACAGACGACCGAGCAAAAAGGCTCGTGATAAGGTCAAGAGCACGAAATGAGTACTGAACTGATCTACGGCATTCACGCTGTATCCGCGCTGCTTGAGCGCACCCCGGAGCGTTTCATCGAAGTGTGGGCCCTCAAGGGCCGGGATGACGACCGGCTGCAACCCCTGCTGACCGAGCTTGAATCCCTCGGTCTCAAGGTGCAGAGCGTGAACCGCAAGACGCTCGATGACAAAGCCGAGGGCAACAATCACCAGGGCATCATGGCCAAGGTGATAGAGGCGCCCAAGCTGGCCGAGCACGATCTGGCCAGCCTGCTGGACGGCTTGGCGGTGCAAGAGACCGCCCCCTTCCTGCTGGTGCTGGACGGGGTGACTGACCCGCACAACCTGGGTGCCTGCCTGCGCAGCGCCGATGCGGCCGGGGTCCATGCGGTGATAGTGCCGCGGGACAAGGCCAGCGGCCTGACCTCTGTGGTGCGCAAGGTCGCCTGTGGCGCCGCCGAAGTGGTGCCGCTCATCCAGGTCACCAACCTGGCCCGCAGCCTGCGCGAGTTGCAGGAGCGCGGCGTCTGGCTGGTCGGCACCGCCGGTGAGGCGGATCACGACCTCTATCAGGCCAAGCTGACCGGCCCCATGGCTCTGGTCATGGGCGCCGAAGGCAAGGGCATGCGCCGCCTGACTCGCGAGCATTGCGATGAACTGGTGAGCATCCCCATGGCCGGGGCCGTCTCCAGCCTCAACGTCTCGGTGGCAACGGGCGTCTGCCTGTTCGAAGCCGTGCGTCAGCGTCGCGCCTGAGGCGAACGGGATGGACAGACCCCCGTTCAGCCGGGATCGGGTCATGAATGAGCAGGAGGCCACGCGCCTCCTCTCTTTTGCCCGCTCGTTGACCTTGAGCCCCCGCGCCTGTCTCTGGCATGCAGGTGACAGGCCCGATCTGCTGGTCAGGGTGGAGAAGGGGTTGCTGCGGGCCAAGGTGGTGCTGGCGGATGGCCGCGAGTACATCAAGGAGTTCTACTGGGAGGGGGACGAGTTTATCGACTTCCACCATCTGCTCAGTGGTGAACCTGCCCGCTACAGCGTGGAGGCGCTGGAGCCCTGCCGGCTGCAACTCTTCAACCTCGGCGACTTGCGTCAGCTCCCTTGCTGGTCCGCCTGGTATCACCACCTGCTGGCGGTGCAACTGCGCATCAAGGAGGAGAAGGAGCTGCTCTTGCTGACCGAGAGCCCCCAGGCCCGTTATCAGCACTTCCTGCAATGTTTTCCCGAGCTGGATGCCAGGGTGCCGGATCACCAGATCGCCGCCTATCTGGGCATCACCCCCATCAGCCTGAGCCGCATTCGCAAACGGCTGAAGGATCTTAACAAAGGTTAATGCCAGCCCCTTGCTGGCTGGCTATGCTGCCCTTCTCATCATGAGCAAGGAATCCCCATGAACTGGTCCCTCAAGTCTTTTGAACAACTCGACGTCAACGAACTGTATGAACTGCTCACCCTGAGATCCCGCGTCTTCGTGGTGGAGCAGACCTGTGTCTTCCTCGATCTGGACGGGGTCGACAAGCGTCCCGACGTGCAGCACCTGCTCGGCTGGCAGGATGGCGTGCTGGTGGCCTACGCCAGACTGATGGCGCCCGGCGTCGCCAAGGCGAATCAGGTGGTGATCGGTCGGGTGGTGACGGCGCCCGAGGCCAGAGGCGACGGTCTGGGTCACCAGTTGATGCAGCAGGCGCTGCTGGAATGCGAACAACTGTGGCCCGGGGTCAGCATCTATCTGGGCGCTCAGGCGCACCTGCAGGGTTTCTATGGTCGCCATGGCTTCACCGCCGTGGGCGAGCCCTATCTGGAAGATGACATTCCCCACATCGGCATGACCTCCTCTTAATATCTTTTAGGCATAACAATGAAATTATTATGTCTTGAGGTAGTAAAGAAAACGGGTGCTCGCCGCCATGTTACTGGGTACCCTCTGAGTGATTAATCGGCAACCGTTGATGGATAGGTTTAAAAATGGTTTTTTACCCCATTAATACAGAACAAGATTCAGCGATTGAGCCGTTGAGCCATTTTATCTGCGTTCGCCACACGAGTGGCTGTCGCTGATGGAGCTGTTGCGCAAGCGGTTCGCTCTGGACCTGCAAACCTTCGCCATCATCACCCTGGTGCTGGGCAATCTGGCCCAGGCCTTCTCCGATGTGCTGGTCAAACTGATCGGCCCCGGTTTCAGCCCCTTCCAATACATGTTCCTGCGCCAGCTGCTGACCCTGCTGGTGTTGCTGCCTTTCATGCTGCGGGTGCCGAGAGCGGCCTGGGGACTGGGTGCCTGGAAATGGCACCTGCTGCGCGGTCACCTCTGCCTGCTCGGCGGGGGGGGCATGATGCTGGCCCTGACCCAGCTGCCGCTGGCCACGGCCAACGCCATCTTCTACGTCTCCCCGTTGCTCACGCTGCCGCTGGCGGCCTGGCTGCTCAAGGAGAAGATCCACTCCCGGGTCTGGCTGCTGGGGGGCATGGGGCTGCTCGGGGTCGTGTTCGTGCTCAAGCCGGGGGATTTTCATCTGGCGGGGCTGGGTGCCCTGATGACCGCCTTCACCCTGGCGCTGTTCAATGTGACCGGTCGCAAGCTGCCAGCGGGTATCTCTGTGGTGGCGACCCTGTTCTGGGCCAATCTGCTGGCGTTGCCGCTGACGGCGGGCTTGGCGGTGAATCAATGGCAGCCGGTGGACTGGCGTCTGCTGGCGCTGATCGGTGGCAGCGGCGTGATGCAACTGCTCTACCATGCCAGTTGCATCTATGCCTATCGGCAGGTCGAGGCCAACCGCATCGCGACGACCGAGTATTCCGGCCTGATGTTCGTGGTGCTGCTGGGGGTCTGGCTGTTTGGCGAGATCCCGGCCTGGAACCTCTGGGTCGGGGTGGGCTTTATCCTGCTGGCCATCCATTGGCAGCGTCGCCTGCGCTAGCGCGCTCTCCTCCATATGACAAACCGGCTGCTTGCCGGTGTGTCATATGAGCAGCTTATGAAGCCGATCCCGGTTGTGGCACCGAAAATAGGCTAGCCTGTCCCGCTCTCAGTGACAGGAACCCCATCGTGACACCCACCCTCTTTGCGGCCATCCTGCTGGCCGCGCTGCTGCACGCCCTCTGGAATGCGCTGGCCAAGCGCCAGGCCGAGGGGCGCGTCAGCGTCTTGCTGGTCTCCCTCTGCTCCGGGCTGTTTGCCGCCCCCTTTCTGCCCTTGGTGGGCTGGCCTGTGGCAGCCGAATATCCCTGGCTGGCGCTCTCCATCCTGCTGCATTGCGGCTATTGCCTGTTTCTCGGTCGGGCCTATCGACTGGGGGAGTTCGGCCAGATCTATCCGCTGGCCCGTGGCAGTGCCCCCCTGGTGACCCTCTTGCTCGGGGCCCTGCTGCTGGGGGAGGTGCCCGGTGGGCTGGCGGTAGCGGGTGCCCTGGTGCTGGTGAGCGGGGTGCTGCTGATGGCTTGGCGCGGCGGTATCAGGCTGGCGCCTGCAGCCCTGCGTGCCGTGCTGATCACGGCGCTGTTCACCGCAGCCTATACCCTCTCCGACGGCGCTGGCGCTCGCTCGGCCGGGGCGCCTGTGCGCTACACCCTCTGGCTGTTTGCCCTGACTGCGCTGATGATGCCGTTGCTGATGCGCTGGCAGAGTCGCACCGCCTGGCGCGCACTCGATCTCGCGGCATGGCGTACCGGTGCGCTCGGCGGCGCCCTGTCACTGCTTGCCTATGGCATCGTCATCTGGGCCATGACCCTGGCGCCCATCGGACTGGTGGCGGCGCTGCGCGAGAGCAGCGTGCTGTTTGCCGTGCTGCTCTCCTGGTGCTGGCTGGGGGAGAAGCTGGGGCGGGTACGGCTGTGGGCCGCGCTGGTGATCCTCTGCGGTATCTTGCTGATCCGCCTCGGCTGATTGGTGACGACGTCAGGCCGGGATAGCCCCGGCCTGACGGTTGGCTCAGGGAGTGACCCGGGTCGTCAGGGTGAAGCCCTCCTCGCAGGGGGCGAGCTGCACCCGAACCTGGCCCAGTTCGGCCAGGTTGCCGACATGGGTGCCGCCGCAGGGGATGGTGACCTCTTTACCTTCAAGCATGCAGTGCCAGTAGCGCGAATCTATGATGGCCTCGCCGGCCCGGCTGCGGCGGATCTCGCCACCGGCCGCCAGCCAGTCTGCCAGCTGCTGGTTGATCCTCTCTTCTATCTGCGGCAGATCCGCCAGCAGCGCCTCGCTGTTGACCCCCTTCTTGCGCAGGCTCTTGCCGATGCGGTACTGCTCCTGGGAACCCATGGGCTCGACCCGCGAGGTCTGGATGGCGAGGCGGTCAAAGTCGGGCTGATCCAGCGCGTCGCGCTCGCTCACCTCTTTGCGCCAGTAGGGAACCAGCACCCGGTTGAGGGCCAGCGCCGCCAGATGGCAGCCGCTGTGGCCCAGGTTCAGGGCGTGGCGGGCTGCGGCATCCACCTTCAGTTCAACCCGTGAGCCCACCGCCAGAGAGTGCCGGCCTGCCAGGGGATGCACCACCACGAAAGCCCAGCCTTCGGCGCCACGCTTGACCGGAATCTCTGTGTCCACGAACAGTTCGCCCTCTGGGCTGATGGCACCCGTGCGGCAGGGGCCCACGCTGGCATCGCCGCCATCCCAGCAAACCGTGCCCACATCGCCTGGCTGATCGGGCCAGAGGTGGCTCTGGGGGTGGAAAGGGGTGAGGTCGGTGACCAGCAGGCTGGTGTCGCCGCTCTGGCAGAAGAGCACGCTGGCCTGTTCATGATGGTGGCCCAGCACGAAGCTGGCTCGGGTATGTTCCATGGATGGCTCCTGCGAATCGAAGAGGAAGAGAGAGCCGCAGCATACGCCAAAGTGCAGGCCGGCTCATTAACCCAGGTTAATGAGCCGGCCTGAATAGCGGGTTGTGAGCGCTAGATCATGGCAACCAGCAGGTAGGCGTTGAGCCCGATCACCAGCGCGACTATGAGGCGGCCGACTGCCTGGGTCACCGGGTGGTTGCGATACTCGCCCATCAGCGCCTTATCGCCGGTCAGGATCAGCAGCGGAATGAGCGCCAGCGCGATACCGAAGCTCAGCACCACCTGGCTCAGCACCAATATTTCGGTGGTGTTGAGCCCCATGGCGATCACCACGAAGGCGGGGGCCATGGTGATGGCGCGGCGCAGCCAGAGCGGTATGGTGAAGCGCACGAAGCCTTGCATCACCACCTGACCGGCGAGTGTACCCACCACCGTGGAGGAGATACCGGAGGCCACCAGTGACAGGCCGAACAGGGTGGCGGCAGCCTGCCCGAGCAAGGGAGTGAGCGTCTGGTAGGCGGTTTCGAGTTCGGCCACGGGCTGGTTGCCGGCGCCGTGGAAGGCGGCGGCCGCCATGGCCATCATGGCCAGGTTGACGAAGCCGGCTATGGTCATGGCGATCGCTACGTCCACCCGGGTGGTGTGCAGTCGCTGAGGCACTGTGCCCTGATCCTGAGTGTGCTGGGTCAGCGCCGAGTGCAGGTAGATGACGTGAGGCATGACGGTCGCACCGAGTACGCCAGCGGCCAGATAGACGGCGTCGCTGTTGGGCAGACCCGGGAAGAGGGCGCCTTCCAGCAGGCTGGGCAGGTGGGGGCGGGAGAACACCAGCTCGACGATATAGGCCGCCGCCACGAACAGCAAGAGGCCGCCAACCACGAACTCCAGCGGCTTCTGACCGCGGGATTGCAGCATCAGAATGCCCCAGGTGACCACGGCCGTGATGCCGGCGCCTTCCAGCAGGGTGACGCCGAGCAGCAGCTTGAAGCCCACGGCCGCACCGATGAACTCGGCAAGATCCGTGGCCATGGCGATGATCTCCGCCTGTACCCAGTAGGCCCAGACCGCCGGTTTGGGCAGCCGATCGCGGATGTGCTCCGCCAGGTTCTTGCCGGTGACTATGCCGAGCTTGGCGGAGAGGGTCTGCACCAGCATGGCCATCAGATTCGCCCAGACCACCACCCACAGCAGCTGATAGCCGAAGGTGGAGCCGGCCTGGATATTGGTGGCGAAGTTGCCCGGATCTATATAGCCGATGGCGGCGATAAAGGCGGGGCCAAGCAGGGTCAGTTTGAATTTGCGGGCCGGGATGGCCGTGGTCAGCGCGGGTTGCATGGAATCACCCTCCATAAGATTATGGAGATAGAATAGATCTAAATGATAATTATTATCAATTGATGTTTTGTATCATACCCATAGATAAAAACATCTGTGGCGGCCAGTTGCAGTGAGGGATGTGATTTCGTACAATACGCCGCCCTAGAAAGCAGTGTCTAAACACACCATACGTTCCTTGCCTCCGAGGTCTGGCTGCACCTGGGCGGAGGCTGAATTAATCCGTAAGGAGCTAAAATGCGTCATTACGAAATCGTCTTCATGGTTCATCCGGACCAGAGCGAGCAAGTACCCGGCATGATCGAGCGTTACACCGGCGCTATCACCACCGCGGGTGGTACTATCCATCGCATGGAAGATTGGGGCCGTCGTCAACTGGCTTACCCGATCGACAAGCTGCACAAAGCTCACTACGTTCTGATGAACGTGGAAGCAGAGCAAGCCGTTATCGATGAACTGGAAACCAACTTCCGTTTCAACGATGCCGTTATCCGCAACATGATCATGCGCACCAAGCACGCCGTGACTGAAGTTTCTCCGATGGCCAAGGCCAAGGAAGAGCGCTTCGTCCGTCGTGACGACGAGCGCCGCGAAGATACTGTTGAAGCAGCGTCTTCCGAAGAGTAATTCTGGATCACTGAATAGAGGATAAAGGCCATGGCACGTTATTTCCGTCGTCGTAAGTTCTGCCGCTTCACTGCCGAGAACGTTACCGAGATCGACTACAAAGATATCGTTACTCTGAAAAACTACGTCACTGAATCTGGCAAGATCGTACCGAGCCGTATCACCGGTACCCGCGCCAAGTATCAGCGTCAGCTGGCACGCGCCATCAAGCGTGCTCGTTACCTGGCTCTGCTGCCGTACACCGATCTGCACAACAAGTAAGAATCGGCCCGGCACTTAAGCCTAACTCAACTTTTATAGAGGAAAGGTAATGCAAGTTATCCTGCTCGACAAAATCGCCAAACTGGGCGGTCTGGGTGATCAAGTCGCTGTTAAAGCTGGCTACGCCCGTAACTATCTGATCCCGCAAGGCAAAGCCGTTATGGCTACCAAGGCCAACATCGAGACTTTCGATGCTCGCCGTGCTGAACTGGAAGCCAAACTGGCTGCCGGTAAAGCTGCCGCTGAAGAGCGCGCTGCCAAGCTGGGTGAACTGGCTGCTGTTGTCATCGCCTCCAAATCTGGCGACGAAGGCAAGCTGTTCGGTTCCATCGGTACCCGTGACGTGGCTGAAGCCATCACTGCTGCCGGCGTTGCTGTTGCCAAGAGCGAGGTCCGCATGGGCAACGTTCTGCGTAACACCGGCGAGTACGAAGTTGTTGTTCAGCTGCACGCTGACGTCAAAGCAACCGTACAAGTTCAGGTTGTTGCCCTGTAATAGCGTTTCGCTTTTGTAGAAAAACCCGCGCACTTGCGCGGGTTTTTTATTTTGGGATCAAAGGGTAAAGTGAGGTTCTGTTCCTCTGGAGGAGATCCTTATGGCAGCCTGGGTCGAAGGTAGGGTCATCGAGCGCATCGAATGGACCCCCACCCTGTTTTCCCTGCGTGTGGAGGCCGAACTCGTCCCCTACAAGGCAGGTCAATTTACCAAGCTGGCCCTCGAGCAGGGTGAGCGCCGCATCCAGCGGGCCTACTCTTTCGTCAATCCCCCCTCTGCGCCTTACCACGAGTTTTACTTCGTCGAGATCCAGGGCGGTGAGCTGACTCCTTCCCTCGGTTCCCTGCAAGCGGGCGACACTCTGCTGGTGCAATCCCAGGCGACCGGCTTTCTGACCCTGGATGAGCTCCCGTCCGGCCGCGATCTCTGGCTGCTCTCCACAGGTACCGCCATAGGCCCCTTCCTCTCCATGCTGGCGGACGGCGAGGCGTTCGAGCGCTTCGAGAACCTGGTGCTGGTGCACGGGGTACGCAAGGGGGAGGAGCTGAGCTACCGAGCACTGATCGATGGTTTTTCCGAGCGCCACGGCGAGCGTTTTCGCTACGTGCCCTTCGTCAGCCGCGAGGCCTGGCCCGATGCGATGGAAGGGCGGATCCCGGCGGCCATCGCCGACGGGCGACTGCAGGAGCGAGTCGGGCTCGTATTTTCACCCGAGCTGAGCCAGGTGCTGATCTGTGGCAATCCGGCCATGGTGAAGGAGACGCAACAGACCTTGCTGGCATTGGGGCTGGCCAAGAACCTGCGGCGGGCGCCGGGCAACATCAGTGCGGAGAATTACTGGTAGTTCAATGCACACAGGGGCCATGGGCCCCTGTGTGCTGTCTGCTGTGGTTTCGGCTAGTTCTTCTTGCCGTTCCCATTCCCGTTGCCCTTCTGCTTGTTGTGGCCCTGACCCGGATTGTTGCCGCTGTGGATGCTGCGGTTGTAGTGATCGCGATACTTGCCATCCACCTTGTCGCAGTTGAGCTGGATCCGGCTGTCGCCTATGCCGAGATCCAGGCAGTTGTTCTGCCACCAGTCGTACTCTTTCTGATCCCAGTTGATGTCCAGCTTGATGTCGTCGGTGGAGAGCTTGACGCCATCGTTGTTTTTGGAGGGCGGCGCCGCAAAGGCCACGCCATGGACCAGCAGGAGGGAGAGCAGCAGGGCGGTTTTATTCATGATGACCTCGGATTCAGGGTGATTGCTATCAGTCTAGAAGGTGCAGGCTTAACCTGAACGGAACCAACCATCATTGTGGCTGCGCCGGCTTTGCGGCTTGGCACCTCACCTTGCCAGGGGGGCTGCGCCACTTCTTCGGTGCGACGGGCCAGCTTGTCATTGCGTCGAGGATGGCCGCTTGGGTTCGAGCCGTCATCATGCCGGTGGCGGCTATTTGCCCAATCTGGTCGCAGCCTGTCCATCCAGGGAAGTATCTGATTGAATTCAAACGATTAGCCTTCATTCTGTCGATGGGGGGACTATAATCGGCAGCCAACTTTTCCTGCACAGTATCCCCACTTCATCATGAATACACAGGCTTCCGCCATATTGCGCTACCCCAAGGGGTGGTTCGCTCTGACCACGGTGTACAGTTTTACCGGGTTGGCCATTCTGGCCTCCATCGTCTTCTCCCTGTTGCTGTTTCTCTCCATCGACGACAACCCCCTGATGAAGTGGCTGTTCGGCGGTCTGGCCATCATCTTCGAACTGGGCAAGTTCTACGTCTGGTACGAGTACGGCGAGTGCAAGGCGCGCCGCGATCTCGGCGGCGCCTTCTGGTCGCTGCTGTTCTACAGCGTGCTGGCCGCCATCTCCATCGGCGGCAGCATCGGCGGCATCAACAGTGCCACCAACACCATCTTGAGCCAGCAGGCGCGCCACGAGCGGGAGCTGGCCCGCTTCGACGAGCAGATCGCCAGCATAGAGCGGCAGATCCAGCTCAACGAGGAGGCGGCCCGCAAGTACATAGAGATGGCGCGTATCTCCAGCGGCGTCAGCGGCTTGCAGCAGGCCAACACCAAGCTCAGGTTGAAGCAGGATGAGTTGCGCCAGGAGCGGGACGCCAAGCCGCTCAACGAGCAGTCCTCCATGCTGGGGCTGATGAGCAGTCTGGCGGACGGGGTGGGCATGAGCATCAGCCAGGTGCAGTTTCTGCTGGTCTGCTTCCTCTCGGTGCTGCTGGATGTGTTTGGCGCCTTCTTCGTCAGCCTGATCGGCAAGGAGAACCGCTTTCGCCGCATCTGGCTGTGGCAGCAGGCGCGGGAGCAGGCCGCGGCGCGGCAGGCGGAGGCTGCGATCACTGTGCCCCCTGTGGTGAGCAAGTCGGAACCCGAGCCCGCCGTGGTGGCCCAGGTGCGCTCCGTGCTGGAGAGTGGCGAGCTCAAGTGCAGCAAGCGCGGGGTAGCCGAGGCGTTGTCGCTGTCGCTGGAAGAGGTAGACAGGGTATTCCAGCATCTGCTGGCCCAGGGGGTGCTGGGGCAGGGCAGCAATCGCCACTACCACCTCAGCGCGCAAGCGGGTTGATGATCTGGCCACCTAGAGGTGGCCTTTTTATTGCCGCGTGCGTGCGGCGCTAGTGAGTCAGCACCATCATCAGGCTGAGGAAGGCGGCCAGCCCCCCACCTATGCCGATGATCCAGTAAAACCCCTTGGCCCCCTGTTTGAGCGGGATGCGGAAGTAGAGCAGAAACGCCCACCACCCCAGGGCCAGCAACAGAGGAATAAGAAACATTCGAGCCATGGTGTCCTCGCTGTTATTCTGTTGACCCTTGATCAGTCAACAGGATGGATTGTGCAATGACGCAGCTACAGATTACCGCATTCGGCGACCCCTCGGTACTCAAGCTCAACCCTTCGCAGGGCAAGGTGCCCGCCGAGGGGGAAGTCCGGGTGCGCATCTGCTTTGCGGGAGTCAATCCCATCGATGCCAAGACTCGGGCTGGCCTTGGCTGGGCGGCGGCCCAGAACAAGGACAAGCTGCCCTGGACGCCGGGTTATGATGTGGCTGGCGTGATTGAGAAGGTGGGCCCAGGCGTGACCTCGCTGGCAGAGGGAGATCAAGTGTGCGGCATGGTGGGCTTTCCGCTGGCGGGCGGCGCCTATGCCGACAGCACAGTGGTGAGTGCAGAGGCGCTGGTCAAGCTAGATGGCATCAGCCTCAAGCAGGGCGCCGCCCTGCCGCTGGCCGGTCTCACCGCCTGGCAGGGGCTGTTTGAACATGGTGCCCTCAAGGCTGGTCAGCGGGTGCTGATCCTGGCCGGTGCCGGCGGCGTTGGCCATCTGGCGGTGCAGTTTGCCAGCGCTTACGGCGCCGAGGTGGTCGCCACGGCCAGTCGTGACAATCACGGTTTTCTCCATGGCCTGGGGGCCGGTCATCTTGTGGATTACCACGACCCTGACTGGGTCGCGCAGATCCTGGCCCTGGGTGGTCAGGTCGATCTGGTGCTGGATCTGGTGGGCGGTGAGAGCGGCAAGGCGGCGCTGGCTTGCGTCAAGTCCGGTGGTCGTCTGGTGACTGTGCCGACCATCACGGCCCAGCAGATCAAGGATGCGGCGGCCGATGCCGGCATTGAGGTGCTCGGCATGCTGGTGCACCCCGACAGCAAACAGCTGGCCCAGATGCTGATCCTGCTGCGCCAGGGGGATGTACACATCACGGTCGGTGGCGAGTTTGCCCTGGCCGAGGGGGCGCTGGCCCATCAGGCCATCGAACAGGGCCATGTGCGTGGCAAGCTGGTGCTGCGCATGCCTGCCGCCGATGGCCTGCCCGGATGACTGGCATTGCCGAGATGGGGCTGGGCTGGCTGTTTCTGAGCGCCTTCACCTCCGCCACCCTGCTGCCCGGCAGTTCGGAAGTGCTGCTGGGGGCCATGGCGACCAAGGGCGAGTGGAGCATGACCAGCCTGCTGCTGTGGGCGACGCTTGGCAATACTCTGGGCTCCATGACCACCTGGTGGCTCGGCTGGTTCGCCACCTTCAAGAAAAAACCGGAAGATTTTCAAGGCCGTGGGGAACAAAAAGCCCTCGGCTGGCTCAAACAACATGGTCACTGGTGTCTGCTGCTGGCCTGGACGCCAGTGGTCGGTGATGGCCTCTGTCTGCTGGCCGGTTGGCTGCGTCTCTCCTTCTGGCGCTCTCTCATCCTGATCGGGCTCGGCAAATTATTGCGTTATGCCCTGGTTTTTCTGTTGGCCAGTCACATTTTCTAGCCCTTTTCTTCACTCACGAGGTAACCGTGAACAAACTCATTCCATTAAGTCTTCTTCTGGGCTTCACCCTGCCCGTGCTGGCAGCCCCCACCCTGGTGTCGGAGCAGGTCAAGGAAGAGGGCAAGCTCGGCATCCCTTACCAGATGTACAAGCTGGACAACGGTCTGACCGTGATCCTGGCACCCGACAAGTCAGATCCCCTGGTGCACCTCGACGTCACCTATCACGTGGGCTCGGCCCGCGAGCAGGTGGGCAAGTCCGGGTTTGCCCACTTCTTCGAACACATGATGTTCCAGGGCTCGAAACACGTTGGCGATCAGGAGCATATGCGGATCATCAACGAGGCGGGTGGCGACATGAACGGCACCACCAACAAGGATCGCACCAATTATTACGAGACTGTGCCGGCCAATCAGCTGGAGAAGGTGCTCTGGCTGGAAGCGGATCGCATGGGCTTCCTGCTCGATGCGGTGAGCCAGAAGAAGTTCGAGATCCAGCGCGCCACCGTCAAGAACGAGCGCGCCCAGCGCATCGACAACCAGCCCTATGGCCTGGTGAGCGAGAAGGTGGGGGAGGCGCTCTACCCGCGCACCCATCCCTACTCCTGGCAGCCCATCGGCTATGTGGAGGATCTGGACCGGGTCGGGGTGGATGACCTCAAGCAGTTCTTCCTGCGCTGGTACGGCCCGAACAACGCCACCCTGACCCTGGGTGGCGACTTCGATACCAAACAGGCGCTGGCCTGGATCGAGCAGTACTTCGGTTCCATCCCGCGCGGTCCTGACGTGGCCGAGCCGACCCCGGAGCCGGTGAGCCTGCCCGAGACCCGCTACGTGACGCTGGAAGACAAGGTCCATCTGCCGCTGCTCTACATCAGCTACCCGACCGTCGCCCTCGGCGATCCGCAGGAGCCGGCGCTGGACATGTTTGCCGACGTGCTCGGCGGCTCCGCCAGCTCCATGCTCTACCAGTCGCTGGTGAAAACCGGCAAGGCCATAGACGTGGGCTCCTCCCACTACTGCGAGGAGCTGGCCTGCACCCTGACCGTCTACGCCTATCCCAACCCGGCGGTGGATGGCAGCCTCAAGACCCTCAAGGGGGAAGTGGACAAGGTGATCGGCGAGTTTGCCGGTCGCGGCCTCAAGCCGGAGGATCTGGAAAAGGCCATCAGCAGCTATCGCGCCTCGGCCATCTGGGGTCTGGACAGCGTTTCAGGCAAGGTGAGCCAGCTCGCCATGGGCCAGGTGTTTGCCCAGGATCCCAACTATGTGTTCAAGAGCCTGGATGCCATCGGCAAGGTGACCCCAGAGCAGGTCAAGGCGGCCTATGACAAGTTCATCGTGGACAAGCCGGCCGTGGTGCTGAGCGTGGTGCCCAAGGGCAAGACGGATTGGCAGGTGACCAAGCCGAACTTTACCCCCGCCAAGCGCGAGCTGCCCGATTACAGCCAGCATGGGGAGCCGCTGGCGCTGCGCCCGGTCAAGGACAACTTCGATCGCAGCGTGCAGCCCAAGGCGGCGGATGCGGTCAGTGTCAAGGTGCCCGCCATCTGGCACGGCAAGCTCGACAAGGGGATCGAGATCATCGGCACCCAGAGTGACGAGATCCCGGCCGTCTCCATCATGGTCGCCCTGCCGGGCGGCATGCGGGCCGAAGGCAAGGGAGAGCTGGGGCTCGCCAGCCTCACCGCCAGCATGATGGGACAGGGCTCGGTACGCCTGACCGAGGCCCAGCTCAGCGACGAGCTGCAAAAGCTCGGCTCCAGCGTCAGCGTCTCCAGTGCCCAGTACAGCAACCTGGTCACCATCAGCAGCCTGACCGACAAGCTGCCCCAGACCCTGGCGCTGGTGCGCGAGGTGTTCGAGCGGCCCGGCATGCGGGAGGCGGACTTCGAGCGGGTCAAGGCGCAGATGCTGCAAGGCATGAAACAGAGCGAACAGCAGCCGGAGTGGCTGGCAGGCCAGGCGTTCCGCGAGCTGGTCTATGGCAAGCAGAACCGCCTCGGTCAACCGGGTGACGGTGTGCTGGCCGACGTCGAGAAGCTGACCCTGGCGGACGTGAAGCGCTTCTATCAGAACTACTACAACCCGACCAACGCCAAGGTAGTGGTAGTCGGGGATGTGGCTCAGCAGCAGGTGGAGGATCAACTCGGCTTCCTGACCCAGTGGAAGGGCGCCACGCCGGTACTCGGCAGCCTCAAGCCCAAGGGTGAGCAGGCCAAGCCGGGTATCTATCTGGTGGACAAGCCGGGGGCGCCTCAGTCGGTGATCCGCATCGGTCGTCGCGCCATGGCGTTTGATACCACGGGGGATTACTTCACCGCCGGGCTGATGAACTTCAACCTGGGGGGCAACTTCAACAGCCGCATCAACCTCAACCTGCGCGAAGACAAGGGCTACACCTACGGGGCCAGCTCGGGCTTCTCCGCCAACCGCGAGGTGGGCACCTTCGCCACCGGCGCCAATGTGCGGGCCGATGCGACCGTGGACGCCATCCGCCAGTTCCTCAAGGAGATGGACAGCTACCGCGCGACCGGCCCGACCCCGGTGGAGCTGGCCTACATGCGCAGCGCCGTTTCCCAGCAGGATGCGCTCTCATACGAAACCCTTGGTCAGAAGGCCGGTTTCCTGCTGCAGATGATCATGTATGACCTGAAGCCGGACTATGTGCAGGCCCAGAACCAGCTGATCAAAACGGTGTCACCCGAGGCGCTCAAAGCCAGCGCCGCCCGCTGGCTCGATCCGGCCGACATGGTGATTGTGGTGGTGGGCGACAAGCAAAAGCTTGAAAAACCCCTGAAGGAGCTTCATCTTCCCATCTATCCGCTGCAGCTGCCCTGAGGGCGCTTCATAAAAATAGCGCCGCCCCCCTGTGGGGCGGCCACACATGAGCCGTGAATATGACTACTACTAGCTTGTCACTCACCGAGTTGTTGACCGCCCTGGGTTCGCCGGAACGGCTGACGGCCCTCAAGGGGATCCGGCGCGGGATCGAACGTGAATGTCTGCGCATCACGCCGGAAGGGACCCTCTCCCAGACGGATCACCCCAGGAGTCTGGGCTCGGCCCTGACCCATGCCAACATCACCACCGACTACTCGGAGAGCCTGCTGGAGTTCATCACCCCGGCCACCGACTCCATCGACAGCCTGATCGAACAGCTGGGCGACATTCATCGCCACGCCATCCATCATCTCGGTGACGAGCGCATCTGGCCGCTCTCCATGCCCTGCTTCGTCGGCGACGAGGAGAGCATACGGCTGGCCCAGTACGGCAGCTCCAACATAGGGCGGATGAAGACCCTCTACCGGCAGGGGCTGAAGAACCGCTACGGCAGCCTGATGCAGGTGATCGCCGGGGTGCACTTCAACTTCTCCATGCCGGACAGCTTCTGGAGCGAGTGGCAGGATCTGGTGTGCGAGGGCTGCTGCAGCCAGCGCTTCATCTCCGACAAGTACATGGGGCTTATTCGCAACGTCTACCGCTTCGGCTGGCTGGTGCCCTATCTGTTCGGCGCCTCCCCTGCCATCTGCGACTCCTTCCTCAAGGGGCGCAAGAGCAGCCTGCCGTTCCAGAAGACCGGCAAGGGTACCCTCTATCTACCCTATGCCACCGCCCTGCGCCTGTCTGATCTCGGCTACACCAGCAGCTCCCAGAGCAAGCTCAATATCAGCCACGACAACCTGCCCGCCTATGTGGCCAGCCTGCGCCGCGCCATCAGCACCCATGATCCCGAGTTTGCCAAGATAGGGGTCAAGGTGAACGGCGAGTACCGTCAGCTCAATGACAACGTGCTGCAGCTGGAGAACGAGCTGTACGCCCCGATCCGGCCCAAGCGCACCCCGCGCAGCGGCGAGAAACCCTCGGATGCGCTGGAGCAGCGCGGCATCGAATACATAGAGCTGCGCACCGTGGACGTGAACCCCTTCACCCCGTTCGGCATAGATGTGGATCAGATCCGCTTCTTCGATCTGTTCCTGGTCTGGTGCCTGCTGCGCCCGTCTCCCGTGCTGGGTGACGAGGAGATTGCCCGCAATCGCCGCAACCAGAACAAGGTGGTGCTGGAGGGGCGTCGCCCCGGCCTGGAGCTTGAAGATGAGCAGGGCAACGCCATTGGCCTCAAGGAGTACGGCCTCAAGCTGTTTGACGAGCTGGCTCAGGTGGCCTCCCTGCTGGATCGCTGCTGTGGCCGCAACCGCTACCGCGAGACGCTGGCCATGCACCGCGAGAAGCTGCTCAATCCCGAGCTCACCTACTCCGCCCGCCTGCTCAAGCAGTTGCTTGAGAGCGGTCAGGACAACGGCTGCTTCGGCGACGAGCTGGCGAGCCGCTATCGGGAAGAGATGCTGGCCGGCGAGCTGCAGTACTGGGACCAGGCCTACTTCGCGGGCGAGGCGCGGGAATCGCTGGCCAAGCAGCGGGAGCGGGAGCGCAGCGACAGCCTGTCGTTCGACGACTTCCTGGCCGACTATTTCGGTACCCGCCAGACCACGACCTGATCCGTCCGCCTTTCGATCCGCAAGCCGCTCCTGGAGCGGCTTTTTTATTGCGTCTTTCCCCAACGTATTTCGTATGAATACCCAAGTCTTTTAATATTTTTTATTACCTACTCGTTGTCTGTGCTGTTTGTAGTTGGAGAGTCATCTAGGACAACATTTTAGGTGGTACTGTACTGTTGCAACCATAGCTAAAGAAGTTTAATGACAAGGCTATGTTGCTCATTTACTGCAGCGTTCAAACTGGAATCCGCATCCTTGGAGCTAAATCACGGAAAATTTAAAAGTCCGCGAGCAGTTTCATGGTGCTTACTTAACACTTTGTACCATCTAGGCCCTGAAATATGTGGTGAGATTTGTAAGCCATACTTATTTATGGATACGTATATTAATAAATAAGTTGCGTTATTATGTCTTGTTTTAGGTGGTTTTTGTTAGACATAATATTATATTTCCTAGATTCACACACCAATTGGTTCACTTGTTTAACTGAAAGTAAATGCCCCATATGAGCCCTCCTTTTGGTTTGTTATATGGTATCATATTATTTTAATGAGCCATTAATGGAGTATGTATGAAAGCGATAATGTTGGCACTATTACTTCCTGTCGGTTTATCTGCAGCTGAACAGGACTACCGGATTGTCAGGGATGAATGGGTTGATGGAAAAATAGATAAGGCAACATCATCATCATCGACTATTATTGTCAATCTTGATGGTAATATCATTTCCCCTGGGCGCTTAGGGGGAGATATAAAGGGTGAGTTTATGGAAGGAAACAAGCTCTTCCAACTAAAGCAAAATGTAAATGAAAGTTCCACGTATTATTTAGGTAAGATGATAGCTGAACGGCAATATCAAGGTGTTTGGTACGATATGAATGGGAGGGAGGGGGATTTTAGAATTGAGTGGGGTGAGGAAGAGAATCCAGATTGCCGTTTAGCGACAGAAACTGGGTGGTATCATAATTTATATTGTAATGCTGATATTGATGGCGGTGGATGGCGTTTGGTTGCTGTCCGATTTAATAAAGACCCTCATATTCCTGTTGATAAATTGACATCTCTGACAAGTAATCAATATCTAAACCCTGGTGCATGGGCACAACTAAAGGATGAATCTACAGAAATACTGTTTATGCAGCCAAACACAAAGCTATGGGGTATTATGAGCATCTCTCAGGCAAGTAATCCTGCATTCTGCTCTCCACTTGATAATAATTTAAGTAAAGCGAAAATTGTTCATGCAGAAAAGTCTGGTTGTAATACCGCTAATTTAGATTATACCGTAGTTGGTCATCCAAGCAGTAGAGATAATCAAGGCAGCTTCTATGGTTATAAGAAAGATGAGTGGTCGCTTGGCTACCCTAATTTATGGGTAAAGTCGAACTGGCATCCTAAGCAACAGGCTGCTTATAGCAACCAGTTAATGGTATTTGTAAGATAGATGACCTTATCACCTTTATAAGGTGAAATTTTAGTATTAAATGTTAATTGACTGAGCCTAATCCAGATTGGAAACCAGGAGCACAATCATGTGTTCCTGGTTTTTATGTTTTAACTGGTTATTTAAAAGTAGTTAATGTATTCATTGGTATATGGGTATGTTACTTACAATATCCATGTAGAACGATAGATTAAATAAGTTTATATGCTCACCCTATCTTCTGGCCTTTTATATAGCCAACTATATTTACAAAACACTGCGCCCCAGTTGGGTAAAGACGAACGTAGAATAGTTTAGTTTTAGGGCAGACATATCGTAATTAAATTTAACGCTATAGCACTTAAAATAAAAAAGTATGGTGGGCATATTTTTAATTATATAATTTTCTGCTCGATATAATTTTGCAAGATACAGTACCAGTCAGGTGGTGGTTGTCCATCACTAAGATCCAATCAGGTGGGTTCGATGAGCGATCCTCTTATTACTGCCCGAAAATAAGTGTGAGTCAGCCTTCACTTCAGCAGGGCGGGTGGGGCTTTTATTGTCAATCCGCTCACATTTCCCTCTTTTGCGGCTTGAGTCTTGCGCCGTGGGCGCCTAACGTCACGGCAACTGAAACGATTCAGCTTTCACAAAAACCATTCACAAGAACAAGAGACACGAGGATAAATCCATGTTGAAGAGACTCTCCATTGCCGTACTGCTCGCCCTGGGCGCGAGCTCGGGCCAGGCCGCCGAATTTCTGCTGACCGACTCCCAGCAGGGACTGGATGTAGGGGACTGGAAGATCAGCAGCGACAAGCTGGGGATCAAGAGCCCTGTGCCCTTCTCCGTCGAGAAGAAGCGCCTGCACGGCGGGCGTCAGGAGGGGGTGGATCTGCTCATCGTCGACAACGGCGTGATGAAGATTACCCTGGTGCCGACCCGCGGCATGGGGATCAAGGAGGTCAAGGGGGCCGATGTGCGCCTCGGTTGGGATTCCCCCGTCAAGGAGGTGGTCAACCCGGCCTTCATCGATCTGGAGAGCCGCGCCGGTCTCGGCTGGCTCGATGGCTTCAACGAGATGCTGGTGCGCTGCGGCTACGAGTGGACCGGCCACCCCGGAGTGGACGACGACGGTCGCCTCAAGAGCCTGCATGGCCGGGTGCAGAACATACCGGCGTCCGTGGTCAGCGTGACCATAGACGAGGAGCCGCCCTATGCCATTCATGTGCTGGGCCGGGTGGACGAGCGCACCTTCAAGATGAGCGAGCTGGTCACCTGGACCCAGCTGAGCGTAGTGCCAGGTCAGGCGGAGTTTGCCCTGCAGGACAAGCTGACCAACCACGCCGACTACGAGAACGAGTACCAGATCATCTATCACAGCAACTTCGGGACGCCGATCCTGGAGGAGGGGGCGCGCGTCAGCACCCCGGTGAAGCAGATCTCCCCGTTCAACGACTACGCCAAGGCGGGGCTGAAGAGCTGGCAAACCTATCTGGGGCCGACCAAGGGCTTCGATGAGATGGTATTCAATCTGGTGCCCTACAGCGACGCCGAGGGCAATACCCTGGCGGTGCTGAACAACCGGCAGGGCAGCGCCGGTGTGGCTATGGGTTACAACACGCACCAGTTGCCCGTGCTGACCCTGTGGAAGAACACCGATACCCGGGCCCAGGGCTATGTGACGGGCATCGAGCCCGGCACCAGCTATGCCTACAGCACCAAGTACCAGCGTCCGCTGGGGCTGGTGCCCAAGATCCAGCCGGGGGAGACCAAGACCTTCGATCTGACCTATCGTTTGCTGCGAAATGGGGAGGAGGTGAAGCAGGCGCTGGCACAGGTGGATAAGATCCAGGCAGGTCGTCCCACAGAGCTGCGTGAGCAGCCGCTGGTCAAGCTGCCCTGAGTGGCAAGCAAACAGCAAAAAGCCGCTCTTGAAGCGGCTTTTTCATGTCCGGCGAGGGATCAGGCGTGGGCACGCTCAGACATGGTTGTACATGGCCTCGATCTCGCTCTGGTACTTGGATTCGATGATCTTGCGGCGCAGCTTCATGGTGGGGGTGATCTCCCCCAGCTCCATGGAGAAGGCACTCGGCAACAGGGTGAACTTCTTCACCTGCTCGAACTTGGCCAGCTCCTTTTGCAGATCCTGGATGCGGGCATCGAAGAACTCCATCACCCGGGAGTTGCGCAGCAGCTCCGTCTTGCACTGGTATTGCAGGTTGATGGAGCGGGCATACTCCTCCAGCGACTCGAAGCAGGGCACGATCAGCGCCGACACGAAGTGACGGGCATCGGCGACGATGGCGATCTGCTCGATGAAGCGATCCTTGCCTATGGTCCCCTCCACCAGTTGCGGTGCCACGTACTTGCCGTTGGAGGTCTTCATCAGCTCCTTGAGGCGCTCGGCGAAGTAGATGTTGCCGTCGCCGTCGAGCTCGCCCGCATCGCCGGTGCGCAGGAAGCCGTCTTCGGTCATCACCTCGGCGGTGGCGTCTGGCTTGTTGTAGTAGCCGCGCATCACGGTCGGGGAGCGCACCAGCAGCTCGTTGCTCTCACCCAGCTTCACTTCTATTCCGCTGAGGGCAGTGCCGATGGAGCCCAGCTTGAACTGGTGGTCTTCGTAGCAGCAGACGGTGGCCGTGGTCTCTGTCATGCCGTAGCCGTACTTGAGGTTGAGCCCCATGGCCTGGAAGAAGAAGTTCACGTCGTCGGCGAGGCGGGCGCCCGCCACCGGCAGGAAGCGAGTGCGACCACCGAAGCGGGCGCGCAGCTTGCGAAACACCAGTCGCTCCGCCAGCCAGAGCTGGGCGTAGAGCAGCGGCGAGGTCGCCTTGCCGGCCTGACGGCTGGCGACCAGCTGTTTGCCGACGCCGGTGGCCCAGCCGAACAGGGCGCGGCGCAGGCGTGGCGCCTGAGCCACCTTGGCCTGGATCATGGCGTAGGCCTTCTCGTAGAGGCGCGGCACGGCGCACATCACGGTCGGCTGCACCTCGCCGATGACATCCATCACCTTCTGCGGATCGCGGATGTAGACGTTCTCGGCGCCGCAGTAGAGCACGTAGTAGGTCCAGGCGCGCTCGAACACGTGGCTGAGCGGCAGCATGCACAGCGATACATCCTGCTCGTTGAGGTCGAGGCGGCTGTTGTGCATCTCGAAGCAGGCGGCGATGTTGGCAAAATCGAGCATGACCCCCTTGGGTTCACCCGTGGTGCCCGAGGTGTAGATCAGGGTCAGCAGGTCGTCCATCCGGTACTGGGTTTCCCGTACCCGCAACTCCTGCTCGCTGGCCTGATGGTTGCCGGAGACCAGAAAAGCCTGGAAGTGGCTGGCCGCCGGGCAGTCACGCAGGTTGACCTTGCCATCGAGGGCGACGATCTGGCGGATCTCGCCATCCTTCAACAGGGTGAGCGCTTGATCGAACTGGGCCTGTTCGCCGACGAACAGCAGACCTATGTTGGCGTCGCGTACGATATAGCGCAGTTGCTCAAGGGTGCTGGTGGGGTAGATGGGCACGCTGACGCCGCGGGCGGCCAGGATGCCGAGATCGGCCTGGGTCCACTCCGGCATGTTGCGGGCATAGAGACCCACCATTTCGGTGGGCTGGTGGCCGGCACGGATCAGCGCCTGGGCACAGTAGTCCATGGCCTGTCCCAGGGTTCGCCAGCCGATGGCACGCCACTGGCCATCCTGTTGTACGCGCAGGGCGGCCTTGTTGCCAAGCCGGGCGATACGTTCACGCATCAGTTGAACCAGATGGAGTTTCGGCATCAGTCAAACATCCTCAAGTAACAGTTGTACGCCCGCAGGGGCACTAAAAATCGCGCTGGAGTTTAAACTCTAAGATTACAGCTTACAAGTGTGCGCTGTTTGTCCTGGATCACAAAGTCAGCAATCCGGGCGAGCTTGAGGCATGATGGTCGATGACCAAGAGGAGCCATTCAGGGAGGGTGAACAATGAGTGTCGGGATCAAGGGCGTGGTCACGGGGGCATTGCTGTTGCTGGCCGGGGCCGGCGGGCTCTGGTTTGCGCTGGGGGATATGGCCAGCGAGCAAGACAACCCCTGGCTGATAGGCGCTGACGGATACGCCAAAGCGCAGCAGCTGGCCCTGCACAAGGGGTATCCGCTGCTCTATGTGATCGAGCGCGCCAAGTGCCGACGCTGCAAAGGACTGGACGCCACATTGTGGCAGTCAGAGGAGATGGAGCCCGTGCTGGCCAGGCTGGTCAAGGTGCGGCTCAACCCGGATGCGGGGGATGGCAGCGAGCACATACTGCGCCGCTTCCCGCAGGTGGCGACCCCGCCCGGCATCTATGTGCAGCAGCCGGGGGAACCGCTCAAGCCCATCAAGATAGCGGTGGATCTCCAGCAGATCT
Organism: Aeromonas sp. MR19; assembly: GCF_963899305.1. NCBI lineage: Bacteria > Pseudomonadati > Pseudomonadota > Gammaproteobacteria > Aeromonadales > Aeromonadaceae > Aeromonas > Aeromonas sp. MR19. Next base: position 268,146 of record NZ_CAWQWZ010000032.1, read on the forward strand.
GGATGCCGGGCGTCACCTGGCGGCGCGGCTTCTTCATGCCGTTGTCGGCGGCCGGCTTCGAAGCCGTGCTGCATACCACCCAGAGCCTGCAGGATCCGGCCCTCGACAATGCGCCATTGCTGTAGGAGGCGGGCTAGCCGAAGTCGAACAGGCGGGACATGAGCACGGCGTCTTCCCGATCCTGGCCGGTGCCGTAGTAATCGGCGCGGCGGCAATACTCGGCAAAGCCTTCGCTCTCGTAGAGACCGATGGCTGCCTTGTTGCTGTCGCGCACCTCCAGGAACCAGGCCTCGGCCCCCTTCGCCTTGCTGCGGGCCAGATAGGCCTTCAGCAGCGCCCGTCCCAGCCCCTTGCCCTGAAAGTCGGGGTGCACGCAGATGTTCATCAGCGAGCTGTCGCCCGCCACCAGATCCGAGATGTAGAAACCGGCGGGGCGGCCATCCAGCAGCATCAAGCCATTGAGATAGCGCGGCCCGAAGCAGGAGATCAGGTTGGCCTGGCTCCAGGGCTCCTTGTGGGCGGCCTGTTCTATGGGGTAAATCAGCTCGAAATCTGTCTCGAGCAGGGGACGAAACTCAGGCATGGTGGCTCCGGGTCGGGGCGGCGGAAGGAAAGGGGGCAGATCCGGGCGACAGGGTCGCTTAACCGAGGCGCGATCTGAGTTGCTGCCACAGGGCCCGTTTCTGGGCCGGTGTCGGCGTGAGCGGGCAGACCAGCGCATCGGGCCAGGCGGGGTCGGCCCGTTCCAGCCAGAGCTGGGGGGGCCTGTGCCCGGCGGGCAGCGTGGTCAGCAGCGTTACCTCGTCGACGCCTATGCCGAGCAGCTGGCAGAGATCCGCCAGCAGGGTCGGGGCGGGCAGGCGAGGGGCCAGGATCCAGAGCTTGCCGGCCGGCGGCGTGTCGAGCTCAGGCTGGGCCAGTTCGACGGAGGGCAGATCCCGAGCAGGGGCTGGCTCGGCGGCCTCCTGGTCGCCTGGGGCGGCATGGGGCCCCAGCAGGGCCGGGCGGCGCAGTTGCCAGCTCTGTATGCCCATGCGGGCCAACAGGGTTTGACGCATCAGGTCGGGCGTGAGGCCGCTTTGCTCAAGGGATGGCGCCTGATGTGCGTTCTGACGCTCGGGATCTTGCATGGCTGTGGCTCTGTCTTGATCTGCATTGGTGAAAAAAGCTCTGCGCAGGGTACACTCGAACGCGTTTTGCTGCATCTTTTGCGGTATGTTTTAGCCAGGAGTGGTGGCCCAGCGCCCATGCGCCCGCCGGTTTTTCCCGCAGGTGGCCTCGACACAATACAATAAGCAGAACAGGGAACATTCGACCGAGTCGCGGGTGTGCCGGTTCCAGACAACCCCAGTATCGGAAGTGCGCTTATGCCACCTTTAGCACCACAGAATTTTCGCCTTGCCCCCATTCATGAACGCTTGCCACGCCTGCTGTCGGCCCTCGGCGAGGGATTGTATGAGCGCCAGGATGCCCTGCGGCTCGGTCTGCTGGCCGCCCTCAGCGGCGAGAGCGTCTTCCTGCTGGGCCCGCCCGGCATTGCCAAGAGCCTGATCGCCCGCCGCCTCAAGCTGGCCTTTCATGAGGCGCGGCACTTCGAATACCTGATGACCCGCTTCAGCACGCCGGAGGAGGTGTTCGGCCCCCTCTCCATTCAGGCGCTGAAGGAGGATGGCAAGTACCTGCGGCTCACCACGGGCTACCTGCCGGAGGCCGAGGTGGTGTTCCTCGACGAGATCTGGAAGGCTGGCCCCGCCATCCTCAACACCCTGCTCACCGCCATCAACGAGCGACAGTTTCGCAACGGCGACAGCCAGCACCCCATCCCCATGCGGCTGTTGGTGACCGCCTCCAACGAGCTGCCGGCGCCGGACAGCGGGCTGGAGGCGCTTTACGATCGCATGCTGGTGCGGATCTGGATGGACAGGGTGCAGGAGAAGGCCAACTTCCAGGCCATGCTGGCGAGCGATGGCCAATCCCACCAGAATCTGCCGCCCTCGGTGCAGATCCACAGCGAAGAGTATGAGGCCTGGCAGGCGCAGATCGACCAGGTGCGGCTGCCCGACGACTGTTTCGAGCTCATCTATCAGCTGCGCCAACAGCTCGACAGCCAGCTGGCCCACAGCTGCTACGTGTCGGATCGGCGCTGGAAGAAGGCGGTCAGGCTCATCAAGGCGAGCGCCTTCTTCAACGGCCGCGACGAGGTGGCCCCCCTGGATCTGCTGCTGTTCAAGGATTGCCTCTGGCACGACGATGCCTCCCGCACCGCCCTGCTGGAGATGATGACCGAATTCTCCCGCCTCTATGGCTACCAGCAGCTGGCCATGACCCGCCAGCTGATGGGGCTGCGGGATCAGTTCAAGCAGCTCAGGAGCGCTGTGGCCCAGCGCCTGTGCTGCAAGGCGAAACAGCGCCAGCAGTGGTTCGGACGCCGCGCCCGCGGCATCCAGATCCCGCTGGCCAACGCTCGTCCGTTTGGCAAGCTGGTGCACTTCAACCTGCTCACCCCGGCGGCGCTGGATGGCGACGATCCGGAGCGGCTGATCGAGACTCTGGTGTTCGATCGCACCCTGCTGTCGCACTGGCACCCCACCGGCGAGGCGCTGGTGGGCTGGCCGCTCGGCAACCCCAAGGAGGGGCACTACGAGCTGGTGCTGGACGACGAGCTGCGGCTGCAGGTGCTGGACCTGCAACGCCAGCAGATCCCGCTGGTGCTGGTGGAGCGCACTGCCATCCCCGAGGTGGTGATAGCCCCCTGGCTGGCGGCGCTCACCGGACTGCTGGCCGAGAGCGGCCTGCTGCAACAGGAGCTCAAGCGTCAGCGCGGCCTGTTCGAGCGCCATCAGCAGCACCTCTTCATCGGCCGTCACTGGCTGCAGCAGGTGGAAGACAGCTTCTTCGTGCTGAACCGGGATCTGGAGCAGCTGCGCAGCGACATCAGCCACTGGCACGATCGCCTGCCGAAGCTGGACGCCTGAGCCATGGGGAGCGTGAGTGGGGTAGCCATGAGCCATGTCGGCGGAGGTCGCCATGCTTGAGATCGGCATGATGGACTTGGGGCTGCTCATCGGCGAGGGGGAGCTGGCGGGGGAGATGGCGCTGCTGCTCGCCTCGGCGCCCAAGATCTCCGAGTTCATCAAGCGCTCCCCGCTGCAGGGCAAGCTGTTGCAAAAGCGCATCTGGCGCTGGAGCGAGCAGCTCGGCGAGGAGATGCGCCACAAGCCGGTGCCGGTGGCGCTGGAGCAGGAGTACCGCTTGTATCAGGCGCACAAGGGTCTGTCGCTGGCCGAGCTGATGGGGCGCCTGCCGACCCTGCTGGACGGGCTGGAACAGTTCAGCCCCTTCGCCGGCGAGGCGCGCAGCCTGGTGCGCCAGATCATGGCCCACCCCACCGACAGTCAGCGGCTGTTGCTGATGGAGAAGTGGCGCACCAGCCTGGTGGGCAGCCTGTTGCAGCTGCAGCAGCAGATCGCCGAGGCGGAGCGGGAGAAGCAGCGCCAGGAGATAGAAGATCAGCTGCTGGCGAGCCGCACCCTGGCCGATGCGCTGGATCCGAACCAGATCTCGGCCGGCGGCCTCTGGGATCTGGCCCAGGGCAGCTGGCACAAGCGCAGCCTGGTGCTGATCAAGCAGTACGCCCGCATGCTGCAGCGTGAACCCCTGCTGGCCGAGATAGCCAACCTGCTGGGGCGCAGCGAGCAGGACAACCGGGCCAACGAGTCCCCGGTGCCGCCGGTGCAGGTACACGAGCTGGAAGAGGTGCAGACCGACGACGTGCCGGACGATCTGGTGGGCATACACCCCGCCAGCGATCTGATGCGGCTGTTGCCGAGCGAGGCCGTGATGCTGGCCCTGCCTGAGCTGGAGCTGGAGTTCTATCGCCGCTATCTGGAGCGGCGCCTGCTCAGCTACCAGTCACGGGGCACCTTGCCGCGCCAGCGTCTCCTTCTGCGCACTCCCGAGCTGGGGGGCCATCAGCTGCAGCAGCGGGGCCCTTTCATCGTCTGCATCGATACCTCGGGCTCCATGGGCGGTTATCCGGAGGAGTGCGCCAAGGCGCTGTTTCTGGCCCTGCTCAAGGTGGCGATGGACGAGAAGCGGGGCTGCTATCTGATGCTGTTTTCTACCGAGGTGGCGACCCTGGAGATCACCGCAGACACGGGTCTGGACAAGGCGGAGCGCTTCCTCTCCATGAGTTTTCACGGCGGCACCGATCTGGTGCCCTGCCTCGAGAAGGCGTTGATCAAGCTCGATGATCCCGCCTTCGCCAGGGCCGACGTGCTGGTGGTCTCCGACTTCATCGCCCAGAGCCTGCCCCACGCCCTGCTGGATCGGATGAACCGCCAGCGCAAGCAGCAGACCCGCTTCCACGCCGTCGCCATGTCCCGCCACGCCAAGCCGGCGCTGCTGCGGGTGTTCGACAACAGCTGGCTACTCGACTGCGGCCTGCGCGGTCGCCTGCTGCGCCGCTGGCAGCGCAGCTGAAACGCGCCGTGCCGGCAGACTGGCCAGCACAACCCCGACACACAAGAGGCCAAGCGCCAGCCACACCGGCGGCGTGACGGTTTCCCCCAGCAGCCACCAGGCCAGCATGGCCGCCATCACGGGTGTGAGCGAGCCGAGCGCCGAGCTGACCTCGGCGCCCAGGGTGCGGATGGCGTGGGCGTAACAGAGCGCCGCCAGCAAGCCGGCGCCTATCCCTTGCAGCAGACCCTGCCATAGCCAGACGCTGGCATGACTCACGGCGGGCAAGGGGCTCCACAGGAGCGTCGGCAGCAGCAACAGGGCCGACGGCACCGCCACCAGCGCGGCCGCATCCAGCGCCGCCAGTCCGCTGCGTCTGACCGCCAGGGTAAACAGGGCCCACAGCAGGGCCGCCCCCAGAAAGCAGACTTGTCCCTGCCACAATCCCGGTTTTCCGCCCAGCAACAGGGTAGCGGTAGCCAGCGTTATGAGGGCGAGCCCCCAGCGCCGCTGCGCGGGGCAGGGGGCGCGCCACAGCAGCAGTCCCAGCAGGCTGACCATGAGGGGCACAGTGCCCGGGATCAGGGCGCTGCCCTGGGCCACAGGGGCCAGCTGCATGCCGGTGGCGCCGAGCCAGAAGAAGGGCAGGCCGGCCCCCGCCAGCATGGCCAGCTGCCAGCGCAGGGGTGTGCGGCGCAGGCGGATGCGGTGACGCCAGTAATAGGGGAGCAGCAGCAGGGCCGGAATGCCGAAGCGCAGCAGCGCCAGCGCCTGTGGCGGGAGCTTCTCCTCGGCGCCGAGGCGCAGGGAGAGAAAGAAACCGGACCAGAGCAGCACGGTGGCGAGGGCGGCGGCCCAGCCGCTGCAACGGGGTGACAGTGTGAATGACATAGGGCTCCCTCCATGGCGTGTCCCGGGTCATTATCTCGCCAGGGGGGAGGGTGTTGCAGGGCAAACTGTTTGAGAAATTCGGGTGTAATTGCTAGTTTCAGCCAATCCAAAATGGATTTTTACCGGATATCACCAAGATGCTCGACAGGATTGATTTACATCTGCTGCGGCTGCTGCAACAGGATGGGCGCCTCACGACAGTGGAGCTGGCGGAGCGGGTCGGGTTGTCTGCCTCCCCCTGTGCCCGGCGCCTGAAGCGGCTGGAGGGGGAGGGCCACATACGGGGGTATCGCGCCGTGCTGGCGCGGGAGAAGCTCGGCCTTGGCATCACCATCTTCGTCAACGTGCGGCTCAGCCAGCACAGGGAGCCGCTGGTGGAGGCCTTCGAGCTGGCGGTGGCGGCCATGGCGGAGGTGATCAGCTGTCACACCGTCTCCGGCAACTACGACTACCTGCTGGAGGTGGTGGTGCCCGACCTTCCCGCCTACGAGCAGTGGATCCGGCGGTTGCAGTCCCAGGACATGGTCAACGACATCAGCAGCCACTTCGCCATTCGCGCGGTCAAGGTGATGGGGCCGCTGCCCATTTGACCAGGTTCAGGTACAGGGCTGGTGGCCGAGCCCGCGCTCGTTCACCTGCTCCTGATCCAGCAGCGGCTGACCGCTCGGCTGGGAGACGTAAAAGCCCCGCTTGCCGCTGCGCTTGACCCTGTACATGGCCTGATCGGCCCGAGCCAGCGCCGTGCTGAAGTCATCCTGTGGCCGGATCGCCGCTATCCCCATGCTCAGCCCCACGGCGGCGTCGCCGTTGGGCAGCTCGAACGGGGTCGAGATGGCATCTATGCAGCGGCGGGCCAGGTGGCTGGTGCGGGGATCCTCGCTGGCCCAGGGCAGCAGCAACACGAACTCGTCGCCGCCGAGGCGGCCGATCCTGACCCCCTCCTCACAGCAGGCCTTGAGTCGCCGGGTGAGGGCGATCAGCAGCTCGTCCCCGGCCCTGTGGCCCAGGTTGTCATTGACCTGCTTGAAGTCGTCGAGATCGATGAAGCAGATGGCCTCGAACGTCTGCGGGAACTGGCGTTGCAGCGCTGTGCGGTTGAGCAGGCCGGTGAGGGGATCCCGGTGGGCCAGCTGGGCCAGCTGCTGCTCATACTCCTTCTCGTGGGTGATATCGATGTGGGTGCCCATCACCCGCAGCGGCTTGCCCTCTTCATCCCACTCCACCACCCGGCCCCGATCCAGCACCCAGGTGATCTTGCCATCCTTGGCGATCATGCGGTGCATCGCCTGATAAAACGGGCTCTTGCCGCTCAGGTGATCGAAGAAGGCCTGCAACACCCGCTCCCTGTCCTCCGGATGCAGGTGTTCGCGCCACACATCGAAGTGGGCCGACAGCTCCTTGGGCTGGTAGCCGAGCATGGCGCCCCAGCGCCGGTTGAAGATGATGAGCTTGCCGGTGGGCACGTGATTCTGCCAGATGCACAGGCCTGTGCCGTCCATGGCGGCCTCCAGCTTCTCCCGTGCATCCTCGGCCACCCGCTTCAGCCGCTCATTCTCCTGCAGCAGCCTGTCATAGGCGGCCTGCAGCTCCTCGTGTGTCATGAAGGCACTCTTCCCTGTGGTGAATGTCGCTATAGTCGATGCTGATTTTCCTCCTGTAAAGGGGATGAGAACGCCAGTGTGAGGGCCAGCCTGAACCTGTGGTGTTTCTCTCCCTCACTCTGGTTGCTGTGCCCATGGGCAAGGAGAGATATGATGGGGCATCCGAGTGCCAGCACCATCGAATGGGGAAACCGAACCGGCATGAAACGCATCATGACCTTGATCCTGCTGACCTGCCTGTGCGGTGCCCCCGCCTGGGCGGCCAGGGTGCCGCTCGTCGAGCCGCAACTGTCCCGAGAGTTGCAACTGCTGGAGGAGGGATTCCAGCCAGACCGCATGTTCCGTTTGCGCATCGCCGCCCTGGTGGCGAGCCGCGCCGCTTACCCGCCCGAGGTGCAGGGCCGCATAGTCCGGCTGCAGTGCTGGGCCATGTCTGCCGAGCGGGACAGCGAATATCGCGCCGTGGTGGCCTTTGCCGACCAGGAGCTGGCCCTTGCCCGTGAGCGCAAGGACAGGATCACCGAGAGCGGCCTGCTCACCTGTCGCGGTTTTCACCAGCAGATGCTGGGCAACATGGAGCAGGCCGGGGCCGATTACGAACAGGCGCTGGTGCTGGCGCGCAGGCTGGGGGATAGGGTGCAGGAGGCCGATATCCTCAGCTACCGTGGCGACATGAAAGCCTATCAGGGGGAGCTGGCCGAGGGGCTGATGGAGCTCATCGAGGCACACAAGCGCTTCGAGGCGCTGGGGCAGGATGGCAAGGCGCGGGAGGTGTTGTCCCAGATAGCCAACGCCTACCGGCGCATGGGGCTCTATGCGCGGGCCGAAGGCTACTTTCAGGAGCTGGAGCGCGACTACAGCACCCTGGGGGATCAGGAGCGGCTGGTGGACATTCGCTCCCAGCAGGGGCTGCTCTATGCCGAGATGGGGGAGTTCAACCGCGCCCTGCCGCTGATGGCGCAGGCCGAGCAGCTCTATCGTTCGCAACACAAGGAGGGCTTGCTGGCCTGGATCCAGATCGAAATGGCCACCATCTTGATCAACCAGGGCAAGGTGGCCGAGGCCATGGCCAGACTGCAGCAGGCCGATGTCATACTGCGCAGCCGCGAGGATGTCGACAGCGTGACCCTGGCCCACTGGCAACTGGTGATGGGCATGGCGGAGGACGCACTGGGCCATCCGACCAAGGCGCTCTACTACCTGACGCACGCCGAACCCATCTTTGCCAGGGAGAAGAACCAGCGTTTCCTGGCACGGGTCTACGAGGTGCGGGCCCGCATTCTCGAACAGCAGGGCCAGGTCAATGCGGCCCTGGCCAGCCTCAAGCTGTACGTGCAGACCCGGCACGCCCTCGAGCAGGTGCTCAGGGAGCAGCGCTCCCTGCAGATGCGCTTCGAGTTCGATCTGGCCCGCAAGGAGCTGGAGAACCAGGCCCTCAAGACCAAGCAACTGTTGCAGGAGGCCAAGCTCAAGCAGTTGCAGGAGCGGCGGCAATGGCAATACCTGGTGGTGATCCTGCTGCTGGTGGTGATGGGCATGCTGGCGCTGTACCAGTTCAACCGCTCCCGCAAGCTGCGTCGGCTCGCCATGACAGATGACCTCACCGGCATCCACAACCGCCGCCAGATCCAGGCCCAGGGACAGGCCTGGTTCAAGCAGGCGAGGGAGCAGGGCAAGTCCCTGTGCGTGCTGATCCTGGACATAGACCACTTCAAGCAGGTCAACGACAGGCTGGGCCACCACATGGGGGATCAGGTGCTGGCGGCCGTCGCCAGGAGCATAGCCGCCCAGCTGCGCACCCTGGACAGGGTGGGGCGCAACGGCGGCGAGGAGTTTCTGGTGCTGTTGCCCGACACCTGCATGGCGGAGGCGGTCGAGGTGGCGGAGCGGATCCGCCATCGGGTCTCCCAGCTGCGCATCGAGGGAATGCCGGAGGGGCATCCGGTGCACGTCAGCATAGGCTGTGCCCAATACAGCCCCCTCGACGACAGCCTGGGGGATCTGATCCAGCGAGCCGATGAGGCCATGTACAGGGCCAAGCAGGCCGGCCGCAATCGGGTGATGCGGGCCGAGTAGGGCGCTCCGGCGCCCTTCGCGAACGGCCCTAAGCCGGGCTGGGTATTTTTCACTCGCGCGGGTATAATGTCGCGCAATTTTGCTTTGACTCAGGCGAGAAGACCCATGTAATGCAACCCGTTTCCCCTGTCCCACCCGGTTGGCCTCGGTGCCGGCCCGTGTGGCGTTAGTTGCATGCAGTCCTGTGTATGCCGGCGGACCCGAGGCCGCATACATGCAAATGTGCCGTGAGTCGAATGCGGCATCCCGGATTTATTCCCACGGTGGCCAAGGCCATCGCTCAATAGAAGAACGTTGAATTATGTCAGCTGAATTTCTGAGTGAAGTCTCCAAGAGACGCACTTTTGCGATCATCTCGCACCCGGATGCGGGTAAAACCACCATCACCGAAAAAGTCCTGCTGTTCGGACAGGCCATTCAGCGCGCCGGTACCGTCAAGGGCCGTGGCTCAGGCCAGCACGCCAAATCCGACTGGATGGAGATGGAGAAGCAGCGCGGTATCTCCATCACCACCTCCGTGATGCAGTTCCCCTATGCCAACTGCCTGGTCAACCTGCTCGATACCCCGGGTCACGAGGACTTCTCCGAAGATACCTACCGTACCCTGACGGCGGTCGACTGTTGCCTGATGGTCATCGACGCCGCCAAGGGTGTTGAAGACAGAACCCGCAAGCTGATGGAAGTCACCCGTCTGCGGGACACTCCCATCCTCACCTTCATGAACAAGATGGACCGCGAAGTGCGCGATCCCATGGAAGTCATGGACGAGGTGGAGCGCGAGCTCAAGATCATGTGCGCCCCCATCACCTGGCCCATCAGCTGCGGCAAATCCTTCAAGGGTGTCTATCACCTCTACAAGGACGAGGTCTATCTGTACCAGACAGGTCAGGGCCACACCATCCAGGAGAAGCGGGTGGTCAAGGGCCTGCACAACCCGGATCTGGACGCTGCCATCGGCGAGGATCTGGCGGCCCAGCTGCGCGGTGAACTGGAGCTGGTGCAGGGCGCCTCTCCCGAGTTCGATCACGAGGCCTTCATCGCCGGCGAGATGACCCCTGTCTTCTTCGGTACCGCGCTCGGCAACTTCGGCGTCGACCACATGCTGGATGGCCTGACCGACTGGGCGCCGGCGCCTATGCCGCGCAAGGCCGAGAGCCGTCTGGTCGAGGCGACCGAGGAGAAATTCTCCGGCTTCGTGTTCAAGATCCAGGCGAACATGGATCCGAAACACCGCGACCGTATCGCCTTCATGCGCGTGGTGTCCGGCACTTACAGCAAGGGCATGAAGATGCGCCATGTGCGCATCGGCAAGGACGTGAACATCTCCGATGCCGTCACCTTCATGGCCGGTGATCGGGAGCAGGCCATCGAGGCCGTCGCGGGCGATATCATAGGTCTGCACAACCACGGCACCATACAGATAGGCGACACCTTCACCCAGGGTGAGGATCTCAAGTTCACCGGCATCCCGAACTTCGCCCCCGAGCTGTTCCGCCGCATCCGCCTGCGCGATCCGCTCAAGCAGAAGCAGCTGCTCAAGGGGCTGGTGCAGCTCTCCGAAGAGGGCGCCGTGCAGGTGTTCCGTCCGCTGATCAGCAACGATCTCATCGTCGGCGCCGTCGGTGTGCTGCAGTTCGATGTTGTGGTTTCGCGTCTGAAGAGCGAGTACAACGTCGAGGCTCTGTACGAGGCGGTCAACGTCTCCACCGCCCGCTGGGTGGAAGGGACCGACGTCAAGAAGTTCGAGGAGTTCAAGCGCAAGAACGAGTTGAACCTGGCGCTGGATGGCGGTGACAACCTCACCTACATAGCCCCGACCATGGTCAACCTGCGTCTGTCTCAGGAGCGTCACCCGGACGTTCACTTCCGTCAGACTCGCGAGCACTGATAAGCGCTTGCCCGATAGGCTGACAAGATAAAAGAAGACCCCGCCCAGGCGGGGTCTTTTTTTGCATGGCGATCAAGGATCGGATGGGGGAAGGGTCAGCTGGAGACTGGCCTGGATGGTGTCAGGCCTCGCCCTCCATGCCGCTGGCGAGGCTCGCCAGCCAGCGTTTGACCAGCCGCAGCTCGGTTTCATCGAGGGGGGCCGCCAGCGCCTGCTCCAGCAGGGTGACCCTGGCCTTGGCCTGCGCCAGCAGTTCAGCCCCGACGGGACTGAGGCTGAGCTGTTGGATGCGGCCATGGACCGCGTGAGGGGTGCGGGCCAGCAGGCCGCTGCGCTCCAGGCTGGTCACCATGGGGCTTATCGTCTGGGGGGTGAGCAGGGTCAGCCGGGCGAGCTCGGCGTTGGAGCTGCCGGGGTAGGCATCCAGCATGGTCAGCAGGGCAAACTGGGGGGCCGTGACGGGCAAGTCCGCCAGTGCCCGCTCCATGCGCAGGCGCTGGGCGGCGGCGGCCTGGCGCAGCAGGTAGCCGAGGTGGCCCGCCTCGCCACGCTTGCCTTCGCCGGGGGTGGGAGTCTCTGGTTTCAATCCAGTCTCAACAAGGGGCTTGTCTATCATGTCAGGGGGCTGATATGTTGTTCGTGTCCTGATATTAAGCCATGACGAAGGAGAACACCAGAATGAGCACCCGCATCGATTACCCCCACTTTCGCCAGCTGCTGCCGGCAGCCCACGATGCCCTGATCGCCGCCGGCAAGGCGGTGGACGACGCCGGCCTCGACAAGGAGCTGAGCGAGCTGGTGAAGCTGCGCGCCTCCCAGCTCAACGGCTGCAGCTTCTGCCTGCAATATCATCTCAATATCGCCCGTCGCAGCGGAGTGGGGCAGGCCAGGCTGGATCAGCTGGCTGCCTGGCGCGATGCCACCGTCTTCACTGCATCTGAGCGGGCGGCCCTGGCCTGGACCGAGTGCCTGACCCGTTTGCCCGAGGCCGGGGTGCCCGATGCGCTTTATGGGGAGCTGCGCGAGCACTTCAGCGAAGCCGAGATAGTGCAGCTGTCGGTGACTGTGGCCACCATCAACAGCTGGAACCGGCTCGGGGTGGCGCTGCGCTTCGTGCCGCCCGCCGCTCAGCTTTAAGCAGAAGAAAAGGGCGGCACCAGTGCCGCCCTTTTCTCATCCTCGACCCCATGTCTCAGGCGAGCGTCTGGCCATCGCCGGTGCCAAGCGTCAGCACCATGCAGATCTCGCAGGCATCGTGGCCGGTGCAGCCGAGCGGCCCCGGCAGGTGCTCGAAACCCAGCGACGCGTAGAGCGTGGTCGCCTCGCGCAACACCTCGGTGGTTTCCAGATAGCAGCGCTGGTAACCCAGGGTTCTCGCCTCGTCCAGCGCCTGCAACACCAGTCGCCGCCCCAGCCCCAGCCCGCGCAGGGAGGGCATGAAGTACATCTTCTGCAGCTCGCAGACCCGATCCTCTTCCCCCGCCAGCGGCGCTATGCCGCCGCCGCCGAGGATGGTGCCATCGGGCCCCTCGATCACCCAGTAGCGGCTCTTCTCCCCTTGGTAGGTCTCGTGCAGTCGATCCAGGTTGGGGTCGGCCACGCCATAGCCCTTGTCGGCGGTGAGGCCGTATTCGGCGGAGACGGCGCGCACCACGGCGGCAATATGGGGGTTGTCGGCGGCTGTGATGGGACGGATGCGGTAGCCCTGCTGACGGCGGGCGCGGGAGAGGGCGCTGCGGTAGAGACGCAGGCCGGCCCACAGCTGCTCGCGCTCGCTCAGGGTAAGCTGGGCCAGGGTCTCTTCCATGGCGTTGTCCATCTCCTGATGCAGATCCAGCAGCTGGGCCTGGCCGGCGATGGTGAGGCGCGCCTCCTTGCTGCGGCCATCGGACGGATGGGGGTGCCAGCTGATGAGTTCGCGCTCGGCGAGCCGCGCCAGCGGACGGCTGGCGTTGGATTTGTCGATGCGCAGCCGCTCTGCCAGCTGCTGGTTGGTGGCGGGGCCGTTCTCCAGCTCGATCAGCAGATGGGCTTCTAGCGGGGTGAGCGCCAGTTCGCCGCACTGCTGGGAGAGCATGCCGAGTTCGCGAACCAGATCGCGCGACAGGGCGCGCAGGGGACGGGGATCCATATCAGGGCTTCCTATTTGGTTGTCGTCAACAACCAATATAGTCAACAAGTTGTCACTAGCAACCTTTTTATGGGGCTTGAATGGTGGAGCATGAGGCGGGCAAGGAGAGGACGGGCATAAAAAAGGGCCCGTAAGGGGCCCAAACATTGGAAACCCGCGCCCGGAGGCGCGGATCCCATCCTTGGTCGGTCATGAACCGGCGCGCTTACACCAGCTCTGCCAGCATGGCGTCGGCATAGGGAACCAGCGTCTCGCCCTTCTGCACCCTGGCGATGTAGTCCGGGTTGGCGATCAGCGGGCGGCCGATGGCGACGAGGTCGAAGCGGTTGGCCTTGATGGCATCCAGGGCCGTGTCGGCGCTGTAGTTACCCACCCCCACCAGATGACCGTCGTAGTGGGCGCGCAGGTAGTCGGAGGCGCGGCCATCCAGATAGTCGAAGGTGAGGCTGTCATCGAAGATGCCCAGATGCACATAGGCCAGGGCGCGCCGATTCAGTTCGCTCAGCAGATGGTCGAACACGGCGCGATCCCGCTGGTCACCCTCAAGGTGCACATAGGCACCGGGGGAGAGGCGCAGGCCAACCCGCTCGGATCCGATGCGGGCGTTGACCGCATCCACCACTTCCAGTGCGAAGCGGCTCATGTTCTCCGGGCTGCCACCGTACTGATCGCTGCGCAGGTTGCTCGAGTGGTGCAGGAACTGATCGATGAGGTAGCCGTTGGCGCCGTGGATCTCCACCCCGTCAAAGCCCGCTTCGATGGCGTTGGCGGCGGCCTGGGCGTAATCCTCGGCCAGCTGGGCGATTTCGCTCTCGGTCAGGGCGCGTGGCACTTGATAGACCAGCTCGCGCATGCGCGGTACCGTGCCTTCATGAGCGACGGCAGACGGTGCCAGCACCTCGCCATGGTGGAAGAAGGGGTGGGAGAGGCGACCCACGTGCCACAGCTGGGCGAAGATCTTGCCGCCATTGGCGTGTACGGCGCCGGTGACGTTTTTCCAGCCTGCGATCTGCTCCGGGCTGTAGATCCCCGGGGTGTTGGGATAGCCCTGGCCGTCCGGACGAATGATGGTGGCTTCGGAGATGATGAGGCCGATGTCGGCACGACGGGCGTAATAGGCGGCCATCTGCTCGGTGGGCACCAGGCCCGGGCCCGCCATGCAACGGGTAAGCGGTGCCATCATGAAGCGATTCGCGAGGGTGAGGGTGTCGTTGAGGCGATAGGGCTGAAACAGGGTATTCATGATCGTCTGTCCTGAGGGAGTGATTCTTGAACGTGCATTCAAGACGTTTTTTGTTTTGTGTGCAAGTCTTTTTTGAACGAGCATTCAAGATGGGTTGGTCTTGCCTGCCCGCTGGGGTAAACTTGCCGCCCTTTTTGTTCCCCCTCATCGGCTCTGCGCCGGTGATCGCTTTTTCAACGGAGAAACCATGCGCAGCGCCGAGTTCAACCGGGACGACGTCTTGCGAAATGCCATGGAGGCATTTCGGGCCAAGGGTTACGCCAAGACCACCATGCAGGAGCTGGTGGCGGCGACCGGGTTGCATCCGGGCAGCCTCTACGCGGCGTTTGGCAACAAACGCGGCCTGCTGCTGGCGGCGGTCGATCACTATGTGCAGGAAAAAAGCGCGTTGCGCCGTGGCTTCTTTGCCGGCCAGAGCCCGCTGGCGGGGGTGCAGGCCTACCTCAGTCAGATAGTGAACGATGCCCTGTGCGGCACCTGTCTGGTGACGCGCACCCTGATGGAGCTGGCGGAGCAGGACGAAGAGCTGCACCTGCGGCTCAAGGCCATCTATGCCGAGCTGGATGCCGATCTGGCGCAGATCCTGAGTCTCGCCCAGCAGCGCGGTGAGCTGATGGCCGACCGCGACATCCCGACCCTGACCGCCTTCCTGCTCATCAACATCCAGGGTCTGGTCACCTTCGCCCAGTGCCGCCCCGACCATGCCCTGCTCGATGGGGTTGTCACCCAGCTGATGACGGCCCTGCGAGCATGATGACAGGCAGATAAACAACAGTGGCTCCCGCGGGAGCCACTGTTGTTTCTGGGGATGCTGATCACAGCTGGCTTACCTCGGACCAACCAGCTCTTTCATCAGATCCTTGAGCCATACCAATGCGGGCTGTTGCGCATGGTACGTGAGATGCCAGACGCAGCGGGCTTATCTCGGACTGACCAGCTCCTTCATCAGCCCTTTTAACCACACCAGAGCCGGTTGTTGCGCATGAACGGGGTGCCAGACGCAGTTGAGGTGATAGTCGGGCACGTCCGCTGGCAGTGGCAGGCTTTTCAGCGGCCAGTGGCTGGCGAGCAGTTCGGCCACCATGCTGGGCAGCACCAGCAGGTGGTCGCTCTGGCTGACGATGGCGGCGGCGGACATATAGCTCTGGCTGTTGACCGAGATGGTGCGACTAAAGCCCAGCGTCTTCAGATAGCGATCCAGGCTCGCCTCCGAGGTGCCGAGCGGCGAGTGGAACACATGGGGCATGGCGATAAGCTGCTCAAGCGTGATGCGCTCCTGCCATTGGGAGGGATCGCTCTCGGCCCCGGTGGTCGCCGATTTGGCGATGGGCAGATCGGCGCGCACCAGCCCGGCCAGCGGCTCGGTGAGCCAGGTCTCCTTGCCCAGATACCCAGGCACCTGCATGTACTCGTCAAAGCCCAGCACCAGATCGATTTCGCCGCTCGCCAGCTCGGCTTCGGGCAGGGTGTCGCGCAGTATGCGGATCTCTATGGTGACCCCGGGCGCCAGCGTCTTGAGGCGTTGGATAAGCGGCGGGATCAGCACGCACTCCACATAATCCGTGGTGCAGAGCACGAAGCGGCGCTTCGACTGGCTCGGCTCGAATACCTCCTCGTCGGAGAGCTGTTGCTCCAGCAGCCGCAGCGCCTGCTGTACGCCAAGATGCAGCCGCTGGGCGCGCGGGGTGGGCAGCATCCCCTGTGGGGTGCGCACCAGCAGCGGATCGCCAAAGAAGGTGCGCAACCGACCTAGGGCGTGGCTCATGGCGGGCTGGCTGATAAAGAGCGTCTCGGCGGCGCGGGTGACGCTGCCTTGCGTCATCAGGGCGTCAAAGGCGAGCAACAGATTGAGGTCGAGCTGGTGCAGTTTCATGGTGGGATCATTTGCCGTGCTTATGGGACAATCCATCCTATTCATTTGATGGATAGGTGCGCAACTTCTTACACTGCGGGCCACGCTTATTTTTTTCAGGGGGCGCCCGTCCGGCACGCTGTCGGGGCGGGGGCCCGCCCGTTTCCCCCATTACCGGCCCCGTGAGGCGTGCATCGCCATCACAGGCCCGCAAGGATATTGCGATGAGCATCAAGACGATCAACTCCACCCCAGTCGCCGACGGCTTCACCATGCCCGCCGAGTGGGCGCATCAGCAGGCCGTCTGGATGATCTGGCCGTTCCGTCCGGACAACTGGCGTGAGGCCGGTCGTTTCGCTCAACAGACTTTTGCCAAGGTGGCCGATGCCATCGGTGGCGCTACTCCGGTCTTTATGGGGGTGCCAGCCGAGTTTATGGAGCAGGCCCGCGCCATCATGCCCGCCCACGTTACCCTGGTAGAAATGGCCAGCGATGACTGCTGGGCACGCGACACAGGCCCGACCGTGGTCACCAACGCCGCAGGCGAGTGCCGTGGGGTGGACTGGGGCTTCAATGCCTGGGGCGGCCACAAGGGCGGTCTCTACTACCCCTGGGATCAGGATGAAAAAGTGGCGGCCCAGATGCTGGCCCAGCACGGCATGGATCGTTACGCTGCGCCGCTCATTCTGGAAGGGGGCT
The DNA here is from genome assembly GCF_963899305.1 of Aeromonas sp. MR19. Taxonomy (NCBI): domain Bacteria; kingdom Pseudomonadati; phylum Pseudomonadota; class Gammaproteobacteria; order Aeromonadales; family Aeromonadaceae; genus Aeromonas; species Aeromonas sp. MR19. Next base: position 284,988 of record NZ_CAWQWZ010000032.1, read on the forward strand.
CCATCCACGTCGATGGCGAAGGCACCTGCATGACCACAGCCGAGTGCCTGCTCAACGAAAACCGCAACCCGCACCTGACCAAGGAGCAGATCGAAGCTTATCTGCGTGACTATCTGGGCGTGAAGAGCTTTATCTGGCTGGGCGAGGGCGTCTATATGGACGAGACCGACGGCCACATCGACAACATCTGCTGCTTCGTGCGTCCGGGTGAAGTGGCCCTGCACTGGACCGACGATCAAAACGATCCCCAGTACACCCGCTCCCTGGCCGCCCTCAAGGTGCTGGAAGCGGCGGTGGACGCCAAGGGTCGCAAGCTGAAAGTGTGGAAGCTGCCCCAGCCGGGCCCGCTGTTCTGCACCGAGGAGGAGTCCGCCGGTGTCGAGAGCGGTACCGGTGTGCCGCGCGAGGCCGAAGGTCGTCTGGCCGGCTCCTACGTGAACTTCCTCATCACCAACGATCGCATCGTCTACCCGCTGCTGGATGCCGCCACCGACGGTGAAGCCCAGCGCATTCTGGAAGAGATCTTCCCGGATCACACAGTGGTCGGCGTACCGGCACGCGAGATCCTGCTGGGCGGTGGCAATATCCACTGCATTACCCAGCAGATCCCCTCCGGCAAGTAAGAACCGGATGACGATCCTGCTGCGAGGCCGTGATCAAGGCTTATGTGCTGCTCGGAATCCTCATGTATTCACATACACTCCGGTTCCTGCGCTGCTCTTCACCTTGCTGACGGCCTCTCGCGACGGGTCGTAAACCGGTTCCAAGCCAGCCGAGGTTGGTATTCAAAACCCCACGCTGGTGGGGTTTTATCTCTTGATGATGTGATGGTCGCAGGCGCTGATGCGGCGACCATCATCACAAACCGTCACCCTTTACAGGAGATCCCCATGATCGAAGTGACAGAGGTTTCCATTGCCGAGCTGCGCGGTGCGCTCGAAGCAGGCCGCACTACGGCGGTCGAACTGGTCAAGGCCTATCTGGCCCGTATCGCCGCCTACAATGGCCCCGAGACACAAACCCGCCTCAATGCCCTGGTGGTCGCCAACCCCGATGCACTGAAAGAAGCTGAAGCTTCCGATGCCCGCCGTGCCCGTGGCGAGACCCTGAGCCCGCTGGACGGCATCCCCTACACCGCCAAAGACAGCTATCTGGTCAAGGGGCTGACAGCCGCCTCCGGCAGCCCGGCCTTCAAGGATCTGGTGGCCCAGCGCGATGCCTTTACCGTCGAGCGGCTGCGCGCCGCCGGTGCCATCTGCCTTGGCAAAACCAATATGCCGCCGATGGCCAATGGTGGCATGCAGCGCGGCGTCTATGGCCGCGCCGAGAGCCCCTACAACGCCGACTACCTGACTGCGCCGTTTGCCTCCGGCTCCTCCAACGGTGCCGGCACCGCCACCGCCGCCAGCTTCTCCGCTTTTGGTCTGGCGGAAGAGACCTGGTCGAGCGGCCGTGGCCCCGCCTCCAACAACGGCCTGTGTGCCTACACCCCGTCCCGTGGCGTCATCTCGGTGCGCGGCAACTGGCCGCTGACCCCGACCATGGATGTGGTGGTGCCCTACGCCCGGACCATGGCAGATCTGCTGGAAGTGCTGGATGTAGTGGTGGCTGACGATAGCGAGACCCGTGGCGATCTCTGGCGCCTGCAGCCCTGGGTCAAGATCCCCAAGGCTTCCGAGGTGCGCCCGGCCTCCTATCTTGAGCTGGCCGCAAAGTCCGATGCCCTCAAGGGCAAGCGCCTCGGCGTGCCGCGCATGTTTATCAACAAGGATGAACTGGCCGGCACCAGCGAAAACCCCGGTATCGGCGGCCCGACCGGTCAGCGCATCCATACCCGTCCGACCGTGATCGCCCTGTGGGAAGATGCACGCAAGGCGCTGGAAGCCGCAGGCGCCGAAGTTATCGAAGTAGACTTCCCGCTGGTTTCCAACTGCGAAGGGGACAGACCCGGCGCGCCGACCGTGTTCAATCGCGGCATAGTCACCCCCGAGTTCCTCAATGACGAGCTGTGGGAGCTCTCCGGCTGGGCGTTCGACGACTTCCTGCGTGCCAACGGCGATCCCAAGCTTAATAAGCTTGAGGACGTGGATGGCCCCAAGATCTTCCCCCACGATCCGGGCACCCTGCCGAACCGCGAGGGCGATCTGGCTGCCGGCATGGACGAGTACGTCAAGATGGCCAAGCGCGGCCTCAAGCGCTTTGACGAGATTGCCTCTGTGCCGGACGGCCTGTGCGGTTTGGAGCAGACCCGCAAGCTGGATCTGGAGGACTGGATGGACGAGCTCAAGCTCGACGCCGTGCTGTTCCCGACTGTCGCCGACGTGGCCCCGGCTGATGCGGACGTGAATCCGGCCTCCGCCGATATCGCCTGGAGCAACGGCATCTGGGTCGCCAACGGCAACCTCGCCATTCGCCATCTCGGCGTGCCGACCGTCACAGTCCCCATGGGGGTGATGGCCGATATCGGTATGCCGGTGGGGCTGACCTTCGCCGGTCGCGCCTATGACGACAACAAGCTGCTGCGCTTTGCCTCGGCCTTCGAGTCCACCGGCAGCAAGCGGATGGTGCCGCCACGCACGCCGCCGCTGGTTTGATTGCGGTTGGAGATTAAAATAGCGAAAAAAACCACCTGTATAATAGGTGGTTTTTTTCGTGCCGAAGGAATATGACTTTATGGTTTATAAATAGGTTGATAACCATAGAAGAATTATGATTTTGTATATTTTTCTTTACTTGTGAAAATCACATCTAGTTTATATCTTGATTAGTAGCTTTTCGACCTTGTCTGCAATTTCTTCGATGTTATCATCGAAAGCTACAAATAACTTGTCTGCTAACAATGGTAACTCTTTAAGTAATGCCTCACCATCACCAACCATAAGTGGTAGTAGTTTAGTGTCTTCGGCCCCAATTTCAGAGGAAAGAACAGCATTTAACTCCTTCATTGGCCAAGATTTTTTTACAGAGATATCAGATATCACTGCTATTACAAACTTAGATTTTTTTAAGGCAGTATTTATTTTAGAAACAAGGGAGTCACCCCAGTTAATAGCAAAGCAGTCAATAAAAACATTTATATTGCGCTTTTTTAATTCTGTATACAGTGGAATGGCGACTTTATCTTTGTCTTCACTAGCGTGACAGATGAAGATGTCATACATATCAAATACTCCCTTTAGTTTTCTAACAAAATCTGGAGGGTTATTGTCTAACTCTAGAACTTGTTTACATAGTGTTAGATAAGGAGAGTGTTCTTCACCCTTAATCATTTTTATAAAACTCAAATTCCCATAAACCGCTCTTTTATAGGTGCTTCCGTCGAGTTTTATATTTTTCATTTCAGAGTCACTTACATTATATCGAGCCTTTATAAAGCGAATTTCTGCTTCAAGTAAATTTTTCTTCCACTCGTTGATCATTGCTCTAGTTTTTCTAATGAATCTTCGATCAACATTAACCCCTTCATTTACAACTAAACCGGTTACCTCTTGTCTCTGAGATTTGTGCTGCAAGCGAGTTTTATTATGATTTATACTAAATCCAGATTCGATAATAGCCTGTTCAATAACACGACCTGCCTTATATTTATATTGTCCATCTTCTTCAAGAACTTTTTCAACCAAAATACTAGATAGTGGTTTATTGCTTGAAAATGTTAAGTCATCGGCATATCTTGTATATGTTAGATGGAATTTTTTGGCAATATTGACTAATCTTTTATCTAATGATGTCGATGCTAAATTAGAAATGACAGGGGATGTACAGGCGCCTTGAGGTAATTTACCATTATATGTACATAACTGAGCTAATACTGATGCCGCTGGTGTCGCCATATTAAATGGAGTGTTTTTAAATATGCCTTGTACTCTGCCAAAATTAATAGAGTGAAAAAAATCTTGTAAATCTATATTTAATACATAGTTTTTCTTTTTATGTTGCTCTGCATTTGAGACTATCCCTTTTCCTCCACCTACAAAGCCATGAACAGGCTTTTTAATTCGATAATGAGCCTCTATTAGTGGTTTGACCTTTTCTTGAAGGATTTTTACTGATTTACTTGGGCTGTCAATAGTCCTATTCTTTCCGGACTTCTTTTTAATAACAAATGTTTTGTAATTTTTATCTTGTGAGTAAAGAATATAAAGAAGCTGACCAACAGGAATCTCCAATAAATTTGCTACATCATTATCAGTCCTCAAGCCCACCAAGAGGTCTTTGGCTTCTTCCATATCTCTTGTCAAAAATGGAGATAGCTTAGGGTTTTGCCATCTGACACCATTTTTAGATGGAAGTCTAGATGGCTCAAATAGGTTTGTAGAAAGGAGTATTGAAGAAATTTTCATTGCAGCATCTCGGTTTAAGTGGTTTCAGCCCAATCACCTTACGCCACCACGCGGCGAATCGAATGAATCGAGGCAATCCGATAAAGATGAACCGTGGGCATGTGTTACCCGGTATTCCAAGTCCAAAGCAGTAACAACTTCAGACATTTAGGGCTGAAACCGTAATTATTATGCTCTTACATAAGAATGCTGTAAAGATGCTTTTCTGTTGTTTTTATATGAAGTTAAAATGCTCTGAAATTTAAATCAATTACTAACTATAGACTTCCTAAGAGATCTTCTGAAATGTAAGAACCTAGATTGCTATAAAATAAAAACCTTGATTAGGGATGGAAGTTGGTATTGCAAGTCAATTCTTTCATCTTACATGAACTAGTTATAGTTGTTGAGTTATCTCGCTCTTAACTCTGAGAGAGATCACATATTTCATGGGTTAGCTGCAAGAGGAGGATTATTCCACGTACATTGTGTCGGCTTCTTGCTTTATTTTTTGAAAATTTCCGCAATTTTTTGTCGCTACACCCCTATGGTTACAGCTTCGAAAAGCACCGCGTATTCGGACGATTGTGAAAAATAGGTCGCCGAGAAACCGCAGGTACCCAGAGTTTCCTGCCAGTCTTGCCATGACTCGATGTGTGGCGGTAAACGGACGATTACGCTGCGCTAATCGTCCCTACATCATTGGGTTTATTGTGTTACCTCCCCCTCATCCCCAACCCTTCTCCCGCAAGGGGAGAAGGGAGCAAATTCGCTCTGCTGATTGTGTGTTGGCTCTGTGGTGCGGGTGAATATGAGTGGCTTGGAATTGGCATGAACCATCCCCTCTCCCTCGGGAGAGGGTTAGGGTGAGGGGTCGCTATCTGTGTTGTAGGTTCGAATAGCGAAGCGTATTCGGACGTTCGCGAACAGGAGGTTGCAGCCGATTTTTCCGGACTTCCCCAGACTTCACCTTCTCTTCACAGAACCCCATTTTCCCTTCACAAATCCCCCGTATTTTCTGCCCACTGCTAAAAAGGCCCGGCTTGCCACAGGGGTGGCGAGGGGCCGGTCGTATCGAGGGAGCAAGATGATGAAAGGTTGGATAAAGTGCGGGCTGGCCGGGGCCCTGGTGTTGATGGCGAGTTTCTGGGGCGGCAGCGTGCATGCGGCGGCTATCTCCCTCACTCAGGTGAGCGGCCCCGTCTATGTGGTGGAGGACAACTACTACGTCAAAGAGAACTCCATGGTCTATTTCGGGGCCAAGGGGGTGACGGTAGTGGGGGCGACCTGGACGCCGGATACCGCCCGCGAGCTGCACAAGCTGATCAAGCGGGTCAGCAGCAAGCCCGTGCTGGAGGTGATCAACACCAACTATCACACCGACAGGGCGGGGGGTAACGCCTACTGGAAGTCCATCGGCGCCAGGGTGGTATCGACCCGCCAGACCCGGGATCTGATGAAGAGCGACTGGGCCGAAATTGTCGCCTTTACCCGCAAGGGGCTGCCTGAGTACCCGGACTTGCCACTGGTGCTGCCAAACGAAGTGCACGATGGCGACTTCACCCTGCAAGAGGGTAAGGTGCGCGCCTTCTACGCGGGCCCGGCCCACACCCCGGATGGCATCTTTGTCTACTTCCCTGAGGAGCAGGTGCTCTATGGCAACTGCATCCTCAAGGAGAAGCTGGGCAACCTGAGCTTTGCCGATGTGAAGGCCTATCCGCAGACGCTGGCGCGGCTCAAGGCGATGAAGCTGCCGATCAAGATTGTGGTAGGCGGCCATGACTCGCCGCTGCACGGCCCCGAGCTGATTGATCACTACGAGACGCTGATCAAGGCCGCGCCGCAGGTATAGAGAACCAGGCCGCAGGGGTAACAAGAGGTGTCGCCCCCTTGAAAGGTGCTGGCCAGAGAAAACGCCCGAACGGGCGTTTTCCTGTTTTCAGCGCACCGGATTTCCTGTGGCCGATCTCCGAGTCTTGCCGATCGGCAGCCGGCCCCCGGCATTAAGGCTGTTCAAGCCGGGTGCGCTTTCATAAGATGGATTCCTCTCTGGCCAGCCATTAACAAGCAATTGATATGCAATATAAATCCCTCGAGCGGCTGAAGCAGGCCTTTATCACCGGCATGTGGGCGTCGCTTGCCAGCATCATCATCGGCTTCGCCTTCAAGGTGTGGCTGGCGCAGTGGGTGGCCAAGGGGGATCTGGCGCTGTTCAACAGCGTGGTGGATTTGATCTCTTTGTCGCTGATCCTGATGACCGGCTTTCGCTCCTCCATGGTGGTGAGCTACTCCCAGACCAAAAACGACAGAGACATCATCAATATCTTCCGCTACTTCCTGGCAGGCATGGTGCTGCTCACCTGGGGGCTGGTGATCCCCTATATCAAGCACGGGCTCCATATCCGGGTGGAGTACCTGCAACTGGTGGGGGTCATCTTCGGGCTGGGGCTCAAGGTCTATTTCACCAATCTGGTGGCCATGTACCGCATGTACGATATCTCCAACAGGGTCACCTGGCTGGAGCCGCTCGCCAATGCCCTGCTGTTTATGGCCTGCTACTTCGGGCTGGGGATGGATGCGCTCTCGTCGCTCTTCTACGGGCTGACCTCCTCTTCGCTGGTCATCGCCGGTTATATGTATCGCTATCGGCGCAGGGCCATCGCTACCCGGCCGCTGGCCAAAGTCGAGCTCGGCCCCGAGATGCGCAGCTATGTGAAGAAGAGCTTTACCGCCTCGCTGGAGGCAGGGGCCAGTATCCTGATGATCTACATCACGGTACTGCTCACCATACGCCACTTCAGCATCGACGAGCTGGGGGATTTCCAGGTGGTGGTGCGACCCATCTTCACCTATATGACGCTGCTGTTTGTCTTCCCCATCTACCGCTTCGTGCTGCCCGAGCTGGCGGTCAATCTGCGCAACAGCGATCACCGGCAGATCAGGATGATCCGCCGCTGGATCTTCCGCCTCTCGGCCATCGTCAGCCTGGTGTTCTTTGTGCTGATGCTGCTGGCGGGCAAGCCGCTGGTGTTGCTGTTGTTCCCCGTCGACTATGTGGGGGCCGTGCCCGTGTTGTTCCACTTCTCCATCTTCTTCATCTTCATGATGCTCAACGGCTACCAGCTCGCCTATATCAAGGCCCACGGCCATTTCACCCAGAGCCTGCTGATCCGCCTGGTCGGCATAGTGGCGCTGGTGGCGGCCTACTATCTGGTGGCCGAGTTCACCAGCAACGTGGTGGCCATTATAGTGGCGCTGGGGCTGGGCTATATGGTGATGTTTATCCTATCCACCCTGGCGGAGCACAGGATCCTGAAATCCCTGCCACTGGTGCTGGCGACCCGCTAGGTGTTAAGTCACCAAGCGTGGCGCTGGCCCCTGTCGGATAACAAAAAACGCCCATGCGGGCGTTTTTTGTTGGCGGCGTTGAGGCGGCTTAACGCTTGCCCTTGCCGCTCTTGTTGTTACCGCCGAGGGCCTGTTTTCTGGCTCGCTGCTTCTGGGCCGCCTTGCCGTTGCGGCGCGGTTCGGGTTCGAAGCGGGTGAGGTCGGGCTCAAAGCCCGGGAACCATTGCTGGGGCAAGCGGGTGTCGAGCACGGCTTCCACCTTTTCCAGCAGAGGCGCATCTTCCGGGCTGAACAGGGTGATGGCGAGCCCCTTGTTGCCCGCGCGGCCGGTGCGACCGATGCGGTGGACGTAATCCTCTGCGACAAAGGGGAACTCGAGGTTGATCACGTAGTTGAGATCGCTGATATCGAGGCCGCGGGCGGCCACGTCGGTGGCGACCAGCGCCTGCAGGGTGCCGGCACGAAACTCCAGCAGCACCTTCTCCCGCGCCCCTTGCGACAGATCGCCGTGGAAGGCCAGCGCATTGATGCCGGCCTTGCCGAGCTGCTGGGCCAGCTTGTCGGCCCCCTGCCGGGTGCGGCTGAAGATAAGCACAGGCGCCCAGCCCTTCACCTTGATCAGGTGCTCCAGCAACGCCAGCTTGCGCTCGCCATCCACCGCATAGACCCGCTGCTCCACCTCGGCCGCAGTGGTGTTGCGCGGTGCCACCTCGATCAGTTCGGGGTCGCGCAGCAGCACACGGCTCAAGGCAAACAGGTTGTCATCGCAGGTGGCGGAGAAGAGCAGGGTCTGGCGATCCGTCGGTATCTGTTTGAGCAGCGCCTTGATCTCGTCCATAAAGCCCATGTCGAGCATGCGATCCGCCTCGTCAAACACCAGATGGCTGAGGTGTTCAAGGCTCAAGGCCCCCTGGCGCAGATGGTCGAGCAGTCGGCCCGGGGTGGCGATCAGCAGATCCACCCCGGCTTTCAGTGCCTCCACCTGCGCGGCTATGCTGACCCCGCCGTAGACCAGGGTGCTGGTGAGACCCGTACCTTGCCCGTAGCGCGCGACGCTCTCGTGTACCTGTACCGCCAGCTCGCGGGTCGGCACCAGCACCAGGGCGCGGATCGGGCGGGATGCATCACCTGTCGGTGTTTGCATCAGTTGCTCCAGCAGCGGCAGCACGAAGGCGGCTGTCTTGCCTGTGCCTGTCTGGGCGCCTGCCATCAGATCCCGACCCGCCAGAATGACGGGGATGGCGCTGGCCTGGATCGGGGTGGGCGCGGCATAGCCGAGTTCGGTCAGGGTCTGCTGCAGACGGGGGGAGAGGGCCAGTTCGGCAAAGGAGGCAATGGACATAGGGGCACCAGTGTGGGGTTATCGCGGCCAGGGCCACGACAGAAACAATCGTAGTGGCCGGCATGGTAACAGAAGCGGGGGCATGGGCAGAAGGCGGGCGAGGGGAGTGGGCCTCTATCCCGCGCTTCGCTCTGCTGGTCGGGCTCGGGAGCAGCGCCCTGTGGCGGTCAGCGGCAGTGAAACACCTCTTCCAGTGCATCCACCACGGCGCGTACCCGGCTGGCTTTCTGCAGGTCGGGGTGGAGCACCAGCCAGATGTCGACCGGATCGCTGAGGGCGGGCAGCACGCGCACCAGCTCAGTTTCTTTGTCTGCCAGAAAGGTGGAGAGCAGGGCTATTCCCAGCCCCTGGCGGGCCGCCGCCAGCAACAGCAGCTGGGCATTGCACTGCAGCACCACGTTCGGTTCGTGCAGCGGCTCCCCGCACAGGCTGTGCCAGTGGCGGGAGACCAGCTCCTTGGCAAACAGCAGCAGGGCGTGCTGACTCAGGCCGTGGCCGCTCTTGGGCGTGCCGTGGCGAGCCAGATAGTCGCGAGAGGCGTAGAGCCCCATCTCTATGGTGGTGAGCCGCTTGATCACCAGCTCGTCGTTGTCGGGACGCAGCCCCCGGATGGCGAGATCGGCCTCCCGGTAGGCGATGTCGCTGACGCTGACCGCCGTCTGCAGGCTGAGGCGGATACCTGGGTGGCGCTCGCGCAGCAGGGTGAGGGCGGGCAGCACGAAGGCCTGGGCCAGGGTGTCCGTGGTGGCGATGCGCACCTCGCCGCACAGGCTCTGATCCCCGGCGCTTGCCTTGCGCTCTATGGCCTTGATGGCCTGTTCCATGGCGCTGGCATCCGCCAGCATGGTCTCGCCTAGGGGGCTCAGATCATAGAGTTTGGGGGTACGGATAAAGAGCTTGGAGCCCAGATTCTGCTCCAGTGCCGTGATGCGGCGCCCGACGGTGGCCTGATCGACCCCCAGCACCCCGGCCGCGCCACGCAGTGTGCCCTGTCTTGCCAATGCGAGAAAAAAACGTGCGTCATCCCAGTTGATCATCGAGCCTCCCACTCAAAGTGCCCCCTCGGGGCGAGCCCATTAGAAGCCAGCGCAGGCGGGATCACAAGGCGAGCGTGGCCTTGTTGGCATGCAAATAGATGTCATCGGCATGCATTATTGAAGCAGCATGATGCATTGGTGCCGCTGTCGGGAGGGATGGACGGGCGCTATCATGGCCGACTCTCGTCAGCGGGGCTCGGCCTCGCGTTCATCGGAGTTGTGCATGTCATCATCCCTGTCCACCGCCCGGCCCTGCGAGGCGCAGGCTTCCCATGGCGCCATCTTGCTGTTTCTTCCGCTGGCCCTGATGTCGGCGTTGCTCAACAGCAGCGTGCCCACCCCCCTCTATCCCCACTACCAGCAGGCACTGGCGCTGAGCGATGTCAGCCTCACCCTGATCTATGGCGGCTACGCGGCCGGGGTGCTCATCTCTCTGTTCGGGGTGGGCAATCTGGCGGGCCGGGTGGCGGACTTGCGCGCCATGATATTGCCGGCGCTGCTGGCGGTCGCGGGGGGCGCCCTGCTCTTTTCCCTGGCCGATTCGTTCTGGTCGCTATTGCTGGCGAGGGTGCTGGCCGGGATTGGCACGGGTGCCCTGACCGGCGCCGCCAATGTGGCGTTGCTGCGTTTCGGCCCCCGCGACGGCGGCAAGCGGGCAGCCCTCAGTGCGACCCTCTCCTTCACCGCCGGACTGGCGCTCGGCCCGGTATTCAGCGGGCTGGCGTTGCAGCTGGACTTCTATCCGACTCAGCTGCCCTTTCTGCTCATCATGGGGCTGGCGGCCTGCGCCATGACAGGTGTTGTGCTGAGCTGGCCCGCCAGCGCGCAAGGGGCGCCGGCCGCGGCGCACGGGCAGGGCAAGGGATCTCTGGGGGAGGGGCTCAAGGCCACTGGCGTTGCATTCTTTCTTTGCGCGGCGGCCCTGTTTACCGCCTGGGCGGTGGCGGCCAGCCTGCTGGCAATCGGCCCCAAGGTGGTGAGCCAGTTGCTGGGGCTGCGGGATCTCGGCCTGTTCGGCTATCTGATCGCGGCTTATATGGTGCTCTCCGGCCTGTGCCAGCTCTGGGCCCGCCGCCTCGATGCCCGCCATACCCTGCAGAGCGGTTGCCTGGCGCTGGCACTCTGCGTGCTGCTGTTTACCGGCGCCGTGCACGTCCAGTCGCTCTGGTTGGCGGGGCTTGGGCTGCTGGTGGCCGGTTATGCCCAGGGCGCCGTGTTTGTCGGCAGTGCGACCCTGGTCAACCGCATCTCCCCCGGCGCCAGCCACGCCCGGCTGGTGTCGCTCTTCTATGTGATCGCCTATGTGGCGAACTGGGTGCCTGTGCTGCTGGGCTGGGTGAGTGACAGTGTTGGCCTGCGGGCGGCGGTGGATCTGCTCGCCGTCGGCAGCGTGTTGATCAGCCTTGGGCTGGCCTGGGGGGTATGGCGCAGTCGCTTCGAGCGGGCTTCGACTTGACCAGCTTACCCATCAATCCGCCAGCAACACGCGTTTGGCGTCCAGATGGTGCATCCATTCCCGCAGGATCAGCAGCACGGCGGCAAAGCGTCGCCCCTTGGGCAGATGGGCCGCCGCCAGCGGATCCCCTTCCACCATGGCGGCAAACTGGCCGAACAGCTGCTCTATGCTCTCCCGGCTCAGCTCATGGCTGCCGAGCTCGCCAGCCAGCGGGAGCGGGCTGTGCAGCGTCACCAGCTCGTGGGCCGGAATGCGGGCCGCGAGCGGCATCAGCACATCCTCCACCACCATGATGGCTTGCTCCAGTTCGAGTGCACTCGGCGGATCCTGGCGAAACGGGGCCGGTGTCATGGCCTCGAGACCAAATGCCAGCTTGTAGGTGATGGTGATGCCGTCTGCCTGGGTGATCTGCACCTTGCTGGTCTGCTCCCCCAGCTTCAGCATGATGGCGGGGTGACTGCTTGTCATGGGATCTCCTTGCCGTGTTGATGACCAGACCTATCCATACACCCGCCCATGCTCGCTGGCGAGGGCTTTCAGCTCCCCCATCCGGGTGATACGGCTTGCAAACTTGGTTATTGATGGCATTCTGGATGTCTAAATGGCTATTTTCATCTCTACGCTTCAGGAGTTCTGATATGGATATTCGCACCGCTCCCCGCGCTCTCGCGCTCGCCCTCCTGCTGACCAGCAGTCTCGCCTGTGCCAATGAGGCCCTGGTGATCCAGACCGATTTTGGTCTCAAGGATGGCGCCGTGTCGGCCATGAAGGGGGTCGCCTTCGGGGTGGATCGCACCCTGCCGCTCTATGATCTGACCCACGAGATCCCGGCCTACAACATCTGGGAAGCCTCCTACCGCCTCTATCAGACCATCAACTACTGGCCCAAGGGCACAGTCTTTGTCAGCGTGGTGGATCCGGGCGTGGGCACGGCGCGCCACTCAGTGGTGCTCAAGACCAGAAGCGGTCACTACATAGTCTCGCCGGATAACGGTACCCTGACCCTGGTGGCCGAGCACTTCGGCATCGAGGCGGTGCGCCAGATCGACGAGAAGCGCAATCGCCTCAAGGGCTCCGAGAAGTCCTACACCTTCCACGGCCGCGACGTTTACGCCTACACCGGCGCCCGGTTGGCCTCCGGTGCCATCAGCTATGAGCAGGTGGGCCCGCTGCTGCCGGCCGAGGTGGTGAAGATCCCTTATCAGCCGGCAGTGGCCGAGCAAGACGACACCGTCAAGGGCACAATCCCGATCCTGGATGTGCAGTACGGCAACGTCTGGACCAACATAGACGAGACACTGCTCACCAAGGCGGGCGTCAACAAGGGGGATCAGGCCTGCCTCAAGATCAGCGAAGGGGACGTGCTCAAGTACGAGGGCAAGGCCCCCTACGTCAGCAGCTTCGGCGATGTGCCACAAGGCCAGCCGCTGGTCTACCTCAACAGCCTGCTGCAGGTCTCGGTGGCGCTGAACATGGACAGCTTCGCCGCCAAACATCAGGTGCAGTCCGGTGCCAACTGGCACATCAGCCTGAAGAAGTGCTCATGATCATCAGCTGACACCACTCACAGCGGGCGCCACGGCGCCCGTTTTGTTGCTGCTTACCGCAGGGCGGCGGGGGGAGGCACTTCTATATAGCGCCCGTCCAGCTCCCGCTGGTAGTAGTGGCCTGCTCTGACGTAGTAGCGACGGCCATCCAGATCCAGCGGGGTGAGGCTCGTGTCCGTCTGCACCTCGATCACCTGGGTTGGCGGCGTGACCACCACATAGTGACTCTCCTGCTGCTGGTAATAGATGTCGCCGAGCACATAGTAGGTGAGCCCGGCCAGCAAGACTGTCTCCACCCCGCCGGGCAACAGATCGATGCGATGGCCCGGCGCGGGGCGGACCAGGGGCCTGCATAGTGGCCATGGCGGGTCGCGGGAGGCGACATCTCCCGTCCCGGCGGGCCGCCAGCTCCACCCCCGCCAGCGCTCGCGGGGAGGGTGATGAGCAGCGCCAGTGCCCAGGGCCAGGAGCTATCCCTGTTCATCCTATTGGCCCTTGAGCGGGGCTGTGGCGGACTGGAGCCTGATTGGCTGGGGTGGCAGCTCCCGCACGCTGACCATCACCTCGTAACTTTTGTTGGCCTCGGCGGCGGGGATGTTCTTGAACAGCTCCTGGGCCGTGGCCCGGGGATCCTTGCTCTGCTTGCTGGCCTGATAGAGAACCGAGGGGGGCACCGGCATCTGAGCGCCGGGGTGGCCTGGCATGGGGGGCGGCATATCGCTGGCGTGCACAGACAGGCTGCAGAGCAGCAGGGGCAACAGGAGGGCTTTGCATGACATGGGATGGCTCCGTCCGGGTGAATATGGCCCATCAAACGCCAGCCTGGCTCTGCGCTCAATCGCTTTTACACCCTCTTTTCATCCCCTTTACAGTTGTGACAACGGGCGCCTGGGCGCCCGTTGTGTGTCATGGGAGGAGGTCGGCCTCAAAACTCGTTGGAGAGCGCCTTGTAACCCTTGACCAGATCTATGTTGGTGTGGGCCACGTCCTCGGAGAACTCGGTGGCATCCACTGTGACCCTGGGGATCTCGGCCAGATCGCTCTGCTGGTTGATGCGAGTGGTGGAGGGCACATAGAAACCGGGCGGCAGATCGCAGCCATCCACCACAGAGTTGTGGCGCACCACCGAACCTTCACCTATGTGGCAGTTGAACAGCACGCTGTTGAAGCCGATGAAGACCCGGTTCCCCACTTCGCAGGGCCCGTGCACTATGCTGCGGTGGGCGATGGAGGTGTACTCGCCTATGGTGACGGCGGCGCCGGACTTGGAGTGGATCACCACCCCGTCCTGAATGTTGGAGTTGGCGCCTATGATGATGGGCTCCATGTCGCCACTGGCATCCACCTCGTCGGCGCGGATCACCGCATAGGGGCCGACAAACACATTTTCCTTGATGATCACCTTGCCACAGATGATGGCAGTCTTGTCGATATAGGCTGATTCGTCGATGACCGGCAGGTGGCCGGAAGGATTCTTGCGGATCATGTTACATCCTGTTGAAGATGAAATCGGGACGGGGAAAAAGGCGAGGCCACTGGCCTGCCGGTGGGTCAGCTTACGCCTGTGGGCCGGGAGGGGGAACCCCTGACTGGTCTGACCCCTGGGGCCGTGCGTTCATCTTGTCGGGGTGTTCCCGACGCGCAAATTATGGGAGCATGATTTCTGCCGAACGGGCCGTGTGGCCCGCCTGGTACTCTTTTGATATAAGGCTGGATACCCAAGATGAAGAAGATTGTTGTGCTGCTCGGCACCCTGCTGCTCTCCCCCTTGTTCTCTTCTGCCGTGCAGGCCAAGGGGGAGGCGGGCGAGTTTGACTATTACGCCCTGGCGCTCTCCTGGTCGCCGGAGCATTGCGCCGTCAAGCCGGCCGATCGGGACCAATGTTCCCGCCAGCTGGGATTCGTGCTGCACGGCCTCTGGCCCCAGTACCAGCGCGGCTACCCGAGCAGATGCTCCCGCGAGCGGCTGGATCCTGCCATGGAGCAGCAGTTTGCCGGGCTCTATCCCAGCCGTTTTCTCTATCGCCATGAGTGGGAGAAGCACGGCACCTGCTCCGGCCTCGACCAGCCGCAGTTTCATCAGCTGGCCAGCGACCTGCGTCAGAAGGTGAAGATCCCGGCCGCGTACCAGTCGCCTGCCGAGCCCCTGCGCAAGAGCCGTTTCCAGCTCAAGGCGGATCTGGCCAGTGCCAACGACTGGCTGGCGCCAGACAACATCACGGTCGCCTGCGCCGACGGGGGCCGCTTCCTGCGGGAAGTCTACATCTGCATCAACAAGGAAGGGACGGATGCCGTCACCTGCTCCGACGAGATGCAAAAGCGTGAACTGCGCTCCTGCGGTCAGCCGGACTTCCTGCTGCGCAGCGTGCGCTGACCCCTCCTTATCTTCATCGGGCCCCTTGCGGGCCCGATGTGCACATACCGCCATCGGAAAGGAGTCTGGCAATGACCGACATGAAACAGTTCTCGGCGCGAGAGCGAAGCCTGCTGCTCGGGGTGAAGGGGGTGGGCCCCACCGTCATCGGCCGGCTCGAACAACTGGGTTATCACACTCTGAGCGAGCTGGCCGGGGCGGACACTAGCCACATAGTCCAGCTGGTGGCCAGCATGCTGGGCTCAACCTGCTGGCAGAACAGCCCGCAGGCCCGTGGCGCCATCGATGGTGCCATAGGGTTGGCACGCAGCCAGGTTGCAGTCGACGCCGTTTCGGACTGTGAGCAGGGAACATAGCCATGAGCCTGTTCGCCGAACTGGGGATGCGTTATCCCATCATTCAGGCCCCCATGGCGGGTGTGCAGGACAGCGGGCTGGCGTTGGCCGTCACGGGGGCCGGTTGTCTGGGTTCCCTGCCGGCGGCCATGCTCAGCCCGACCGGGCTGCGAAGCGAGCTTGGCCGACTTGCCGCCTGCGGTCTGGGACCGTTCAACATCAACTTCTTTTGCCATCGGCAAACCGAGCCGGATCCGATCGCCCTCGCAGGTTGGTGGCAGACCCTGGCACCTTACTACGCCGAGTTCGGGGTGAATGCCGAGGCGACTGTGACGGTGCCCGGTCGCGCCCCGTTCAACGCCGAGCATGCCTCCATCCTGGCCGAGTTCAACCCCGCCGTGGTCAGCTTCCATTTCGGCCTGCCCGAGCCGAGCCTGCTGGCCCAGGTGAAAACCACTGGGGCAAAAGTCTTTGCCAGTGCGACCACGGTCGCAGAAGCGCAGTGGCTGGCCCGTCATGGCGCCGATGCCATCATAGCTCAGGGGCTGGAGGCGGGCGGCCATCGCGGCCACTTCCTCGATGAGGATCTCGCCTTGCAGCAAGGCACCTTTACCTTGCTGCCACAGATAGTGGCCGCTGTGGACCTGCCCGTCATAGCCGCCGGTGGCATAGTCGATGGCAAGGGGATCCGGGCCGCCCTGGCGTTGGGGGCCAGCGCGGTGCAGATGGGAACCGCCTTCCTTTGCTGTCATGAGGCGACCACCTCTGCTCTGCATCGCGCGGCTCTTCATTCGGCCCAGAGCCAGCATACGGCCCTGACCAATGTGTTCAGTGGCCGCCCGGCAAGGGGGATAGTCAATCGGTTGATGCGGGAGCTGGGCTCACTCTCGGATCTGGCACCTGACTTCCCCCATGCCAGCAGCGTGTTGGCTCCATTGCGTGCGGCAGCCGAAAAGGTGGGTGAGAGTGGCTTCTCGCCACTGTGGGCGGGCCAGAATGTCTCCGGCTGCATGGACCTGCCAGCCGCCGAGCTGATCGCCGCATGGGTGAAAGAAGCGGGCTTGATGTGATCGCTTCTTTATATAGGTAGATGAGCGGGAGGGTCGCCATGCGAGGAGTGGCTCTTCTACAGGCTATGCGGGTAACTCAATGAGGCCAAACGGGCCGTTTTACGGCGTTTCTGTGGATAAGTTTGTACAAAAGCTGTGGTTGGTTATGAATAACTAAATAAGTGCCGATTTTTGCAGTTTTATTGCATTGCAGCCCTTGCCAACTCGATCAATCTCTCTATAATGCGCCACATCGACAGGGCAAGCGGCAACGCAGTAAAGCCAGTCGGTGCCTCGAAAAGCCTTTGAAAATAAGGCTTGACTCGAGAAGGCGGTTGAGTAGAATTCCACTCCCGCAGCAACACACTGTTGCGTCGCTCTTTAACAATTTGAATCAAGCAATCTGTGTGGGCACTCACAGCATCGAACATCAAACAATTTTGTTGATTTTCAATGTCTGGTGAAGTGACCAAAACGACTTGTTAGCAATAACAAGCCGAACAGTTTATTTCAGCAATTCATTGAGCCGCTGAAGTTCGTTACCTCGGTATCGAATGAACGCAAACCAAACTTAAATTGAAGAGTTTGATCATGGCTCAGATTGAACGCTGGCGGCAGGCCTAACACATGCAAGTCGAGCGGCAGCGGGAAAGTAGCTTGCTACTTTTGCCGGCGAGCGGCGGACGG
>NZ_CAWQWZ010000033.1:0-331 GCF_963899305.1 Aeromonas sp. MR19
CTCGGTAGTGTGTGGTGATGAAGGCAGTACAATTCGGACGCGGGGTGGAGCAGCTCGGTAGCTCGTCGGGCTCATAACCCGAAGGTCGTCAGTTCAAATCTGGCCCCCGCAACCAACTATTTGTGCTCATGGCGAGGCTGATGCCAAGCGGTGAACGTAAAGACAGCAAGCTACTTCTGCTCGGTAGTGTGTGGTGATGAAGGTAGTACAATTCGGACGCGGGGTGGAGCAGCTCGGTAGCTCGTCGGGCTCATAACCCGAAGGTCGTCAGTTCAAATCTGGCCCCCGCAACCAACTATTTGTGTTCATGGCGAGGCTGATGCCAAGCGGT
>NZ_CAWQWZ010000034.1:0-314 GCF_963899305.1 Aeromonas sp. MR19
CTACTTCTGCTCGGTAGTGTGTGGTGATGAAGGCAGTACAATTCGGACGCGGGGTGGAGCAGCTCGGTAGCTCGTCGGGCTCATAACCCGAAGGTCGTCAGTTCAAATCTGGCCCCCGCAACCAACTATTTGTGTTCATGGCAATGCTTGATGCAGAGCTGTGGGTGTAAAGGCAGCACGCTACTTCTGCTCGGTAGTGTGTGGTGATGAAGGCAGTACAATTCGGACGCGGGGTGGAGCAGCTCGGTAGCTCGTCGGGCTCATAACCCGAAGGTCGTCAGTTCAAATCTGGCCCCCGCAACCAACTATTTGTG
>NZ_CAWQWZ010000035.1:0-270 GCF_963899305.1 Aeromonas sp. MR19
ATGTGTTAGGCCTGCCGCCAGCGTTCAATCTGAGCCATGATCAAACTCTTCAATTTAAGTTTGGTTTGCGTTCATTCGATACCGAGGTAACGAACTTCAGCGGCTCAATGAATTGCTGAAATAAACTGTTCGGCTTGTTATTGCTAACAAGTCGTTTTGGTCACTTCACCAGACATTGAAAATCAACAAAATTGTTTGATGTTCGATGCTGTGAGTGCCCACACAGATTGCTTGATTCAAATTGTTAAAGAGCGTCACGCTTGTCGCGTT
>NZ_CAWQWZ010000036.1:0-259 GCF_963899305.1 Aeromonas sp. MR19
CCGCCGCTCGCCGGCAAAAGTAGCAAGCTACTTTCCCGCTGCCGCTCGACTTGCATGTGTTAGGCCTGCCGCCAGCGTTCAATCTGAGCCATGATCAAACTCTTCAATTTAAGTTTGGTTTGCTTCGTGTCATTACCGAAGTAACAACCTTCAGCGGCTCAATGAATTGCTGAAATAAACTGTTCGGCTTGTTATTGCTAACAAGTCGTTTTGGTCACTTCACCAGACATTGAAAATCAACAAAATTGTTTGATGTTCG
>NZ_CAWQWZ010000037.1:0-255 GCF_963899305.1 Aeromonas sp. MR19
CATCCTGTCGGGCTTCCTCGCGATCCGCATAGGTTCTACGTCGGATCCGCTCGCGTTTGAGGAGCTGGAAGAAACTCTCCGCCACCGCGTTATCATGGCAATTGCCGCGCCTGCTCATGCTGGCCTTGAGCTGGTTTTCCCGCAAAAAATCCTGCCAGTCATAGCTGCTAAACTGGCTCCCTTGGTCGGAATGAACCAGCACTTCTTGTTCGGGTCGCCGTCGCCACACCGCCATCAGTAACGCACTGATGGCCA
>NZ_CAWQWZ010000038.1:0-255 GCF_963899305.1 Aeromonas sp. MR19
CTTCCAGTTTGAAGATGACGGTCCGAGTGCCGGGCTGGCGGTGGAAGCACCGAGCCTGAGTGCCAGCGTGGACGAAAGCCTGGTCAGCCTGGGTGGCGCGGGCAACGACGGGGTGGCCAGTGCCAGCCTGAGTGCTGCCAGCGTGCAGGCCCAGTTCAATCCGGCCTTCGGGGCCGATGGGGCGGGCACGATTGGTTATAGCTTGGCGCTCACGGGCAGCAACGTGGTCAGCGGCCTGTTTGCGGTAGATCCGCA
>NZ_CAWQWZ010000039.1:0-251 GCF_963899305.1 Aeromonas sp. MR19
GTTGCAAACATGCTCTTTAACAATCTGGAAAGCTGATTTAAAAAGTAGTTCTCAAACATTTGTTACAAGTGCTTTGGAAACTTCTTGGCGAAAACCAAAATTTATTTTGGTCCTTGTTGTACGACAACAAGTCGCGTCGTTTCGACGACACTTCTTGGGGTTGTATGGTTAAGTGACTAAGCGTACATGGTGGATGCCTTGGCAGTCAGAGGCGATGAAGGACGTACTAACCTGCGATAAGCTGTGAGAAG
>NZ_CAWQWZ010000040.1:0-241 GCF_963899305.1 Aeromonas sp. MR19
GTCAGGGTGACGGTGTCACCGGCCTTGAACTCGCCGCTGACGGTGCCGCTGACCGGGATCTGCTGACCCGCTTCGGCGGCGTTGATGACGTCGTCGGCGGTGATGTTGGCATCGAGCTCAATGGCCAAGTCCACCGGCGCCTGGGTGTCGACCCCGTAGCCTTCGCTGTCGGTCGCGGTGGCGCTGTTGCCCGCCGCGTCGGTGCTGGTCACGCTGGCATCGATGGTCTTGTCGCCATCGG
>NZ_CAWQWZ010000041.1:0-236 GCF_963899305.1 Aeromonas sp. MR19
CGACAAGACCATCGATGCCAGCGTGACCAGCACCGACGCGGCGGGCAACAGCGCCACCGCGACCGACAGCGAAGGCTACGGGGTCGACACCCAGGCGCCGGTGGATCTCGCCATTGAGCTCGATGCCAACATCACCGCCGACGACGTCATCAACGCCGCCGAAGCGGGTCAGCAGATCCCGGTCAGCGGCACCGTCAGCGGCGAGTTCAAGGCCGGTGACACCGTCACCCTGACCG
>NZ_CAWQWZ010000042.1:0-231 GCF_963899305.1 Aeromonas sp. MR19
CGGTCAGGGTGACGGTGTCACCGGCCTTGAACTCGCCGCTGACGGTGCCGCTGACCGGGATCTGCTGACCCGCTTCGGCGGCGTTGATGACGTCGTCGGCGGTGATGTCGGCATCGAGCTCAATGGCCAGGTCCACCGGCGCCTGGGTGTCGACCCCGTAGCCTTCGCTGTCGGTCGCGGTGGCGCTGTTGCCCGCCGCGTCGGTGCTGGTCACGCTGGCATCGATGGTCT
>NZ_CAWQWZ010000043.1:0-272101 GCF_963899305.1 Aeromonas sp. MR19
ATCTACTCGTTGGCTCGGAGATGGGTATACGAGACAAGACATATATATATTTATATATTGATATTTTTGTGTGTTTCCAAAACTGATTAGGTTAAATACGATAGCTACCGCACGGGGTCACAGCTCCCAGAGTGCTGCTGTTAACCGGATTAGAAGAAATGTAAACAATCGCCACTCCTTGGCTGCCTTTGGAACTGTAAGGGCCGGATGAGTAGCCTATCAAACGCAGACCCACTTTGTTGAGTGAAAACACAGCCAACCCGTGGGTTTTGAATGAAATATTGATGGCGGTCAGATTTTGACGTGGAACGGTCGAGAGAAACGGGGGGAGGGGAGATGGCTTCTCTTCTTGTTGCTGCACCACCCGATCAACCAAGCCCGGTGATCTCCCTTGTCCTTCAGTGCCTTGTAACAGCTGGTTACAGATCTTGAGTCGACCGGCGAACACTCCCTCCAGTAAATTCATCGCCGATTGAATGCACCTCACATAACAAAGCAATTGCAAGGAACAAGCATCAATGAGAATGCACTACAAAGCCATGCTGGCCATCGCCTGCACCGCCGCCCTGTCCGCCTGCGACAGCGAGAAGGCGGCCAACAGCATCGCCAAGCGCGCGCCGCTGCCACTGCCCGATGTCGGTGTCTATGAGGCGAACCTGCTCAGTCGCGACGGCGATCAGGGGCCGTTCAAGATGATCAAGGGGCCGAGCGGGTTGGCGCTGGTCTACCCCAAGGGCGACAGCGAGCAGCGCTGGGGCGTCTGGGTCGAGAACGACGGCAAGCCGGTCACCAGCTCCCAATGGACCGGTCAGGCGGCCCAGAAGGAGAACAAGGATGGCATCTATCCGGTGCTGCTGGAGCGCACCTCAGTGCGGGGCAAGCGGCTCGATGCCCAGAGCAACGACCACAACCTCATCAGCTTTCAAGACAAATCGGTAACCGATCTGGCTGGCAAGGAGGTCAAGCGCTGGACCTTTGATTTTACCCGCGTCGGCACCCAGTTCCGGGATCCGGATCAGAGCACAGCCCTCTATCGCGACTGGAGCGGTCATCTTGCCGTGAGCAAGCTGACCACCCGGACGATCACCAGCGACAGCTGGCTGGTGGAAGATGATGCCGGCCTTGCCGATGCCATGGTGGGCCTGATCCGCAGCACCAACAACGGCGGCACCCTGACACTGGATATCGAGTTCCCCAGGGCCGGCTGCATCCTGACCGGCAAGGGCAATGCCGAGCTTGGCAAAGGTCTGAGCAAGCTCAGCCTGAGCGGGTTTGGCAAGTGCAGCTTCAAGGCGTCAAGCGATCTCAGCCCGCTCGAGAACAAGTGGGTGCTGAGTCTGGCCAAGGCCAGGGATGGGGCACAGGCCTACGCTGCTGCGTTCGAGATGCCGGGTACCCGCAAGGCGACCCTGGTGGTGGGCTTCCCCGAGCAAAACGGCCTGATGGTGATGGGCGAAAAGTTCTGACAGCATTACGTTTTTAATCAAGACCCTAGGATATGCCTAGGGTCTATTTGGCACAATCTTAAAAGATTTGAGGGAAGGATTTAGACTTTATCCAATGCCTTGGTGTCTGATGCGTATTTGCACATGACAGTTGTGTTATCAGCTGCATAGTTGTAGCTGGTCTCAATATAGCTGCCACGATCGCCAGTCAAAATGATATTTACCTTGCTGCCTGGGTTAGGGTAGTGGTTATCACCATCACCACCATACCAGTGTCCTTTATTAAGATCGTAATAATATATATTCCCCAGCACTCTAATTTTCAATATGAATCGTTCAAAACTGGTTGCTACATTTGCAACCGCAGATTGGCCGTTCTTGATGGTCAGGGTCATGAATTGGTACGGACTTGCTTCGATAATTTCTACATCAACACCCAAGGCATTCACTATGGTTAAACTTCCCATATTATTACCCTCTCAAATTTAGTTATGATGCTATGTATTTTATTTCGCAGTGACCTGAT
The DNA here is from genome assembly GCF_963899305.1 of Aeromonas sp. MR19. Classification (NCBI taxonomy): domain Bacteria; kingdom Pseudomonadati; phylum Pseudomonadota; class Gammaproteobacteria; order Aeromonadales; family Aeromonadaceae; genus Aeromonas; species Aeromonas sp. MR19. The sequence continues at coordinate 1,972 of NZ_CAWQWZ010000043.1, forward strand.
GGAAACCTTAAATCACTATCAAAAAAGCTGGTAAAATTAAAAATGCAAAAACCTAGCTATATATCTAATGGCCGATAGATGTTCCACATTTTATATGTAATTATCAACTGCAAAGTTTGACACTTTGCATATTGGAAATCTCTGCTACTTTATCCCATGACTGAAAATAGCTTTGTTATCAGCCTATTGGCTATGGTGAAGCTAAAGTCATCCCGAAACCTGATACACAATCGCAATGCTAAATATCTGCTCGACTCAATACCCCGTCATCTCCAGATAGCCCAGCCCTTGGGCATCCCCTGATACCGTGACCGCCCCCTCCCAGTAGTCAAAGCGGCCTGTCATGGCCTGATTGGGCTGGCGGGCACGAATGGTGAGGTTGAGATCCCCGGCGCTTAGTTGCCATTCGACGGGGTAGGGCTGGCCCTTGGGGCCGCGCCAGGTCTTGCCTGGAGTCAGTGTGATGGCGTCAGGGGAGAGCACCCGGCTGCTGCCGTCCTGTTCAATCAGGATGCCGTAGCGGTTTTCGGGCTCGGCGCGGCCCGATTTGGTGCGCAGGCGAAACAGCATGAGCTCGCGGCCATCGGCAAGTTGCAGCGAGAACCAGTCCCAACCTGACTGCCAGTCGGCCAACACCGAGCTGCTCCACTCGTGATCGAACCAGCCTTGGCCGGTCACGGTGCGGGCCTCGCCATCGAGGGTCAAAGTGCCGGTGAGCGTCAGGCGCGGGTAGGAGTAGTAAAACGAAGCGTTGCCCGGGCTCTTCTCGCTGTAACCTGCTTTGCCCTGCAGCACCACCGGCTTGGCGGCGCTCACCTTGAGATCAAGATCCCCCGCCTTGCTCTGCACCTTGAGGGTGGCGGGGAAGAGTGCCTTCCCCTGTGAGGCCAGCCCCCATTCCCGCAGCCAATATTCGCCGCCGCTGGCACCCGCGAGCCCCGGTCCCTGGCGGCTGGTGCGCTCATCCTGTTGGTGGCTGCCTTTGCCGAGGTCAGTGATGGCAAACTGGGCCAACCAGAGCTGGGGGGTGAGCCAGGGGTTGTTCGACGTTATCGCTTGCTCTATGCCCTGGCGAAACAGGGTCCACTGCAGGCCATAGTCGCGCCCCTGCTCATCCTTGAGGTTGCCGGTGAGATACCACCACTCGGATCTGTAGTCGGGGTGGGCACTGTGATCGGCGGGCAAGCGGATGGGTTGGCCCGGCAGGGCCTTTTTGAACTGATCGCTGCCGCCGCCGAGTATGGCGCCCAGATCGTTGGCCCAGGCCGCCCCGCCATAAAGGGTGCAGGTGAGCAGCAGTAGCCAGACATTGCGTTTTTTCATACCAGTTTCCTCGCGGCAAACCAGGACGCCAATGCGCCACACACAGGCGCCAGCAGCAGAGCCGTGACGGCATGCAAGGGGGCGGCCTCAAAGGCGAGGCGCCAGCCAAAGGCGCGGGGGTTGACCACCTCGATCAGCACCCAGGCCAGCCCATAGCCTACCGGCAGCGCCAGCAGCGCGGTGAGCAACCCGAGGCCAGCTCCCTGCCACACCAGCAGGCGGCGACAATGACGCGGGCTCAATCCCAGACTCTGCAAGGTCTGCAATTCACTGCGCCTGGCCAGCCCCAGCACCATGAAGGCCGAGCCTATGCCGACGAAGGCGATGCCCAAAATCAGCAATTTAAGCAACTCGGTCACCACAAAGGTCTGATCGAACACCTTGAGGGCGGCGGCATGGATGGCGGGGGCGGGCAAGAGGTTGACCCCCTCGCCAAAACGGGCGCGCAGCCGGTCGGCCAGCTGCTCGGGGCTGGCACTGAACAGGGCGAGGGATTGCACCGCCCCCTCTTCGAAGGCGTGCAGGAGTTGCCCCTTGTCGCTGCCGTAATCCTGATAGACGCCGGTGACGGTGAGCCGCCTTGGTCCCTGTTCGCTTGTGATGCTGAGCGTCTGGCCCACCTTGACCCCGAGGCGCACCGTCAGCGGCTCGCTTGCCAGCACCTCGTCGGGGCCCTCGGGCCAGCGCCCGGCCAGCAGGGGATAGGCGGCTTTAAGCTCGGGGATAAAGTCCATCTGCGCCCACTCTATGGGCTGGCCCTGCCAGCGGGCGGGGTGCACGGCGCGGCGCGATGCTTGCGCCACCTCAGGTTCGGTCAGAATGGCGGCCAGGGTTGCCTCGCTCAGGACACCCTTGTTGCCTGCCACCCCCTTGGGGGCCGTGACATAGAGATCGGCGGCCAGACGCTGGCCCAGCCAGATCTCCACGCTCGAGCGAAAACTCGACACCATGACCCCTATGCCGATGGCTGCGGCTATGGCCAGCTGCAGCGCCATCACGGCGATGGCGGTGCGATCCAGATGGTATTGGGTCTCGGCCACCCCGAGCCGGGCGGTCAGGAGGTGGTGACGATCCGGCGCCCCCATGGCGTGGCGCAGCCGCCCCAGCAGCCAGCGCAGGGCGTCCGGCAGCCAGAGTGCCATGGCCAGCAGCCAGCCCCCGGCCACAAACAGGGCGCCACCCAGGCCGGTTTGTGGCAGCCAGAGGCAAAGTGCGCACAGCAGCAGTATGGCGATGGCCAGCCCCCGGCGGCGCCAGGTATGTCGCGGTGGGCGGCTGTTGCCCTCACGAAGATCAAGGGGGGATTGGCGCAGCAGTTGCCACCAGCCGGGCAGGTTGGCGGCAAGCGTCCCGGCAAGGCCTATCACCAGTGCCTTGAGCAGGCTCAGAGGGGAGAGGCGCAGCAGATCGATGGGATTGGGGCCATACAGATCGGCCAGCGCCTGGGTCAGCTGCCCCATGAGCGCCAGGGCCAGCAGGCTGCCGAGCAGCAGCCCGAGCAAGGTGCCCAGGGTTGCGAGGATCAGCAGTTCCAGCGCCAGCCAGCGCAGCAGCCGGCTCGGCGGCAGCCCCAGAATGATCAGCTGGGCCAGCTGAGGGCGACGCACGCTCTGCACGAAGCGCTGGGCGTTGAACACCAGAAACAGTCCCACCGCCATGGCGAGCAGGGAGAGGGCGGTGAGGTTGAGCGCCAGGGCATCGCCGAGCTGGCTGGCATCGAGCGCCGGGCTGATGGGCTCGAGCCAGAGCGGCTGATGGGGGCGATAGGATTGCAGCAGGGCTTGCAGGGCGCGGGCCTCGGCGTCACTCAGCTGGAAGACGATGCGATCGAGTCGACCCTCCTTGCCAAGCAGGGACTGGGCTAGGCCTATGTCGGTCACCAGCAGCCGCTCCATGGGCACGGCGCCTGGCTCGAAGGTGCCCGCCAGGGTCAGGATAAGCGGGCGATCACCCTCGCCACCCGGCACAAAGGTGCGGGATTGGCCCGGTTGCCAGTCAAGCCGCCTGGCCTCCGGCGCCGCCAGCCAGACGCTGTCGGCGCGGTTGAGCGAAAAGGCGGGCTCGCTGGATGGGCCTTCACCAAACAGCCGGCGAAGGGGGCCGGGGTTGAACAGATCCATCCCCAGCAGCTGAAAACTGCGCCCCTGCTCGTCTTTGAGCCAGGCGTGCAACTGCGGCATGGCATTGAGGCTCGGCTGGCTGCGTACCAGTTTGACGTAAAGCTGCTCATCCAGACCGCCGCTCGGGGCCAGCCGGTAGTTGGCATCCCCCGCCAGCTGGCTGCGGGCGGCGACGAAGTTGGTGCTGGCACTGTGGTTGAGAAGCTCTATGGCCACCACCAGCGAGACCCCCAGCATGAGCCCGGTCAGGCTCATCAGCAGCAGCCAGGGATGGGTGCGATAGAGGCGCAGCAGCGCCTTCAACGGCAGCATGAGGCGGCCTCGCGATCGCGGCTGGCGTCACTCATGGCGTGCGCCCTTGAGCTCGACAAGCTGTCCCCCTTCGAGGCGCAGCACTCTATCGGCCAGGGCGCCATAGGCGGGGTTGTGGCTCACCAGCAAGAGCCCGGCGCCGGTTTCGCGCACCGCCTCCATCATCAGCGCCATCACCTGCTCGGCGTTGTGCTCATCGAGACTGCCGGTGGGCTCATCGGCCAGCAGCCACTGGGGCTGGTGAATGAGGGCGCGGGCCAGGGCCACCCGCTGGCGCTGGCCGCCGGAGAGCTGCTCCGGCCAGGCGTGGCGCTTGTGGACGAGATCGAGCCGGGTGAGCAGGGAGTCAAGGGTTGTCTCAGGGCGGGGCAGGCCGTTGATGGCGAGCGGCAGGCAGAGGTTCTCCTCCACGTTCAGGGTCGGCAACAGATTGAAATCCTGATAGACGATGCCAAAATGCCGACCGCGCAGGCGGGCCCGATCGTCCGGGGACTGGTTGTCGAGCCGGGTCTGCCCCAGCCAGATCTCCCCCTCATCCGGGGGTATGAGCCCGGCGATCAGGTTGAGCAGGGTCGACTTGCCACAGCCGCTCTGCCCCAGCAGCAGGGTGATCTCGCCAGCGGCTAGGGTGAGATCCAGATGATGGAACAGCGGCAGGCGTTCGCTGCCGTTATCGAAGCTCTTGCAGAGGTTGCGCAGGGTCAGCATGGGATAACCGCTTGATGGTCAATAGCTTTCATCATGCCATCTAGGCTACCACGGGCGGGAATGATCAACACGCCTCGCGACGGATCAAGAGGGCAAGTTAGTGATCAAGCCTGCAAAAGAGGTGAGGATCCTCGCTGGATCCCGCTTGCCAGAGGTGGTTAGAATAGGGGCTTCCATGGGTCACAGGATGAGCAAGGATGTTACACAAGCAAGTCAGTTTTATCATCGATAGCAAGGGCAACAAGCAGGCTGCCGTCGTCCCCATCGAGATTTATAACGAGCTGATGACCCTGCAAAAGGCGCTCTCCGACAACAAGCCGGGGGAGCGCGAGCTGTACCACTTCAACGGCAAGGGCGCCGAGGCCCACGGTTATCCGGTGGGCAAGCGGCAAAATCCCGGCTTCATGGTGCTGGCGGGCTCCACCGCCAATGGCGAGGATGCCGCCTCCCTGCGTGAAGCCGTGATCGAGCTGCGCCAGGAGCTGCTGGGCAAGGGGATCCTGGCCCCTCGCAGTGAAGGAGGGTTTGTGTTCACCGCCGATCAGCTGTTCAACAGCCCGAGCCTGGCCGCCAGCCTGGTGGCGGGCAACAACCGCAGCGGCCTGGATGCCTGGCAAAACAGCGCCGGCTACACCCTCAAGCAGTCGGGTTTCGGCAAGAAGTAATTCCCCGGCACGCCAGCTGCGCCTCCCTGCCGCTTGCGGGGACTGCACAACGGACATGAAAACGCCGCCCTCTTTGGTGATCAAGGAGGGCGGCGTTTTTTGTCAGGCGTTTATTTCTTGCCGGTCAGCAGCCAGTAGCTGATGGCCGAACCAAAGCCGCAGCCAGCGATGGCGATGGCCATGGGCAGCGGCGATTCGGGCGGATTGAGGTTGACCAGAATGCCCACCAGGGCGCCTATGCCAAAGCGCAATGTGCCGGCCAGGGCCGAGGCCGTGCCTGCCGACTGGGGGAAGTGACCCATCAGGCCCGTCATGGCGTTGGCCCCCACCAGGCTGATGTGACCGACGAACAGCACCACAGGGATGACGATGCCCCACAGGCCCCCGGTCTGGCTCCAGGCGTTGTAGATGAGCAGGGCTCCGGCACAGGGCAGCATCAGCAGACCGTATTGCAACATGCGCTCGGCGCCCACTCCTTTCACCAGCCGGCTGTTGACGAAGGTGACCACCATCATCAGCAGGATATTGAGGCCGAACAGCCAGCCGTAGTGCTCGGTCGGCACCTTGAAATACTCGATGTAGACGTAGGGCGAGGCGCTGATAAAGGCGAACATGCCCGAGCTCGACAGGGCGCCACACAGCACATAGCCCATGGCGCCGCGATGGGAGAGCACGCCCCAGTAGTTGCGCAGCACCTGCCCCAGCCTGAGCGGCTGCCTGTGTTCAGGCTTCAGGGTCTCCTGAATTTTCCACTGCATCACCACGCAGATGAGCAGGCTGATGCCCACCAGCAGCCAGAAGATCACCCGCCAGTCGCTGTGGGCGCTGATGTAACCGCCTATTACGGGGGCCACCAGGGGCGCCAGCGTCATCACCAGGATGACGAACGACATGGCCCGAGAAAACGCATCCTTCTCGAACAGGTCGCGCAACAGGGCATTGACCACCACGGAACCGGCCGCACCGCCCGCCGCCTGCAGCATGCGCCAGGCCAGCAGTTCGGGCAGAGAGTCCGCCATGGCGCAGCCCACCGAGGCGATGGCAAACATCACCAGACCCGCCAGGATCACCGGCTTGCGGCCATAGCTGTCGGCGAGCGGCCCGTAGAACAGCTGACCGATGGCGAAGCCGCCGAGGAAGGCGCTGATGGTGAGCTGGGCACCGTCTATGCTGGTGGCGAGATCCCGGGCGATGGCCGGAATGGCGGGCAGGTACATGTCCACCGCCAGCGGGGTCAGGCCCGCCAGGGCGCCGAGCAGGATAAACAGAAAACGGGGAGAGAGGGCTGCGGGTTGGGGCATAGGATGTCCGATCGTGAGCAAGTTCGCGTGAAAAAAAGTAACAAGTAGTCAGTCTATCAGTTTTGGCTGGTTTTGGCTGGTTTGGGCAGGGCTATGCCGTCCCCCGTCACGCTCTGGCTGTGATGCCCGGCGGCGAATTGCGGTCCGGGCTGCCGGATCACTGCCGTTTCGGGGCCTGACAGCCTCGATAGGCGAGCAGTAGCCAGCAGAGCCAGCCCAGCAGGGAAATCCCGCCTCCCCACCGTTCTGGCCAGCGGGCAGTCAGCCTCAGGCTGAGCCTGTGCTGGCCGGCAGGCACCCAGACTTGCAGCAGCCCCTGCCGGTTTGCGCTGACCGCCAGCGTCAGCGAGTCATCCAGTCTGGCCTGCCAGCCCGGGTAGTCATATTGGTGCAAGATAAGCCTGGTGGGCCTCTGTGTCCTCACCGTCAGTTCCAGCCATCTGGGTTGCCAGCGTACCAGCGTCCACTCGGCGCCTTGCTGCTCAGTGGTGACCGGGGGTTGAAACTCCTCCTTCCAGGCGAGCAGAGTCGGGGTGAACCGGCCACTGGGCACCTGAATGGGGCGGTATTCCCGGGCACTGCGCTTGCTGTCGAACTCGGCATCGATCACCGTCTTGAGCGGTGCCTGGGTGAGGGGGGCGTAATAGACATAGGCGAGGCTGGAGACCAGGGTGATCAGCAGCAGGCTCCACCAGATCCCTTGCCATGGCTGCTTGACCGGGGTTCCCAGCGCGACCACCGCCACCGTGGCCAGAGTGAGGATCAGATTGCACCGCCAGGGAAATTGCAGCCGCTGCAGCGGTGGCAGCAGGTGCCAGATTGGCTGGCTGAGGGGCAGCATCATCAGGAAGGCACCCACCCCCAACACCCCCCAGCACAGGAGCTCGGGGTGGCGTGGCTCACGGGCCGCTGCCCAGGCGAGCAGCAGCAACCCCATGGTCAGCAGGCTTTGCCAGGCCAGATGGCCGCGAAAGCGCCAGTCGCCCCAGCCCGAGGGCAAGCGGTCGAGAAAGTTGCGCCTGAAGTCGAACATGCCGCCACGCATCAGCTCCATGGAGATGGCCCCCTGATCCAGCAGGGCGGGTAGCAGCAGGGCCGCGGCCATGGCCAGCCCCAGCACTTGTGCGGCCAGGGTGATCCGGATCGGAAACGACGTGCGTGAGCGCCAGGTTTGCAGCAGCGCCCGCAGCGTGATCAGCGCCAGCATCAACAGCAGGCTGGGCAGGTGGGTGAATGCCAGCAAGGCCAGCGCCAATGTCAGCAGGGGGAAGCCGCCTCGCCGGCGCTGGCCGGCGAGATCCTGGCCCAGCAGCACCAGCGGGGCCCAGACGAAGGCCCAGAATTCCGCCAGGGCGAAGCGGGCATAGAGATCCAGGGCCAGATGATAAGGCAGGGCGAGGTAGAGCAGGCTGGCGGCCAGGGCGCGACCGGGGGCGCTAAAGCGGCGCAGCCAGAGGTATGCGAAGAGACCGGACAGCAGCAGCGCCAGGCTGGCGCTCCATAGCAGGGGGTAGATGGCCTGATGGGCGAGCGGCTGGGGGCCAGCGAACAGAGCGCTGACGTAGTAGGGCAAGGGGGGATAAAAGAAGAAGGTGGGGCTGCCAAAGCCGCCGTTCATGGCCATCAGCCAGCGCGGGTAGAGCTCCCCCTGCCACAGTTGCAGCGCAAAATAGTGGCCGGAAAGCAGATGATGAAATAGATCATGCCCCTGGCTGCCCCCCCGCAGCCAGAGCGGCAGCAGCAAGACCCCGCAGGCCAGCACCAGCGTCAGAGGGATGAGATACCATTCGCCAGGCTTCTTCATAAACAGACTCACTTGTCACGGATGCGAAGTGAGTGTAGTCGACGCTGGCCGCCTGGCAGGTGGGTCGAGTGGCTGACTAGGGGGCGATGGGTACCTGTAGCTCGAGCCAGAGGGCGGCTAGGGGGAGACAGGCTCTTGTATCCCGAGCCAGAGGCCCGGTTCGGCGTGAAAGCGGGGGGCAAGCCAGATCTGCCGGTTTGGTGCGGGCAGATCGCCAGCCAGGATGGGCCGTCGGCTGAGGCGGCAAGCCCCTTGCGCCAGTGCGAGGCGGGCATCCCCCTGGTACCAGCCGTCGGTGACGGGCAGGGCCGTGGTCTCTCGCAGTAGCCTCACCCCCCACTGGGTCACCAGCGCCGGGCACACCCGCTCGGCCAGTTGAGTCGCCTTGACCATGGCGGGCGGCAGGGGCGGGGTGAGTGTGGTCATCAGCAGCGCAAGGGCTCCCAGCATGGCCGGCAGCTCGCCCCGGCGCGGCAGCCTGCCCGCCAGCAGCACAAGGCCGAGCAGGGTGAGGGGCGCCAGATGGCGGGGATTGTCCGGGTTCTGGCCAAACAGGGTCCAGAGCAGCAGGGCCAGCCAGCCGAGATACCAGACCTGCTTGGCAGGTGCGGCCTTGCACCGAACCGCAGGCCAGAGCGGTATCAGCAACAGCCCGATTGCCAAGGGCCAAAGCGGGGTCAGTTGATCATTGAAGGTGCGGGCCCAGCTCAAAAGCCGGTCGCCATGGGCCGCCGCCGTGTTGCCCCAGAGGGTAAAGTGGCCGTCGGTAAAGCGCCGCCCTTCGCTGAAATAGGCCAGGCCATCGGCCTGCCAGACAAACAGCAGGCTGGAAAATCCTACCAGCGCAATGGGGAGTATAAATCTGAGTCGTTCCCCCTTGTGTTGCATCCCGAGCCAAAGCGGCAGCAATGCCAGCACGAAATAGGAGGGGCGCAGGGCCAGCAGCAGCCCTACCAGCAGGCCGGCCAGCGTTATCTTGCGATGCTGCAAGGCCAAGAGAGCCCCGAGCCATGCCGCCAGCGCAGGCCCGTCCGAGAGGCCGGAGAGCGCCAGGGTCGGGGTGAGCGGCAGGGCCAATATCAGCAGCCAGACCGGCGTCAGCAGGCTCGGCCGCTGCCACAACCTGACCGCAAGCAGCGCAGCCAGTGGTGCCAGCAGCCCTGTACCCATCAAGCTTGCCCACTGCACCGCGCGGGCCGGTTCGTCTACCAAAAGATTGATAAGCCGCGCCAGCCAGATAAAGGCGGGGTAGCCAGGAAAGTGGGGGGAGAACTCCAGCACGCTGAAGCGCGTCACCCCGTGGGCAAAGTTCAGGGCATCGTCGGAATCGAGCGCCACCGGAAAGGCCAGCAACCAGCCAAGCCAGGCCAATTGCAGCAGAGCAAGCAGCCAGAGGGGGGATGAGTCAGGGGAAGTCCAGCGCCGAGACCTTGCCTTCCCCCTCATCCCCACCCCTTCTCCCGATGGGGGAGAAGGGGGAAAACCGACGTCCGGGTGCATTTATCGGCAGGCTGTGCGTAGGGTGGGTGGAGCGAAGCGAAACCCACGGTTTGTCACAGCGAGATGGCGCAATGATGGGCAGAGGGTCATCAGAGCGGAGCCAGCACGGTCATCAGGGCTTTCTCGGCGTCGGCGAAGGCGGTGGCATCGGCAGGCTTGGCACCCACCCCGAAGACACCCGGGTTGCCGATGGCATCGAGCACCCTGGCCAGCGCCTGCTCGGCGGCCTTGCGATCCCCTTCACTGAGAGAGGGGAGGATCAAATCCAGGAAGCGCTTGCTCTTGACCACCAGCACCTTGGCGGTCTGGTAGTCGCCAAGGTTCTGGCTGGCCCCCTCTAGGCGACGCTCGATCTCGGCCTTGTAGGCGCGGTTGAGCAGGGCGGCAGTGGCGGCCGCATCCTTGGCTTTGATGGCGGCAGCCAGCGGCGCTTGCAGCTCGACCTTGTGGTGCTCTTCCAGATAGGTCAGCTCCTCGGCGATGTCGCTCAAGGTGGCGCTGGCATCTTTGCCGTCAGTGGCGGCGCCGAGTAGCGCCTCGCGTGCATCGATCAGCGGCTCCTTGCCGGCGGCGGCGTAGGAGTAAGCCTGTACCTGGCCGCTGAGGGTCAGCAGTAGGGTGAGGCCAAGTAAACCCGGGCGTATGATCATCCTGTTCTCCTTGTTGTGCTTACGGCACGGCCCTCAGGCCACGCTCTGGGTCTCGATCACGGTATTTTCGTTGCGATGGTTAAAGATGGCGTGGCGTCTGTCCACCCCGTCGATCACCATGTCGGCGGCCATCATGCCCATCTCCATGGCGGTGTCGGTGAAGATGTAGCGGAATGTCCCCTGACGGCCGGTCATGATGAGGTTGCCTATCGGCATCAGCGCCTTGATGGCTTCGTTGCGGCGGGCCTGATAGCCGAGATCCATCAGCGGATAGGCGTACTCGCTGCGCGCCTCGAAGGTCTCATCCCCCAGCTTGGCGGTATCCACCCCCAGGCTGGCGAGATCGGCAGTGACCCGGCCGCGCAGCTCGGCCAGCGGCGCCTGCCAGGTGGCGTCTCCCGGATTACAGGGGATCTCCAGCATCACGGATGTTTTCCCCACCGGCGCCATAAAGGGGCTGCGCCGGCGCGGCTCCTGCAAGCGGGTGGCCAGGATATGGGGGTCCGAGAGGTACTGCCAGGTGTTGTCCGACAGGTTCTCCTGATTGAGGGGCATGTTGACGAAGCGAAGCGAGCGGTAGTGCAGATCGCACGGCAAGCCCAGATGCTGACAGGTGAGCGGCAGCGGCAGGGTAGAGATCACCTGATCAAAGGATTCGCTTTGCTCAACACCCTCCTGTTGCCAATAAACCCGTTCAATCCGGCCATCAGCCTGCTCAAGGCGAGTGATGGTGGCGCCGGTTTTGAGCTCGACGCCCTCGGTCACCAGCCGCTCACCCAGGGTGGCGAAGATCTGGCCGAAACCATACTTTGGATAGCGATACTTGCGGGCATAGGTACGCACCGAGAGGTTGCCCTTGCGCCTTGGTAGCAGGCGGCGTGCCACGTCTTTGAGATCGATGAGGCTGATGCGCTGACCGGCCCAGTCGGCGGAGAGCCGGTCCGGGTTGATGCCCCACAGCTTGCCGGTGTAGCCCTCGAAGAACTGGCGATAGAGGGTGCGGCCGAAGTGGCTCTGGATCCACTCGGCAAAGCTCGCCTTGTCAAAGTCTTCCGGCTTTTTGGCAAAGGGCAACAGCAGCAGATCCTTCACCGCGCCGGCCATCAGCGGCAGGGGGGCTGTCTTGATCAGATTGGTGAGGTTCAAGGGGTAGTCATAGGTGCGCCCGCCAAAGCGGATCACGCTCTTGCGATCGGCGTGGAGCAGATCGTCCCCCATCAGCTCGTCGATAAAGGCGAGCAGCTCGGGGTTCTTGGTGATGAAGCGGTGACCGCCGTAATCGAAGCGATAGTCGCCATCCTTGCCGGCAAAGGTCTGGGTGGCGCACATGCCGCCCACCACGGGCTCCTGCTCGAACAGGGTGACCGCAAAACCGGCTTGGCAAAGACGCCAGGCGGCCATCAAACCGGCAGGGCCTGCGCCCAGTACTGCAATCTTCTTGCTGTCGCTCATGACTGTGTATCCGAAAAATCTGGCTGAAGAGAAAAGGGGAAGAGGGTGAAAAAAGCGGCCCATCCCGTGAGCCGCCTTGCCGTATTCATATCTCGCAAAGAGGCGGGCTTACCCCTGGACTTTGTGGCGATAGTTGCGATGCCAGATGGTGACGAAGATCACCAGGTAGCTGGCCCAGGTCAGCAACTGCAAGCCGGCCGGTGAGGCATTGTAGCCAAACAGGGCGCGCAGGAAGGTACCGAATACCCCCTGATCGTCGAGAATGTGACTGATGTTGAATACCGGCGTCGTCCAGAGGGTGATGACCCCCGCCGCCTGCAACATGTTGACGGCGGACGACAGCAAACCTGCGGCTATGATGATGATGAGCAGGCCGGTCCAGCGGAAGAAGGGGGCCAGCGCCACCTTGCGGGTAGAGCGCAGCAGGCCCCACACCAGCACCACAGAGATCAGCAGTCCCGCCAGTGCCCCCATCAGCCCCTCGTGCAGATCCACCCCTTGCCCTGAGTAGACCAGGGCCGAGAAGAAGAGCACGGTTTCAAAGCCCTCGCGCATCACGGCGAGGAAGGCGAGCAGCACCAGACCAAAGAGGTTGCCGCCATCGATGGCCGCATCGATGCGCGCCGTCATGGCCCCGACCTGGGACTTGGCCTGCTTTTGCATCCAGACCGCCATGTAGGTGAGCACCAGAGTAGCGAAGATCAGGATCCCCGCCATCAGCAGGTGGTTGTAGCGCTCGCTCTCGAACTGGCTCACCACCACCTGGAACAGGAAGGCCACCACCAGAGAGGCGACGAGGCCCAACCCCACCCCCAGATAGATGAACTTGTTGTAGCGGCTCGCCCCCAGCTTGGCGAGATAGGAGAGGCAGATGCCCACCAGCAGAAAGGCTTCCAGCCCCTCGCGCAGGGTAATGAGAAAACTTGCAAACATCAGGATTCAGGCTCCGTGTCAGGCGTAGGGGAGGTGGGTTGCAAGGTGAGTTGCAACCGGTTGAGCAGCACTATGGGTGGCTCCGGGAGGCTCGGCTCGGCGGCGCGCACCGCATCATTGACCCACTTGGGGTAGGTGCGGAAATTGAGTTTGATGTCGGCCTGGAAGGGCCCACGGGCATCCGCCGGCAGAGGCCAGGCTTCATCGCGCCAGCCATCGGCCGGGATGCGGGTATCTGCCAGCAGCTTGGCGTAACGCCAGAACTTGAGCCCCACCGGTTTGCCGTCGGCATCGCCAAACACCTTTCTGAACAGCCGCGCGTCCTCGGGCACGGCGCCAGCCACCGGCTGGCCGCTTTGGAGTACCCGCTTGCCGCTGGCATCGGTGACGGTCAGCTCCAGCCAGAGTTCGCGAAAATCGGCGACCCCGGTGGGCAGGGCGTGGCCCACGCCGGTATTGGCAACTCGCACCACCAGTTGGCGGCGATCGACTGCCCCTTCGATGCGGGCTGAGAGGGTGGCGCTGGATCGCAACAGCGCCAGGCTCTCCTGCTCGAGTTCAGGGTTGCGCAGTCCCACCAACTGGTGCTGGGCACCGGTGAAGTTGTGGCGATAGAGGCGTTCTTTCACTGTGCCGTTTTCGGTGGACTGGCCGGCCACCGGCGCGCCGCCGTTGCCCGGCTCCGGGTCCATGTGACAGTCGATGCAACTGCGCCGCTTGGCGGGATCCTCCGCCTTGGCGAAGCTGGAGTTCTCCCACTCATCCCAGGTGTTGACGATATTGGCGCCTGTGCCCGGGGCAAACTCGTTGTGGCAGGACTTGCACAGGGCCGCATCGCGGTAGAAATCCTTCTGGTAGGAGGCTTTGTGCATGGCGGGGCGGGCGTTGATCTGCCGCTCGGCCAGCCAGTGCTTGAGGCTGCCGCCGGCGGCATCCTCGAACACATAGCTCTCGCGGTCTTTCAAATTCACGGTAAAGGCGCTGTTGCCACCGGCATCCTCGAGCCGGGTGATGCGATGGCAGAGCACGCAGCTTGTGCCTTCTTCCACCACGGGCTCGCCTTTCTGGTGGGCCGCGATCAGCGAGGCGCCGCCCTGCTCGAACATATGGGAGCCCTTGGGCATATCCTGCTGGCCGTTCATCACCTGCTGGGGCATGTGGCAGCCCTGGCACCACTGGCCGAACGCTTCGCCCTCGGTCTGGCGGGCCAACGCCTGCACCACCTTGTAGTAGGGGTGGGAGTTGCCCATCAGCCTGTGGTTGCTCTCGCTCCAATCCTGGAACGCTTGCTGGTGGCAGTTCTGGCAGGAGGCGGAGTTGAGCCACTCCTTGGGATGGGTGGTCGGCGCCTTGGCCGGATCCGTGCGCGGGGCATCGAGCCGCAGCCAGTTGGCGAGATAGGGGAGGTTGCCATCGGCGGTCACGAAGGCGTGCAAGTCTTCCATCATGGCCTTCACCTCGGGCTGGGGCCTGGCGGGGTCAACTGCCTCGGCGCCATCGCGGGTGTCATGGCCCATGCCGCCCTGGGTCTGCTGGGTCATGCGCAGGTATTCGCCGATAAAGTCCCCCGCCACCATGTTGGCGAGGTTGGCGTGACCATTGATGGCGTTATCGCTGCTCTGCTGGCGATGGGCGGCCATCAGATAGCGGTTGGTGAAGTTGAACCCGTCCAGATGGCAGGAGTTGCAGCTCATCCAGTTGTCCCCCGCCATGGGGAAGCGTGAGTTGGAAGCTGTGTTGCCCAAGTTGAACAGCCGCTCGCCGCGCTTGAGCGCCTCGGGGCGGGGATCCGTCTCCACCAGTTTGGCGAAGTGCGGCTGATCGACGGTGACCCGGGCGAAGGGGCCGCTGCCGCCGGTGTTGAGACGGGTGAGATCCTGCCCCATGGCGTTGTGCACCAGTAGGTGGTCGCCATCGATCAGCAGATCCCGCGGATTCTGGCCCGGCAGATGGCGAAGGAGCTGGGTCGCCTTGGCGCCCCCCTGAAACTTCTTGCGGCGGTGGCGGTTGCTGTTCTGCTTGCCGCTGCGCGACAGGTCGAACACCAGCAGATCCTCCGAGCCCGCCAGGGTCAGGTAGATCCGCTTGCCGTCGGCGGCGAAGCGCGCCGCGAACGGGTTGGAGACGATCTGGCTGCGGTTGCCGACGCTCGGCAGGTTGATCTGCAAAAAGAGCTGCTTTCTTTCATCTACCCGCTCTTTCTCCTCATCGAGATTTATGATGGAGACGGCCGGAAAGACGGTGCTCTGAAACTGGAAGGGGTGGTCGAAACTCCACAGCACATGTGGCAGCCAGGCTTCGCTGCCATCGGGGGAGATAGTGATGCCATCGAGCAGGCGCGGCAAGCCCTGGGAGTCGCTCGGCGTATCGCTGTGGGTCTCGGCCAACGTGATCAGGTGCGGCTTGGGCAGGGTGGTGCCGTTGGCTCCGCTCTCGAGCTTGCCGAGATCATAGATGGCGAGCTGGCCCGTCATGGCGTGGGTGAGCAGCAGGCGGTCGTCGTTGGTCAGCGCCAGCCCGCGCGGGGTTTCGGCACTGGCCGCATCCAGCTGCAGTCTGCCTGAGGTGTCGTAGGCCTGCAGGCGGCCTGCCTCAAACAGCGTGACCCAGAACCACTGCCGCTTGGGATCGAAGATGACCCCATAGGGTCTATGGCCGGTGGGGATCACCTTCGCAAGGTCGAGATCCTCATCCAGCAGCAGCAACCGATCGCCGCTGTAATCGGTGACCAGCAGGGTGCCGTCGCCTGCGCGGGCCAACTGGCGCAGATCACCGCCAAAGCGGGCCTCTTTGAGCCGCTTGCCGTTGTCTCGTGCCAGCAGAGTGACAGATCCTGCGCTCAGGTTGGCGGTGACGAGGCGATGGGTCTCGCCCTCGTCATAGGCGATCATGGCCGCGCCCATCTGCTGGGCCGCGGCAGTATGGGTACCCAGCAGCAGTGCTGTGGTGAGCAGGCAGGAAAACAGCAACTTCAGCATGGGATCAGGAGCGCCATTTCAAGATGGTCCAGCGCCAGGCGTGGCGCAGCACCAGAGGAGTTAACGCCAAAGCGCTTAGCCAGTGGGCCCAGCTGGCGAGGCTGCCCATGCTGTCGCCCGGGGTGCCGTGCAGCACCAGCAGCAGGCCGCTGGTCAGACAGACCAGCAGCAGGGCTTCGATAATCCGCCCCGTGGTGCGCAAAAATGGTTTGTGGCTCTTGTTCAGCAGGCTGCGATGGGAGAGCCAGAAGGCGCCAAACAGCAGGGGGAACAGGGTGAGCGAGAGCATCACATGCACAAACAGATTCCAGCGCGCCAGCGCCCAGAGCGGGGTCAGCTGCTCCCACAGCAACAGGCCGGAGAAGAACATCAGATAGAGGGAGCCCTCAGCGGCCTGATGGTGATAGGCCAGCCACTGCCAGCAGTGTCGGGGTGAGAGAGAAAGGCTTGTCATAGGTGCTCCAGCGCCCGGGCAGTCCAGCCCGGGGGAGCAAGTTTACAATGCAGTAAAGGTAATGAAAAGAGTTATCAATTCCGCTCTTGATGAATAAATCCTGAATGAAAACAGGGTTGGGTCATTTGTGATCTGCCAGCCGTTCCGTGATGGCGTAGATGAGCGCCGCGGTGGAGAAGGCGAGAAACACTATCACAGACCACTTCATCTCGACTTCATTGCCGGTGCCATCGTCCAGAAAGGCCTTGAGCACCTCGATCCCGGCGATGGTGACCAGGGAGTTGATGACGATGAGTTTGAGGGAGGCGAAGTTGATCTTGCTGAGCCAGTTGTTGCCGAGCGCCTCGCGCTGCTCCTGAGTCTGAATAAACTGCACATAGCCGCAGATGGCCACCAGGATCAGCATCTGCGCCACCAGTACGAAGTCCACCAGAGTCAGCACCCCTGTGATGAGGTCAAGATAATGGATGTCGATGATGTCGCGGCACAGCGTATAGAGCTGCATGGCAAACTTCACCATCAAGAGCGCCACGCACACCAGAATGCACACATAAAACGGGAACATCATCAACCGGCTGCCATTGAGCATAAAGTTGAACCGACGCATGAGAACTCCTGAGTAGGGTGAGATTGGGCTGATTATCGCCTGAGTCAGGCGACGAATGCATGTTTTACTGATAAAGCCTGCATGGCCGCTTGCTCGGTAGAAGGTGTCGCATTGATGGGGCCTGCTCTGACAGTCGATGTGCCACTGTCACAGATGGCAAGCGCTCGGTACTGATGCAATGCAGTCAGAATGCAGAACGGGCGCCCGGTTGTGGGCCGGGCACCTCGGTTATTACTCGATATTGATGGGGCCCTTGGTGCCCGCATCACTGTCGATCCAGACATCTTCCCCCTTCAGACGGCGATCGCCCTGAATGGTAAATGTAATGGTGCCCTGCTTGAACAGCAGTGCACCGTCAGCCCGCTTTGCCTTGACCTGTTTGCCATTGACCCAAACCTGCTCTTTGCCATCGATACGGATGGTGGCAACTGTGGCTCCTTCGTTGCTTTTGGCCACCCATTGCCCAGCATAGGGTGTGGTGTCTGCGGCGGCCTCCGTGCTCGCGGGAGTGGCTGCCTCGCCAAAACCAGCCTTGGCATTTTCGGCCTTGCTCTTGGTGATATCGCACCCTTGCAACTCGGAGGCCTGGGTGCAGCCGGAGTTTTCGAGTTGTTGGCGGTATTTGGCACTGATGGCGTGGGCAGGGGACTGGATCAGCAGGGCCAGCGCTGCCGCCGTAATCATGGTTTTGTGCATCATATTGCTCGCTTCTGTTGTCAGGTTATTCACCTCATCCACTTTAGTACTGCGTGCGACCAAGGGCTACCTGCTTGTGTCTGTCTCCTGATCGGGAGGCGAGAGCCAGCTTTGCAATAGGGTGCGAGCCGTGATGGAGAAGAAAAGAGGGTGAGTAAGTGGAGGATGTGGCAGACATGAAAAAGCCCAGTCCTGAGACTGGGCTTTGAAATTTGGCTCCCTCGACAGGACTTGAACCTGTGACATACGGATTAACAGTCCGCCGTTCTACCGACTGAACTACGAGGGAATTGGCTCCTCCTACTGGACTTGAACCAGTGACATACGGATTAACAGTCCGCCGTTCTACCGACTGAACTAAGGAGGAATTGCCTGTCTCGTTGAGACGGTGCGGATATTAATAGCCTGTCGGCCGGGTGTCAACCCGCGATCCGGCGCAAAAAATGGAATTTCGCCCTGTTTGTCCAAAACTTGGTCATTGTGGACTATTTTCAGCACAATCAGCAGCTTGAGACGGCGTTTTGCCTGTCACTTTTTCGTTTTGGCACATTAGCGGCTGGCCGGGAGCAGGCCGCCCTCGATGGCGAGTCACACGGCAGGCTTGCTGAACGGCGGGTGACAGTGGCGCCGCACGCCGGAGAACTGGAGCCCTGACTCAGGGAGAGGCGTGACGGATAAGGTGAGCGATGTGGATGCGTCAGGATTTAGTTAGCAGGCGAAGTGAAAGTTCGGCGTAATGGTGAGAAAAGGCGGCAATATGTGGACAATAAACGGCAATTTTGCGTGGTAACGGCCATTCATTGATCCCGCCCATCGAAATATTTCATCGGCTGGGGTATGGTTGCTCAGGATACCATCGCCGTGTCGACAGCTCTGCCGGCCCTTGATGATGATCGGGCGCCGGTTCAATCCGGCCTTTGTCTCCCTCTTCTGGTATTACGATATACATGCACAACCAAGCTCCCTTGCAAAGCGTGAAGCTGGCCATTGCTTTACGCCAATCCTGTATTGATGAACCCTATAGCATCCCTCGCTTTGGCCGTGACCTGATCGCCGGCGTCACGGTCGGCATTATCGCCATTCCGCTGGCCATGGCACTGGCGATTGCCAGCGGCGTGCCACCGCAACATGGTCTCTATACCGCCATCATCGCAGGTATCGTCATTGCCGTGACCGGTGGATCCCGTTTCTCCGTGTCGGGGCCGACCGCCGCCTTCGTGGTGATCCTCTACCCTGTGGCCCAGCAATTCGGGGTCGGTGGCCTGCTGATGGCGACCCTGATCTCGGGCTTCTTTCTGGTCGCCATGGGGATGGCCCGACTTGGGCGCCTGATTGAATACATTCCGCCGTCAGTGACCCTGGGTTTTACCGGCGGGATCGCCATCGTGATAGCCACCTTGCAGATCAAGGACTTCTTTGGCCTGCATGTGCCCGATATGCCGGAAAATTACATAGGCAAAGTAGAGGCGCTGGTACATGCCCTGCCAAGCTGGCAATGGGGTGACACGTTGGTCGGGATTGCTACCCTGGCCGTGTTATTGCTCTGGCCACGGCTGCGCTTGCCGGTGCCCGGTCACTTACCCGCCGTGCTGGTGGGGGTGGGGCTGGGGTTTGGTCTGCACTACTTTGGTGTCGATGTGGCCACCATTGGCAGCAAGTTCAGTTATACCCTGGCAGATGGGACACAAGGCATGGGGATCCCGCCCATAGCGCCGACTCTGGTAATGCCCTGGGCACTGCCGGGGCCGGATGGTTCACCGGTCGAATGGAACCTGGCGGCCATCGAGCGCTTGCTGCCGGCTGCGTTTTCCATGGCCATGCTGGGGGCCATTGAGTCGCTGCTCTGCGCCGTGGTGCTCGATGGCATGACGGGTCGCAAACACAGCTCCAATGCCGAGCTGGTGGGGCAGGGGTTGGGCAACATATTGGCGCCTTTCTTCGGTGGTATTACGGCAACGGCGGCCATTGCCCGTTCCGCCGCCAACGTACGGGCAGGTGCCACCTCGCCGGTTTCCAGCATAGTGCATGCGCTTGTGGTACTGGCCGCCATTCTGGTGCTGGCCCCCTGGCTCTCCTGGTTGCCGCTCTCGGCCATGGCCGCGCTGTTGCTGATCGTGGCCTGGAACATGAGTGAGGCACACAAGGTGGTGGAGCTGGTGCGTCGCGCGCCCAAGTCCGATGTGCTGGTGTTGGTGGTCTGTCTCTCGCTTACCGTCATCTTCGACATGGTGATTGCCATCACCTTCGGGGTGATCCTCGCCTCCCTGCTGTTCATGCGTGAAATCGCCAAGATGACCAGGCTGCACGATTTGGCCGATCACAAGCGCTATGCCCACGAAGTGCCGGCGAATGCCTTGCTTTACAAGATCAACGGCCCGCTGTTTTTTGCGGCAGCCGAGCGTGTCTTTGGCGAGCTGGTGGCTCAGGTTCAGGGGCACAAGCTGCTGGTATTGCAGATGGAGGCTGTCTCCATCCTGGATGCCGGGGGACTCTCTGCTTTCCTGCAGTTTGAAAAGCAGATGGCCAAGGCTGGAGTGGAGCTGCGGGTGGCCGAGTTGCAGTTTCAGCCGTTGAAGACACTGGCGCGTGCCAAGGTGCGCCCTGTGCCGGGTCAGTTGGAGTTTTATGGCTCTCTGGAAGAGGCATTGAAAGGCGAGCAGAGTCACGAACAGGCCGCCAGTTGATGGTATGGGATGCAGAGGTGGAAAGATTTTGCGCAGTTGGCTCGGTTCTTGAGCAAACAGATTGAAAACCGCAAAATTGCATTGACCCCAACACAATGCATCCCTTACATTACGCCCCGTCGCTGCGGCATGGTTCGCAAGCGATGGTGTAACTCAGGCACCTGAAAATGTGAGAAAAAATTTGGTGAGGTGTCCGAGTGGCTGAAGGAGCACGCCTGGAAAGTGTGTATACGGCAACGTATCGAGGGTTCGAATCCCTCCCTCACCGCCAAATAAAACAAAAAGGCCTGTCGAAAGACAGGCCCTTTTGTTTTTCCTGTACTTGCTGGTGCAACACATCTCCGGGGTCGACAAGCAGATAGGCCCAGCCATGCCGGGCCGCCAAGAGTGCCCCTTGGGCGAGAGCCTGCTGGCGGTGAGCGCATCCCGGCCGAATGCCACCAAAACCGACCCTATGGCCGGTTTTTTTGTTGTCAGGCCAGAGTCTCCTCGCGGGCCGCATTCACCCAGAATCTTTCGTCAGGCGCAATGTCCTTCATCTGGCAGGGCACCACCCAGTGGCAAAGCGCCTTGTCATCTCATGCATGGCAACACCCCGAGCAATCCGAGTGCTCGGGGTGTTTGCTTTGACATGGCATCCATTGCTTTTCTTCCCACTCATCTCTCCTCCTGCCTGAACCCGGACGGCGGTCTTCGGGGGCGCCCATCTTGCTTCATCCTTCAATTCATTTGCGACACTGTGATGGATGAGTGTGCTCTATGACAGGTGTAAGTTCTGTCATGAGCAACAAGTTGCGCCCTATTTAGCTATAAGTGCCAAGGGTGCAATATTTTGTAGGGATATATTCCAATCACGCAACTAATTGCGCTTCGTCGGTGAGAATGGCGTGTGGCTTGTCTTTAACTATATGTTTTATAAGTTAAAAAATGTTTGGCATGGTCACTGCTAAGGGTTTGGTCGAGTGCTATCTCATTTCACCAATCTATCAGGAGCATACCCATGCCAACTCCATGTTATATCAGCATCGAAGGTAAGACTCAGGGCAACATCACCGCCGGTGCCTTCACCTCCGACTCCGTCGGCAACATCTTCGTGCAAGGCCACGAAGACGAGATGCTGGTGCAAGAGTTCCAACACGTCGTCACAGTGCCGACCGATCCGCAATCTGGTCAGCCTGCCGGCCAGCGCGTCCACAAGCCGTTCAAGTTCACCGTCGCCCTGAACAAGTCCGTGCCGCTGATGTACAACTCCCTGGCCTCCGGCGAGATGCTGCCGAAAGTGACCCTGAAGTGGTATCGCACCTCGGTCGAAGGCAAGCAGGAGCACTTCTTCAGCACTGTGCTGACCGACGCCACCATAGTTGACATCGACTGCCAGATGCCCCACTGCCAGGATCCGGCGAAGTCTGACTTCACCCAGCTGATCCAGGTCTCTCTGGCCTATCGCAAGATTGACTGGGAGCACACAGTGGCCGGCACCTCGGGTGCGGACGACTGGCGCGCTCCGATCGAAGCGTAACCGTATACACAAGGGCACTGCTTGCGGTGCCCTTTTGCCATCTGCGTGTTTGACGGGCATCTCCCGCCTGCTATCCATTTTTCCATCCCAGCGATTTTTTCTTGTGTCCGTTTGCTCTGCACAAGCGGACACAAGAAAAAAGACGAGTTCACGTCTTGCCGCACGCCGTCAAGGGCGTGCGGTAGCCATGGTGTCAGCAACGCCGGGGCGATGGCGGATCTCTCACTCGGTTTGAATGGCTCCCGAATATGAGGGGCCGCATGACATCTCAGGGGCGCTCACCGATGGCAGACAGCACAGGATTACAATTTACCGTCAAGGTGGGGGCACTGCTCGAGAGCACCTTCGTTGTGGCCGAGTTTGTGCTGGAAGAGGCGCTGAACGGGCCTTTCCAGCTGCGTTTGGAATTGGCGAGCCCCGAGCCCGATGTCGACTTCGGTGCCGTGCTGGACCAGCCGTGCGAGCTGATAGTGTGGTACAACGGCGAGCTGCAGCGCCGGGTGTGCGGGGTAGTGAGTGATTTTGCACAAGGGGACAGCGGTTTTCGCCGTACCCGCTATCAGCTCATGGTACAGCCGGCGCTGTGGCGGCTCTCGCTTCGCCACAATTCGCGCATCTTCCAGGCGCAAAAGCCTGACGAAATCCTCTCCGTCCTGTTGCAAGAGCACGGCATCACAGACTACGCCTTTGCGCTCAAAAACGAGCACGCCCAGCGGGAATACTGCGTGCAGTACCGCGAGACCGACCTCGATTTCGTCAACCGGCTCGCCGCCGAAGAGGGGCTCTTCTACTTCCATGAATTCGACGCCGGCAAACACCGCGTCGTGTTTGCCGACGATGCGGCGGCCTTGACCGCCGGCCCCGCGCTCTTCTTCAACCTCGGCAACCGCTCGCTGGAGCAGGGCCCCTATGTGCGCCAGTTCCACTACCGCGAGGCGGTGCGCCCAAGCGATGTGGAGCTCAAAGACTACAGCTTCAAGACCCCGGCCTACGGTCTCTCGCACAAGAAGGCGGGGAGCGATCTGGAGCACCAGCGGAGCACCTATCAGCACTTCGATTTCCCGGGCCGTTACAAGCAGGACGGTAGTGGCAAGGCGTTTGCCCAGCACCGACTCGATGCCCTTCGCAATGATGCCGTGGCGGGCAGTGGCAAGTCCAACAGCGCAGCCCTGCTGCCAGGGCAGAGCTTCTCGCTGACCGAACATCCCAACGGCAGCCTCAACACCGACTGGCAAATCGTGCGTATCCAGCACACCGGCTTGCAGCCGCAGGCGCTGGAAGAGGAGGGGGGCAGCGGCCCGACCGTCTACCACAACGAATTTGCGGTGGTCAAAGCCAGCACCAGCTGGCGGGCGCGCATCGGCAGCCCACAGGCGCCTTACAAGCCGATGGTGGACGGCCCGCAAATCGCCGTGGTGGTCGGCCCCGAAGGGGAGGAGATTTACTGCGATGAACATGGCCGGGTCAAACTACAGTTCCCGTGGGACAGATACGGCAGCTCCAACGACCAGAGCTCCTGCTGGGTGCGTGTATCCCAAGGCTGGGCCGGCGGCCAATACGGCATGATGGCGATTCCGCGCATCGGCCATGAAGTTATCGTCTCATTTCTGGAAGGGGACCCGGACCAGCCCATCGTCACCGGTCGCACCTTCCACGCCACCAACCGGCCACCCTACGAGTTGCCGGTCAACAAGACCCGTACCGTGCTGCGCACCGAGACCCATCAGGGTGAAGGGTTCAACGAGCTGCGCTTCGAAGACCAGGCGGGCAAGGAAGAGATTTACATCCACGGTCAGAAAGACCTGAACGTACTCATCGAGAACGATGCGGCCTGGCACATCAAGCACGACCAGCACACCGATATCGACAATGAGCGGGTCACTCGCGTCAGAAAGGTGCCGGGTGAGGAGGGGGCACCGCCCAGTCTAGGCAACGACCATCTGACCGTTGAAGGGGAGAAGCGGGATCATATCAAGGCTGACTACTCGCTGACTGTGGATGCGTCCATGCATCAAAAACTCGGTCAGAGCTGGCTTACCCAGGCGGGGCAGGAGGTGCATGTCAAGGCGGGTGCCAAGGTGGTGCTGGAGGCGGGCTCTGAAATTACCGTCAAGGTCGGTGGCTGTTTTATCAAGGTCGATGGCGGTGGCGTCACTCTGGTCGGCCCCACCATCAAGATGAACTCGGGCGGCAGTCCAGGCTCCGGCTCCGGCTGGGCGGGCCAGATCCCCAAGAGTTTAGAGGAGATGTTGGATGCCCCAAATAAACACTGGATGAAGTTCTATCACCTCGACTCCGAACTGATGCCCTTGGCAGGTACCCCCTATAAAGCGGTGTTGAGCGATGGCTCTGTGAGGGAGGGCACTCTGGATGGTGAAGGTATGGCGCTGCTTGAGGAGGTGCCCGCTGGTACTGCTTCTGTGAGCTATGACGTGCAGGACAACTTTGTCGATTTGCCCCGTGAGCCCATCTCGGCCCTCACCGGCCATCTCGACAGTCTGAGTGACGAGGGCTGATATGTTCGGTAACGATCTGTTTGAGCAGCTCTATGACCACCTGGATAAAGCTGTGTCCGGCGGCGCTGCCTATGTCAAACAAAGTGCAGAGGCGGTAAAGAAGGGGGTTGCTTCCAGCCTGCAGTGGATTTGGGAGGCCCTCCAGGGGGATTTCAATCCCAACCAAAGTGCGGGACAAATCGCCGCCAATGCGGTGTTGGGTCTTATTCCCGTGGTCGATCAGGTGTTGGATTGTCGCGACCTTATTGCCAATGCCCGGGATATTTCCCGTGATCCCAAGCAGCCGGAGAAATGGGTTTTCCTCAGCTTTACCCTGATAGGTCTGATCCCGTCACTGGGTTCTGCGCTCAAGGGGGTGTTGAAAATCATCTTCCTGTTTGTCCGTAAGGCGGGCGGTGATGCCACCAAGGCGATCAGACCCGCCATGGTACCCGTGTTGACGTTTCTCAGTGACCCCAAGGTCAAGAAAGTGCTGGGTATCTCGCGCCTCGACAAGGTTCTGAAAGGATTTGCCGGTCAGATCAGGGGGTTGAGAGGGCAGATCGCTGTCAGCGTGCTGCTGGGCTATCTGGACGATGCCGTCAGATCGCTGACCAGTTTGATCGGCAAGGTAAAAGGATTGGCACCAGCATCGGTCAGGATCTGGCTGGAACAATCCCAGCGCCTGGTGCTGCAGATGCAGTCACAGGCAGGTCAGATGTTGCCTGCTGCCATGGGACCCGTGCTCAAATCCCTCGATGAGATTGCCGCGGGATTGGAGAAAGAGGCGGTCAAGCATGCCCCAGGTTACAAGGCCGTGCCCGGTGGCACCGTTATCCACCCGCTGCCGGATGATGTCGTCAAAGTGGATCTCAAGATCCTGAGCCGCTCCAAGAAAGGGATTTATGGCGAGATCATCAGCGACAACTGGATGGCAAATCACAAGTTCGAGAACCTGTTGCCAGAACATCGCCGGGTACGTAGCCTGAATGACAAGCCCAGAGGGCGGGGCATCGATGGTATCTACAAGAACACCAATCCTCCGCCTCCCTACGTGGTGACCGAGACCAAGTTTCGGACGGCAGGGGGGGAGTATATCGACGAGGATGGCACCAAGAGCACCCAGTTGTTGTCGATGACCAAGGGGTCGGGCAAGCAGATGAGCAATTTGTGGATAGAAAGGCGATTACCGGATGAAATAGCAGATAAAAAGCTATTGGCGGATATCAGAAAACAAAAATATGAATCTTGGTTGATGATCGTCGATGAGTCTGGTGAGGTGATTCAGATCACCAAGTTGAATAAGAATGCCGATGCTATCGGTACTATCCCGGTCAAGTAGGAGTAGAGAATGAGTTCGTTTATTGAGCAGCGTCGAGATCCACTATTATCTGAGGATCTCTTCTTGGTTCAGCTAGAAGACTACAAAGAATCGCTCTATTTTGACCAGGAGTGGTGGAGCTGGATAAATGATCCTCACCATGAACGCTGGAGTGACCCAGCAGGATTGCCTACTCGCTCTGGTGCCAGTGCTGGCATGTTTATGGATAATCTTGAACATCTGATCTTGCTTTATTCTGGCGGGGTCTCTCATGAAGAGGTTATTGCTCAGCTAGGCGTCGTCACTAAAGAGTTTTTACGCCATAAAAAAGAGTTTCCAGATGAACAGTTTTATTACTGGGAGCAAGATGCCTATCAATATCTGCTCTGGATGTTTTCATTAAGCATCCTCTATGGCCAGGATAAGATGTTGCCCGAGTTGGTGCGTTATATCAGTAAGAATCCGGAAGGGGACGACGACCCACTGTGGAGCATGTTGTTGGCCCGCTTGGGTTATCCTGGCTTCCCTCGAGGCCCAGAATCCTATATTCCCGAGGTGTATCGCCCGCTATTTGATGCCATCAAGGGAGATGGTGTAAATCCCACCAAGGTTGAGCGTCAGGCGAGCATCAAACAATACCTCAAAGGATGGTACAAGGGGTGTAAAGAGTGCTATTGGCACGACAGGCACAAGGCAAAGCATGCCATCTACTTTGGCTATTGGGCTTTTGAAGCGGCGCTGGTCACCCTGCTTTATGAGCTGGATGACAGCAGCTATCGAGACATGCGCTATTACCCCAAGGATCTGGTGGATTATGCCAGAGCCAATGGTATTGCAGAGAAATGGCAGGCATTGCGAGTAGCCCAACATCCTATTGCCATGCCGGGTTCAATGGTGGAGCAGGATGGCAACTGGCGCTGCAACCTGACCGATGAGCAGTGGCAGCTTCGCAAAGGGCAGCGTTTACCTTCCCAAACCCATGTCAACAAGGACGACATGTTGTTCTGGGTACAGGAGTAGTTTGCTTTTATCGATCATGCGTTGCCTGCGTGATCGATACATCGCGAACCGAGCATCGTTTTGGTGCTGCGGCGGTGTTGCTTGGCACCCTTGGCTCTGTATGAAAAAATCGAGAAAGAAAGGTGAAGGCGATAAAAAAACTATTCCTGCTCCTCTCCGTCATTATCTTGTCGCCCCTGTTGATTCTCATGGTCTATGTCGAAAGACGAAGAAAGAAATGGCTTCTATCAATTTTACTATCCCCTCTGCCTGAAGAGATCAGAGCCAGCAGATTGAACGCGCTGATGAATACCCATGCCGATGAGCTACAGGGCGGCATTGTGTCAGCACTTGTTGAATTCAACTCTAATGAACATTGGGTGTGTCTCAATATTGACTGGCGAGACGTTGAGGAGGTTGAGTTACAGGGCAATGCATTGGCGGATATTCACGGCTTGAAGGATCACTTCACTTGTTCAGAGCCGGGTGAGGAGGCATCGGTTTGGAGCATGTTGGTGCTTTATGACTTGTGGCTGCAAGCGCGAGGATATGAAGTTGTGCTTTGGGATATAGATGCAGATCAATATACAGGATTTATTTGTCGAACCGATATTCTCGACAAACTGTTAAATGAGGGAAGCAAGCTGGGTCTGGACCTGGTCAAGCTGGATCATGTGAACGAGCAATAATATTCTTAGGCAGCACGGAAATTACCATAATAAGGTCTATTTAAAGAAAGTTGATGAGCAATAGAAAGTCTATCTGGTTGTAAGAAATAATTATGTACACAGCCACCCTACCATCTTAATTATTCGCAGATACAAACAATGACATACCGCACATTATGGTTGGTACTGGCGACCCATTGGCTCGCCGCTTGTACTACAACGACGTTACAGACCGAATCCGAACTGACTCAAGCCGCCCACCAGGGGCAGGGTAAGGCGCAATATGAACTGGCCAATCGCCTGGCCGCCAAGCCCGATTATCCCGAGGCGATGCACTGGATGAAGCAGGCCGCGGATCAAACAGGGCCTTTGGCTGCGGATGCCGACATTCGGGGAAAAGCGGCTCTGCAGGTAGGAAGCTGGTATCAGGTGGGTCTTGGCGAGCCAAAGAATCCTCAATTGGCCGAGAACTGGTGGCAGCGCTCGGCCAAGCTGGGCAACCGTGAAGCCAGTTATCAGCTGGGGAGGAATTGTCAGCAGCAGCACAAAGGCAAGCTGGTAAGCGAGTGCCTCGACTGGTTCGAGCAGGCAGCCAAACGGGATCATGCCGAAGCGCAACTGATCCTGGGGCAATGGTATGCCAAGCAGCCTGGAGCCGATGTGGATGCCGTCAAATGGTTGGAGAAAGCCGCCGAGCAAGGCAATCGCGACGCGCAATATCAGTTGGGATTGCGCTACGAGCAGGGGCAGGGGGTAAGTAAACGGAGCGATGTGGCGCTGCGCTGGTTTGAGAAGGCAGCTGCCCAGCAGCAACCGGATGCCTTGCTGATCCTGGCACGCAAGGCCGCACCTGAGGAGGCGTTCAGTTTCTATCAGCGGGCTGCCAATGCAGGGTCTGCGCCAGCTCAACTGTGGCTGGGGCAGGCTTATCTGGCAGGAGAAAAGGTCGTTCAGGATCTTGCCTTGGGTCGTTATTGGCTGGAGCTGGCTGCTGGCAATGGTTCTCATGAAGCCGAATATCAGTTGAGCCTGCAGCAGAGCGATGCTACGGCGCGAGAGCATTGGTTGACGCGTGCCGCAGAGGGCGGTTTTAGCCAGGCTCAGCTTGCATTGGCGCAATGGCTGCAAGAGCGCGGGGATCTCGCCGCCGCTCGCCAGCGTTTTTCGCAGGCGGCAGCGCAGGGCAATGTCGATGCCTACTATGCCTATGGTGAGATGCTGCGGTTGGGGCTGGGCGGCAAAGAGGATTATGCGCAAGCCCTCAAACAGTATCGATTGGCTGCCAACGCGCATCATAGATCTGCCCAGTATCGCATGGGGATCATGCGTGAGCAGGGATTGGGGGCACCTCGCAATCGACTGCATGCTTATGCGTGGTATCTGCTCGCGGCTACGGATGGCAATCATGATGCAACCAAGGCACGTGATGAGCTGGAAAAAGGTATGTCGGAGAAGGAAAAGAGTGCCGGTCAGAAGCTGGCCCAGCATTGGTTCGTGACACTCGCTCAAGGGAAAAAATTGGAGAGTTAGTGAGTGAACAATAAGAAATAGGTTGTGTGTGATGACTTAATGCCATTAACGCATAAACCCAATATATACACCATTGTTGTTGGCAACATTCTTTAAACAGTCAAGTGTTCGTCAGTCTCTTCATTACTCAATATGATGAAGGGACTTTTTGTGTTCGCTATGTCACCTTTTGTTACATATTTTCTTATATTGTCACGTCTGGTTCTGTCGTTAGCGTGTAAATGACAAGAGTAAATGATAATGAAATGCTCTTGGAGGATGCCTAGATTCAGTTTCAAACGTACTTCATAGAACATGTAAATGTTGATTTTCGATAAGCGACAATGAAGTTAAGTTATTGTTTTTATTGTGTTTTATTTTGTTGTGGTATTTTTTAAATATATCATTAATTAAGAATTAATTGACTTGACATAATGCTCGCATATACCATGCGGCGCAAATGGCTCTTAAGCCAATATGACCTCTAACAAAGAGTAGAGGCATGATAGGGTTGTATAGATAACAAGATGCATATTGTGTTTTTGATGATTAGAGCTTTGACTCTGGTATGTCAAAAATGCATCGTCGGCTGATGTTTCTCCCACCTTGTGACTACAGGTGGTTCAGTCAACTGTCATTTCTTACAGTTGCTGGTGAGGGCGTTGGCTATAAGCTTTAGGGTCTTGGTTGACCCTTAACTTGGTATTTAGAGCATGGGAAAAGGAATTGACGGCGCTACTGTTGCGCCCAAAGAACGTATCAATATCAAATATGTGCCGGCAACCGGTGGTCAACAGGCGGAGATAGAGCTTCCGCTGACCATGATGGTGGTAGGCAATATGAAGGGACGTACTGAGGAAACGCCTCTCGAGGAGCGTCAGACCGTCTCCATCGACAAGAATAATTTTTCTTCCGTCATGAAAGAATCGGCACTGGAACTGAAGTTTTCCGTTCCCAATCGCCTGGAGGAGAACAGCCAGGACGAAATGCCGGTTTCGATCAAGATCCAGTCTCTGGAAGACTTCACCCCTGACAGTGTTGCCCAGCAAGTTCCCGAGCTGCGCAAGCTGCTGGAGCTGCGTGAAGCCTTGGTTGCACTGAAGGGGCCATTGGGAAATATTCCCTCCTTCCGCAATCGTTTGCAGGACCTGCTGTCCAGTGATGAGGCTCGTGAGCAACTGCTCAAGGAGCTGGATTTGATTAAGCCTGCCGAGTGATCGGCTGGTTGGATTGATTGACGAGAAAGGAAAAAACATGTCTTTGGTCGAAGAACAGGTTCAAACGGGGGCGAGTGCTGCCCCTTCGTCCTTGCTGGACGAAATCATGGCACAGGCTCGCATCACCCCGGTCGATGAAGGCTACAGTGTTGCCAAGCAAGGTGTTGCCGCCTTGATCGCCAATATTCTGGATAGCGGCACCACAAGCGATCCGGTCAACAAGGCGCTGGTAGACAGCATGATTGTCGAGCTCGACAAGAAGCTGAGCAAGCAGATGGACGTGATCCTGCACGCCAAAGAATTGCAGGAGCTGGAGTCTTCCTGGCGTTCACTCAAGTTGTTGGTGGATCGCACCGATTTTCGTGAAAACATCAAGATCCAGGTACTGCATGCGACCAAGGAAGAGTTGCTGGAAGATTTCGAATTCTCACCAGAGATCACCCAATCCGGCCTCTACAAGCATGTTTACTCGACAGGTTATGGTCAGTTTGGCGGTCAGCCCATCGGTGCCGTGATAGGTGATTATGCCTTCACTCACAGTTCACCCGATATCAAGCTGATGCAGTATGTCAGTGCCGTTGGTGCAATGGCCCATGCCCCCTTCATCTCCTCGGTTGCACCCGCCTTCTTCGGCGTCGACAGCTTTACCGATCTGCCGTCCATCAAGGATCTCAAATCGGTCTTCGAAGGCCCGTCCTACACCAAGTGGCGTTCACTGCGCGAGTCGGAGGATGCCCGCTATCTTGGGCTGACCGCACCGCGTTTCCTGGCCCGGCTGCCGTACGACCCGACCGAAAATCCCATCAAGGGTTTCAACTATCAAGAAGACATCAGCTCGGATCACGACCACTACCTGTGGGGCAACACCGCCTATTTGATGGGAACCTCCCTGACCGACAGTTTTGCCAAGTATCGCTGGTGCCCGAACATCATAGGTCCGCAGAGCGGTGGTGCCATCCACGATCTGCCGGTGCATGTCTATGAGGCCATGGGTCAGCTGCAAGCCAAGATCCCGACCGAGGTGCTCATCACCGATCGTCGTGAGTATGAGTTGTCAGAAGAGGGTTTCATCACCCTGACCATGCGAAAAGACAGTGACAATGCGGCCTTCTTCTCAGCCAACTCGGTACAAAAACCCAAGGTGTTCCCGAACACCAAGGAAGGCAAGGAAGCGGAGACCAACTACAAGCTGGGCACCCAGCTGCCCTACATGTTCATCATCAATCGCCTGGCACACTACATCAAGGTGTTGCAGCGCGAGCAGATCGGCTCCTGGAAGGAGCGTCAGGATCTGGAGCGTGAACTGAATGGCTGGATCAAGCAGTACGTTGCCGATCAAGAGAACCCGCCGGCAGACGTACGTAGCCGTCGCCCGCTGCGTGCCGCCCAGATCAAGGTGCTGGACGTGGAAGGTGAGCCGGGTTGGTACCAGGTTGCCATGGCCGTGCGTCCGCACTTCAAGTACATGGGGGCCAGCTTCGAGCTGTCTCTGGTAGGTCGACTGGACAAGGAATAATGCCCGATGCCGTATCTCTCTTCCTGGGATAGAGGAAATGCGGCCAGTCTGTTTGATCGTATCCGGGGGGAGGGGCTTGGCTCTTCCCCCCATTCGGAAGTTGATGAGTTGGTCGATTCTGTCAAGCGGCAGCTCGATCAAATTCTCAACACCCGTCCCGGCAATTGCCGCAGTGCTCCCGATCTGGGTGTCATCGATCTCAATGACGCCACGCAGGGCAGTGCGGACATCAAGGGGCGGATCCGTGAGGCGATCCGGCAATGCATCCGTCGTTATGAACCGCGGATCATTCAAGTGGATGTGCGTTCACCCGACCATCAGGCGAGTCCGCTTGAGATGTCGTTTCAGGTGACGGCCCACGTGAGGCTGGAGCATATCGAGCAGGTTACCTCGTTCAATGTCCATATGGACAGTCACCGTCACTACCGCATGGTCTGATCAATGTCGCTGGAACATTACTTCAGGGATGAGTTGGCATTTTTGCGCCTGCAAGGGCGCGAATTTGCCGATGCCTATCCCGAGCTCACCCGTTTTCTGTCGGAGCAGAATACCGACCCGGATGTGGAACGCCTGCTGGAAGGCTTTGCGTTTCTCACGGGCAATCTGCGCGCCAAGATCGAGGATGAGTTCCCCGAGCTGACCCATGGTCTGCTCAATATGCTCTGGCCCAACTATCTGCGTCCCGTACCCAGCATGACCATAATGCAGTTTTCGGTCATTCCGGGGGCCATAGCCCAACCGGCGCTGGTCAGGCAGGGTTGCCAGCTCGACAGCCTGCCCATCGACGAGGTGACCTGTCATTTTCAGACCTGTCACGATACCTGGGTCTATCCGGCAGATATCCATCATATTTCGGCGCAAAGTGGTAACGATCTCTCCACCATCTCGCTGGATATTGCCCTGCATGCCCCCCTGCCATTGAGCGAACTGCAGCTGGACAAGCTGCGTTTCTTCCTCGGTGGCGACAGCTATACCGCCTATGAACTCTACTTCTGGCTCTCCAACCAGCTCTCCCACATAGAGCTGGAGATCGATGGCAAGCGCTTTCGCCAGGAGGCCAAGGCGCTGAAATCGGTCGGCTTCGAGCGCGATGATGCGCTCCTGCCTTACCCGAACAACGTCTATTCCGGCTACCGGATCCTGCAGGAGTACTTCTGCTTTCCGGAAAGCTTCCTCTTCTTTGAACTCTCGGGTGGCGAGTGGCCCAAACAGCCGTTGCCGGTGAGCGAGTTCAAGATCCACTTCTGCTTCGATCGGCCCCTGCCGGCGGAGCTCAAGATCCGTCCCGACTCCTTCATGCTTAACTGCGTGCCGGCCATCAACTTGTTCCGGCACGACAGCGAGCCGGTCAATCTCAATGGCCGTCAGGCGGAGTATCCCCTCAAGGCGAGTTATCGCCATGCCGACAGTTTCGAGATCTTCTCGGTGGATCAGGTTGAGGGCTGGGTTGAGGGCAATCTGGGCCGCTCCCGCGGCACGCCGCGCATCTATCAGCCGTTCGAAAGTTTTCAGCACCAGATTGAACGTGCCAAGCACAGACTGGCGCTCTATTACCGGGTGCGGGTCAGAGAGTCGGTCAGCGGCGATGGTTTCGAGCACAGCCTTTCGTTCGTGCGGGGTGATGAAACCACCACTGTCGATCTGGATGAGTCGATCTCGGTCACGCTCACCTGCACCAATCGCTCCCGCGCCGCTCGTCTCAAGGTCGGCAGCATCTGCGTGCCGACCGGCAGCTCGCCCTCGTTTGCCACCTTTCGCAACCTGATCAGGCCGACCCGGCCACTGCGCCCTGCACTGGATGGCAGTCTGCACTGGACGCTGATTTCCAACCTGTCGCTCAACTATGTCTCCCTGCTGCGGCGGGATGCGCTGGTGCAGGTGCTGCGCACCTACGATTTCCCCGCGCTGCATGACAAGCAGGCGGAGCAGGCGTCACGCAAGCGGCTGGCGGGGATCGAGGAGATCGAAACCACCCCGGTCGACCGTCTGGTACGGGGCATGCCGGT
Organism: Aeromonas sp. MR19; assembly: GCF_963899305.1. Lineage (NCBI taxonomy): Bacteria > Pseudomonadati > Pseudomonadota > Gammaproteobacteria > Aeromonadales > Aeromonadaceae > Aeromonas > Aeromonas sp. MR19. The sequence goes on from NZ_CAWQWZ010000043.1 coordinate 35,409, forward strand.
GCGCGGACTCAAGTCGGTGCTCTCCATTCGCCAGTCCGCCTTTGGCAGCGAAGGGGAGCTCTACCTGTTCAGCACAGTGCTGGCGCACTTCTTCTCGCTGTATGCCAGCGTCAACGCCTTCCACCTGCTTGAGGTGGTCAATCTCGACAACAAGGAGCGCTATCAATGGCCAGTCCAGATCGGTCAGCACTCCCTGATGTGACGTCCGCCAGGGACGCGCCTCGCTTCAACTTCTTCCAGCTGGTTGAGCTGCTCAACCGGCTGGACGGTGCCGATCAGGAGCGCGGCCTCGACCATCTGCCGAGTGACGAGAACATCCGCTTCAAGGCGACCGCGTCCCTGGGATTTCCCACCAGCGACGTGTTGCAGATAGGTAGAGATGGCAAGGGGCGCCACGAGCTGGAGGTGGCCTTCCTCGGCCTGCATGGCAGCCAGTCTCCCATGCCCGGCTATTACCTGGACTCGCTGGCGTGGGAGTACGCGCAGGGGGAGCCGAAGCTGGGTCTGTTTCTGGACTTCTTCCATCACCGTCTGCTGACGCTGCTGCACAGGATCTGGCGCAAGTATCGCTATCACGTCCGTTTTCAGGACAACGGCGAGGATGGATTTTCCCGCCTGATGTTCGCCCTGGTGGGGCTCGGCAACGAGGCGGTCTGCCAGAGCCTGCCGGTCAACCGCGCCAAGATGCTCTCTTATGCAGGCATGCTGGCCAGCCCCAGTCGCTCCCCCGAGGTGGTCGCCGGTCTGGTGGCGCACTGTTTCGATCTGGCGGATGTGGAGGTGAGTGCCTGGCAGTGGCGCAAGGTGCCCATACAGCAGGATCAGCAAAACCGGCTGGGCGGCGCTTGCGCCACCCTGGGCAGCGACTTTGTCATCGGTGACAAGGTGAACGACTGCGCCGGCAAGTTCTTATTGAAGATCAACAACCTGAGTTTTGGCCAGTTTCTCGGGTTTCTCCCGAACGGGGAGCACTTTCACGCCCTGGTGACTTTTGTCTCCTTCATCCTGCGCGACCAGTTGGCCTGGGATCTGCGACTCGGCTTCGGCCAGGAGCAGGCCCGGGGGTTGCGATTGGGGGAGGAGCAGAGTGCGCGCCTGGGCTGGAGTACCTTTCTCGGCCAACCGCCGAGTGACCCGTTTGTGACTATCTGTGTACAGGAATAAGCGCAGGAAATTCAGTGTCGGAATCAGTGCAGGAGTGAATGTGGACGACTTTAACCAGCAACTTTCCCTGGTGGTGCTCAACAGCGAGCAGCTCGATGGCAGCCAGCAGGTGCAGTACCGCTTCGACGAGATGGGGGGCACCCTGGGCGCCTCCGAGCAGGACGACTGGCAACTGAGGGACAGGTTGGGGGCCGTCATGCCGGCCCACGCCCGTGTCGAGCTCAACGACGGTCGCTTTTGCCTGTGCGATCTGAGTGGCCAGACCTACATCAACGGTGCGACCTCGCCCATAGGGCGGGCCCGCAAGGTGCATCTCGAGCAGGGTGACGAACTGATCGTCGGCCCGTTCCGGATGCGGGCCTACCTGGGGGCCATCTCCCCCGAGCAGAGCCTGCAACAGGTGCTGGGCAACCGCCCCTCCGAGCAGCTCGATGAGTGGCTGGCCAGCGACGAGCACGGCGCTCAGACCATGGCCGATCCGCACACCCTGGCCGTCGACCCCTTGCTGGCGTTGCAGCAGGAGCGCTCGGCGCCGTCCCCGCTGGCGGATTCCCGCCTGCAGGCCCCCCTGCGTTCACAACCGGATATGGATGCCGTATCCCTCGCCCCTTTTTCTGCCGTCGAGAACACCATGAACCAAGAATTTCTGGATATGCCCGCCATAGAGAATCACCCCGACTACCACCCTCAGCTGGATGGGGTGGATCACGTGGCGCTGACCCCCTTGATGCGCGGCCTGGGTCAGTCCTTGCAGCTGCAGGATACCCAGCAGGCCCACGACATGCTCGAAGAGATGGGCAAGACGGTGCGTGCCATGGTGGAAGGGCTGCTGCAGTTGCAGACCGATCAGGCAGCGCTGGCAGATCGGCACCTGCGCCCCATCGAGGACAACCCGTTGCGGCTCGGGCTCGACTATGACGAGACCCTGGCGGTGATGTTCGCCGAGCAGAAGAGCCCGGTGCATCTGACCGCCCCGGCGGCGGTGGCCGAGAGTCTGCGCAATGTGCGCATTCATCACGTCGCAAACCAGCAGGCCATAGGTGCGGCCCTTGACAGCATATTGCAGGCGTTTTCGCCAGAGGCGCTGCTCGGGCGGTTCGAACACTATCGTCGTACCGGTACACCGGGTGTGGCCGACGAAGGCTGGGCCTGGAACATGTACCAGCACTACTACCGCGAGTTGACCTCTGCCCGTCAGCAGGGGTTCGACAAGCTGTTCCATCAGGTCTATGCCCAGGCGTATGACCAAGCCGTGCGTCAGCAACAGGGACTGATTTGATGATACGTGCGCTGATGCTGGGGGCCTGTCTGCTGGCCCTGGCCGGGTGTACCACCATGGGCAAGATGGCCGACGTGGCCATGGATCCGGATATTCAGGTGGGCAGCAATGGCGACCAACCCTCCACCCTGGGGCTGAGCCTGCTGGCGGAGCCGGACGTCAACCCCAACGAGAGCGGGGAGGCGGCGCCCATCGAGTTTCAGGTGGTGGTGCTGGCCGAAGATTCCAAGCTGCTCGCCACCGACTATGACCAGGTGACGGCGGATGTGGAGAAGGCCCTTGGCAAGAACTACCTGGATCATCAGGACTACACATTGCTGCCCGGCCAGTTCAAGTATCTGCCGCCCATCAAGCTCGATGAGAAGACCCGTTACATCGGGGTGATCGCACGTTACGCAGATCCGGACAGTGCCGAGTGGCGCAAGGTCATCAAGGTCAAGAGCATGGGCCGTGCCTATCAAATTCTGGTTCATCTGCGTCTGGATGAAGTGGAACTGCAAAAAGAAGAAGAATAACCATGTCGAGTCGAAATCGGGTTATCTGGCGTGAGGGGCTCTTCATCAAGCCCCAGCACTTCCAGCAACAACAAAGACATTCAGAGTATGCGCTGCACGCTCGCCTGAGCGCGCTGTCCGACTATTTCTATGGCTTGCAGTCGCTGGCCATCAACGAGGATTACCTGGGGTTTGGCCGCATCGCCCTGGTGGGGGCCACCGGCATTTTGCCCGATGGCACCGTCTTCAATATTCCCAATGACGACATGCTGCCGGCGCCCCTGGAGATCACCGATGCCTCGGTCGCCAACCAGAAGGTCTATCTGGCGTTGCCGCTGTCGGTGAGCGGGGTCAACGAGGTCAATCAGGGCGGCCAGGTCGCTACCCGCCTGCAGGCCCATCGCCACGATGTGCGGGATCTGCACAGCGAGGGGGGCGATGTGGTCTCCCTGGAAGTGGGACGGGTCAGCCTGCGGCTGATGTTGGAGCGGGAAGATCGCAGCGCCTATGCCTCGCTCGCCATCGCCCGCATTCTGGACAAGCGCCCGGACGGCGGTCTGGTGCTGGATCCCAACTTCATGCCCTGCAGCATCAGCGTCTCCGCCATCCCGACCCTCAAGCGCTTCCTCGGCGAATCGGCGGGGCTGGTGGCCGAGCGGGCCCGCAGCCTCTCCCAGCGCATTGCCGCGCCGGGTCAGCAGGGGGTCGCCGATGTGGCCGAGTTCATGATGCTGCAACTGCTCAACCGGGCCCAGCCCCAGCTGTCGCACCTCTCGCGTCTTGGCACCCTGCACCCGGAGCGGTTGCATGAGGCGCTGGTGCAGCTGTGTGGCGAGTTGATGACCTTCACCGACGAGTCCCGCCTGCCGCCCGAGTTTGCCGCCTATCGTCACGACGATCAGCAGGTGAGCTTCGAGCCCGTGATGCTGGCCCTGCGTCAGGCGCTCAGTACCGTGCTGTCGCCGCGCGCCGTCTCCATCCAGCTGCGCAAGCACCAGTACGGCGTCATGGTGGCCATGGTCAACGAGAGCGAGCTGATGCAAAGCGCCGACTTCGTGCTGGCGGTGCGTGCCCGCATGCCGCAGGAGCAGTTGCGCAAGCAGTTGCTGCAGCAGACCAAGGTGGCCTCCAGCGACAAGATCCGCGAGCTCATCAGCCTGCAACTGCCCGGCATTCCGCTGTTGCCGCTGCCGGTGGCGCCGCGTCAGCTGCCCTATCACGCCGGTTACAGCTACTTCCAGCTCGACCGTCAGAGCCCTGCCTGGCAGATGCTGGCGGTCAGCAACACGCTCGCCTTCCACATCGCCGGCGATTTCCCGGAGCTCGACATGCAGCTCTGGGCCATTCGCAGCCAGTGATCGCATCAAGGAATAAGCAGAGATGACCACGGACATTATCAAGAACGAGCAACTCAGCGACCTGCTGTTCGATCATGCCGAGCAGCTGGACATGGATTCGGACTACTGGTTCCGCCTGCGCGGCCAGAGCATCAACCCCATGATAGATGCGGTGACCCCCTTGCTGGGGCTGGTGCAGCGGGTGCGCCTGCTGTCGCGCTACGACAGGGTGCCCGAGCTCTATCAGCGGGTGGTGACCGAGATCCAGGCCATCGAACAGGAGCTGATGGCCCAGGGTTACGAGAACGGCGTCGTCCTCTCGTTTCGCTACATCCTCTGTACCTTCATCGACGAGGCCGTGATGGGCCGCGACTGGGGCAGCCAGAGCGAGTGGTCCGAACACTCCTTGCTGACCCGCTTTCACAACGAGACCTGGGGCGGCGAGAAGGTGTTCGTGCTGCTCACCCGTCTGCAGGAAGATCCGGTGCGCTACCGCGACATCCTGGAGTTCATCTACCTGTGCCTGTGCCTCGGTTTCGAGGGGCGTTACAAGGTGATGAGCAAGGGACAAGGGGAGTTTGAGCGGATCGTCAAACAGCTGCACAAGCAGCTTGCCCCCGAGGCGGGCGGTGAGGCCCCCAGCGTGTTTCACCTCGACCTCGGCCGTCAGGCTTCCCGTTACCAGCTGCGCAAGCAGATTTCCCTGCGCAGCCTGTTCATGGGCGGGGCCCTGATCCTGGCCATCATCTTTGGCCTCTATCACCACCAACTCAATAACCAGACCCAGGACGTACTGCGTCAACTGGGCGAATTATTAAAATAATTATTCTGAGGAGAGCACGCCTTGATTCGTATAGAGCTACCCGTACTGGTGGAAAGACTCAACCCCATCTGCCGTCACATGCTGGAGGAGGCTGCGGCCCTCTGTGTCAACCATCAGGGGGCCGAGATCCGCATCGAGCACCTGCTGCTCAAGATGCTGGAAACCCCACTCAGTGATGTGCGCCAGATCCTGAAAGTGGCCGAGGTGGAAGTCGATGCACTCAGAACCCTGCTGCAACCCTCGGCGGCGGATACTGGCTATGGCCAGGCTTATCCCTCCTTCTCGCCACTGCTGGTGGAGTGGCTGCAAGACAGCTGGCTGCTGGCCTCGGCCGAGCTGCAACACGCCCAGCTTCGCAGCGGCGTCATGCTGCTGGTGCTCTTGATGACTCCGCAGCGTTACCTGCCGGGGTCTGTGACCCGGCTCTTGGCCAACGTCAATCGCGAGCTGCTGCGCCAGCAGTTCGATGAGTGGGTCAAAGAATCTGCCGAGACCCAAGTGACTGTTTCTGCAAACGGTACCTCGACCCAGGCCGCCTTGCCGGCCGATGCCAGCCTGCTGGCCCGCTTCACCGTCAACGTCACCGAACAGGCCCGTCAGGGCAGCCTGGATCCCGTGCTCTGCCGGGATCACGAGATCGATCTGATGATCGACATCCTCTCTCGTCGTCGCAAGAACAACCCCATAGTCGTGGGGGAGGCGGGCGTTGGTAAAAGTGCCCTCATCGAGGGGCTGGCCCTGCGTATCGTAGCGGGTCAGGTGCCCGAGAAATTGCGCGAGGTGGAGCTGATGACGCTGGATCTTGGCGCCATGCAGGCGGGCGCCTCGGTCAAGGGGGAGTTCGAGAAACGCTTCAAGGGGGTGATGCAGGAGGTCAAGGATTCGGTGCGTCCTGTCATCCTCTTCATCGATGAGGCACACACCCTGATCGGGGCCGGCAATCAGGCCGGCGGGCTGGATGTCTCCAACCTCATCAAGCCGGCGCTGGCCCGGGGCGAGCTGCGCACCATAGCCGCCACCACCTGGGGCGAGTACAAGAAATACGTGGAGAAAGACGCAGCCCTGTCGCGCCGCTTCCAGCTGGTGAAGGTGGGTGAGCCCAATGCCGATGAAGCAACAGTGATACTGCGCGGCCTGCGCAGCATCTACGAGAAGGCTCATGGTGTGCTGATCGACGAGGAGGCGCTGCAAGCCGCCGCCCAGCTCTCCGCCCGTTACATCTCCGGCCGTCAGCTGCCGGACAAGGCGATCGACGTGCTCGATACCGCCTGTGCCCGGGTCGCCATCAACCTGACCACGCCGCCGCGCGCCGTCAGCCATTTGCAAAACGCGCTGCGCCAGCGTGAGCTGGAGATCCGTCAGCTGGAGCGCCAGAGTCTGATAGGTCTCGGTGACAATGACGAGCGCCTCGCCGAACTACAGGCCGCCCAGCAGAGCTGCCGCGAGTCGCTGGCCGAGCAGGAGGCCCAGTGGCAGCAACAGCAGGGGCTAGTGCACCAGATTGTCGAACTGCGCGCCGCCCTGCTCGCCGATCAACAGGATGAGCTGCTGACCAGAGAGGCGCTGGATCTGGCCGATGCGCCGCTGGATCCACAAGCGGCCGCCGACAAGCTGGCCGAGCTGGAGCGCGAGCTGGCCGCCCTGCAACAGGGTGAAGTGCTGGTCTCCGCCCACGTCGACAAGACCCAGGTGGCGGCCGTGATCGCCGAATGGACCGGGGTGCCGCTCAATCGCATCTCCCAGGGGGAGCTGGACGTGGTGACCCGGTTGCCGGAATACCTTGGCGAGCTTATCAAGGGGCAGGATGTGGCGGTGGCCCATCTGCACAAACACCTGCTGACCGCTCGCGCCGACTTGCGCCGTCCGGGCCGTCCGCTGGGTGCCTTCCTGCTGGTGGGGCCGAGCGGGGTCGGCAAGACAGAAACCGTGCTGCAGATTGCCGAGCTGATGTTCGGCGGTCGCCAGTACCTGACCACCATCAACATGTCCGAGTATCAGGAAAAACATACCGTATCGCGCCTGATCGGGTCGCCTCCCGGCTATGTCGGCTTTGGCGAGGGGGGCGTGCTGACCGAGGCCATTCGTCAGAAGCCCTATTCGGTGGTGCTGTTGGATGAGGTGGAAAAAGCCCATCCGGACGTGCTCAACCTCTTCTATCAGGCGTTCGACAAGGGCGAGCTGGCCGACGGGGAAGGGCGCATCATCGACTGCAAGAACGTGGTCTTCTTCCTCACCTCCAACCTCGGCTTCCAGACCATAGTCGATCACGCCGAGCAGCCGGACGTGCTGCTAGATGTGCTCTATCCGGAGCTCGCCGCCTTCTTCAAGCCGGCGCTGCTGGCGCGCATGGAGGTGATCCCCTACCTGCCGCTGGGTCACGACACGCTAGTGCAGATCGTCGGTGGCAAGCTCAACCGGCTGGTCAAGCTGCTCAAGGATCGCTTCGGCGCCGAAGTGGTGCTGGAAGACGAGGTGGCCGAGGAGATACTGCGCCGCGCCAATCGCAGCGAGAACGGGGCCCGCATGCTGGAATCCGTCATCGATGGTGCCCTGCTGCCGCCTGTCTCCCTGCAACTGCTGCAGCGCCTCTCGGCCGGTGAGCCCATCAAGCGGGTACGTTTCTCTGTGAGCGAGCGCCAGTTCGTGGCCGAGGTGGAGGGCTGACCATGGAACAAGCCCTCGCATTTGCCCTCGCCTTGACGCAGCAGCGCGATGAGCAGCACCTGTGTCACTGGTGGACCTCGACCCTCAATGCCAGCTTTCAGCCCAAGGGGATACTGCTTGGCATGCTGGACGTGAGCGGGCGCCAGCTCGAATGCACCGGCTGGGTCAAGGGGCAGAAGGTGGCGCTGGCGCTGGCGGTGGATGATTTCTCCCACCCGCTCGCCTATGTGCTGCACAAGGCCCAGTCCCGCACCTGGGACTCCCTGCACGGCGGTGCCCGCATCGAGCACGCCGCGTTTCGCACCCTGCTGGCCAACCTGGGTCAGCAGTGCGGCCTGCACGCCTTTCCCCTCAACGATGGCAACGGCAAGCCGTTTGCCGTGCTGGCCATGATGGACAGCGGCGATGTGTTGCAGGAGTGGACACAGCGCCCCGAACTGGCCCTGTTGTCACAGGTATTCTGCAACCAGCTCACCCTGATCCGCGATCTGGGGCGCAGTCGGCGGGATCAGGGGATGCTGCGCGACTCTCTGCGCCAGATGAAGGGGGAGGGGGAGCGACTGCGCCAGCATGAGAAGCTGCTGGGCGATCAGCTGATCGGCCAGTCGGCGGTGATCCGCGGGCTGCGCGAGCAGATAAGCCTGGCGGGCCAGCACAAGCTGACCGTGCTCATTCAGGGGGAGACCGGCAGTGGCAAGGAGGTGGTCGCCCGGCTGGTGCACCAGTGCTCGGATCGCGCGGCCAAGCCGTTTGTGGCCATCAACTGCGCCGCCATTCCGGAAAACCTCATCGAGAGCGAGCTGTTCGGTTATCAGAAGGGGGCCTTCTCCGGCGCCCTTGCCAACAAGACCGGGCTGGTGGCCCAGGCCAATGGGGGGACCCTGTTTCTGGACGAGGTGGGCGACATGCCCGCCGCCATGCAGGCCAAGCTGCTCAGGGTGCTCGAAACCCGCAGTTACCGGCCACTCGGGGCCGAGCAGGAGTGCCACTCCGATTTTCGCCTCATAGCCGCCACTCATCAGCCGCTCACCCGTCATGTGGAGGAGGGGCAGTTCCGGGCCGATCTCTATCACCGCCTCTGCCAGTGTCTGCTGCTCATCGCCCCCCTGCGGGAGCACATGGACGACGTGCCGCTCTTGTGCCAGCACTTCATGGCCCAGTTTGCCGCCCAGGATGGCAAGACCCTGGCAGGGTTGCAGCGCAAGTTCTTGAAGCAGCTGCAAAGTTATGACTTCCCCGGCAACGTGCGCGAGCTGCGCAATCTGCTGGAGGTCGCCTGCGCCCACACCCGTCACGGAGAAGAGGTGGTGCTGGAGGCCTTGCCCCCCGAGCTTAAAGAGCGGGTCTGTGTCGAGTTACCCGGCTCCATGGACGACTACAACCACATCCGGGATCTGCGCCGGGCCATGCAGCAGTACGAGGCCTCGGTCATCGAGGCGCGCCTGCGCTATTTCCAGGGCAATCGCATGCTGGTGGCCGAGAGCCTGAATATTCCCAAGCGCACCCTGGATCACAAGTGCCAGAAACTGGAGGTGAATTGATGAGCATCCTCGGCTTGTTGCCGCTGTTGCTGGCCACCAGCGGTGCAGTGGCCCCGCTCGATATGGCGTCTTGGCAGGCGTGCCGCCGCGAGCCATCGCCGCTGATCCGGCTCGCCTGTTACGACGCCATAGGCAATGGTCTGACCCAGACGAGTGAGGGGGGGGCTACCAAGTCTGCCGCCTGGCAGGCCATCTGGGCACAGGAGCAGGCCCGCACGCCGGACAGCCCTCCTTTCTTGTTGCAGCGCGATGAGGGCCGTGACAGCGAGACGCTCACCCGTCCCGCCTTGCGCGGGGCGACGCTCTCCATCGGCTGTGTCGACAGCATCACCCATATCCGGCTGCGGCTGGACAGCCCCTGGGCAGGGGAGAAGGTGCTGGTCGAGCTGGATGGTCAGCCGAGTGCCGGCTCCCAGAGCTGGTTTATCCGGGATCAGGGTCTGTTGCTCGAATATGGCCGCGGTTTGCCCGCCATCGAGGAGCTCAAGCGCTGGATTGGCCATCGCGAGCTGCAGGTTCGGGCCGACAACGGTACTCAGGCTCGGGCCGCGAACGGCGTCGTGCTGCGGGTCGACTTGAGCGGGCTGAAAGAGGCGCTGGCGCCGCTGCGCCAGCAGTGTCGCTGGTAGGGGGCGCCATGAGCTATCAACACCCCTGGTGCGCCCGGCTGCTCACCAGCTTGCCGGATGAACAGATCAGAGGCGCCGTGCTGGCCGACGAGCCGCGCTGGGATTATGTGGAGACCGAGCTGGTCAAGCTGGGATCCCTCGCCCACAGCCAGGTCGATCTCAATGCGGTGGCCGAGGCGTGCCTCGGCCTGCTGGAGAGCCGCACCAAGGACATGCGGGTGCTGGCCCAGCTGCTGCGCTGTCTGCAACACCCGGCCAAGGCAACCCCTCTGGGGGCCGCGCTCAGTTTGCTGGAAGCCTGGATCCAGGCTTACTGGCTGCTGGCCTGGCCCGGCAATGCCAGCCAGAAGCAGCGCTTGATGGTGCAGATCGTCAAGCGCTTCGAGGGGGCCCTGCCGCGGGTGAGTGAAAGCGCCTCGGCGGCCGAGCTGGTCCAGCTGCTGGCCCAGGCCGAGCAGCTTGAGGCTTGCTGGCGAGCCCAGTGCCCGGACAAGGGCGAGCTGCTTGAGCCCTTGTTGATGGGGCTGAAGCGGGCCCAGCGCCAGCAGGTGGCGCAAGCCCAGGCCGATGCCAAACCAGAGAGCGGCGTGCCCGTGGCCACGGCGGCCAGCATGGCGGGATCCATGCTGCTCAGTGGCAGCGCCAAGGGATCTGGCATCGAGATCGACAGCTCCAATGACAGGGCCTGGCGACAGACCCAGCTCAAGGTGGCGGAGCTCTTGATCGAGCGCCAGCCGGAGGCGGCGGTGGGCTATCGCCTGCGCCGTCACGCCATCTGGGCCGGGATCACCACTCCGCCCATGAGTGCCCAGGGCCATAAAACCCAGTTGGCCCCCATGTCGACGGACATGGTGGATGAGTACCGCGCCGCCCTGGCCACGCTGGAGCGGGCCGCGCCGGATTTGGCGCTCTGGCAGCGCATCGAACAGAGCCTGACCCTGGCGCCCTACTGGTTCGAGGGGCATAGGCTCTCGGCCGAGGTGGCGCAGAAGCTGGGATTTGGCGCCGTGGCCCAGGCCATAGCGCAGGAACTCGACGGCTTCTTGCAGCGCGTGCCGGCCTTGCGGGATCTCGCCTTCAGCGATGGCAGCCCGTTTCTGCCTCCCGAGTGCAGCCGCTGGTTGCAGCCAGCCAAGCTGGGTGGTGGGGGCGACGGGGAGTCCAGCCTGGCCGAAGAGGTGGCCTTGCGTCATGGGGAGCAGGGGGTGGCCGCGGCCCTCACCCTGCTGGATGAAAGGATGACGCAGTTGAAAGAGCCAAGAGCCCGCTTCCATGCCCAGTTGGTGCAGGCGGAGCTGTTGGCGCAGGAAGGCATGGAGGCGCTTGCGCGCCAGCACTATCAACACTTGTGGCAAGAGGCGAGTCGCCTGGGGTTGTCGCACTGGGAGCCCGGGCTGGTCAGTCGTCTGGAAAGCCAGGCGGCCCCGTTGTCGAAATAAGTGCCGAAATGAGTCATTGAGTCGGAGTTGGATCACATTTTATGTTCAAAACCATCTTTACCTTTCTGCGGCAACAGCTGCCGAAACTGAAACCCTCCTGGCCCCTGCTCTGTGTGGTGCTCTGGGTCGTCGCCCTCATCCTGGTGTGGTGGCTGGGGCCCAGTATCGAGATCCGTGGCGCCAAGCCGTTCGAGCCGCTGTGGGGGCGGGTGGTATTCACCCTGCTCTGGCTATGGCTGATGCTGGGGGTCCTCTCCTGGCGCGTCTGGCGCAAGATGCAGCAACTCAAGGCCGAGCGTCAGCACGAGGTGGTGCTGGAGCAGGATCCGGTCAAGGGGCTCATCGACAGGCAGGCGCTGTTCCTGGATCGCTGGCTGCAAGCGTTGAACACCCATCTGGGCAAGGGGGCACTCTACGCCATGCCCTGGTATCTGGTGCTGGGGCTGCCCGGCAGCGGCAAGAGCAGCCTTATTCACCGCGCCAACCCGGCCAACAAGCTCAACCCCAGGCTCGACACCGAACTGCGGGACGTGGCGCAGGATCAGCTTGTCGACTGCTGGCTGGGGGAGCAGGCGGTGATGCTGGATCCTGCCGGCGAGCTCTTGTCCCAATCCGAACCCGAGCTGGATCCGCAGGCGCGCAAGCATGAGCGGCTCTGGCTGCACCTGCTGAACTGGCTCAACGAACACCGTCGCCGCCAGCCTCTCAACGGCCTGGTGCTGACCGTGGATCTGGCCTGGCTCTCCCATGCCAGCGTGGCCGAGCGCAAGGCCTATGCCCAGCTGATGCGCTCCCGCCTGCAGGAGGTGTCGGCCACCATGAACACCCGGCTGCCGCTCTATGTCACCTTCACCAAGCTCGACTTGCTGCGCGGTTTTGATGTGGTCTATGAGCAGCTCGACAAGGAGGCCCGCGAGGCCGTGCTGGGGGTGACCTTCAACCCGGGCGACAGCCAGGGCAGATCCTGGCAGCAGGAGCTGGCCCTGTTCTGGGACCAGTGGGTGGACAACCTCAACCAGAATCTGCCCGAGCTGATGCTGGCCCGGCTCGATGCTGCCCAGCGCAACGCCCTCTTCTCGTTCGTACGTCAACTGGCGGGGCTGAAGGATTACGTGACCAGCCTGCTCGACGAGACCCTGGCCATCGAGGAGAGCAAGCCGCTGTTGGTACGCGGCGTCTACATCAGCTCCGTCTATCAGCAGGGGGTGCCGTTCGATGCGTTTGCCCAGGCGGCGTCCCGCCGCTACAACCTGCCAGAGCCCATTTACTCGGCCCTGCGCGGGGAGTCCAACACCTATTTCGTGCGCAAGCTCTTCTCCACCATCATTTTCCCCGAGGCCCATCTGGCCGGGGAGAACCGGTTGCACACCCTCTATCGCCGTCGCCGCATGGCCATCGGCCTGAGCTGCCTGTCGCTCTTCTCGGCGGCGCTTATCGGCGGTTGGCACTACTTCTACCGGGTCAACGAGGAGGCGGGTCGCAACGTATTGACCAAGGCCCAGGCCTTCATGGAGACCAACGAGGTGGCCGATGCCCACGCCTTCGGGGTGAGCCAGCTGCCGCGTCTGAACCTCATCCGCGAGGCGACCCTCTCCTTTGGCAACTACCGTGAACGGACCCCGCTGGTGGCCGATCTGGGCCTCTATCAGGGGGACGAGATTGGTCCCTATGTGGAAGGCTCCTATCTGCAACTGCTGAGCCTGCGCTTCCTGCCGGCCCAGATGCAGGGGCTGCTGGCGGATCTCGAGCAGGCACCGGCCGGCAGTGAGGAGAAGCTCTCCATACTGCGGGTGATGCGGATGCTGGACGATGCGTCGGGTCGCAACAAGGAGCTGGTGGCTCAGTACATGGCCAGCCGCTGGCAGCAGGCCTTCCCGGGGCAGGGGGCTGTGCAGGAGCAACTGATGGGGCACCTGGATTACGCCCTCGACCACACCGACTGGCATGGTGCCCGGGCCGCCCGGGATCCGGCCGCCATCACCGCCTTCATACCGTTCAAGGAGCCTGTCTACGGCGCCCAGCGCGAGCTGGGCAAGCTGCCCATGTATCAGCGGGTGTATCAAAACCTGGTGGTGAAGGCGAATGACGTGCTGCCGCCGGATCTCAACGTACGCGACGAGGTGGGTCCCACCTTCGACACAGTGTTTGCCCTGCGCAGCGACAACGCAGGCCAGGTACCGCGGCTGCTGACCTGGCCCGGTTTCAACGACTTCTTCCTGAAACAAGACAAGGCACTGATCGATCTCACCGCCATGGATGCCTGGGTGCTGGGCCAGCGCAAGCTGAGCCAGCTGAGCGAGGCCGATCGCAAGGAGATCGCCCGTCAGGTCAACGATCGCTATGTCACCGACTACGTCAACCAGTGGCAAAAACTGCTGACCAACCTGGACGTGCAGACCCTGGAGAGCCCGGAGCAGGCGCTCGACGTGCTCTCTGCCATCACGGGCAACGATCAGCCGTTCCAGCGGGTGCTTGCCTCTTTGGATGACAACACCCGCATTCGCAAGATCTCCGATGTGGAAGGGGATCCTGCCCAGGCCATCACGGCCCGCATCGGGCGTCCCTTTATGGCCACTAATGGCGCATTGGCTGGCCGTGGCGAGCAGGGACCGCTCATTCAGGAGGTCAATCAGAAGCTGGTGGAGCTGCAGCACTATCTGGAGCTCATCGTCAACGCCACCGAGCCGGGTCAGTCGGCCCTCAAGGCGGTGCAGCTGCGTCTGACCAACAAGTACGCCGATCCCGTGTTTGCCCTGCAGCAATATGCCCGCAGCCTGCCGGCCCCGCTGGATCGCTGGGTGGGTCAGCTCTCCGAGCAGAGCTCGCGGCTGGTGATCGACTTGGCCATGTCCTCCCTCAATCAGGAGTGGCAGGACAAGGTGCTGGCGCCCTTCAACAGCCAGCTGGCCGGTCGCTATCCGTTCGATCCGGGCTCAGCCAAGGACGTGCCGCTCTCCGAGATGGAGCGCTTCTTTGCGCCGGGCGGCACCCTGGACAGCTTCTATCAGGTCAACCTCAAACCCATGGTGGAGAGCGGCCTGATGGAGGGAGAGTTCAGCTCGCCCATGCAGGCCGAGCTGGTCAAGCAGCTGGACAGAGCCGCCCGCATCCGCCAGATCTTCTTCAGCCAGCAGGGCAACCTGGAGGTGCAGTTCGCCCTCGAGCCCATCGAGCTCACCGCCAACAAGCGGCGCAGCGTGCTGAACCTGGATGGCCAGTTGCTGGAGTATGCCCATGGCCGCCGCACCAAGATCCCGCTGGTGTGGCCCAACACCATGCGTGACGGGGCCGAGAGCAAGATCACCCTGGTGCCAGCCGCCCGCGAGCGCTCGCCGCGCAGCGAAGGCTTTGTCGGCCCCTGGGCCATGTTCCGCCTGATGGACAAGGGGGAGCTGACCCAGGTCAATGAGGCCACCTTCGATGTGCGCTTCCCGGTGGATCAGGGGTCCATGACCTATCGCGTCTATACCGACAGCGCGCAGAACCCCTTCACCGGCGGCCTGTTCAGCCAGTTCAGATTGCCTGAATCCCTCTATTGATCATGTCGGGGGGACACTGTGCCCCCCGCATTTTGGAAGCCGATATGTCACAGAATCAACAAGGTCAGCAGGCGCTGAAAGTGGGGCGTGACCCCAGGATGCTGCCGGAATACGAGGCGCTGCGGGCCGAAATCAACAAGCTCAGCCACGCCTCACGCCCCGAGGTGGACTGGCGCAAGATCCATCAGCTCGCCAGCCTTATCTTCGAAAAGCACGGGGTGGATCTGCAGACCGCCATCTACTTCACCCTGGCGCGCTCTCGCTTGCAGGGGCTGAGCGGCTTCACCGAAGGCTGCGAGTTTCTCGCCAACCTGATCGTCACCCAGTGGGAGAGTTTCTGGCCGCCGGTGCATCAGGAGCGGGCCCGCATCGAGATGCTGGACTGGTTCATCGCCCGCATCAGCGATGTCATTCGCCAGTACCAGATCAGCCACGAAGACAAGCGGCTGATCTATCGCTGCGAGCGGGCGCTGCAACTCATCAGCGAGAAGCTGCACAACGTGGGCTTAAGCCGCATTCCCCGGGTCGAGAATCTGGTGCACTTCATCGAGGGCTACACCCATCTGTTCGATGAGACCGAGATTGTCATCGTCTCCGATGAGCCCGGCCTCAAGGAGGATCTGCAGATCCCGCCCATGGTGTTCTTCAAATCCGACATGGAGAGCGATCACGGCGCCTCTGCCGGGGCGGCGACCCCGCACCTGCCACAGGGCAGCATTCTGGTGGGGCGCGAGAAGGGACAGATGAAGCCGACCGTGCTCAAGATTGAACAGCACCGCAAGCAGCGGCCCGCCTGGTTCTGGTTTGGCTGCGGTCTGCTCAGCTGCGCCCTGCCGGTGATGGGCTGGCTTGGCTGGCAACATCAGCAGCAGGAGAAAACCGTGGCGGCCCAGCGTCTGGTACAGCCGGCCACCGAGCTGCCGCGAGCCCTCAGTTATGACGACATTCGCCAGGCACGCATAGTGCTGGGGGAGCAGACCCTGCAGAGCATGGAGAGCGATCTGGTGGCCCGTTATCAGAGCCAGCTGGCCCGGTTGGAGCAGACGTCACCGCTCTACTGGTATCGCTACGGTGAGGGACTGCGCAACTCGTTGCAGATGCTCTATCCCGACTCGCTGGCGGTCAAGGCGCTTGACAAGCAGTGGCAGAGCGCGCTGGTCGGCCAGCAGGGGGACGCCATCAGCGTGCCCACCTACCTGGATGCCCGCGCCGGGGTGGATGCCCTGCTCGATCAGCTGCTGGAGCTGGAGCGCCAACGCAAGACGGTGACCATCTCCTACCTCAAATCCCAGCTCTACGAGGTGCAGAAGAACCTGATGCAGAACATCCCGTTCAGCCTGCGCCTCGGCGAGTTGGAGGCGAGAAAAGCCTCCCAGGAGCCCATCACGGCCGCCGAATTGAAGAGTCTGGAAAATGACCTGAAAGCGCTCAACATCCGGCTCTATCAGTTGCAACAGGGTGCTGCCGGCAGTTGATCATGCTGCATTGAGCAATGAGTTGCGCAAGCGGCAGCAAATTTGACTGGCAGAGCAAGGTTTGCCGTGTCGCTTGCCCTGTCTTGCGCAATTCGTTGCAGAAACGCAGCCCAACTGTGTGAGTCATCATCGCAATTCACTGATTTTAAACGTGATTAATGGTCGCTCAGTCATGGCATGGAGGCTGCTGGGTTGCTACCCCTGCTGTATCTGCGTCCCGGCTCATGATGGTGAGCCTGCGCCATGGCGGGAGCCCCGACGGCGGCTCCCTTGCCCACACGGAGAATTCATATGTGCCCTTCTATTGCATTGCTCGGTGACATAGGCACCGACCACGATGGGTTCCACCCATCCCCCGTGATTGCCGCGAGCCCTGATGTGTTCCTCGATGGCAAGCCGGTGGCCCGGCAGGGCGATCCGCTGGCCCCTCACGTCAAACCCAACAATCCTCCCCATCCGCGCAGCATCTCGGGGGGCGTCGGCTCCGTTTTGGTCAACGGCAAGCCCATCGCCGTGACCGGCACCGCCATAGGTTGCGGTGGCGTTGTTATTGGCTCGGGCAGCGGACAGGCAGGATAAGGAACAGCGTTATGGCAGACAGCACAGGATTACAATTTACCGTCAAGGTGGGGGCACTGCCCGAGAGCACCTTCGTGGTGGCCGAGTTTGCGTTGGAAGAGGCGCTGAACGGGCCTTTCCAGCTGCGCTTGGAATTGGCGAGCCCAGAGCCCGACGTCGACTTCGGTGCCGTGCTGGACCAGCCGTGCGAGCTGCTGGTGTGGTACAACGGCGAGCTGCAGCGGCGGGTGTGCGGGGTCGTGAGTGATTTTGCGCAAGGGGACAGCGGCTTTCGCCGCACCCGCTACCAGCTGCGGGTGCAGCCGGCGCTGTGGCGGCTCTCGCTTCGCCAGAATTCGCGCATCTTCCAGGCACAAAAGCCCGATGAAATCCTCTCCATCCTGCTGCAAGAGCACGGCATCACAGACTACGCCTTCGCCTTGAAAAACGAGCATGCCCAGCGGGAATACTGCGTGCAGTACCGGGAGACCGACCTCGATTTCGTCAACCGGCTCGCCGCCGAAGAGGGGCTGTTCTATTTCCATGAATTCGACGCGGGCAAACACCGCATCGTGTTTGCCGACGATGCGGCGGCCTTGACCGCCGGCCCCGCGCTCTTCTTCAACCTCGGTAACCGTTCGCTGGAGCAGGGAGCCTATGTGCGCCAGTTCCACTACCGCGAGGCGGTGCGCCCCAGCGATGTGGAGCTCAAAGACTACAGTTTCAAGACCCCGGCCTATGGCCTCTCGCACAAGAAGGTGGGAGCTGAGCTGGAACACCAGCGGGGCACCTACCAGCACTTCGATTTCCCAGGCCGCTACAAGCAGGACGGCAGCGGCAAGGCGTTTGCCCAGCACAGGCTCGATGCCCTTCGCAATGATGCCGTGGCCGGCAGTGGCAAGTCCAACAGCGCTGCCCTGCTGCCGGGTCAGTATTTTTCGCTGACCGAGCACCCGAACGGGACACTCAATACCGACTGGCAAATCGTACGCATCAGCCACACCGGCTTGCAGCCCCAGGCGCTGGAGGAAGAAGGCGGCAGCGGCCCGACCGTCTACCACAACGAATTTGATGTGGTCAAAGCCAGTACCAGCTGGCGGGCGCGCATAGGCAGCCCACAGGCCCCCCACAAGCCCATGGTGGATGGCCCGCAAATCGCCGTGGTGGTCGGCCCCGAGGGGGAGGAGATTTACTGCGACGAACACGGCCGGGTCAAACTGCAGTTCCCGTGGGACCGCTACGGCAGCTCCAACGACCAGAGCTCCTGCTGGGTACGGGTAAGCCAGGGCTGGGCCGGCGGCCAATACGGCATGATGGCCATCCCGCGCATCGGCCATGAAGTTATCGTCTCCTTTCTGGAAGGGGACCCGGACCAGCCCATCGTCACTGGCCGCACCTTCCATGCCACCAACCGGCCACCGTACGAGCTGCCGGCCAATAAGACCCGTACCGTGCTGCGCACCGAAACCCATCAGGGTGAGGGCTTCAACGAGCTGCGCTTTGAAGACCAGGCCGGGCAGGAAGAGATTTATATCCACGGCCAGAAAGACCTGAACGTACTCATCGAAAATGATGCGGCCTGGCATATCAAACACGACCAGCACAGCGACATCGACAACGAGCGGGTGACCCGCATCAAGGCCAACGACCACCTGACGGTGGAAGGGGAGAAGCGCGACCAGATCAGGGCCGATTATTCCCTTACCGTCGATGCATCCATACACCAGAAGCTGGGGCAGTCCCTGCTGGTGGAAGCCGGTCAGGAGGTGCATATCAAGGTGGGCGACAAGCTGGTACTGGAGGCGGGTTCAGAAATCACCCTCAAGGGGGGGGGCAGCTTTGTGAAAGTTGACCCGAGTGGCATCAAGCTGGTGGGTCCCGCCATCAAGCTCAACGCCGGCGGTAGCGCAGGTTCAGGCTCCGGCTGGGCGGGTCAGGCCCCCGTTGTGCCCAAGGGGGTAGAAGTGGTCAAGGCTCCCGAACTGGTCGAACTCATCAAGGCCATTCCCACCGAGAAGGCGATGGAGGCACTCTTGAAAGAGCAAGATCCTGGACAGGTCTTCTTTGTGCCATCCCGCTAAGGGCAACAGTGTTGTGCGATCACGAGTGAAAAGAAGAAGATGAAAATCCTATATCCAATGCAAGTGGGAGGCGGTGACGCTCCCAAAGAAGTTGCTTCACTTGAAGAATTTATCGGCAAGCTCAATGGTGAGCCGGGTGGCACCTTCCTGCTCGGCGGCAATCGTATCTGGCATGGCGGAATTCATTTAAGCGACAAGGGAGGCTGGCATCCGCAAGGTACAGTGCGAGCTATTGCTAATGGAGAGATAGTGGCCTACCGCATCGCGTCCGATCCCGTTGCCGTGAAGCTGGAGCCGGAAGAGGGGAAGCCGGGTGAGGCAATCACCTTGCGTACCTCTCCTTCATTCTGCTTGGTCCGGCATCGTTATAAGGCCACAGAAGAAGTTTCCGGACAGCAGCCAAAACGAAATGCTCTAACCTTTTATTGCCTCTATATGCATATAGCCTGCAAGAACGCTTATCAGGGTGATCCTGAACGTCATGTTCTGACTGGGAGCGGTGTCGCTATATACAAGGCCACAGCGAATCTGCAATTTCAAAAAGAGGACCGGTTGGGTACGGCCCGCAAGGGGGCCGAAGTTACCTTGATTGGGGCACCATCAGAGCGGATGAATCTGAATAATGAGCCTTATTCTTATCAGCTAGTCAGCTATGCGACCCCAAAGAACGATGATCCGTCAGAGTTTTATGTAGCTTCACAATTTATCAAGGAAGAACGCAAGATTGAGCCCGGCTGGATGATGGCCAAGCAAGATATTCCTTGTCTCTATCCTGTCAGTCGCAACAGCTATCTGCGTAAAAGTAAAGATCAGGGTGAAGCTGTGACTGCAGGATTGCCAAAAACGAGCAAAGTAGCACGAACCACAGCTCAGCCAGTCGTATTTTCCAATATGAAGGAGTATCTCGAGATTGAGGTCTGGGAGGTTGCCCAAGGCAAGCTGACCGATGGTAAAGGGAAGGTTGTGCCCAATGCTTCGAAAGGTGATCGTTATTGGGTTGCCAAAGAGATGCTGGGTCAACCCAGCGATGCCATTCGGCATACTCCCATTATTTACGACAAAGTGGAGTTGCGACATACCAATCCCATTCCGGTCACGGCAGGCGAGGTTGTCGGCCATTGGGGGGAGCATGAGACACCGAAACCGACAGCCAATGGTTTTGTTCTCAATGAAGATCGTAAAGCAGTACATATGGAGATATTTGTTGCAGAGAGTGACAAGGAGGCTCTTGGTAAATGCATTAGCAATGAAGGAAAATTGGCCAAGGGACAAGAGTATTTGCTGCTCAAAGAGGGGGAGCAAGCAGATACTTATACGTTGACCAATGAGAGTAATAAAATCGGTTACAGCAAGGTGGGAGACTTTGGTCCGTTGGATGCTCCCAAACCGATAAATACTCAGGATATTGTGACCCATGGTGCCGACAAATTTGTGAAGGTGGCCGAAGATCAGCATGTGCTTATCAGTGGTGATACCCGATTGGTGAGCCAGCATGAGTGGGCCAGACTGGGTGTGACATTGGTTGATGGCGGCTCGGATCCCGACGGATTCCTGGACAAGGCTGATACTGACGGCAAGGAGGGGGGAGAGTTTTTCAGCTCCCTTTACGAAGAGCTGGTGACAGATCGGGATGGCGATGGCAGTATCAGTGCCGATGAAATTAAGACGGCGATGGCTGAAAAAATGGTCGCAGACAAAGTGCGAAAGCTGTTTATCAAGCACGAAAGTGAATGGGTAAAGCGCGATACGTGGCCAAGGCTCGAGCAAGAGCTGAAAAACATGCCCAACCTGTACAAATACGTACTGGAAGTGACCAATGAAATGGCCTGGATAGAAGAAACTGCTGCTGTGGTAGGTGATACAAAACCTTGGTTTATTCATCCGACTGGGATGATGGGGCTTATTGAAGATAAACATACTGGTTGTGCATGTAATCGCGATTTAACATTAGATGAACTTAAGTCGCTTAAACCAGCAAGAGGTATTTCAGATGAACGATTACAGTCTTATCTTGATACATTTAATAAATCATTTTGCGACTATTCAGTAACTACTTGCGTGGGGAAAGCACACTTTTTAGCACAAGTTTTTCATGAAAGTGGCAACCTTTATTATACCAAAGAGATCGGGGGGAATACAAAATCCTATAGTCCTTGGTATGGTCGAGGTCTTATACAAGTCACATTTAGAGATAATTATCAAGCATATGGTGATTATGTAGGTGAGGACTTTATCAGCTCAGATGAGTGCAGAGAAAAACTTAGTGTTGCTCCTCATGCGGTAAAATCAGCATATTGGTATATATATGTTGGTCGCCCTGCATGTCAAAAGGCGTTTGAAAAAGATGACCTGTTGCATAGTAGTTTCTTGGTGAATGGTGGTTTGACTCACTATATAGATAGACAGCTTAAAATCAACTTGGCCATTGGAAGTTTTGCGAATCCAAACGAATTTGTCAAAAATATAAATGGAGAGTATGAATTTGAAAGTAGTGAAATTTATAATATTAGAAAGGGAGCGTTGGCGTGGGGGCTGTGGAATGATGAAGGATCTGGTAAGGGTGGTGCGAATAATAGTTCTCAAAAAGCTCTGGCAGGATATAGACGCTTTTTGACCCTGCTAGATACTCAACCATTTACTCAGCAGGAGATGGGTAAAAAGTGGTATGGACGGCTTTGTCGAGATTGGCGAGGTTTTGTTGAGCAGCGTATTATAACTCTAGAGTAACTTAAATGAATAAATATTTGGTCTTAGTTTTTATTCTGTTGTCTTCTGTCTGCCGTGCTGAAGATGTTGGCGTAGACTATCGATGCTTTGTTAGTCCCAATGGTAAAATTAAAATGAGAATGATGTGGGCCTCCACTGTAGGTTGGGTTGGAGGATATGTTCAATATGGGAAAAATAAAGATAAAATAACTATAGTCCAAGTGAATTATGAAGAAGAGACGAATGACGAAGGTCGACCATATGCTGTTAATAGTGACTGGGTTGAAATAGTTGATGGCAAGGTAAATGGACGGTATCACTTTGGTTACCAAGGTGCTAACTTTGACAATGTGTTTTATATAAATGTTAAAGGAAAGAAATTTGATTTCTCTCAGGCATTAGAAAATTATGAGGATTGTTTTTGATTACGGTGGTTGTGAAATACTGAGGCACCTCATTCATCGGGTGTACAGATCTAGTTATCACCTGACGGCGTTGTTGCCCAAATCAACCATCAAGTCATCACTTCCCCAGCCCCGGGTGACCGCTACACTCGGGGCTTTCTGACAGGTAGACCCAGGGTATTCAGTTTGTTTATGGCACCTACATACGCCATGACTTCTCCCACTTGGCCGTTGTAGTTACGCAGACAGATTTTCCCCGCCAGCAACTGCTTGAACCGATATCACCCAGTAGGTATTGATAATAGTGAGTGCAAATTCGTGAGGTTATAATGAGGAAGTATGGTTTTTTAATTTTCATTTTAAATTTAATTTCCCCCACTTTGTTTGTGAGCGCGGCTGATATTATTCAAGGGCCCTATAGGATAAGTAATGATACAGCGAGCGTTCAAATTGAGAAAAAAGATGACATAAATTGTCCATTATCTATGGTCATTTATGATAAATCATCACATTATGAGCTGGATAAAATATGTGAGAACGGCGATTACCCAAATCTTAGGAGCGTTTTTTTCTTTACTCTGAAAGGTGTGAATCATATAGGAACTATAGTTTCATGGCATAGTAAGCATCAGGCAGAAGGGATTGATGAGACAAATTTTGAAGTTAATATTTATAAAAAGAACGCTGGTGGAGAATATACTTTTGATAAAGCAAAGACTTTGGATCCAGTTTTAAGTGGCACAGAGGATGGTGCCGGTGATGGAACATATAAGTTTAACAATGCAATATCGGTAAAGAAGTATATGAAAGAAAAATATGGTTAAGAGTTTGGTAAGGTGCAATAGACATCCAGTAAAAATATGGGGTGCACACCTTGTTCATAGCTGTTTAGCTGCATGTTAAAGATCATTGATGGCAGCTGATAAGCTGGTAGTAGCATGAACAAATATAGTTACCACCTGACACCGGTCTCAAACCGGTGTCTTGTTTACGCTACTTTAGTGCGCACTTCCTTCGGTATCAATTTCAGACCCTTCTTGAACATGGTATAGGGGGTCTGCCCCTCCATCATTCTGCCCTGATGTGGCTGCTGGGTGTTGTAAAGGTAGCTGTCCAGGCCTGTCTGCATCTGCCCCACTGACTCATACCAGGTCGTCCTCCCCTTGATACGGAAGTGTTCATCGAGCAAGGTTCGATGCAGCCGCTCGATAAACCCGTTGCTCTGCGGTCTGCGCGCCAGTAGAACTCACGACCGCTGTTCGACAGGACGGTATAAACCTGTGCTTGATGAGTTTCGAAGAACGACAGTATCGTTGCATTGAGCACATGGACTGAGGTGACTGGCAGCTTGCTGGTGTAGAGCTGTCCTCAGGCGTGGCGGCTGTAGCAGTCCAGCACGGTGTGCAGATACACCTTGCCAACCCCTTGAGCTTGCTGATGAAGAAGGTGTCGACCGTCACCAGTTCCTCGATGTAGTGGATTTCTAGCTGGCGTTCTCGAAACTACGGACTGAAGTGCTCAAGCAGGTGAATTTGCTCATCGTTAAGCCCAATCGCCTATTCTCGATGGTTTATGCGAGGTGTAACAAGCGGTTGAGTTTAGAGAGCAAATGCACGCCACAGAAATCGCCAGCACCAACGCTGATGCCTTTTAGGGTGAGTACCTGTGAGCCCCGCAGCGGGCATTTTTGCAGGCAACCGTCAGCACACAAGGAGGGGGTTTATTTCTACTGGATTTAAATAGGGTGTTTTTGAAAGGGGGAAATGGGGTGGCTGATGGGGCTCGAACCCACGACAACCGGAATCACAATCCGGGACTCTACCAACTGAGCTACAGCCACCACTGAAAATTTCCATTAATACCATCCATCCCGGGGAGGGAGGATTCATTAATGGTGCGCCCTGCAGGATTCGAACCTGCGACCCACGGCTTAGAAGGCCGTTGCTCTATCCGACTGAGCTAAGGGCGCTCTGTATCGATCAGCCAAGGTGGCTCATCGATGAACTTGGTCGGTGATAAAGGATTCGAACCTTTGACCCTCTGGTCCCAAACCAGATGCGCTACCGGGCTGCGCTAATCACCGAAAATTTCGTGTCCAGCATACCGATAGCGGCGGTACTGGGCAACGGGCGGGCATCATACCCAAGCGGGAAAGGCAGCGTCAACGTATTTTTCCGCTAGTAAATTCAAGTGCCTACTTATTGCCCGCCGAGCGAGCGCTGCTAACACCCGCGCCAAAAAAATGCGACAATGCGCGGCAGTTGAACACATGGTGAGTGAAGAACGATGTCTGCCAAAATCATTGATGGAAAACAGGTTGCGCAAACGATTCGCAATCAGGTCGCAGCGCAAGTCCAACAGCGGTTGGCACAAGGGAAACGGGCGCCAGGTCTGGCGGTGATCCTGGTCGGAGTGGATCCGGCATCTCAGGTCTATGTCGGCAGCAAGCGCCGCGCCTGTGAAGAGGTGGGGTTTATCTCCCGCTCTTACGATCTGAGCGCGACGGCGAGCCAGCAAGAGCTGCTGGCTCTGATCGATCGGCTCAATGATGATGCGGACGTAGACGGCATTCTGGTGCAACTGCCGCTGCCGGCCCATTGTGATACGACTCAGGTGTTGGAGCGTATCCGTCCCGACAAGGATGTGGATGGCTTCCACCCGTACAACGTGGGCCGTCTGGCGCAACGTATTCCGGCGCTGCGCCCCTGTACGCCCAAGGGCATCATGACGCTGATTGAGGCTACGGGTGTCAAGACACACGGCCTGCATGCGGTAGTGGTCGGGGCATCCAATATTGTGGGGCGCCCGATGACGCTGGAGCTGCTGCTGGCCGGTTGTACCACGACCACTTGTCACCGCTTCACTCAGGATCTGGAAGATCAGGTGCGTCGCGCCGACTTGCTGGTCGTGGCCGTGGGCAAGCCGAACTTCATTCCGGGGGAGTGGATCAAGCCGGGGGCCCTGGTGATCGACGTGGGCATCAATCGTCTGGCCGACGGTTCTCTGGTGGGGGATGTGGAGTTCGAGACGGCGCGTAATCACGCCTCCTTCATCACACCGGTTCCGGGGGGGGTTGGTCCCATGACGGTGGCTAGCCTGATGGAAAACACTCTGAGTGCCTGCCAGGACTACCACGACCAAGCCCTGTGATGGTCGATGAAGCCCACGTCTGACGGGCTTCACGCTCGCAATCGCGCAGTGCAATAAAAAACCCGGCGACCTTGCGGTTAGCCGGGTTTTTTATTTATCCAGTTCGACTCTTACATGTTCTGTGCTTCGTTTGGCACGATGACAGAGGCGTGATTTCCTTTCGGCCCCTGCTGCAGTTCGAAGTTGACTGCCTGACCTGCTTTCAAGGTCTTGTAACCTTCCATTTGTATCGTGGAGTAGTGGGCGAAGATATCTTCACCACCCCCTTCCGGACAGATAAACCCAAATCCTTTTGCGTTGTTAAACCACTTGACTGTTCCGGTTGCCATACATCTACATCCTTTTATTGATTACCCTGAAGTCGTTGAGTAACCTGCGCCAGCCCTTTATAACTAGTAGCATAAGCCCATAGCAGACGGGCGCCGATTAGCAAGTAACCAATCTAGTCTAACTTTTGAGCGAGTCAAGGAGTTGTTAACAACTGATGTGATCTGGTTAACAAGTCTATTGACAATCTTGTGTTAGACGGTAGTAATCTAGAGGTACCGAAGCGCGATTATGAGCAAGCAGAAAGAACTCTTTGCTAATGAAGAGATTGCACAAGCAGAGAAAACGAAGCTGCAACCGCCACCCATGTACAAGGTCGTCCTGAACAACGACGACTACACACCGATGGAGTTTGTGGTGGAGGTGCTGCAAAAGTTCTTTGGTATGGATTTGGACAAGGCCACCCAGGTGATGCTGAGTGTGCATTATAGTGGTAAGGGAGTCTGTGGCACGTTTACCGCCGAGATTGCCGAAACCAAAGTGGTCCAGGTCAACACCTATTCACGTAACAACGAACATCCACTGCTGTGTACCATGGAAAAGGCTTGAATCTGATGACTTGATGGCGATGACGACACCACATTGTTGCTGTACTGAGGGGAGGTGCCTATGTTGAATAAAGATCTAGAAAAGACGCTGAACGAGGCTTTCAAACTGGCCCGTGACGAGCGCCACGAATTCATGACCGTCGAGCACCTGTTGTTAGCCCTGTTGGATAACAGCTCAGCCCATGAGGCGCTGAGTTCATGTGGTGCTGATGTGGAACTGATGCGCAAAGAGATCAGCGCATTCATCAGTCAAACAACCCCGCTGATTCCCCGCGATGATGAAGACAGAGAAACCCAACCCACGCTTGGCTTCCAACGGGTGCTGCAGCGTGCCGTGTTCCATGTCCAATCTTCTGGCAATACTGAAGTCAGCGGCGCCAACGTGCTGGTCGCCATCTTCAGCGAGCAGGAGTCCCAGGCTGCCTATTTCCTGAAGAAAGCCGAGATCAGCCGGCTGGATGTGGTCAATTTCCTCTCCCACGGGGTGCGCAAAGACAGCAAGCCGGATAACAGCGGTAACAACGCCGAGTCCGATGACGATGTCTCTGCCGCCCAGATCGAGAGCTTTGCGACCAACCTGAACCAGCTGGTGCTGGAGGGGCGTATCGACCCGCTCATCGGCCGCGATCAGGAGCTGAGCCGCACCATCCAGGTACTGTGCCGTCGCCGCAAGAACAACCCGCTGCTGGTAGGCGAAGCGGGTGTAGGCAAGACCGCCATCGCCGAGGGACTGGCCTATCGCATCGTCAAGGGTGATGTACCCGAGGTGATTGCCGGCAGCACCATCTATTCACTCGACATGGGCTCCCTGCTGGCGGGCACCAAATACCGTGGTGACTTCGAGAAGCGCCTCAAGGTGCTGCTCAAACAGATTGAGCGCCAGGAAGGGGCCATCCTGTTCATCGACGAGATCCACACCATCATAGGGGCCGGGGCTGCCTCAGGTGGCCAGCTGGATGCGGCCAACCTCATCAAGCCGTTGCTCTCCAATGGTTTGCTGCGCTGTGTCGGGTCGACGACTTACCAGGAATATTCCCAGATCTTCGAGAAAGACCGCGCGCTGGCCCGTCGCTTCCAGAAGATCGATATCGTCGAGCCGAGTGTGGATGACACCACTCGCATCCTGATGGGGCTCAAGAGTCGTTACGAATCGCACCATGGCGTGCGTTACACCGTCAAGGCGATCCGGGCTGCGGTTGAGCTGTCGGCCAAGTACATCAATGACCGTCATCTGCCTGACAAGGCCATCGACGTGATCGACGAGGCGGGGGCAGGGCAGCGGCTGCTGCCGGTGAGCAAGCGCAAGAAAGTGATCAATGTGCCGGAGATCGAAGCCATAGTCGCCAAGATAGCCCGCATCCCGGAGAAGTCAGTCTCTTCTTCCGACAAGGAAGTGCTGAAGAACCTGGAGCGCAACCTCAAGATGGTGGTGTTTGGCCAGGACAAGGCAATCTCTGTGCTGACCGACTCCATCCGTCTGTCACGCTCGGGCCTTGGCAATGAACGCCGTCCTGTGGGTTGCTTCCTGTTTGCCGGCCCGACCGGGGTGGGCAAGACAGAGGTCACCCAGCAGCTTGGCAAGGCACTCGGGGTGGAAGTACTGCGTTTCGACATGTCCGAGTACATGGAGCGACACACAGTCTCACGTCTGATTGGCGCTCCTCCCGGTTATGTCGGCTTTGAACAGGGCGGCTTGTTGACCGACTCGGTGCTCAAGCATCCGCACTCAGTGGTGCTGCTGGACGAGATCGAGAAGGCACACCCGGATGTGTTCAACCTGTTGCTGCAGGTGATGGACAACGGGACCCTGACGGATAACAACGGGCGCAAGGCGGATTTTCGCAACGTGATCCTGGTGATGACCACCAACGCCGGCGTGCAGGAGACCCAGCGCAAGTCCATCGGCTTCCAGCAGCAAGACATGAGCCACGATGCCATGGCGGTGATCAACAAGACGTTCAGCCCGGAATTCCGTAACCGGCTCGATCACACCATCTGGTTCAACCATCTGGACATGACGGTGATCCATCAGGTGGTCGACAAGTTCATTGTCGAGTTGCAGGTACAACTGGATGCCAAGGGCGTGTCTCTTGAAGTGTCCGAGGGTGTCCGCCACTGGTTGGCCGAGAAGGGATATGACAGGGCCATGGGAGCCAGACCCATGGGACGGGTCATCCAGGAACACCTCAAGAAACCCTTGGCCAATGAGATCCTGTTCGGATCACTGGTTGATGGGGGGGTAGTGAAGGTTGAGTTGGTAAATGACAGCCTCAGCTTTGATTTTCAGGTCAATATTGAAGCTGTCTCCCACTAAGCACCATAGTTAGAAAGCGACAAAAAACCCCAACCGAGAGGTTGGGGTTTTTTGCTGAATTCCTGGCTTAGCGAGAGCGGAAAACAATACGTCCCTTGGAGAGATCGTACGGAGTCAGAGCTACCGTTACTTTGTCCCCAGTCAGGATACGGATGTAGTTTTTGCGCATCTTGCCGGAAATATGAGCGATAACCACGTGACCATTTTCCAGTTCCACACGGAACATGGTATTGGGCAGGGTTTCGAGAATGGTGCCCTGCATCTCAATACTGTCTTCTTTAGCCATTGAATCCTCTTGATAAGCCACAACAAAAATCCGCTGGATCATGCCGGATTTAAGGCTATGTGTAAAGTTTACTCGGGCTTGGTGTCGATATTTTTCCATTCCCCCTGGATCAGGCGCTCGTGGGGCAGGTATTGGCGCTTGTAATTCATCTTGCGACACTCCTCCACCAGATAGCCGAGATACAACCAGGTGCGACCCGTACGTCTGGCCAGTTCCAACTGACTCAGGATGGCGAAGGTGCCGAGGGAGCGATCGGCATGGGCCGGATCGAAGAAGGTATACATGGCACTCATGCTGTGGGGCAGCAGATCTGTGGTGGCGACCCCGATCAAGCGGCTGTCCTTGCGCATCTCCAGATAGAGGGGCGGCATCCAGTCACAGTGCAAAAAGCCCTTGTACTGGGTTCGGCTGGGGGGATACATGCTGCCATCATGGTGGCGCTGGCGAATGTAGCGCTCGTAGAGCTGATAATATTCAGGTTTGTCGTCGTAGCTGAGCACCAGTTCCAGGTCCTGATTCAACTGGCGGATCCGCTTCTGGCTGCGGCTCGGCACGAAACGCTCGCTGTGGATGCGCAGGGACTGGCAGGCACTGCAGGCGGGGCAGTGAGGTCGATAGATGTCGTTGCCGCTGCGCCGAAATCCTGCCGTCAGCAGCCGCTCATAGCCGCTGGCATTGAGCAGGTTGTGGTCCATCAATACCAGCAGTTGCTCCTGCTCATGGCCCAGATAGCTACATTGATGCTTGGGGGTCAGCCCTACCTTGAGGATCACTTCTTCTGTCATAGGATGATGCTCCCCGGTTGCCAGCAGTTCTCCGCCAATGGCTGTCGGCTCAGTTGGGCCAGGGCCGTCAAGAAGGTGGCCCTCGGCCATTCCTGGATCCCCATGGTGGCCAGGAAGTCATTTTGCATCTGACAGTCTATCAGCGCGCCGCCATGGCGGGCGAAGTGCTGGCAAAGCGCCATCATGGCCAGTTTGGCGCCGTTATCGATGCGACTGAACATGGACTCGCCACAGAAGAGGCGGCCGAGTGAGAGACCATAGAGACCGGCTTGCAGCTGGCCATCCTGCCAGATCTCGACTGAGTGGGCATGGCCAAGGCGGTGAAGTTGTCGATAGGCGTCGATCATGGGCGTGCTTATCCAGGTTCCACTGGCACTGCGACGGGGGGCGGCGCAGGCCGCTATTACCTCATTAAAGGCGCGATTGATGGAAATATCGAATGAGGTACGGCGGATAAATTTGCGCAGGCTGCGATTGACGTGCAACTGTTCCGGAATGATGACCCCTCTGGGATCCGGTGACCACCACAGCAGCGGCTGGTGGGGCTCATTCCACGGGAAGATCCCCTTGTGGTAAGCTGCCAGCAATCGGTCAGGGGAGAGATCCCCCCCGATCGCCAGCAGGCCGTTGGGTTCTTCCAGGGCGTGCTCGGGGTCGGGAAACCAGCACAGCTCATCATCCAATTGGGTAAGATAGCGAGACATAAGGCGAAGAGGTTCACAGATGAAGGCCATTATCCTGATAGTATCCAGCTTGTTCTGCTTTGTCACTGCGCCCGCCTGGGCCCAGGTCTACGAGCGCAACACGGCGCGGCCCGTGGATCAGGTGGTGTTTGGCCAGGTCGAGACGGTGCGCAATATCACCCAGCGTCAGATCCTGGAGTCCGAGCACTCCGGCTGGAAAACCCTGGGGGGCGCCGTATTGGGCGGCTTGCTTGGCAACCAGTTTGGCGGCGGCCACGGTCGTGAAATTGCCACAGCAGTCGGCGCGCTGGCCGGGGCGGCTGCGGCGCAGCAGTATCAGTCTGGCGGCACTGTGGTGGAGAACAAGCTGGTGGAGCTGCTCATTCGCAACGAGCAGAACGGGCTCATCAATGTCATTCAGGATTATGATCCGGCCATGGTATTCATGAGCGGCGACAAGGTGCGCATCCTCTATTTCAACGATGGGGTGCGGGTCGACAAGACCTATTGAGTGGAACCAGGAAGGAAGTAGGGGGAGAGGGGGAGCAACCCGACGACATCCACAGTGAGGATCCGTCGGGCGGTACTACACGGTGCTCATCTGCCGAGGTCTGCTCAGGCCGATGAGTCCTGAGACACTATCTTGTCGCGACCTGTGTTCTTCGCCTGATAGAGCAGGCGATCCGCCTCGCTCAGTGCCTCGTCCATGGAGACGCGCCCGACCTTGATCACCCCGAAACTGGCGCGAGCAAACAGCGGGATCTCCCGTGACAACGGCTGTTGACGCAGTTGCTGGCGCAGCCCCTCCAGCCGCTTGAGCAGCACAGGTACGGTGCAATGGGGCACCATCAGGGCAAACTCCTCGCCGCCAAAACGGGCGATCATGGCATCGGGGAAGAACTGGGTGAGCAACCGGGTCAGGTGACAAAGCAGCTGATCGCCGATGGCATGACCCCAGTGATCGTTGACCTGCTTGAAGTGATCCACGTCGAGCACGCAGAGGGCGAGCGGCGTCTCTTGGCGCTGATGATCCTCAAACCACTTCTGTCCCTCATTGAACCAGTAGCGCCGGTTATAGAGCCCGGTCAGGTAGTCGCGGTTGGCCGACTCCTGAATGCTGTTGAACTGCTCAAGGGCTTCCAGGTTGTGGCTGACCCGGCACTGCAACTCTTCCGGTTCAAACGGCTGGTTGAGAAAGTCGTTGGCGCCCTGCTTGAGGTAGCGGGCGGAGAGGCCGCGCTTGTCCGACACAGAGATCCCTATGATGGCGAGCTGCTGCTTGCTGTAGCGCTCCCGCAGCATGCGCACCAGGCTGATGCCGTCGATCTCCGGCATGTAGTAGTCGACCAGCACCAGCCGGATGGCCGGGTTCTGTTCAAGCTGGGCCAGGGCATCGCGGGCATGGCTCGCCTCATGTACCTGCAGCAACTGCTTGCGCAGCTGGGCCATGGTGCGATGGCGGGAGGTGCGTGAATCATCGACCACCAAGACCTCAATTTTCTGATTGAGATAGAGGCGATGCACCAGACTGACCGCGTATTGCAGTGAGTGGCGCGAATCCTTCATCACGTAATCCAGCACCCCGGCCTCCAGCCAGGCTTCCCGCTTGTCTTCGCTGATGTCGGCGGTGAGGATCACCACCGGCAGGCCCAGTTCCAGCAGCACCTTGACGGCTTCCCCGCTGGGGGCATCCGGCAGGGTGAGATCGACCAGGGCCACCACATACTCTTCCCCCTGGCAATGGCGGGCGCCCTCCAGGGTATCGAACGCATCGATTTCCAGACCGGTTTGCTGTGCTATGGCCTGGATCAACATGCGGCGGATCGTCAGACTGTCTTCGACAATCAATATTTTCTGTTTCATCCGGCTCCTTAAAATAAAAAGGCATGCCTCACGGCATGCCTTTTATATCCCTTGCGCTTATTGCGCGTCCAGATATCGCTCGGCGTCGAGGGCCGCCATGCAGCCGGTGCCGGCAGAGGTGATGGCCTGACGGTAGGTGTGGTCGGCCACGTCCCCGGCGGCAAAGACCCCTTCGATGCTGGTCTGGGTGGCAAAGCCGTCCAGTCCGCCGCGTACCTTCAGGTAGCCGTTCTGCATCGCCAGCTGACCGTCGAAGATCTGGGTGTTGGGCTGGTGACCGATGGCGATGAAGACCCCCATCAGCGGCAGCTCTGAGGTGGTCTCATCCTGGGTGCTGCGCAGACGTACGCCGGTCACGCCCATCTGATCGCCCAGCACTTCGTCCAGGGTCTGGTGGGTGTGCAGCACTATGTTGCCACTCGCTACCTTGTCGTGCAGACGCTTGATCAGGATCTTCTCGGCGCGGAACTCGTCGCGGCGGTGAATGAGGTGCACCTTCTTGGCGATGTTGGCCAGATAGAGCGCCTCTTCCACTGCCGTGTTGCCGCCGCCGATCACGGCCACTTCCTGGTTGCGATAGAAGAAGCCGTCACAGGTGGCGCAGGCGGAGACGCCGCGGCCCTTGAAGGCCTCTTCGGAAGGCAGCCCCAGATACTTGGCGGAGGCACCGGTAGCGATGATCAGCGCATCGCAGGTGTACTCGGCGCTGTCGCCCTTGAGGCGGAA
The DNA here is from genome assembly GCF_963899305.1 of Aeromonas sp. MR19. Lineage (NCBI taxonomy): Bacteria > Pseudomonadati > Pseudomonadota > Gammaproteobacteria > Aeromonadales > Aeromonadaceae > Aeromonas > Aeromonas sp. MR19. The sequence continues at coordinate 68,224 of NZ_CAWQWZ010000043.1, forward strand.
CGGACGCTGGGTCAGCTCCACCTCATTGATGTGATCAAACAGGATGCGGGTGTCGAACTTTTCCGCATGCTCTTTCATGCGATCCATCAGGGCCGGACCTGTCAGCCCCTCTGGATCACCGGGCCAGTTTTCCACTTCGGTGGTGGTGGTCAGCTGACCGCCTTGCTGCATGCCGGTGATGAGCAGGGGATTGAGGTTGGCGCGGGCCGCATAGACGGCGGCGGTGTAACCGGCCGGGCCTGATCCCAGGATCAGCAGTTTGCTGTGAGTGACTTGGCTCATGATGTGATTTCCGAGACGTGATGAGTTTGCGCGATTGTAGGTAATTCGAGATCCAGGGTCAAAGGCCAGTGAGTCGATTGTGGCAATCGACCGTCGGTGCGGGTTGGCGTGCATTTGGGCATAAAAAAACCGCCCATCGCGGGCGGATTCTGACTCATCGACTCCCCGGGCGGGGCGGCGATCAGTTCAACAAGGTCAGCGGATCTGTGCAGGCCAGGCCATGGGCCTCGGCCACCTCTTTGCAGGTGACGTGACCCGCCATGATGTTGAGTCCGTGGCGCAGGTGGGCATCCTTGAGCAGTGCCTCCCGATAGCCTTGCTCCGCCAGCTTGATGATGAAGGGGAGGGTGGCGTTGTTGAGGGCCACGGTTGAGGTGCGGGCTACCGCCCCCGGCATGTTGGCGACACAATAGTGCACCACTTCGTCGACCAGGTAGGTGGGATCTTCATGGGTGGTCGGGTGGGAGGTCTCCACACAGCCGCCCTGATCGATGGCCACATCGACGATGGCAGAACCCGGTTTCATGAGGGCAATGTGGTCACGGCTGACAAGTTTTGGCGCAGTGGCGCCGGGCACCAGCACGCCACCGATGACCAGATCCGCCGCCAGCAGATGGCGCTCCAGGGTCTCGCGGTTGGAGTAGACCACCTTGGCGGCTCCCTGGAACTCGCTGTCGAGGCGGCGCAGGGTGTCGACATTGTTGTCGAGTATGGTCACATCGGCACGCAGGCCAATGGCCATGCGGGCTGCGTTCGAACCCACCACGCCACCCCCTATGATCACCACCTTGGCCGGCTCGACCCCGGGTACGCCGCCGAGCAGCATGCCGCTCCCGCCACGGGATTTTTCCAGCGCCTGGGCACCCGCCTGAATAGACATGCGTCCAGCCACTTCCGACATGGGGGCCAGCAGGGGCAGGCCGCCACGGCCGTCGGTGACGGTTTCGTAGGCGATGCAGATGGCTCCGCTCTTGATCAGCTCCAGGGTCTGGGGCAGGTCGGGCGCCAGATGCAGGTAAGTAAAGAGGGTCTGGCCCGGGCGCAGCATGGCGCGTTCGACGGCCTGGGGCTCCTTCACCTTGACGATCATCTCGGCTTTGGCGAAAACCTCTGCGGCGGAGGCCAAAATTTCGGCACCGGCAGCGCGATAATCTGCATCACCGAAGCCAATGCCGTTTCCGGCGCCGCTTTGGACGAAAACAGTATGGTTTCGTGCTGTTAGTTCACGTACACTGGCCGGAACCATGCCTACGCGATATTCATGGTTTTTTATTTCTTTAGGTACACCGATAATCATGCTATCCCTCGTCTATCGATTGGTGTTTTATGTTGCAAAAATGTTAAGCAACATTTGCGCCTAGTATATTCAGGTATTGACAGGATTTGTGACCATAATTATAAAATGACTGGTGATTCTTACCAAAAAATAGCCAAAGGATGGAATAAAATGATGGAAGCTAAGAGTCGGCTAAAGGATTTGGACAGGATTGACCGCAACATTCTGAATGAGCTGCAAAAGGATGGCAGGATTTCGAACGTTGAGTTGTCCAAACGAGTTGGCCTGAGTCCTACACCGTGTCTGGAACGGGTTCGTCGCCTCGAGCGACAAGGTTATATCGAGGGATATGCCGCTATTCTGAACCCTCATTATCTGGACGCGTCTCTGCTGGTGTTCGTGGAAATTACCCTCAATCGCGGTGCACCGGATGTGTTTGAACAGTTCAACAAGGCTGTTCAGGTGCTCGAAGAGATCCAGGAGTGCCATCTGGTCTCCGGCGATTTCGACTATCTGCTCAAGACCCGCGTCAGCGACATGTCGGCCTATCGTCGCCTGCTGGGGGAAACCCTGCTGCGACTGCCCGGTGTCAATGACACCCGCACCTACGTGGTGATGGAAGAGGTCAAACAGAGCAGTCGTCTGGTGATCAGCACCCGTTGAGTTGGGTTATGCTGTGGCTTGCCAGGCTTATGACAAGTCACGACAGTCAGAAACGAGCGGCCGGTCCGCTCGTTTCTTCTTATCGCGTTGGTTGTGAATATGGCCCAGCCCATCAGGCACTGGCTGACAATCGGTGGGCTTTTCAGGGATACTAGGCCCCCTTATCCCCTGCATTACATGTTTTCAGAAAGGAGCCGGAGTTTGGCCGATAAAAAGCTGTTTACTCCTTTATCAGGTACACAACGGATCTTCGAAGCCGTCTTGATCGCCATCACCCTGATGGCTGCCTATCTCTTGCTTGCCCTGTTGTCCTATCACCCGGCCGATCCCGGTTGGTCCCAGACCTCCTGGCAAGGGGAGGTGAAGAACCTCGCCGGTAGCGCGGGGGCCTGGCTCGCCGACATCACCATGTTCACCTTTGGGGCCTTCTCCTATCTGGTTCCCCCCCTGGTCGTCCTGCTGGGCTGGAGCCTGTTCTGGCGTCCGAGCCGGCTGCTGGACGTGGACTACCTTACCCTGTCGGTACGGATAGTGGGTTTTGTGCTGACCGTGCTCGGCATGTCCGCCATTGCCAGCATGAACTTCAACGACATGCAGAATTTCTCCGCCGGCGGCCTGGTGGGGGATGTGATCTCCTCCGCCGTGGTGCCGCTGTTTGGCGGCGTCGGGGCCAACCTGATGCTGCTCTGCTTCGTGGCCACCGGCATCACACTGTTCACCGGCTGGTCCTGGCTCACCATAGTCGAGCGGATCGGTGCCACCTGCACTGGCTCGGTCAGCGCGGTTTACCACTTCCCCACCACCCTGGGTCGCTGGTTGACCGGCGGCTGGCGCCAGCCCCGTTTTGAGGAGCCGGATCCCCTGCTGGAAGGGGGCCTGGGTGCCATCGAGCTGGAAGAAGATGAAGAGGACGATCCTCACACCAGCTGGACCCGCAATCCCAAGGACAAGGCGGGCAAGGGCCAGAAGGCCAAGTCCGATGAGTGGCTGCCCGAGCTCGATGACGACACCTTCCAGTTCGATCCGCAATTTGATGATGAAGACGACGAGCCGGCGCCCGTGGCCAAGCCCAAGCGTGCCGCTGCTGTCACTGCCCGTCGCCAGCCGGCCCTGAGTACGGCCGATGACGAGGATGAAGAGTTTGATCTGCCCTGGGCCGAGGGTGATGACGACGTGGCCGCACCAGTCGCCGTTGCGCCGAGCAAGCCCAAGCGTCGTCCACAGCCAGGCATGGCGCCCTTGCCGAGCCTGGAGCTGCTGGACAGGCCGCCTGCCAAGACCCAGATGATGAGCAAGGACGAGCTGGACCGCATGGGCCGTCTGGTGGAGGCAAAACTCGCCGACTACAACGTGCAGGCCAAGGTGGTCGGTGTCTATCCGGGCCCCGTCATCACCCGTTTCGAACTGGATCTGGCGCCGGGCATGAAGGCGAGCAAGATCACCAACCTGTCGCGCGATCTGGCTCGCTCCCTCTCCGCCAGCAGCGTGCGGGTGGTGGAAGTGATCCCGGGCAAGACCTTCGTCGGCATCGAGCTGCCCAACCGGGTGCGCCAGACCGTCTACCTGCGCGAGACTCTCGACTGCGAGGCCTTCCGTGACAGTCGCAACCCGCTCACCATGGGCCTGGGTCAGGACATAGCCGGCGAGCCGGTGGTGGTGAACCTGGCCAAGATGCCGCACCTGCTGGTGGCCGGTACCACAGGTTCGGGCAAGTCGGTGGGGGTGAACACCATGATCATCTCCATGCTCTACAAGTCGTCCCCGGACGATCTGCGTTTCATCATGATCGACCCCAAGATGCTGGAACTCTCGGTCTACGAAGGGATCCCCCATCTGCTGACCGAGGTGGTCACCGACATGAAGGATGCCGCCAACGCGCTGCGCTGGTGCGTGGGCGAGATGGAGCGTCGCTACAAGCTGATGTCGGCGGTCGGGGTACGCAACCTCAAGGGCTACAACGACAAGGTGCTGGCCGCGGCTGCCGAGGGCGAACCCCTGCGGGATCCGCTGTGGCGTCCGGGTGACTCCATGGATCAGATGCCGCCGGAGCTGGAAAAACTGCCCCACATAGTGGTGGTTGTGGACGAATTCGCCGACATGATGATGATCGTCGGCAAGAAGGTGGAGGAGCTGATCGCCCGGATCGCTCAGAAGGCACGGGCTGCCGGTATTCACCTCATTCTGGCGACCCAGCGTCCCTCGGTGGATGTGATCACCGGCCTCATCAAGGCCAACATTCCGACCCGCATCTCCTTCCAGGTGTCGAGCAAGATCGACTCGCGCACCATTCTGGATCAGGGCGGCGCCGAATCCCTGCTCGGCATGGGCGACATGCTCTACATGCCGGCCGGTACCTCCAACCCGACCCGGGTACACGGCGCCTTCGTCGATGACCACGAGGTGCACAAGGTGGTGGCTGACTGGAAACTGCGCGGCGAGCCGAACTACATAGAGGAGATCCTCTCCGGCGAGTCGGGCGGCGAGGGTGGCAGCGGCGAATTTGGCGGGGGCGGCGATGAAGAGCTGGATCCCCTGTTCGACGAGGCGGTGGCCTTCGTGGTGGAGTCCCGCCGTGGTTCCACCTCCAGCGTGCAACGCAAGTTCAAGATTGGTTACAACCGGGCCGCTCGTCTCATCGAGCAGATGGAAAACCAGGGCATCGTCAGTTCGCCAGGTGGCAATGGTCAGCGCGACGTGCTGGCACCGCCCCCGGTTCGAGACTAAGCCTCATCCCACTATCCTGGCCATGCCCTCGCGGCGTGGCCTTTTATCGAGATCGTCGTTATGAAAAGCATGATGAAAAAACAACTGTTGATGGGAACCGTACTGCTGGTCGCCAGCAGCCAGGTGTGGGCCGATGCGGCCAGCGACCTCAAGCAGAAGCTGGCGGGTGTCAGCCTCTTCTCCGCCAAGTTTGCCCAGACCGTCTATGACAGCAAGGGCAAGGAGCTGCAAAAGGCCGGTGGCGACCTGCTGGTGCAGCGTCCCAATCGCTTCAACTGGCACACCACCTCGCCGGATGAGAGCCTGATCGTGGCCGATGGCAAGGACGTCTGGGTCTACGATCCCTTCGTCGAGCAGGTGACCGCCCTCAAACTCAAGGATGCGGTGCTCAACACCCCCTTCATCCTGATCGCCGGCAACGACGACAAGTTCTGGAAAAACTACGACGTGACCCAGCAGGGGGACGTCTACACAGTCACCAGCCGCAACAAGGATGAGCTGATCGCCTCCTTCCGCGTCACCTTCGATCGCGACAACAACATCAGCCGCTTTGATGTGAAAGAGGCCCAGGGGCAGTGGAGCGAGTTCACCCTGAGCAGCTTCAATCGCAAGCCGGCGCTCAAGGGCAATGAGTTTGTGTTCAAGATCCCGAAGGGGGTCGAGCTGGACGACCAGCGCTGATGAGCCATCTCTCTTTGGATTTATCGTCGAACCGTCTTCCACTGGCGATCGACGTGGTACGGGACTGTCACCGCAGATGAGCAACTTGTCGCTGGATTTCTCGTCGGATTTTCGCCCGCTGGCGGCCCGGATGCGGCCGCAAAACCTCGACCAGTACATAGGTCAGCAGCATATCCTGGGGCCTGACAAGCCCCTGCGCAAAGCCATACTGGCCGGCCACTGCCACTCGATGATTTTGTGGGGCCCTCCCGGCACCGGCAAGACCACCCTGGCCGAACTGATGGCGCACTACTGCCAGGCCGAGGTGGAGCGACTCTCTGCGGTCACCTCCGGCATCAAGGAGATCCGCGCCGCCATCGACAAGGCGAAGGAGAACAGCTGGCGCGGGGTACGCACCATCCTCTTCGTGGATGAGGTGCACCGCTTCAACAAGAGCCAGCAGGATGTGTTCCTGCCCCACATCGAAGACGGCACCATCACCTTCATCGGCGCCACCACCGAAAACCCCTCGTTCGAACTCAACAACGCGCTGCTCTCCCGGGCCCGGGTCTATCTGCTCAAGCGGCTGGAAGAGGAGGACATACTCGCCATGATCGATCAGGCGATGCAGGATCCGCGCGGTCTCAATGATCCGACCCTGGCCTTCGCACCGGGAACGAAGGCGGCGCTGGCCAAAGCCGTGGATGGGGACGGGCGCAAGTCCCTCAACTATCTGGAGCTGTTGGCCGACATGGCCGAGACCAATGGCGAAGGGAAGAGAGTGATCGACAGCGCTCTGCTCGCCGCCGTGGTGGGGGAGCACGTGGCGCGCTTCGACAAGGGTGGCGATCACTTCTACGACCTCATCTCGGCGGTGCACAAATCGATTCGCGGCTCGGCCCCCGATGCGGCCCTCTACTGGTATGCCCGCATGGTGAGCGCCGGTTGCGATCCCTTGTATATAGCCCGCCGCTTGCTGGCCATCGCCTCGGAAGACGTGGGCAACGCCGATCCGCGCGCCATGCAGGTGGCGCTGGCGGCCTGGGATTGCTTCCACCGCATCGGCCCGGCCGAAGGGGAGCGCGCCATCGCCCAGGCCATCGTCTACCTTGCCTGCGCCCCCAAGAGCAATGCGGTCTACACCGCCTGGAAGGCGGCGCTCAACGATGCCAAAAATCTGCCCGACTTCGAGGTGCCGCCGCACCTGCGCAACGCCCCCACCAAGCTGATGAGCGAGCTGGGCTATGGCGCTGAGTATCGCTATGCCCACGACGAGCCGGGCGCCTATGCCGCCGGCGAGGCGTATTTGCCGCCGGAGTTGGCGGGCAAGCAGTACTACCAGCCCACGGATCGCGGTCTTGAGAAGCAGATAGCCCAGAAGCTTGACTACCTCCATGAGCTGGACCGGCAGAGCCCGCAACAAAGGGGCAAGTAGCAGGCTGGCGCTGGCGCCTCGAACAGCCCGGTTGGCAGAGGGGTGGCCGGTGAATGTACTTGTTCAAATGAGGCAGTTCAGGTACCGGTTTGCCGCTGTGGTCAGGAATGGGGAGTGAGGGAGTATCCCGAGCCTTGCCGACCGGCAAGGTCCGTGAAAACGACACAAATAGTCCCTGTTCGGGCGGGGGGGCGGTCTGATACACTGGCCCTCTGACCCCGCTTGTCTCGGCCTTGCGCCATCTTCTTGATTTCGAAGGCCTGTTTTTGAAGGCTCGATCCTGAAGACGATAGGGGTGCGCCAACCGATGTTAACTTCCGGATCTGTTCTCTCGCCCGGTCATGATGACCCAGGCCCAGATCCCATTTTAAAAAAGTAGGTAAACCATGCTGGATCCCAAATATCTGCGTAGCGAGATTGACGAAGCTGCCGCTCGTCTGGCGACACGTGGCTACGTTCTGGACGTAGCGGCTGTCAATGCTCTGGAAGAGAAACGCAAGGATCTGCAGTCCCGTACCCAGGAGCTGCAGGCCGAGCGCAACGCCCGCTCCAAGTCCATCGGTGAGGCTGCCCGTCGTGGTGAAGATGTGGCTCCGCTCAAGGCCGAGGTGACCAAGATCAACGACGAGCTTGAAACCAGCAAGGTTGAGCTCGAAGCGCTGCTGCGCGATCTCAAATCCATCTCCGACGCCATCCCCAACCTGCCGAGCGAGACCACGCCGGTGGGCCGCGACGAGAACGACAACGTGGAAGTGCGTCGCTGGGGTACCCCGCGCGCGTTCGACTTCCCGGTGCGCGATCACATCGATCTGGGTGAAGCGGCCAAGGGCGTGGATTTCAAGAACGGCGTCAAGCTGTCCGGTGCCCGCTTCGTGGTGATGAAGGGCCAGATTGCCCGTCTGCACCGCGCCCTGGCGCAGTTCATGCTGGACCTGCACACTCTGCAGCACGGCTACACCGAATGCTACGTGCCTTATCTGGTGAACCCGGACAGCCTGTACGGCACAGGTCAGCTGCCGAAATTCTCCGAAGACCTGTTCAACACCGGCATCGAGGGTGAAGGGGAAGAAGAGGGCAAGCTGCGCAAGTTCTCCCTGATCCCGACCTCCGAAGTGCCGCTCACCAACATGGCCCGCGACGAGATCTTCGACGAGCAGGAGCTGCCCATCAAGATGACGGCCCACAGCCCCTGCTTCCGTTCCGAAGCCGGTTCCTATGGTCGTGACACCCGCGGTCTCATCCGCATGCACCAGTTCGACAAGGTCGAGATGGTGCAGCTGGTTCACCCGGAAAAATCCTGGGAAGCACTGGAAGAGATGGCCGGTCACGCCGAGAAGGTGCTGCAACTGCTGGAGCTGCCGTATCGCGTGATGGCGCTGGCCACCGGTGACATGGGCTTCTGCGCCGCCAAGACCTACGATCTGGAAGTCTGGCTGCCGGCCCAGAACACCTACCGCGAGATCTCCTCCGTCTCCAACTGCACCGATTTCCAGGCGCGCCGCATGCAGGCTCGCGTGCGTATCGACGGCAAGCCCCAGCTGCTGCACACCCTGAATGGCTCCGGCCTGGCCGTGGGTCGCACCCTGGTGGCCGTGATGGAGAACTACCAGCAGGAAGATGGCCGCATCGCCATCCCGGCTGCGCTGCAATCCTACATGGGTGGCCTGACCCACATAGGTTAAGCACACTCGCATCAACACAACGCCATGGCCATGCCATGGCGTTGTGCGTTTGGGCGCCAAATCCTCGTGCTGGCGCCGAAAAAGGTGCTTCATCCGGCCCCCGGCTGAACATTTAACACATTTTTATCAAGCATTGCGCAATCGTTTTTGTTAGACTGCGCCGCAATTTCGCAGGACACTTTTTCCTATGGTCTGGATTGATTACGCCATCATCGGCATCGTCGGTTTCTCCGCCCTCATCAGCCTGGTGCGCGGCTTCGTCAAGGAAGCCATGTCGCTCGTCACCTGGTTTATCGCCTTCTTCATCGCCAGCCATTTCTATCCCGATCTCGCCATCTACTTCACCTCGTTCAGCGACCCTCTGGTACGCAACGGCCTGGCCATCGCAGCCCTGTTCGTGGCGACCCTGATCCTGGGTGGCGTGGTGAACTACGTGGTGGGTCTGCTGGTGGAAAAGACCGGCCTGTCAGGAACGGATCGGGTGCTCGGCATCTGTTTCGGCGCCATTCGCGGGGTACTGATCGTCAGTGCCCTGCTGTTTTTTATGGATACCTTCACCAGCCTCTCCCAGAGCGACTGGTGGGTGGCGTCCAAACTGGTTCCCGAGTTCAAGCCGGTGATCCAGTGGTTTTTCGGGTTCATGTTGAACTCGTCCAGTTTTCTTAAACAGGTATAGTGACTTCGAGGTAGCAAAGACATGTGTGGTATTGTCGGTATAGTTGGCACCACCCCCGTCAATCAGGCCCTCTACGACGCCTTGACGGTGTTGCAGCACAGGGGACAGGATGCCGCCGGGATCGTGACCATAGAGAGTGGAAACTTCCGGCAACGCAAGGCCAACGGCCTGGTGAAGGACGTGTTTGAAGTGCGCCACATGCAGCGTCTGCAAGGGAACATCGGCATAGGTCATGTCAGATATCCCACCGCAGGCAGCTCAAGTGCCGCTGAAGCCCAACCTTTTTACGTGAACTCCCCCTACGGCATGGTGCTGGCCCACAACGGCAACCTCACCAACGCCAAGGAGCTCAAGGAGCAGCAGTTCAAGGTGGCCCGTCGCCACATCAACACCACCTCGGATTCCGAAGTGCTGCTGAACGTGCTGGCCCACGAACTGGATCTGTGCGACAAGATGGCGCTGCGGCCGGAAGACATCTTCTCGGCGGTGCGCAAGGTGCACCAGCAGATCCGCGGTGCCTATGCCGTGGTCTCGCTGGTGATAGGTCACGGTCTCATCGGCTTTCGCGATCCCAACGGCATTCGCCCGCTGATCCTGGGTCGTCGGGCCGATGAGCAGGGCCAGGTGGAGTACATGCTCGCCTCCGAGAGCGTGGCGCTGGACGCCATAGGTTTCGAGACGGTGCGTGACGTCGCCCCCGGTGAAGCCATCTACATCACAGAGCAGGGCCAGCTCTTCTCCGAGCAGTGTGCGGAAAACCCGCAGATGAGCTCCTGCATCTTCGAATACGTCTACTTCGCCCGTCCCGATTCGTGCATCGACAAGGTTTCCGTCTACGCCGCCCGCCTCAACATGGGTCGCAAGCTGGGCCGGAAGATTGCGCGTGAGTGGGAAGATCTCGACGTGGATGTGGTCATCCCCATCCCGGAGACCTCCTGCGACGTGGCGCTGGAGATAGCCCACACCCTGGACCTGCCGTACCGTCAGGGCTTCGTGAAGAACCGCTACATAGGCCGTACCTTCATCATGCCGGGCCAGACTCAGCGCAAGAAGTCGGTGCGTCGCAAGCTCAATGCCATCAGCTCCGAATTCAAGGGCAAGAAGGTGTTGCTGGTGGATGACTCCATAGTGCGCGGCACCACCTCGGAGCAGATCATCCAGATGGCCCGTGAGGCAGGGGCGGCCAAGGTCTACTTCGCCTCGGCGGCACCGGAGATCCGCTTCCCCAACGTCTACGGCATCGACATGCCCACCGCCAACGAGCTGATCGCCCACGGTCGGGAAGTGGAAGAGGTGTGCAAGCTGATCGGTGCCGATGGCCTGATTTTCCAGGATCTGGAAGATCTGGAAGAGGCGGTGCGGGAGATCAACCCCGAGCTGCGTCACTTCGAGACTTCGGTGTTCAACGGTCACTACGTCACCTCGGACGTGGATCAATCCTATCTGGATCACCTCAACGCCCTGCGCAGCGACGACAACAAGGCGGTGCGTGAGTGGCAGGAAGGCACCAGCAATCTGGAAATTTTTAACGAAGGCAGTTAAACGTTTTCGCTTGATATGACAGATATGAGATGGGGGCCCCGGCCCCCATTGTCGTGTCCGGGCGGCGGGGTAGGGCTGTTATCTGCTTTAAAAATAATCACTTATACCGCCGGGTGTGGGCAGCGGCGGCGGGATCCGCTAGCATGGGCAGCCGCGCGCCCATCGCGCCGCCGTATCAACCAGAACAGACGAGAATTCAGATGGATGACCTGCTAGCCCCCGTGCGCCAGTTTTTGCAGTGTGAGACCCCGGATGCCTGGGTGGAGATGGCGCGGGATCCCGCCTGGTTGCCGACCCTGCTCATCGATCACGCCAACTGCGAGAACAAGGCCGCCCTCACCGCCCACAGCCTGGTGCGGCGCTACTGCCTGCCCAAGGGCAAGCGCCATCTGTTGCCCAAGCTGGAGTTTTATCGGGAGCTGGATGCCATCCCGGAGAAGGCGGAGATCCTGGGCAAGCGCAGCATGGGGGAGTCCGATCGCACCGTGTTCGAGGAACTGGCCCGCAATCCGCTGCTGTTTCCCATGGTGCGGCTCATCCAGGAGGAGCTGCACCACTTCGAGCAGGTACTGGAACTGATGGCCGTGCGCGGCATTCCCTATGGCCCCGTGACCGCCTCCCGCTATGCGCGCAACCTGATGCAGCATGTACGCACCCACGAGCCGGCCACCATCGTCGACAAGCTGATCATCGGTGCCTACATAGAGGCGCGCTCCTGCGAGCGCTTTGCCAGGCTGGCGCCTCATCTGGACGAGGAGCTGGGTCGCTTCTATGTCTCCCTGCTGCGCTCGGAGGCGCGCCACTACCAGGACTATCTGGCGCTGGCCGAGCAATACGCGGGGGAGGATATCAGCGAGCGGGTGGCTTATTTTGGCAAACTCGAAGCCGAGCTTATCCGCTCGCCGGATCCGCAGTTCAGATTCCATAGCGGGCTGCCTGTCAGATCTGACAGTTGTTGACGCAAGAGGCTCTGCCTACCATGGCCATGTTCCTACTACGAGCGACGCATTCACTTTTGAGCGCAATTCCCGGCCCCTGAGCCGGGATTTTTTTACGCTTTTTCCAGCAGAGGACGAAGAGGGTTGGCCGGGGCCGGGGTCGGCACCGGCCCGGGGATCAGCGGCGGTATTCGTTGTTGTAGTTCTGGATCAGACGGCGAGTCACCTCGTGCTGGGGATCGGCAAACACCTTGAGGGTCTTGCCACGTTCCACCACCCGTCCTTCGTGCATTACCAGCACCTCGTCGCTGATGTGGCTCACCACTCCCAGATCGTTGGCCACCAGCACATAGCTCAGCCCCATGGTCTCCTGCATCTCCAGCAGCAGGTTGATGATCTGGGAGCGCACCGAGATGTCCAGGGTGGAGAGTGCCTCGTCGGCTACCACTATCTTGGGGTTGAGAATGAGCGCCCGTGCCAGCGCCACCCGTTGCTGCTGACCGGCGGAGAGCATCTGCGGATAGAAGAGGGCGTGATCCGGCAGCATGCCCACCATGCGCAGAGTCTGTACCACCTTGTCGTGACGCTCCTCGTCGCTCATCTCGGTGTTGAGCCGCAGCGGCGTCTCCAGGATCTGGCCGACCCGGATCTTGCGATTGAGCGAGGAGTTGGGGTCCTGGAAGATCATCCGCAGCAGCTTGCAGCGGGTCTGATAGTCGCCGTGGATCAGGGTCTGGCCCTCGATGGCGATATCGCCACCGCTCGGCTCTATCATGCCCGCCAGGATCCGCGCCAGCGTGCTCTTGCCTGAGCCGGCCTCGCCGACGATGGCCAGGGTCTGGCCGACTTCGAGGTCAAACGAGAGCGGCTTGATGGCTTCGACCGCCTGACGCCGAAACAGGCCGGTGCGGTTCTGGTAGGTCTTGCACAGGCCCCTGACCTGCAGCAGGGAGGGTTCGATCACTGTCCTGGCTCCTTGGTGGCAGAGCATGCGGCCACGGGCTGATAACGTCTTGGATTCATTTCTTCGGCTCTTCCATGTTCAGCGGGAAGTGGCAGCTGAACTGGTGACCCTTGACCTTGCTCATCAGTGGCGTCTGTACGCACTGCTTCTGGGCATAGGGGCAGCGGGGGCCGAGCCGGCAACCTATGGGCAGGTGCTGCAGCGGCGGTATCACCCCGGGCAGGGTCTCGAGCCGCGACTTGTGGCGCACCAGCTTGTCAAAATCGGGAATGGACTTGAGCAGGGCATCGGTATAGGGGTGATGGGGCGAGGTCAGGATCTGCTCCCGGGTGCCCACCTCCACCATCTGGCCGCAGTACATCACGTTGATGGTGTCGGTCAGGTTGGCGATGGCCGCTATGTCGTTGCTGATGATGAGGATGGTGGTGTTGCCCAGCTTGTTCATCTTGTCCAGCAGCCGCAGGATCTGGGAGTGGGTGGTGGACTCCATGGCGCTGGTGGGTTCATCGGCGACCAGCAGACGCGGCTTGTTGGCAATGGCCATGGCGATCATCACCTTCTGGCACATGCCGTCCGACAGCTCGTGGGGATAGGCGCGCATCACCTTGCGGTGATCCTTGACGCCGACCCTGTGCAGCAGGGCGATGGCCTTCTTCTTGCGCCACTGGAAGCGCTGCCAGAACTGGCCCTCGAACGAATCGGTCGGGATCGCCTCTTCCAGCTGGGTACCTATCTCTTCGGAAGGGTCCAGACAGCTGATGGGGTCCTGGAAGATCATGGCGATCTCGCGACCCATGATCCGGCGTCGCTCCTTGGGGGCCATGGTCAGCAGATCCATGTCGTTGAAGCGCATCCGGTCGGCACGCACCGTCCAGTTGTCCTTCTGGATGCCGACGATCACCTTGGCCACCAGGCTCTTGCCAGAGCCCGACTCACCCACCAGGCCGCGGATCTCCCCCTCGGTCAGGGTCAGGCTTACCCTGTCCACCGCCTTGACCTTGCCCTGGGGCGTGTCGATCTCGATGGTGAGGTTGCGAATATCGAGCAAGGGCATCAGTTGCGCTCCTCATGAGGGTGTGGCACGGCGTGCTGCATCGGGGATATGCCGTCCTTGATGGTATAGAGCAACAAGATCATCAATCGTTCCCCTCTTTGAGTGCTTCGCGAATGCCTTCACCCACTAAATTGGTGACCAGCACGCTGAACAGTATGGCCATGCCTGGCAGGGTCACTGTCCAGGGGGCGAGATAGATGAGATCGCTCGAATCGGCCAGCATGGCGCCCCATTCCGGCTGGGGTGACTGGGCGCCGAGGCCGAGAAAACCCACCGCCGAGATATCTAGAATGGCCGCCGACAGGGTACGGGTGGTCTGGGCGACCAGGGTTTCCACTATGTTTGGCAAAATGGCCAGACGCATGATCCGCAGCGGTGGCGAACCGTCGAGGCGGCTGGCGATGATGTACTCCTTCTGCATCTCGGTATGGACCGCGTTGTAGGTCGCCCGGATGAAGGGAGGGATCAGCGCCAGCGTGATGGCGATCAGGGTATTGAACAGGCCAGGTCCCAGGATGGCGACCATGATGATGGCCAGCAACAGGGAGGGGATGGAGAGCAGGGTATCGAGCAGGTGGTGCAGTACGCTCGATTTCAGCCCCTTGCTCATGCCGCCCAGGATGCCGATGGCGGTGCCGGCCACCATGGCGATCATCACCACCAGCAGGGCATTGCCGAAGGTGAGCCGTGCCCCCGCCACCAGACGGGAGAGGATGTCGCGGCCCAGATCGTCGGTGCCGAGGAAGTAGTCGATATTGCCGCTGTTGGCCCAGGAGGGGGCCAGCAGCAGACGGCCGCTGTGTTGCTCGTCGATGCCGTAGGGCACCACCAGGGGGCCGAACAGGGTGATGAGCAGCAGGATCACGAAGCACCAGAGTCCGCCCATGGCCAGCGGATTGCGGCGATAGGAGGCCCAGGTCTGCTCCAGCGGGGAGAGGATCTTGAGCTCGGGGTAGAGGTTATTCTTGTCTTGCATAGGATTCCTGGCTCCAGGTCATGCCATGAGCACGTTCAGTCTTGTTTTGCATAGAGTTCTTTGCGCCGCGCCGGATAGATGAGGGTGGTGAGCAGCTCGGTGCTGACGCTGATGAAGATGACGAAGCCGGCGACCACCAGGGTGGCCCCCCGGATGGCGGCGTAGTCCTGCAGGGCAATGCTGTTGATGAGCCAGCGGCCGATCCCGTGCCACTCGAACACCACCTCGGTGATCATGGCGGAGGTGAGCACGCTGCCCAGCTGCAGGCCGAGCAGCGGCAATACCGGCGGCAGGGCGTTCTTGAGACCATGGCGCCAGACGATCTGGCGGCGGGAGAGGCCACGGCTCGCCGCGGCCTTGATGTAGTTCTGCTTCATCACGTCGATCAGCGAACTGCGCACGTGACGGATCACCTCTGTGGTGGGCACCACAGCCAGCACCAGGGAGGGCAGGATCAGGTGGCGCAGGGCATCGTGCAGCGCCGCCTGGCGCCATGGCTCGTGGCTCATCAGCACGTCGAACACGGCTATGCCGGTGATGGAGGGCACGTCATAGAGCAGGCTGATCTGGCCAGAGGCGGGCAGCCAGCCCAGATCCAGCGAGAAGAACATCACCACCAGCAGCGCCAGCCAGAAGACGGGCACCGCATAACCGATGAGGCCGGCGGTCATGATGGAGAGATCCAGCGGCTTGCCCTGATAGAGCGCCGCCAGGGTGCCGAGCGGAATGCCCACCAGCAGCGAGATGGCAAAGGCGGCCATGCAGAGGATCAGGGTGGCCGGGAAGTAGTGGCGGATCTCCTCCAGCACCGGCAGGCCCGAGACGCTGGAGAGCCCCAGATCCCCATCCAGAATGCGGCGCAGGAAATCGGGATAGCCGCTCCAGAAGCTGGCCTGCTGACCGATGAGACGAAAGTCCAGCAGGTAGGCGACGAAGGTCAGCGCCAGCAGGGTAATGAGCAGCAGGTTGATGCGACGCAGTATGTAGAGAAACATGCTTACTCCCTGTGGGCTTGGTTGAAGACGGTGCCGCCAAAGGGCATCAGGGAGAGCCCCTGAATGTCGCTGCGACTGACCTGGGTGCGCAGGGCATGGGCCAGCGGGATGAGCGGCACCTGCTCGTTGAGCAGGCTCTGGGCGTAGTAATAGTTACGCAGCCGGAACGCCAGCTGGGGCGTGGTGACCGCATCGTCCAGCAGCTGATCAAAGGCCGGGCTGCACCAGCGACTGTAGTTGTTGCCCCGCTCGACGGCGGCGCAGCTCAGCAGCTGGCGAAAGAAGTTGTCCGGATCTGCGTTGTCGGCAATCCAGCCAGAGAGCAGGCTGTCATATTGGCCCTGAGCGAGGCGGGCCTCGATGACGGGCCACTCCTGTTGCACTATGTTCAGCTTGATGCCTATCCTGGCCAGATCGTTTCGCATCAGCTGGGCTGTCTTGAGGGCGTCCGGGTTGTAGGGGCGTGAGCCAGGTTGTACCAGCACCTGCATCTCGAACCCCTGCTCGAACCCCGCCTCCTTGAGCAGCTGGCGCGCCCGCTTCAGATCAGGCTGGCGCATCGGCAGGGAGGGATTGTAGCCCCAGGAGAGGGGCGGCAGCAGGCTGTTGGCGGCCTGGCCCGTCTCGAAATAGACCGCCTGCAGCAGGTTGTCTATGTTGATGGCGCTGGCGATGGCCTGACGCACCTGTACCTTGTTGAACGGCGGCTTGCGGGTGTTGAGGGCCAGGAAGGCAACGTTCATGCCGGACTGCACCGACAGGCTGAGATCCGGGTCCGTGTCGATCACCGACAGCTGGCTGGCGGACGGGGTGCTCATCACGTCGCACTCGCCGGTCAGCAGCTTGGCGAGCCGCTTGGAAGACTTGGGGGTGATGTCGTAGATGAGCTGCTCTATCTTGGCCTCGCCGCCCCAGTAACCCGGGTGGCGCAAGTAGCGCACGTACTCGTTGTGGCGATACTCCTTGAAGCTGAACGGCCCCGTGCCGATGGGGCGGCTGTCGAGCAGGGCCGGGGTGCCGGCTTTTTGCAGCTGGCCGGCGTATTCGGCGGAGAGCACTATGGCGTAGTCGCTGGCCAGGGTGGCGAGGAAGGAGGCATCCGGCCGGTTCAGCTCGAACACCACCTGCTCGGGCCCCTTCTTATAGACCCGCTTGATCAGCTGATCCAGCCCCAGGCTGTAGAAATAGGGATACTCGCCGCCGGAGACGTCGTGATAGGGGTGTTGCTTGTCCAGCAGGCGCTGCCAGGTGAACAGCACGTCATCGGCGTTGAAGGTGCGCGAGGGGTTGAACCAGGAGGTGTGATGAAAGGTCACGCCCTTGCGCAGGGTCAGGGTGTAGAAGAGGCCATCCTCGCTCAGGGTCCAGCGAGTGGCGAGTCCCCCCTCCAGCGCCAGGGTGTTGGGGTTCACCTCCAGCAGGCGATCGTAGAGCGGGCGCGAGCTGGCATCCAGGGTCACCCCTGAGTTGGACACCTGGGGATTGAAGGTCTGGGGCGAGCCTTCCGCACAATAGATGAGACCCGTCCTGGAAGCGTCGTCCTGTTTCTGACAACCGGTAACCAGCACCAGCAATCCAAGCAGCAAGGGTTTGAACATTCTCATTGTAGAACCATGTTTTTATACGAATGTGCCAGCGTCAAGGCTGGCGAGTTGCGGGAGTCGGTCTGAACCTGGCTGCCCCGGGTATTCATCTGCATCGTTGTCACTGTCCAGCAACCGGTATTGGCGCAGCCTGCCACGAAACGGGCGATAGCTCAGGGCCGGCACCTGAGCCGGCATCGGCCTGAACCTGGCTGCTCCGGGCATTAATCTGCATCGTTGTCACTGTCCAGCAACTGGTATTTGCGCAGCATGCCGCGAAACTGGTGATAGCTCAGGGCCAGCAATTGAGCGGCTTTGCGCTGATTATACTGGGATTGCTGCATGGCTTGCTTGAGTAAATTTATCTCGTACTCCGCCACCGCGTGTTTGAGATCCAGCGGCAGGGCGGGAGGGGCCTGGGTGGTCAGCTGGGTGGGCTCCTCGAGGGTCACGGCCAGACTTGCCCGGGAACGGGGGCGCCAGGGGGAGTCGAACGGATTGAGCACCAGCTCGGACAGCGGCAACTGGGGGTTGCCCTGGCGATAGATGCTGCGCTCCACCACGTTTTTCAGCTCCCGCACGTTGCCGGGCCAGGGGTAATCTTGCAGCAACTGGGTCGCCTTGCGGGAGAAACCGGCAAACAGCGGATAACCCAGCTCCCGGGTCATGCTGTGGGCAAAATGCTCCGCCAGCATCAAGATATCCTCCCGCCGCTCCCGCAAGGGGGGCAGGGTAATGACATCGAAGGCCAGCCTGTCCAGCAGGTCGTGGCGAAAGTCCCCTCTGTCAGCCAGTGCCGGCAGATCCTCGTTGGTGGCGCACACCAGCCGCACATCCACCTTGAGAGCCTTGGCCCCGCCCACCCGCTCAAATTCGCCGTATTCGATGACCCGCAGCAGCTTCTCCTGCACCCGGGCGCTGGTGGTGGCCAGCTCGTCGAGGAAGAGGGTGCCGCCATCGGCGCGCTCGAAGCGGCCCTGATGGCGCTTGGCGGCGCCGGTGAAGGAGCCCGCCTCGTGACCAAACAGCTCTGTCTCCAGCAGGCTCTCGCTCAGGGTGGCGCAGTTGATGGTGACAAAGCTTTGATCCCAGCGCGCCGAGAGATAATGTAGGCGATGGGCGATCAGCTCCTTGCCGGTCCCGCGCTCGCCGATGATCAGCACGGGTTTGCGCAGCGGGGCGAGCCGTGAGGCCTGCTCAATGATCTCGAGAAATGCGTTGGATTCCCCCAACAGGCTTTCCGTGGCCGTGGTCATAGTGATCCCTGTCCGTTGTAAAAGCTGGTCAATCTTACCAAAAGTTGGTGATTCTTATCATCATTTGTGCGGGGCGTCTTGAAACTCGACGCATGAGCCCATATAAATCAACAAGTTAAATTCTGTTCCAGATTGGCACACAAGTTGCCATTGTCAATGGAGAAACAACGCATGCCAACCACAGGAGTTCTATCATGAGTATTTTTTCCCGTCTGGCCGACATCATCAATTCCAACCTGACGGCCCTGCTCGACAAGGCAGAAGATCCCCAGAAGATGGTGCGCCTGATCATCCAGGAGATGGAAGACGAACTGGTGAAGGAGCGCTCCAATCTGGCCCGCTTCCTCGCCAGCCAGAAAGAGATTGGCCGTCAGGTCAACCGCCATCAGGAGCGGGTTGACGAGTGGCAGGGCAAGGCCGAACTGGCGCTGGCCAAGGGTCGTGAAGATCTGGCCCGCGCGGCGCTTATCGAGAAGAAGAAGCAGACCGAGCTGGCCGAGACGCTCTATCGCGAGCAGCAGGCGGTGGACAGCGGCATCGACAAGCTGGGTGACGAAATACGTCAGCTGGAAGCCAAGCTGGAAGATGCCCGTAGCCGTCAAAAGGCGATGGCCATTCGCACCGAAGCGGCCAGCAGCCGCCTCAACGTGCAGAGTCAGGTCGCCCGCGGCGACAGTCAGGCGGTGGTCAGCAAGTTCGAGCGCATGGAGCGTCGCATCGACGAGATGGAGGCCCGCGCTGATCTGGGGCAGTCCGACAAGGCACTGGCCCAGCAGTTTGCCGAGCTGGAAGTCGACGATCAGATAAGCAAAGAGCTCGAGGCCATGCGCCAGAAGCTGGGCCAGGGCGAAGGCAAACAGGGAGAGTAATAGATGGAAGATCTGCTGGGCGTATTGATGGTCCCCATGGTGGTTTTCATGGTGGTGGTGGCCCCCATCTGGCTGGTGCTGCACTACAGAGCCAAGGGGCGGATAGGCGTCGGCCTGGCCGATAGCGAGCGGGAACAGTTGCAAGGGCTGCTGGTGCGGGCCGAGAAGATGCAGGAGCGGGTTGGGGCGCTGGAGTCCATTCTGGACGCGGAAGTGCCGGGCTGGAGGAGCAAGGTATGAGTCCATCGAATCGGGAGGGGCGCAATCTCTATCGCGACCCTCAGCGTGGCAAGATTGCGGGCGTCTGCGCCGGCCTTGCCGACTACTTCGGGGTGGAGACCTGGATAGTGCGGTTGCTGGCCATCAGCGGTCTCATCTTCGCCGGTTTCATTACCTTCACCGCTTATATTGCCGCCTGGTTTCTGCTCGACAAGCGGCCGGTCACTCTCTATGAAAACGAAGAGGGAGAGTTTGCCGAGGTGCGGATGAAGGCGCGCAGCTGGCAGGCAGGTGTCACCCCTCATCAGGCGCTGGGGCGCATCGCACAGGAGCTAGATACCCTGGAGCCGAGATTGCAGCGCATCGAGAAGCTGGTGACCTCCAAGGAGTTCACCCTGCAGCGGGAGTTCAGCAAGCTGTGACCTCTGGCCCGGGCCTCGCCGAATGAGCGAGGCCCCTCTCTTGAACGGGCTCCCAAGACCCGACATGGCGGGCACACCTGAAACCGACGATCGAATTGAGGGATTGAACAAGCCTTGATACGCAACACACTGGAACAAAAGTGGTCGCTCTTGCAGCACAGGGCCACAGACGTGGTGAACCGGGTACGGGATCGTCATCTGCGGCTGGCGGTGACCGGCCTCTCCCGCAGTGGCAAGACCGCCTTTATCACGGCGCTGGTGAACCAGCTGGAACACGCGGCCATCGATGGCCGTTTGCCCTTGTGGGATGCCCTGCGTCAGGGGCGCATTCTCGGCGCCCGTCGGGTGCCCCAGCAAAACGCCCATATTCCCACCTTTGCCTACGAGCGCGGCCTCGACGCCCTGTTCGGCGATCCGCCCGCCTGGCCCGAGCCCACCCGCGGGGTGGCCGAGGTGCGCCTCGAAATTCGCTATCGCACCCGCCATCCCCTGCGCAAGCATCTGGGGGAGCTCTCCACCCTCTACGTGGATCTGGTGGATTACCCGGGGGAGTGGCTGCTGGACTTGCCGCTCTTGGAACTCAGTTACGAGCAGTGGAGCGAGCAGGTGAGCGATCAGTTGCGCCGCCCCGAGCTGCAGGCGCTTGCCGCTGGCTGGCTGGCACCCGAGTGGCAGGCGGATCAGGGCTTCGAGGAGCGGCCGGTCGCACAGCTTGCCGAGCGCTACACCGACTATCTGCACGCCTGCAAGCGAGAGCTGGGGCTGCACCTCATCCAACCTGGTCGCTTCGTGCTGCCGGGGGAGTATGCCGGTGCGCCCCTGCTGCAGTTCGTGCCCTGGGTGTGGGATATGCCCGCCGGCGAGCCCGCCGATGGCACCCTCTACGCCACCCTCAAGCAGCGCTTCGAGCAGTACAAGCAACACCTGGTACAGGGTTTTTATGAGCAGCACTTTGCGGGGTTCGATCGCCAGATAGTGCTGGTGGACTGCCTGCAGCCCCTCAACGCCGGCGCGGCCAGCTTTGGCGACATGCAGCAGGCCATCGCCCGCATCATGGAAAGCTTCGCCTACGGCAAGAGCAACTGGTGGCGCCGGCTCTTCTCGCCGCGTATCGACAAGCTGCTGTTTGTGGCGAGCAAGGCCGATCACGTCACCCCAGAGCAGCACGGCCCCCTGGTCTCTTTGCTCCAGCATCTGGTGCGCAGCGGTCGGGGTCAGGCGCGCTTTGAGGGGATCACCACTGAGTGTCTGGCGCTCGCCGCCATCAAGGCGACCGAGGTGGGCAAGGGGGTGGCCAATGGCCGTGAGTTTCCCGCCATCCGTGGCACCAGTCTCGCCGGCGAGCCGTTGCTGCTCTTCCCGGGGGAGGTGCCGCCTCATATTCCACCGGCCCAGTGGTGGAACAATCAGGGCTTTGATTTCCAAGCGTTTCGCCCCCTGCCCATGAGTGCCCATCAGGCGCTGCCCCATATCCGGCTCGACGCTGCGCTGGAGTTTCTGCTCGGGGATCACCTCGAATAACCCAGGCTGTGCGGCAATGCAGGCAAGGCATGGCTGCACGGCCGCGTGGAGGAGCAAGCAAAAAGATGAACGATCAGAGAAAACCGACGGTGGCCGAACCGGCCCCGCTGCAGGGCAAGGTGATCCTGGAGCCCGCCTTGACTGTGGCCAGCGACGAGCGACCGCCAGCTCCCGCCCAGCGGCTGGAAGAGGCGAGTTTCGAGCGCCTCGACGAGCTGGAGGCATTCACCGAGGTGGAGCCCGCTCTCACCATCAAGCCGCGCCGGCGGCACCGGCTGCTCGGCTGGGGACTGGGGGCGGTTGGCCTGTTGTCGCTGGGCCAGTATGGCGCCTTTCTCTACGACCAGTTGCTCACCACCCCGCTCTGGGGCAGCGCCTGGTTGCTGGCCTCCGGTCTGGTGGCCGTAGGCACGGCAGGTGTGGTGGGGCGCGAGTGGCTGCGGCTGCGCACCCTCAAGCGGCGCCAGGATGTGCGCTCTCGGGCCGACGATCTGCTGGCCCGTCAGGGCGTCGGGCAGGGGCAGGCTTTTTGCGAGGCGCTCGCCGAGAAGAGTGGCGACAAGGGACGGGAGGGGTACAACAACTGGCTGTCCCAGCTCGACGAGAGCCACAGCGATCGGGAAGTGCTGACCCTCTACAGTCAGCTGGTGCTGACCGAGCGGGACAAGCTGGCCCAGGCGCGGGTGGCCAAATGGTCGGGGGAGGCCGCCGTGCTGGTGGCCCTGAGCCCGCTCGCCACCGTCGACATGATGCTGATGCTGTGGCGCAACCTGCGGATGATCGAGGACATCGCCGACGTCTATGCCATCGAGCTCGGCTACTGGAGCCGCATCCGTCTCATTCGGCAGGTGTTTCGCAACATGCTCTATGCCGGGGCCACCGAGCTGGTGACCGAGGTGGGCATGGATCTGCTGGGGGCAGAGTTCGCCGCCAAGCTCTCCGCCCGCGCCGCGCAAGGGGTGGGGGCTGGGCTGCTCACTGCGCGTCTTGGCCTGCGCACCATGGAGGCGTGCCGCCCGCTGCCCTGGTGCGCGGACGAGAAGCCCAGGCTCGGCGAGCTGCGCAAGCGGCTCATCGGCCAGCTGGCTGGCTATCTCAACAAGGGGTGACGAGCCTCGATTGTGGTTGTCACAAATTATTTACAATTGTCAAAAACAGCCGACCCCGGGGTCGGCTGCTTTTTTAGGGGACAAACCGTTACAGTGATCCCATCAGTCAAACGTGAGTCGCCGCTGCTTGGGTTACCGGGCGGGCAGACAGGATGGAACCCTTAATGGCAAGTCTCTACACAGCACACCAGCCGGACCCTCAGGGCCTCATCCATTACACGGATGAGGAGCACGGCACCTGGCAGATCCTGATCGAGCGTCAGCTCGCAGCGCTCAAAGGCAAGGCGTGTGACGACTATCTGGCTGGCTTGACTCGCCTCAATTTGCCCCGGGATCGCATCCCCCAGCTGGCCCAGATCAACGCCGTGTTGCAACCCGCCACCGGCTGGTCGGTGGCCGCCGTGCCTGCGCTTATCTCGTTCGATCGCTTCTTTGCCCTGCTGGCCAACCGCCAGTTTCCGGTGGCCACCTTCATTCGCCGCCGGGACGAGCTCGACTATCTGCAAGAGCCCGACATTTTTCACGAGATCTTCGGCCACTGCGCCATGCTGACCAACCCGGCTTTCGCTCACTTCACCCATGTCTATGGCCAGCTCGGCCTGCAGGCGGGCAAGGAGGATCGCGTCTTTCTGGCGCGGCTCTACTGGTTCACCGTGGAGTTCGGCCTGCTCAATACCCCTGCCGGGCTGCGCATCTACGGCGGCGGCATTCTCTCCTCCATCGGCGAGACCGCCTATGCCCTCGGCGGTCAGCCGGTGCTGCAACCCTTCGACCCCATAGAAGTGCTGCGTACCCCGTATCGCATCGACATCATGCAGCCCACCTATTTCGTGCTGCCCGAGCTGGCCGATCTCTACCGTCTAGCGGAGCAGGACATCATGGCCATGGTGTCCGATGCCCGCCGGCTGGGGTTGCGTCCGCCCCGCTTTGCCCCCGCCGGCGGCAAACAGGCGAGCTGAATTGATCAGACCCATTTCGTTATCCGATCCCATTGATGAACAAGGAGAACCCCATGTCCGAACTGGCCAGCCAGCAGTGTGAAGCGTGCCGCGCCGATGCCCCCAAGGTGAGCGAACAGGAACTCGCCGAGTTGATGCAGCTTATCCCCGACTGGCAGCCGCTGGTGGTGAAAGGGGAGCTGCAGCTGAGGCGCGAATTCACCTTTCGTAACTTCAAGGAGGCGCTGGCCTTCACCAACCGCCTGGGGGAACTGGCGGAGGCGGAGTTTCATCATCCTGCAATCCTGACCGAATGGGGCAGGGTGACCGTCAGCTGGTGGACCCACAAAATTGGTGGATTACACCGCAACGACTTTATCATGGCGGCGCGCACGGATGAGTTGCTGAAGTGAAGACGCCATCACTCATCGAGTGGGCGATATGGTGACTGTCAGCTGGTGGACCCACAAGATAGGCGGCTTGCATCGCAACGACTTCATCATGGCGGCGCGCACCGATCAGCTGATCAAATAAACGCTAGAAGATGACTCGGGCCTGTCCGGCGAAAGCGGGGCGGGCCCGCATTTTTATGGGCTGGCGCTCGCACTGGCGGGATCGAGTCTGTATTATCCGGTCATTCATAGAGTTAGCTAGGAAGTGTGTCCCGAATGCGTCTTGAAGTCAGCTGTGAAGACCGCCTGGGCCTGACCCGGGAACTGCTCGACCGTCTGGTGGAGCACAACATCGATCTGCGCGGCATCGAAATCGATACCTCAGGCATCATCTATCTCAACTTTCCCGAGCTGGAGTTTCGTGATTTCCAGCACCTGATGCCGGAGATCCGCCGCATTCCCGGCGTCTATGACGTCAAGACCATCCCCTACATGCCCTCCGAGCGCGAGCACCACGAGATTGAGGCCCTGCTCAAGGCGCTGCCGGATCTGGTCTTCTCCCTCGATGCCAAGGGCAAGGTGACCCAGGCCAACCAGTCCGCCCTCACCACCCTGGCCCTGCCGGTGGAAGAGATTCGCGGCGTGGCCCTGGGCTCCCTGGTCAAGGGTTTCTCCTTCAGCCGCTGGCTTGAGGCGAGCGAGATCAAGCCGCAGACCTGCAAGCTCAGCTTCAATGGCGAAGAGTATCTGGCGGACCTGATGCCGCTGTTCGTGGCCGAAGAGAAGGGCCGTCAGGCCCTGGCCGGCGCCGTAGTGGTACTCAAATCCGCCCGTCGGGTCGGCATGCACTTCAGCGCGCTGCACGCGGTGGAAGTGGGGGGCTTCGAGCACCTGCAGGCCGAGAGCCAGAAGATGAAGCAGGTACTGACGGAGGCGAGCAAGCTGGCGATGCAGGACGCACCGCTGCTCATCGTCGGCGAGACCGGCACCGGCAAGGAGCTGCTGGCCCGCGCCTGCCACGGCGCCAGCCTGCGCTCCAGCCACCCCTTCATGGCCCTCAACTGCGCCGCCATGCCGGACAACGTGGCCGAGAGCGAGCTGTTTGGCTACGCCCCCGGTGCCTTTGGCAACAACACCGAAGGCAAGCGCGGCGTGCTGGAGCTGGCCAGCGGTGGCACCCTGATGCTGGACGAGATCGGCGACATGTCCCCCCATCTGCAGACCAAGTTCCTGCGGGTGTTGCAGGATGGCGTGTTCCGCCGGGTGGGTGACGAGCAGGAGGTCAAGGTCAATGTGCGCTTCATCTGCACCACCCAGAAGCAGTTGCTGGATCTGGTGCACGACGGCAAGTTCCGCGAAGATCTTTACTACCGCCTCAACGTGCTGAGTCTGGCGTTGCCGCCCCTGCGCGAGCGCAAGGCGGACATCATGGCGCTGGCCCAGCAGTTCGTCTCCCGCTTCGCCAGCGAATTGCAGCGCCCGCGCCCGCGCTTTACCCGCAACATGGCCGAGTACCTGACCGCCTACCGCTGGCCCGGCAACGTGCGCCAGCTGCGCAACTGCCTCTACCGGGCCATGACCTTGCTGGAAGGGGACGAGATTGGGCCGGAGCACGTCGACTTGCCGGTAGCGGCCGATGCCATGCCGCTGATCGACGAGTGGTTCGAAGGGGGCCTGGACGAGGCGGTGAAGCGCTTCGAGAGCCGGCTGCTGGAGCGGCTCTATCCGGCCTTCCCCTCCACCCGTCAGCTGGCCAAACGGCTGGGGGTGTCGCACACCGCCATCGCCAACAAGTTGCGCGAATACGGGATCAGCAAGAAGTAAGCAGATGAATGCAGGTAGGATCTTGGGGCTCACACCAGGGTGGGCCCCTGCCATTGTTGCGACATTTAGTGACGTATGTGCTTGTTCTGTTGGCGGTGCCTTGTCATGCTGCTGATAAGCTCAATACTACTCCTATCCGGCTCACCCTTCCTGGGCGTCAGGCCTTCGCGGGCGCTGGCGTGGGCATAAGCGCAGGCACGATGCACTCTCTTTCACTGGTTCGAATCCTGGCGTGGTTGACGCCGCTGATCTGTTCGCTGGCCCTCGCCACCGAGCCTGTTCTCCCCACCTCTGCCGAGGTGCGTGCCGAGCAGGTACGCCAGACGGTCCTCGACATTCTGAGCTATACCCGCTGGCCGACCGAGCCCGCTGAGCTGCGCCTGTGCATCACGGCGCCGACTGAATATGCCACCGCCCTCTTTTCCATCAAGCAGCAAGCCAATGGCCGGCCGGTCAGCGTCCATCGCTACGACGTGGATGATGAGGCGCTGGGGCGGCGCTGTGACGTGCTCTACCTGGGGATATTGGCGCCGGAGCGGCGGCTGTCCCTGTTCCAGCGACTGCGGGAACACCCCATTCTCAGCATCAGCGAGCAGAGCGCCGAGTGTGTCGCCGACGCCGTGTTCTGTCTGCGGGTCGGGCTGGATCGCGTGCGGTTCCGGGTCAATCTGGATGCCCTGGCCAGGAGCGGGGTGCGGGTGCATCCTGCCGTGCTCAAGCTGGCCAAGGCGGATGAGGAGACACCATGATAGGGCTCTTTCGTCCACCGACCCAGCGGCTCACCTTGCGACAGAGTCTGGGACGCACCCACCTGGTGACGTCCCTGACCGCTGTCTGTATGGCCGGTGTGCTGCTGACCGGTATCGCTCTGCTGGCCTTGCGCCTCTACGCGGATCACAACCTGGAGCTGGTGGCCCGCGCCATTAGTTACACCAGTGAAGCGGCCGTGGTGTTCCATGACGAAGAGGCCGCCAAGGAGGCGCTGCAAGCCATAGTCACCCATGAGGATGTGGCGCAGGCCAGCATCTATCTGCCCACGGGTCAGCCGCTGGCCAGCTGGCGCCGGGCCATGAGCACCCCCTGGTCTGGGCTGGAGCAGTATCTGGCCAGGCTCATACTGCCGGGCCCGGTCGATCAGCCCATGATGCGGGGCGGGGTGGAGATAGCCCGCATCCATCTGGTCGGCCACGGCCAATATCTGCTGCTGTTCCTGCTGCAAACCCTGCTGGCCATGCTGGTCTGTCTCATCCTCAGTGCGCTGGGGGCGCTCTACGTGGCGCGCTGGATGCAAAACTCCCTCACTGTGCCACTCAAGGAGCTGGCGCAGGTGGCTCACAGTGTCAGCCGTCGACGCATCCTGGCCATGCGGGTCCCCGAGGCGCATATCGCCGAGCTGCATGAGCTCGGTCGGGACTTCAACTCCCTGCTCGACGAGCTGGAAGCCTGGCAGGCTCATCAGCGGCGGGAGAACGCCAGCCTGCTGCACCGGGCCACCCACGATGCCTTGACCGGCCTGCCCAATCGTGCTCTTTTTGAGGCTCGTCTGGATCAAGCCGTGACCACGGGTCGCTTGCATGAAGAGCGTTTCGCACTGCTCTACCTCGATTGTGATCGCTTCAAGCAGATCAACGATACCCTGGGCCATGCCGCCGGGGATGACGTGCTTATCGCCTTGGCCAGACGGGTACAACATCAGCTTCGGCCGATGGATCTGGTATGTCGGCTGGGGGGAGACGAGTTCGCCATCCTGTTGACTCCTGTGTTGCAAGAGAGTGAGGCGCAGGATGTGGTATCCCGCATCCAGCAGGCCATGGCCGACCCCGTGGTGCTGGGGGATGGTCGCCAGCTGGTGGCGGCCATCAGCATAGGCACGGCCCTCTATCCGGAGCAGGGGCTGACCGCTGGCGAGCTGTTGCAGCAGGCCGACAACGCCATGTACCAATCCAAGCGGCTGCGTCGGGAGCTTGCACTCCATGACCAGCTGGAATTTGATGTTTCTGCAGAGGAAAAATAACAATGAAGATCCATGTCCTGATGAAAACCGGCCTGATCGGCCTGTTGTTGAGCGTGCTGGTGGGCTGTCAAAGCGCCCCCCACGGCTTGACGGCAGAGCAGATCGCCGTACTCAAGGAGCAGGGCTTTCGCCTGACCGATGAGGGTTGGACTCTGGACTTCTCCAACCGGGTGCTGTTTGCCAACAACGTGGAGGCCCTCAACCCCAAGACCCGTGTTCTGGTGGAAAAGCTGGGCAAGACCTTGCTGGGTGTCGGCCTGAACAAGGCGCGCATCGACGGTCACACCGACTCCAACGGGCCTGAGCTCTACAACGATCAGCTCTCCCTGAAACGGGCGAAATCGGTGGCCGAGGTGCTGGTGTCGGTCGGCATGCAGCCGGCCAACCTGGACATCCGTGGTCGCGGTGAGCGGGATCCGGTGGCAGACAACAAGACCGCTGCCGGGCGGGCCGAGAACCGCCGTGTTGCCATCGTCATAAGCAACGAATAAGCCGGTTGTGTGGATAAAAAAAGAGCGCCTGATGGCGCTCTTTTTTGTGGCTCTGGCATTTACTGCTCGAGCTTCTCGCGGTCGTGGTGACTGCGCAGGCGGATGTTGATCATCTCCACCGTCAGCGAGAAGGCCATGGCGAAGTAGATGTAACCCTTCGGAATGTGCAGATCCATGCCCTCGGCCATCAGCGCGAAGCCGACCAGGGTGAGGAAGGAGAGGGCCAGCATCTTGATGGTGGGGTGATGATCGACGAAGTCACCTATGGCCTTGGCGGCGAACATCATGATGAAGACGGCGATCATGATGGCCAGCACCATGACGGGCACGTGATCCGCCATGCCCACGGCTGTGATGACAGAATCCAGGCTGAAGACGATGTCGAGGATGGCGATCTGGATCAGGGTGCTGACGAAGCCGGACGCAACCGCGATTGAGCCTTCTGGCTCCGCCGCCCCTTCCAGAGTGGCGTGGATCTCGTGGGCACTCTTGCCGATGAGGAACAGGCCCCCCAGCAACAGGATGAGATCGCGACCCGAGATGGCCTCACCCAGCACGGTGAACAGCGGCTCGGTCAGGCGCATCACCCAGGCGAGCGACAGCAGCAGCAGGATGCGGGTGCCCATGGCGAGGCCCAGACCCAGGATCCGCGCCTTCTGGCGTTGCGCTTCCGGCAGGCGGGCGACCAGGATGGAGATAAAGATAATGTTGTCTATGCCCAGCACGATTTCGAGCAGGGTCAGGGTCGCGAGCGCAACCCAGGCAGAGGGATCAAGAACCCATTCCAGCATGATTGAACCTTGGTTAAAAAATTGAAGCAGCGCATTCTAGCAGGCGCAACATGGCTTGTCCCAGCGCCTTGAAAAGATAAAATGGCGGGCGATTTGAGGGAGAAATCTATGTTTCGTTTAGGACTCATCATTAACCCGGTTGCCGGCATTGGCGGCGCGGTCGGTCTCAAGGGCAGCGATGGCGTGGTCGCCGAGGCGCTGGCGCTGGGCGCCGTGCCCAGAGCGCAGGAGCGGGCACGGCAAGCCCTGCTGCCCCTGTGCGATCTCGCCGACTCATTCGAGTTGCTGACGGTCGCAGGCGAAATGGGTGCCGATCTTGCGGCGTCGCTCCAGCTGCCTTGCCGTATCGTCTATCGGCCAGCAGCCGGCACCACCACGGCGGCCGATACCCGCGCCGCCGCCGAGCGGATGCGGGAGGCGGGTGTCGACCTGTTGCTGTTCGCCGGTGGCGATGGCACGGCGCGTGACATCTGTGCGGCAGTGGGGGAGTCGTGCCATGTGCTCGGCATTCCGGCGGGCTGCAAAATCCACTCCGGGGTCTATGGGGTCACCCCGGCCGCCAGCGGTCGGGTGGTGGCGCGGATGATCGCCGGCGAATTGCTGAGCCTGGTGGATGCCGAGGTGATGGACATAGACGAGGAGGCGTTTCGGGCTGGCAAGGTGCGGGCTCGCCATTACGGCCAGCTGCTGGTGCCCGGCGATCTGCGCTACGTGCAGGCGGTCAAGCAGGGAGGGCGGGAGTCCGAGGAGCTGGTGCTGGCGGATCTCGCCGCCGGTGTGGTCGAGCAGATGGAACCCGACACCCTCTACCTGATGGGGTCGGGCAGCACGGTCGCCGCCTGCATGGCAGAGCTAGGCCTGGAAAATACCTTGCTCGGTGTGGATCTGGTGGAAAACGGCCAGCTTATCGGGCAGGATCTGTCCGCCGCCGAGATCCTGACCCGGATCCGCGGTCGTCACTGCCGGCTGATCATTACCCTGATCGGCGGACAGGGACATCTGTTCGGGCGCGGAAATCAGCAATTGAGTCCAGAGGTGATCCGGGCTGTCGGGCGGGACCAGATCCAGGTCCTGGCCACCAAGGCCAAGTTGGCGGCCCTCGCGGGCAGGCCACTGTTGGTGGACACCGATGACCCGGCACTGAACCGGTCGTTAAGTGGTTATCTGCGCATAACCACGGGATACAAGGATCAGGTCATCTACCCGGTGGCCAACCCGGAATAGGGCATCAAGGATGCGGCTGGCCTGGCGCCAGAGAGCCGTGATCAACCGGATCGCGGTTCCACTCCCCCGAATTATTTTGCCGGCAATTTTTTGCCAGCCACTCTGAAAATGAGGCTGCGTTACATGACGATTCATGATTTTGAGCACAAGTTGTTGGGACTGATAGACAGCATGGTGGCCACGGCGACCGAAGATGAGCTGTTTGCGGGGGGCTATCTGCGCGGCCACATCTCGCTGGCGGTGGCGCGCGCCGAGCTGGAGGGCAAGAACCTGGTGCGGGATGTGAAGAGCTATGTGCTGCGCAGCCTGAACGAGGCCATTCTGGAGGGTGAGCTCTCCGAAGAAGATGAGAAGCTGGTACAGGCAATGTGGATTCGTTTGCAGCAACAAGCAGAAGCTTGATCGGATACACATTTCAAACAGAAGTTTGAGTTTATTCTTCCCTGAAGTTAGTGAAAGGTTAATAATAAGTTTCGCCTTTTGTTTCAGGGATTAAACTATGGCCTCCTCATCACGCATTGCCAACAAACTGCCGCTCGAGATGCTCTATCACTGGGAGCGGCAGTGTTCTGACCGAGTCTACCTTCGTCAAACCATCCACCGCGAATACGTCGACTTCACCTGGGGTGAAGTCGCCGACGAGGCGCGCCGCATGGTGACGGCACTGCGTCATCTGGGGCTGGTGCCCGGTGACAAGGTGGCCCTGCTCTCCAAGAACTGCGCCCAGTGGTTCATCGCCGATCTGGCCATGCAGATGGGGCAGTATGTGAGCGTGCCCATCTACCCGACCGCCAACGTCGACACCATCGAATATGTGCTGCGCCACAGCGAGGCCAAGGCGATCTTCGTCGGCAAGCTGGATGACTGGAAGAGCCAGGAGGCTGGCGTGCCTGCCGATCTGATGCGCATCGCCTTGCCTTATGAGACCATGCCCGCCAGCCATCAGTGGGACGATCTGCTGGAGGCGCACGAGCCCATTGCTGACAGCCCGGCGCAGGTGCCGGACGCCCTGCTGAGCCTGGTCTACACCTCCGGCAGCACAGGCAAGCCCAAGGGCGCCATGCTGAGCGTCGAGCGTTATGCCTGGTCGTGCGAGAAACTGGTGGAGGCGGTGGGGCTGACCGCCGCCGATCGCGGCTTCTCCTATCTGCCGCTCGCCCACATCACTGAGCGGGTCTACATCTATGGTGGCAGCCTGTTTAGCGGCGCCACCATCGCCTTCCCCGAATCCCTCGACACCTTTATCGATGACGTCAAGCGTTGCCGTCCTACCGTCTTTATCTCTGTGCCCCGGCTGTGGGCCATGTTCCGCATCAAGATCCACGAGAAGTTGCCCCAGAAAAAGCTCGAGCTGCTGCTCAAGATCCCGTTTGTCTCGGGTCTCATCAAACGCAAGTTGCAAAAGGGGCTGGGGCTGGATCAGGCGCGGGTGCTGGGTTGCGGCTCGGCGCCAGTGTCACCTGCCCTGCTGCAGTGGTACTACAGCATAGGCGTCAATATCACCGAAGCCTGGGGCATGACCGAGAACCACGCCTTCTCCACCCTCAACTGTCCCTTCCGCGCCGACAAGATAGGCACGGTCGGCAAGGCGGGGCCCGGGGTCGAGATCCGCATCTCGGATGAGGGGGAGATCCTCTGCCGTTGCGACGGCATGATGCTGGGTTACTACAAGGATCCCGAGCACAGCGCCGAGGCCATCGACGGTGATGGCTGGCTCCACACCGGCGACATGGGCAAGCTGGACAGGGAGGGCTACCTCACCATCACGGGCCGGATGAAGGACGTGTTCAAGACCGCCAAGGGCAAGTACGTGGCGCCTGTGCCCATCGAGGGGCTGCTGGGGCAGGAACCCATCATAGAGCAGCTGTGCGTGATAGGTTACGGCATGCCCCAGCCGGTTGCCCTGGTGCAACTGGCCGAGAGTGCCATGAAGGGCAATCGGGATGCCATCAACGCCCAGTTGGAGGCAGCGCGCAACCGGGTCAACGAGCAGCTGGAATCCCACGCCAGAATTCGCGGTATCCTGGTGGTGAAGAGCCCCTGGAACATAGAGAACGGCGTGCTCACCCCCACCATGAAGATCCGCCGCCACCTGCTGGAGCAGAAATACGCGGACATCGGCGAGGCCTGGTCCTCCTCCCAGAGCATCATCTGGGAATCCTGAGTCTCAGCTAGCAGCATAAACAACAAGGGGAGCCGGTGGCTCCCCTTGTTGTTGGGCGTTTTTGACCTCAGACGGCCTGGTATTCCAGCTCGACCGACCCCAGCGCCTTGAGGGTGGACTGGGCGGAGTCCCGCTGGCTGATCTGGCCGTTTTTGCTCTCCAGCAGCACGGCGCGGCGGATGGTGGCGAGATCTTCACCGTTCAGCACCGCATGGGCACAGGCCATCTGCATCGGCGGCAGGCTGGGGTTGAAGGCGGCGTTCTCGGCGTAGCGGCCGCAGAAGAGGCGACCATCGGCAAACTGCAGCGCCACGGCGGCATAGCCCTGACTGTAGGGGGCATAGCTTTGGCGGGCGGCGGCCAGCGCGGCCTGCCAGAGCGGATCCTCGCTCTCAAGCGTCAGCTCGTCATGGGCTTGCGGACTCATCAGCGCGTCCGTGATGTCGAGATCCGCCGGGCCAAAGGAGTGGGGCAGGAAGGATTGCAGGGCGCTCAGGTCGTCCGGCAGAGAGACTTTCAGGATCTTGGCGGTGCTCAGCTCGTTCATGAACTGGCGGCAGTGGCCGCAGGGGGTGTAGTTGACGGTGATCTCGCTGATCCCTGTCTCACCGCCCAGCCAGGCGTTGGAGATGGCGGACTGCTCGGCATGGACCGAGTGGAACAGCCCTTGTCCTGCGAACTCCATGTTGGCGCCGAAATACCAGGTGCCGCTCAGGCCGCAGGCGATGGCACCGACGAAGAACTTGGAGATGGGGGCCACAGAGCAGGACGCGGCCAGTGGCAGCAGGGCCAGGCGCAGGGAGCGATCATCGAGACCTGTGGCGGCTTTCAGGGTCGCCACTTGTTCAGGGGTAAAACGGGCATTGAATTCGCCGCCCTGTTCGGGATCCAGCATGGGCAGCAGCGCCGCTTTGAGCGGGGCGGGCAGGGTATCGAGTGGCTTGGCAAAACGGGGATGCATAGTGTGTCCTCAAAGGCCAATTGGGGGGCCATTGTAGGGAGCAAGCTCGGCAAAATGTGTGAGCGCGCTCACGCCCTGACGGGCAAAAGGAGGGGGATGGTAAAGGAAACGTTTGTCTTGCGCAAACTGTGCGTCAGCTCGCACTGTGGCGGGCCGCCAGGCCCGCACAACCGAAAATCGGTACGACTCAGTTCAACCAGTGGTAAATGGCAAACAGCAGGGGGGCCACGGCGGCGGTGAGGATGCCGCACACCACCATGGCGAGCGACGAGAAGGCCCCCTGGGTAATGCCCTTCTCGGCGGAGGTGGCGGTGCCGATGGCATGGGCGCAGGCTCCCATGGCCAGCCCCTGGGCCTCGGGGTCGGTCACCCGCATCAGTTTGAGCAGCGGGTAGCCGATGAGGGCGCCTACAATCCCGACCACCACCACCACGGCCGCCGCGATGGCCGGAATGCCGCCGAGGGACTGGCTGACGCTCATGGCGAGCGGGGTTGTGATGGACTTGGTGGCGAGCGAGGCCAGCAATGCCGGATCGGCGCCCATAAAATGACCGATCAGCAGGGTTGTGCAGACCGAGATCAAGACGGAGGCCAGAGTACTGATTAGGATGGGCTTGAGCCTGGCCTGGATCTGGCGGGCCTGCTGGTAGAGCGGCAGGGCCAGCGCCACCACGGCGGGTTCCAGCAGGGCCGTGATGGGGCGGGTGCCGCTCTCGTACTGATCCAGCGGCAGATCGAGCCAGAGCAGCAGGCCTATGATGACGGCGGTGGGCACCAGCACGGGATTGATGATGGGCCAGGGCAGGCGGCGATAGAGGGCCCGGGTGGCGAAGTAGAGCACCAGGGTCAGGGGGATGGCAAGCCAGAAGATCATCGGTTCATCCTCTGGTAGAGCCGGCCGACCGTGCCGAGGATCAAGACTATCCCGAGCACTATGCAGAGCATGATGAGGCCGAACGACTGGCGCAGCGGCTCCAGCCAGGCCACCAGCCCGACCGCCACCGGCACGAACAGCACGCCCATGTGGCGCAGCAGCAGGCCGGCGCCGAGTTCGACCCAGTGCAATTTCACCAGTTGCAAGGAGAGCAGCACGAACAGCAGCAGCATGCCGATGATGCTGCCGGGGAAGGCGAACGGCAGTATGGCTGCCAGGGTTTTGCCCGCCAGCAGGCAGGCGACTATGACCATGAAGTCACGAAGGTACAGCAAGGCACGTTGCGCGATCACGTGAGCCCCAACTTGGTAACTGTGAATGAACTGGCAGTTTACCAGAGAGGCAGGGGCGCGGCATTAAAACAATAACAGCTGAAATCAGTTCGTTTGAAGCTGATTTGATTGAAGATTTTCTGACTCGATGCACTTTTCGAACGACCAGGTTCTGAACTGTTTGTTTTGTTTATGAATTACAAGGAGTAGCCATGACATCCCTCTTGTCCCGCGTGCGTCAACTGGCGGCCGATAGCGGCCTGCCCCCGGATTTGTTGCAAACCCGTCAGTGGGACGGGTCTGCGTGCCGGGTCAGGCTCGA
Organism: Aeromonas sp. MR19; assembly: GCF_963899305.1. NCBI lineage: Bacteria > Pseudomonadati > Pseudomonadota > Gammaproteobacteria > Aeromonadales > Aeromonadaceae > Aeromonas > Aeromonas sp. MR19. The sequence goes on from NZ_CAWQWZ010000043.1 coordinate 103,397, forward strand.
CAACACAGGCCCTGAGGCCGTGCCGGTCGGCCGCTGGGTGCTGTTTGACGGCAAGCTCGGCCTCTCGCCTGCGTGCGCTATCTATGGCGAAGGATTCCAGATGCTGGCTCAGACCATGGGCAGTTGGCAGGCCCCGCAGCCGGTTGGCCGTTGTCCCGATGCCGGCGTCTATCGCATCAGCGACGACGACGGCTATCACACGGTCCACAACCTGTTGCTGGTGGAACACGGCAAGGGCTGGCTGCTGCTCGCCTTCGCCAGTTGCCACCGTTTTGGCGGCGAGTTCCGCCTCTATCCCGATGGTCGTCTGCAAATCCTGATGAACTGCGAAGATCGTCTGTTGCCTGCCGGCCAGCACTGGCAGAGCGAGGCGCTGATCTGTCTGGAGGGGGCTGATCGCGAGGCGTTGCTGGCCGAACTGGCGAGCATGATCGAGGCCGAACACGGCAGCCTGATCGCCGAGGTGGCGAGCCGCCCCAGCGGCTGGTGCTCCTGGTATCACTACTATGCACAGGTGAGCGCCACCGATATTCGCGAGAATCTGGCGGTGCGGGCCGAGCGTTTTCCGGCCCTGCGCTACGTGCAGATCGACGATGGCTATCAGGCGAAGATGGGGGACTGGCTCACCCCTTCGCCCAAGTTCGAACAGGGAGTGGCGGCCCTTGCGGCGGAGATCCGCAGTGCCGGCTGCGAGCCCGCGCTCTGGGTCGCCCCCTTTATTGCCGAGCCGACCTCACAGGTGTTTCAGGAGCACCCCGACTGGTTCGTGAAGGGGGATGACGGTCTGCCGCTCCCCTCAGAGCGGGTTACTTATGGCGGCTGGCGCTGCACCCCCTGGTATGTGCTGGACGGCACCCACCCCGAGGTGCAGGCTCACCTTGAGCAGGTATTCCGCACCCTGCGCCAGCAGTGGGGCATTCACTACTTCAAGCTGGATGCCAACTTCTGGGGCGCCATTCACGGCGGCCGTTTCCATGACTCTTCCGCCACCCGGGTCGAAGCCTATCGGCGCGGCATGGCCGCCATCTTGCGCGGGGCGGGCGAGGGCGCCTTCCTGCTCGGCTGCAACGCCCCCATCTGGCCGAGCCTGGGGCTGGTGCACGGCATGCGGGTGAGCGATGACGTGGAGCGCAATGGCCACCGTTTTCGCCAGATTGCCCGCGAGGCCTTCTGCCGCGCCTGGCAAAACGACCGGCTGTGGGCGCTGGATCCCGACTGCATCTGCCTGCGGGATCTGCCGAGTCAGCAGGCCAGCCCGGCAGAGTACCGCTTTCATCTGGCGGCGCTGGTGGCGAGCGGCGGCATGATGCTGGCCGGTGACCGGCTGCAGGATCTCGATGCAGCACAGACGGCGCAACTGCACAAATTGCTGGCCCTGTGCGCGGCCCGGGCCCCTTCAGCCCGCTTCGAGTCGATGGAGTTTGCCTGTGGGGAAGTGAGCCTGCCCGAGGGCGGTACCCTGCTCTGCCTCTTCAACTGGGAGGGGCAGCCTCAGGAGTTCCTGCTGCCGGCGGGCGGCCAGGATTTCTGGGATGAGGGTGCGGTCGGCACCGCGATCACCCTGCAAGGGGGCGAGGGGCGGGTGATCCGCTACCGCTGAGCACGCTGACGATCATGATTCAGGCTCCCATGGGAGCCTGAGTTATTCGTAGAGGGGCAAATATGCAGTGGATCAGTAACGCCACTCGAAGCCGATGGCGTAGTTGGCGGCGCCATAGCCCGGGATCTCGTTGCTGGAGAGCAGCGCCTTGAAGGTGAGCTGCGGGCTGAGGGGAATGCCGAGCCCCATGCCGATGGCCACTTCATCGTTGGTGTTGCCAATCATGTCGGCCCGGATCATCCGATAGAGCGACATGTCCTGGCTCATGTGTACATAGCTCTGGGAGGCACGATTGAAAAGCTGACCGAACACTTCCAGCTGAAAACCCGCCTGGGGGGTGATGGCCAGCGGCACACCGACGAAGTTGTAGAGATCAGATCGGTTGAAATAGCTGTTGGTGATCTGGGGAGTGAAGTCGGTCTGCTGATAGAGGCGGCTGAAGTTGCTCTCGATCAGCTGATAAGTCTGTTGCGGCAATTGCAGCAAATAGTCGGGGACATCAAAACGCACGCCCGCCATGCTGGCCGAAGGCAGCAGGGAGCAGACGAGCAAACCGAAACCGGATAATCCTGAACGCATCAGATGAGGCATCCCCAAGGGTCGATAGCCAAAGGCCGTTAATGCAATGTTAGCGCACAAATAATTGAAACTTCAGGAGTCTTTGCTCCCCCTCCCATTATGTCTTGGGCGAGGGGAGCATACCGACATTTAACTGTGAAACCGATCACATCTCACAGATCTTCGAGGTAGTGATAGAGGCTCTTGAGAATCGCAAAGTTCCGTTCGTTACCCTGATTCTGCTCGGCCAGCGCCTCGAGGCGGGGGGCGTAGTCCGGCAGGCGGCGGCTGAAGTAGTCGCTGCAGTGCAGGCGCCAGCGCTTCTGCTCCGCCTCGCTCAGGGTGTGCGGCCAGTTGCGGGCGCGGTAGCGGAACAGCATCTGGGGCAAACGCGCGTCTGTGAAGGCAAATTCCCGCTCCCCCAGCAGTTCGGCCGGGGTGGCACGCACCAGATCCATGGTGGCCTTGTCGCCGTGACCGAAGAAGCCGGCGTAGAGCTGGGTATCCGGATCCGAGTCGTTGTTGCCCGCAAACTCCTGATTGAACACCTCCACCAGTTTTTCCCGCACCTCGGGGTGAGCCCGCAGCAGGTTCAGGCTCTTGCGGCACTGTTCCCTGTCTATGCCAAGCTCGTCGGCACGCTCGGAGGTCAGGGTGGCCGCCGGCGCCAGCACGGGGCACTTGTTGATGTGTACCAGCTTGACCGGAATGGCCGCCAGATCCCCCAGCTCGTCCTTGCGGGTATAGAGTCGTTCGCGGATCTCGTCGCTCGTGAGCTCGATGAGCGGGGTGGGGTCGCGGGTCAAATCCACCATGATCACCGCGTTCTGGTTGCTGGGATGCCAGGCGAGCGGTGACACCCAGCTGACGCACCCCTGCCAGGGGGAGAACATGCCGGAGACATGGGTCAGCGGCTTCATGGTCACCACGTCGATCAGTGCCTTGACCTTGTTCTTGTTGCGAAGCTCAAACAGATAGCCAAACAGCTTGGGCTGGGCTTTTTTCACCAGCTTGGCCATCTCTATGGTGGCCAGCACGTCCGAGAGCGCATCGTGGGCATTGGCGTGGGCCACGCCGTTGGCCACCGTCAGCTTCTCCAGCCTGAAACTCGGCTTGCCCTCCTCGTCAAAGGCCCACTCGATCCCCTCCGGGCGCAGGGCATAGCAGGCCCGCAGCATGTCGAGTATGTCCCAGCGGGAGTTGCCGTTCTGCCAGCTGTAGGCGTAGGGGTCGTAGAAGTTGCGATAGAGGGTGTAGCGGGTCACCTCGTCATCGAAGCGGATGCTGTTGTAGCCCAGCACGCAGGTATTCGGGGTGGCAAACTGCTCGTGGATCTGGGCAATGAAATCTGCCTCGCACAGCCCGTCCTTCATCGCCTTTTGCGGCGTGATGCCGGTGATGAGGCAGGCCTCCGGCTCCGGCAGATAGTCCGCCGGCGGCTTGCAATAGATGACCAGCGGCTCGCCGATGAGATTGAAATCCGCATCGGTACGAATGCCGGCGAACTGCGCCGGTCTGTCCTTGGCCGGGCTGATGCCGAAGGTCTCGTAATCGTGGAAGTAGAAGGTGGGCTCGCTGCCGGGCTGTGCTATTTCGCTCATGTTGCTCGAGGTGAGATGTCCGATGGCGGCGCCATGGCGCCTGGGTGGGCGGTGCCATGCACCGCAGTTGCCAGCATGGTAAACCATAGCGCAGGCAGAGCGAAGCCCGGGCGCCCTGGCTGCCGGTTTATTGAACGCTCAAGGACGTCGGCCCAGGGGGGCTGTGCATGATTGCGGCTGGATGGGGGCTTATCGGGCTGTACCCGGGGGCAACGGCATCAGGGTGTGCAGGTCCAGCAAGGTGAAGAAGCCGCCTTCGTCGGGATACCAGCCGCCTGTGTCTATGTAGTAGACATTGCCAAGGCGGGCCGGGCGGCCCACAGGGGTGTGGCCCACCACCAGGGCGACAAGATCCTCGACGCCGCTCTCGTCCAGCCCCTCGATGCGGCGCCTTGACCAGAGGCAGACGTTCTTGATGGCCCTAAGCTGGCCGCCGCTTACCCCCGCATCCAGTTGGTCCAGCAGCCCCTGCCAGGAGGAGAAGGGGCAATCGGCGTGGAGCAGCCCGACCGGGCCGGCCGGAGTGGCCACCTCGATGGCGATAGGCAGGGTGCGGTAGTGGGCGGCGAACGCCCTCTGCTCGTCCGGGGTCAGCTGCTGAAACCAGCCGCCGCCGTTCTGGATCCAGTTCTCCCGATCGCAGCTCTCGTAACGGCAGACGTAGTCGTCGTGATTGCCACAGACAGGGTGAAACCAGGGCTTGGCCAGCCACTCGAGCACCTGGGGGCAGTCGGGGCCGCGATCCGTCAGATCCCCCACTGAGAAGAGGCGATCCCGAGCGGGATCGAATCCCGCCTGGTTCAGGGTCTGTTCCAGCCGCGAAAAGTAGCCGTGGATATCGCCGACGGCGAGATCCCGCCCCAGAGAATTGCGGGCGAAGCGTCTGATCAGCGGGGACGGGTTCATGGCTTGCCTCCTTGTCTGGTGTGACCGGCTCGCGGCGCCGCCGGATGACCGATGGGGGATCGGGGGCTCGTGGACAAGTGCAGCATGGCATGCTCTGCCTCGCCATAGTAGAGGCAGGTGGGGGAGGCTCTCCCCCGTCGAGGTGACAGGCGGCCGCATAAAGGAGGGCGGTTTGCCGCGTTGCCGGCAGAACCCGGGTAAAAAATGCCAGTTGGTGTCGACTGGCATGCAAGGTATGGCCTGACGGATGCCCGGCGTCGGGATCAGAGCAGGTCTTCGAGCTGGTACTTCTTGAGCAACTGGTCGAAGGTGCCATCGGCCTTGACGCTGTCGATGGCGGCATCGAATTGGCCCTTGAGCTTGGCGTCGTTCTTGCGCAGCGCCACCGCCACCCCTTCACCCAGGGTCTTGTCCTGGGTGCCGTTGAACTGGGGGCCGACGAAGGCGAACTGCTTGCCCATCTCCTTGTCGAGGAAGACGACCTTCAGCTGCACTATGTTGCCGAAGGTGTAATCGGCGCGGCCGGACTGCAGATCCAGCATGGGGGACTGGGCGTTGACGTAGCGCTTGATCTTGGCCACCTCCCCGTAACGGGCGGTGATGAAGTTGTCCTGGGGCGTCCCCTCCTGCACCGCTATCACCTTGTCCTTGAAGTGCGCCTGGTCGTCGGCGAAGGTGGTGGCCTTGTCGCTGCGCCCCACGAAGCGGTTCTGCATCATGTAATAGACCTGGCTGAAGTCCACCTTCTGGCGCCGCTCGTCTGTGATGTTCATGGAGGACATGATGGCGTCGTACTTGCCCAGCTGGAGGCCCGCCTCGGTCATCTGCTGTTCGTGCGCGGCCCCCGCTGCCTGAGCCTGACCCCGGCCGCCGAGCGGCTGCTGCCCTTCATCGGAGAGGGACTGGCTCGCATGGGGGAGGGGGTCAGCGCCCTGATCGCTGTCAGCGCCTCGTCTGGCGGGGTGACATCTGTCCGCGCAAGCAAAGCAACAGCCCCGCTGGCGGGGCTGTTGTCATGCTGGTGGCCGCTGGCCTAAGAAGGCGTTAGCGGCAGATCTTGTAGTAGACCTCGTTCCACTGCAGGCTCTGCTTGAGCTCGGGGATCCGGGTGTGCTCGTCGATCACCACTAACTCTATGCCCATGAGGTCGGCGAAGGTGCGCAGCTGCGCTATATCCACCGATTGGGTGAACACAGAGTGGTGGGCGGCGCCCGCCAGGATCCAGGCCTCGGCGCTGGTTTGCAGGTCCGGCATGGGGTTCCACAGTGCGCTGGCGACGGGCAGCTTGGGCATGGCCTCTGGCAAATCCACCACCTCCAGCTGATTGACCACTAGGCGGAAGCGGTTGCCGAGATCGATGAGGCTGGCATTGACCGCTTTGCCGACGGGGGCTGCAAACAGCAGGCGGGCCGGATCGGCCTTCTTGCCTATCCCTAAATGCTGGGCGTCCAGCACGGGTTTGTCGGCGGCGATGGAGGGGCACACCTCCAGCATATGGGCCCCCAGCACCAGGTTGTTGCCCGCCTCCAGGTGGTAGGTGTAGTCCTCCATGAAGGAGGTGCCGCCCGCAAGACCATGCCCCATCACCTTGAGAGTGCGCAGCAGGGCTGCGGTCTTCCAGTCCCCCTCCGCCCCGAAACCGAAGCCTTGCTGCATCAGGCGCTGACAGGCGAGCCCCGGCAGCTGGTGCAGGCCATGGAGATCTTCAAAGGTGGTGGTGAAGGCGCCAAAGCCGCCGTCAGTGAGGAATTTCTTCATCCCCAATTCCTGGCGCGCCGCTTCATAGAGGGAGGTGCGAAGCGGCCCGCCCGCCTGCACCGCCTCGGTCAGGGTGTAGGTTTCTTCGTATTCGGCCAGCAGCGTCTCGATGTCGCTTGCTGGCACGGCGTCGATGACCTTCACCAGATCGCCGACCGGGTGGTAGTTTACCTGATAGCCGAACTGGATCTGGGCCTCAATCTTGTCGCCCTCGGTGACCGCCACGTTGCGCATGTTGTCGCCAAAGCGAGCGATCTTCAGGTGGCGGCTGTCGTGAATGGCGGCGGCGACGCGCATCCAGTTGCCCAGCTTGCGGTGGGCCTCTTCATCCTGCCAGTGACCGACCACCACGGTGCGTGGCAGCCGCAGCCGGGCCCCCATGAAGCCGAACTCACGGCCGCCGTGGGCGGTCTGGTTCAGGTTCATGAAGTCCATGTCGATCTCGCTCCAGGGCAGATCCCGGTTGAACTGGGTGTGGAACTGCAACAGGGGTTTTTGCAACTGGCTGAGGGCCGGGATCCACATCTTGGCGGGGGAGAAGGTGTGCATCCACACCATGAGCCCGATGCAGCGCTGGTCGTGGTTGGCATCGCGAGCTACCGCGCTTATCTCGTCGAGGGTGGTGCCGGTGGGCTTGAGCACTATCTTGACCGGCAGGCCGGCGCGCTCGTTGAGCTGGCTGGTGATAGTGTGGGCGTGATCGGCCACCTGCTTCAGGGTGGCGGCGCCATACAGGTGCTGGCTGCCGACCAGGAACCACACTTCCAGCTGTTTCATCAATTCCATCTTGGTGTCCTCTTTATGCTTTTGTCTGGCCGTAATAGGCGTGTTTGCCATGTTTGCGCTGGTAGTGCTTCTCCAGCAGGTAATCGGGCAGGGGGCGGGCTGCGGGGTTGATCTGGCCGGTGAGCCAGGCCATGCGGGCCACCTCTTCCAGCACCACGGCGTTGTGTACTGCGTCCTCGGCGCTCTTGCCCCAGCTGAAGGGGCCGTGGTTGGCCACCAGCACCCCCGGCATGGTGAGGATGGGGGTCTGCTTGAGGGTCTCAACGATGAGATGACCGGTCAGCCCCTCGTAATCCTCCTCCACCTCACCCGGGGTGAGCAGGCGCGAGCAGGGGATCTCGCCGTGGAAGTAGTCGGCCTGGGTGGTGCCGAAAATGGGAATGGGGCGCCCTGCCTGGGCCCAGGCGGTGGCGTGGGTGGAGTGGGTGTGCACCACGCCGCCAAGCTCCGGATAGGCGCGATAAAGCACCAGGTGGGTGGCGGTGTCGGAGGAGGGGCGCAAGGCGCCTTCCAGCTGCTTGCCGGCCAGATCCAGCACCACCATGTCCTCGGCCTGCATCCGCTCGTAGCTGACGCCGCTCGGCTTTATCACCACCAGATTGCGCTCTCTGTCGATGCCGCTGACGTTGCCCCAGGTGAAGGTCACCAACGCGTGGCGCGGCAGATCCAGGTTGGCGACGAGCACCTGTTCCTTGAGCGTCTTGAGGTTCATGCCTGTGCTCCCCGGTTGTAGAGCGGCTCGGCGGCGGCGCCCCAGGCGAGGTAGCGCTGGTAGAGGCGCTCGTATTCGACGACACGCTCAGGGTCAGGCTGGTGGGTGCGCTCCACGGCGCTTGCCATGTGGCGCTGGGCCTTGGCCACATCGGCGTGGATCCCGGCCGCCACGGCGGCAAAGATGGCCGCCCCCAGGGCGCAGCACTGATCCGAGGCCACCACCTGGATGGGCCTGTTCATCACGTCGGCGCAGGTCTGCATCACTGTGGCCGACTTGCGGGCTATGCCGCCAAGGGCGATCACCTGCTCCACCGGCACCTGCTGGTGGGTCATGCACTCCATGATGCTGCGGGCCCCGAAGGCGGTGGAGGCCACCAGGGCACCGAACAGATCGGGTGCATCGGTGCCGAGGTTGAGCCCGGTGAGGGTGCCTTGCAGGCGCTGGTTGGCGTAAGGGGTGCGGCGACCGTTGAACCAGTCGAGCACCACCGGCAGGTGGGCCAGATCGCGCTGCTGCTCCCAGGCGGCGGCGAGGCTTGGCAGCAGCTCCCGCTTGTGGGCCTCGATGGCGGTGCGCAGCTCGGGGTACTGGGCGGCGAGGCTCTCCAGCGGCCAGCCGAGCTGGCGCTGATACCAGGCATAGATGTCGCCGAATGCTGATTGTCCCGCTTCCAGCCCCACCATACCCGGCACCACGCTGCCGTCCACCTGGCCGCAGATCCCGGCAATGGCGCGATCACCTATGGTGGCCTCGTCGGCGATCAGGATGTCGCAGGTGGAGGTGCCTATTACCTTGACCAGCGCATTGTTGCCGGCCCCGGCCCCCACCGCGCCCATGTGGCAGTCAAAGGCGCCGCCGGCGATCACCACCTCGCAGGAGAGGTGCAGTCGCTCCGCCCACTCGGGGGTCAGGGTGCCGACCGGCAGATCGGCGGTCCAGCTGTCGGTAAAGAGCGGGTAGTCGAGCTCCTGGGTCAACAGCGGATCCAGCGCGTTGAGAAAATCGGCGGGGGGCAGGCCGCCCCAGCTCGGGTGCCAGAGGGACTTGTGGCCGGCGGCGCAGCGTCCGCGTCGGATGTCGGCCGGGGCCTGGGTGCCGCTCAGGATGGCGGGGACCCAGTCACACAGCTCGACCCAGTTGCAGGCGGTGGCGCGCACCGCCGCGTCACTGCGGGAGACGTGCAGTATCTTGGCCCAGAACCACTCGGAGGAGTAGACCCCGCCTATGTAGCGGCTGTAGTCCGGGAACTGGCCGCCGTGGCACAGCGCCGTGATGGCCTCGGCCTCCTCGATGGCGGTGTGATCCTTCCACAGCACGAACATGGCGTTGGGGTTGTCGGCAAACTCCGGGCGCAGGGCCAGCACACGCCCCTCCTTGTCGATGGGGGCCGGCGTGGAGCCTGTGCTGTCCACCCCTATGCCACGCACGGCGGCGCGCTGACTCGGGGTGAGCTGGCTCACCACTGCCACCACCGCCTGCTCCATGGATTCCAGATAGTCGAGGGGGTGGTGGCGGAACTGGTTGGTGACCGGCTGGCAGTAACGACCGGCCTGCCAGCGCGGGTAATAGACGACCTGGGTTGCCAGCTCGGCGCCGTCCTGGCAGCGCACGGCGAGTGCCCTGACCGAATCGCTGCCGAAATCGAGTCCGATGGTGATCTGCTCGGACCTGGGGTGCTCAGACATAAGTGCTCCTGACCATCAATGAGGGGTGACTGGTGAGGAACCATAGGAGATGGACCGCACGGGCGGTTAGCCATTGGCTGCTGGAAATATGGATTTAAACGCTATGCCAGCAAGAGGGTGACGGCCATCGAAGATCGGCTATGTGATTATTTTGCTGAAAACATAGACAAAACGGCTGCAATTTCATGGCGTGATCCTGCTCTCCATTTTTCCATGTGAAAACGATTACAACTTGGTTCGCTCAACTAGCAACAACAATAACGTCCTGTTTAAGCATGTTTTTATATGGCTGCGACTTGATTGACTCAAGGAGCAGCACTGCGTGGATACATGGATTGATAGAACACCTGGAGACACTCGCATGAACAAAATCGTTAACAGCATGATCGCAATGGGGTTTGCCCTCGGTATGGCAAATTCTGCTTTCTCGGCCGAGGCGCTGAAGCTGGGTTATCTGGTCAAGCAGCCGGAGGAGCCCTGGTTCCAGACCGAATGGAACTTCGCCGACAAGGCGGGCAAGGATCTCGGTTTCGAGGTGATCAAGATAGCCGTCCCCGATGGCGAAAAGACCCTCAATGCCATCGACAGCCTGGCGGCCAATGGCGCCAAGGGCTTCGTCATCTGTACCCCGGATCCCAAGCTCGGGGCCGCCATCATGGCCAAGGCCAACAGCATGGATCTGAAGGTCATCACTGTGGATGACCAGTTCGTCAACGCCAAGGGCCAGCCCATGGAGCAGGTGCCGCTGGTGATGATGGCCGCCACCAAGATTGGTGAACGCCAGGGCCAGGAGCTCTACAAGGAGATGCAAAAGCGTCAGTGGGACGTGAAGGCGACCGGGGTGCTCGCCATCACCGCCGACGAGCTCGACACCGCCCGTCGCCGGGTCGAGGGCTCCTTGAGCGCGCTCAAGGCCGCCGGTTTCCCCGAGGGGCAGATCTACCGCTCACCCACCAAGGCCAACGACATTCCGGGGGCGCTGGATGCCGCCAACTCCATGCTGGTGCAGCACCCCGAGGTGAAGAACTGGCTCATCGTCGGCATGAATGACAACACTGTGCTCGGCGGCGTGCGCGCGACCGAAGGGCAGGGCTTCAAGGCCGAGAACGTCATCGGCATCGGCATCAACGGGGTGGATGCGGTGAACGAGCTCTCCAAGTCCAGCGCCACCGGCTTCCTCGGCTCCCTGCTGCCAAGCCCGGACGTGCACGGTTACAAGAGCATCCAGATGCTCCATGACTGGGTGGTCAATGGCGCAGAGCCGGCCAAGTTCACCGAGGTGACCGATGTTGTGCTCATCACCCGCGACAACTTCAAGGTCGAGTTGCAGAAGAAAGGTCTGTGACAGGCGCCGTCCAACCCCTGACATCGATACCGGCATGACGCAGTGGCGTCATGCCGGTTGGCTGGAGTGAACACATGAATCAAGTTCCTTATCTGGAGTTTTGCGGCATCAGCAAGGAGTTTCCAGGCGTCAAGGCGCTGCAAAACGTCTCCTTCTCCTGCCAGCAGGGCTCGGTGCATGCGCTGATGGGGGAGAACGGCGCGGGCAAATCCACCCTGCTCAAGATCCTGAGCGGCTTTCAGGCCCCCACCACAGGGGTGGTGAAGCTGGCCGGCCAGGAGCGGGTCTTTCAGAGCACGGTCGATGCGCTGGAGTGCGGGATCGCCATCATCTATCAGGAGTTGCACCTGGTGCCCGAGATGACCATCGCCGAGAACATCTACCTCGGTCAGCTGCCGACCCGGCGCGGAGTCATCGACCGGGAGAAGCTCTATCAGGATGCGGCCAGGCAGCTGGCGCGCCTCGGCATGGATGTCTCCCCCGAGACGCCGCTCAAGTACCTGTCGCTCGGGCAATGGCAGATGGTGGAGATCGCCAAGGCCCTGACCCGGGATGCCAGCGTCATCGCCTTCGACGAGCCGACCAGCAGCCTTTCGTCCCGCGAGATTGAGCAGCTGTTTAGAGTCATCCGTCAGCTGCGCGACGAGGGCAAGGTCATTCTCTACGTCTCCCATCGCATGGACGAGATCTTCGCCCTGTGCGACGCCATCACCGTCTTCAAGGATGGCCAGTTCGTGCGCACCTTCGCCTCCATGGCAGAGGTCAGCCGGGATCTGCTGGTCAAGACCATGGTGGGGCGCGAGCTGACCGACATCTATGGTTACAGCCCAAGGCCGCTCGGCGAGGCGGGCCTCAAGGTGGAGAACCTGATGGGACCTGGCCTCAAGGCGCCCATCTCGTTTGAGGTGAAACGGGGGGAGATCCTCGGCATCTTCGGGCTGGTGGGAGCTGGTCGCAGCGAGCTGATGAAGCTCATCTTCGGCGCCGAGAAGGCGCGTGGGGGCGAGATTGCCGTGTTCGGCAAACCGGTGCCCATCCGCAACCCCATCGATGCCATTCACAGCGGCATCATGCTCTGTACCGAAGACCGCAAGGCGCTCGGCATCATCCCCATCCACTCGGTGCAGGAGAACATCAACATCAGCGCCCGCCGCCACAAGGCGTGGGGGGGCTTCTGGATCAACCAGAAATGGGAGGATGAGAACGCCAGGCTCAGGATCCGCGACATGCGGGTCAAGACCCCGTCCCCCCATCAGGCCATCATGAACCTCTCCGGCGGCAACCAGCAGAAGGCCATTCTGGGGCGCTGGCTCTCCGAAGACATGAAGGTCATCTTGCTCGACGAGCCGACCCGCGGCATAGACGTCGGGGCAAAAAACGAGATTTACAACGTGATTTACGATCTGGCCAAGGTGGGTATCGCCGTGGTGGTGGTCTCGAGCGAGCTGCCTGAGGTGCTGGGCATTGCGGATCGGATCATGGTCATGCGGGAGGGGGAGCTCGCCGGCGAGCTCTCCCACGATGAGGCCGACGAGGTCAAGGCGCTCAATCTGGCCATGCCGGCCCGTTAATCCCCCGTGACTGCAACGCGATAGCACCCGGAAACTTCAGGAGAAATACCATGACAACAACTACCTCAGTCGGTCAGGCCACGACCGTCTCTGCGACGAGCGGCTCCAGAGTGCAACTGGCCCGGATCTGGGATCAATACGGCATGCTGGTGATCTTCGCCATCTTGTTCCTGCTGGCCTGCGTGCTGGTACCCAACTTCGCCAGCCTGATCAACATGCGCGGGCTCGGGCTCGCCGTCTCCATGTCGGGCATGGTGGCCTGCGGCATGCTGTTCTGCCTCGCCTCCGGCGAGTTCGACATGTCGGTCGGCTCAGTGGTGGCCTGCTCGGGCGTCGCCTGTGCGGTGGGCATCAACGCCACCGAGAGCATCACGGTCGGCATACTGGCCGGCATGTCGGTGGGGGTGCTGTTTGGCCTCATCAACGGCATAGTGGTGGCCAAATTCAAGATCAACGCCCTCATCACCACACTCGCCACCATGCAGATGGCGCGCGGGGTAGGCTACATCATCTCGGACGGCAAGGCGGTCGGCATAGTGGAAGAGGGCTTCTTCGAGCTCGGCAACTCAGCCCTGCTCGGGATCCCTACGCCGGTCTGGCTGACGGCGCTCTGCTTCGTGCTGTTTGGCCTGCTGCTCAACAAGACCACCTTCGGTCGCAACACCCTGGCCATGGGGGGCAACGAGGAGGCCGCGCGCCTCGCCGGGGTCAACGTGGTGCGCACCAAGATCATCATCTTCACCATGACGGGGCTGATTGCCTCCATCGCCGGCATCATACTCGCCTCGCGCATGACCTCGGGCCAGCCGATGACCTCCATCGGTTTCGAGCTGGTGGTGATCTCCGCCTGCGTGCTGGGCGGGGTCTCCATGAAGGGGGGGATTGGCAAGATCTCCTACATCATCGCCGGGGTGCTGATCCTGGGACTGATGGAGAACGCCATGAACCTGCTCAACATATCCCCGTTTGCCCAGTACGTGGTGCGCGGTCTCATCCTGCTCGCCGCCGTGCTGTTCGACCGCTACAAGCAGGTACGCAAGGCGCGCGTCTAATCTCCCTTCAACCGGCCCGGGCCCGCATTCTGCGGGCCTGATTGCCGATTGTCCCATGATGGCCGGTGACACCATGGCGCACGGCCCATGCCATTGTGAGCCAGTTCAACAATTTCACACGACGCCGAGCGTCGGATGGCGCGTTCCCAAGGTGAGTCTTTACAATGGCCCAAGCCGATTTTTTTACCCAAGCGCTGTTTTCCGCCATGTCCTCGATGCAAAAAGAGAAACCGAAACAACTCAACCCCCTGTTGCCGGGGTACGCCTTCGACGTCTTCCTGGTCTCGGGTATGACCCCCATAGAGCAGGGGAGTGCACTCGACTTCATCATCGACCGCCCCCTGGGCATGAAGGGCTTCATCGTCAACCTGACCATCAGGGGCAAGGGGCAGATATTTCAGGGGGATCAGGCCTTCACGGTGGAGCCCGGCGACTTGCTGCTGTTCCCGCCGGCGGCCGTGCACCATTACGGCCGGGCGCCGGATGCGCGGGAGTGGTATCACCGCTGGGTCTATTTCCGGCCGAGAGCCTATTGGGCCGACTGGCTCAAGTGGCCGCAGGTCACTGAGCGGGTGGGGCGCCTGCAACTGGCGGACAGCCAGTTGCTCGCCGAGTTCGATGCCCTGTTCCTCGACATCGAAGAGACCCACCAGCAGCTCAGACCCATGTCGGAGCAGCTGGCCATGAACCTGCTGGAGCGGCTGCTCATCCGTTGCTACGAGGCCTCCTCCCTCAATGCCTACCCCACCATAGATCACAGAGTTCACCAGGCGTGCCAGATCCTGAGCGAGTCGCTCTGTGCCGAGATCTCGGTGGAGGCGCTGGCAGAGCAGGTGTTTTTGTCCCCCTCGCGGCTGGCTCACCTGTTTCGCGAGCAGGTGGGGGTGAGCATAGTGCGCTGGCGCGAGGATCAGCGCATCATGCGGGCCAAGCTGCTGCTGCAGACCACCCCCATGTCAGTGGCCACCATAGGCCAGCAGGTGGGCTATGACGATCAGCTCTACTTCTCGCGGGTGTTTCGAAAGCGGGTGGGGGTCAGCCCCACCGAATACCGCAAATGCGCCACCCCGCTATGACCTCTAGTTTGACGATACGGCTCGTTTTGCCTCATGAGTTGTCACCGCATGCCTGTGTGGCCGCTTGGGGCTGGCTGCGTCATTACTCCTCATCAATGGCGGCAAAGCGCTCGACCAGATAGTCGATCAGCGCCCGCACCGAGGGGAGCAGGCCGCGGCGGGAGGGGAAGACGGCGTGGATGATCTCGGGCCTTGGCTCCCATTCGGGCACCACTTGCACCAGATCACCGGCGGCCAGCTGTTCCCGCACCATCAACAGCGGCAACTGGGCCACGCCGACCCCGGCCAGAGCGGCGCTGCGCAGTGCCACCATGTCTGTGGTCACGAAACGGGGCTGGTGGACGACGCTGGCATGGGCATCATCCGGCCCGAACAGCGACCAGTGATGGCTCTGCTGCAAGGTGCCCAATCCCATGCTGGGCCAGCCGTTCAGCTCGGAAGGGGCGGCGGGAAACCCATGTTGTGCCATGAGTGCCGGGCTCGCCACCAGGCACTGCCTGCGATCCGCCAGCACTCTTATCACCAGCTCGCTGTCTTGCAGCGGCGGCGGCCTGACCCGGATCGCCACATCCACCCCTTCTGCGATGAGATCCACCCGCCGGTTTGTTCCCTCCAACTGCACGCTGACCTGCGGATGGTGCGCCATGAAATCCGCCAGCATGGGGCCGACATGGGTGTGCAGCAGGGCGATGGGGCAGCTCAGGCGGATCAGGCCGCAGGGCTCGGCGCGGGTCACCTCGATGGCGGCTTGCGCTGCCTCGGCTTCCACCAGCATCGCCTTGCAGTGCTCGTAATAGGTGCGGCCCAGCTCGGTCACAGCGAACTGGCGGGTCGAGCGCTGGATCAGGCGCACGCCGAGCCGCTCTTCGAGCAGTGCGATGCGGCGGCTGAGCCGGGATTTCGGCATGCCGATGGCCCGTCCGGCGGGGGCAAAGCCGCCGTAATCCACCGCCTGGACGAAGTAGTAGAGATCGTTCAGATCCTGCATAGGGTGCTCTCATCGTTCCAAAAATAGGACGCTGATGCTCAATTTAGCAGTCTACCCATGGATTAGTCTCGAAACTAAGCTGTCTCCAACGATGAAATCCACCGGATAATTCAGGAGCTACAGATGAAAAAGATCCTCGGCGTCTACAGCGCACCCCGCCCTCACTGGGTTGGCGACGGCTTCCCCGTTCGCTCCCTCTTCTCATACAGCAGCCACGGCAAGCAACTGAGCCCCTTCCTGCTGCTCGACTATGCCGGCCCGGCCAATTTTACGCCGACCAGCCAGCCGCGCGGCGTGGGTCAGCATCCCCATCGCGGTTTCGAGACGGTGACCATCGTCTACAAGGGCGAAGTGGCGCACCGGGATTCGACCGGTCAGGGCGGCGTGATAGGCCCGGGTGACGTGCAGTGGATGACCGCCGGTGCCGGCATCCTGCACGAGGAGTTTCACGCACCGGCCTTCAGCGAGTCGGGCGGCGAGCTCGAGATGGTGCAGCTGTGGGTGAACCTGCCCAGCCGGCACAAGATGACGCCGCCCGGCTATCAGGCCATCTTCGATCGGGATATTCCAACGGTGGCGCTGGCCAAGGGCGAAGGCACAGTGCGGGTCATCGCCGGGGAGTTTGAGGGGCACCGCGGCCCGGCCCGTACCTTCAGCCCGCTGCATGTCTGGGATCTGCGGCTGGTGCAGGGCGGCATCAGCACACTCGAGTTGCCCGAAGGCTGGACCGGCGCGCTCGTCGTGCTCAAGGGAACCGTACAGGTCAACGGCAGCGCCATTGCCCGGGAGGCGCAGATGGTGGTGCTGGACAGGGCGGGGTGCCAGGTCATGATCGAGGCAAACAGCGAGGCTGTGGTGCTGCTGCTGAGCGGTGAGCCCATCGAGGAGCCCATAGTGGGTCACGGCCCCTTCGTGATGAACAGCCAGGAGGAGATAGTGCAGGCCATCGATGACTTCAACAGCGGCAGATTCGGCGTGATGCCGGAGTGATAAATTGACAAGGCCCTCGCATGAGGGCCTTGTTTTTATTGTGCAGCGGTCAGCGCTGGCGAGCCTTGAACCTGGGGTTGCTTTTGCAGATCACGAACAGCTTGCCGCGGCGGCGAACAATCTGGCAATCCGGATGGCGCGACTTGGCTGATTTGAGGGAGGAGAGCACTTTCATGACTTGTCTTTTCCTTTGTTGAAGAACTGACCAAAGCGCTGGCCGAAACGGGCAACCTGACCTTCCTTGCTGACCTGCTTCTGCTTGCCGGTGTAGAAGGGGTGTGACGCGCTGGAGACATCCAGGGTCACATAGGGGTAGGTCTTGCCGTCTTCCCACTGTTTGGTGCGATCTGTCTTGAGGGTGGAACCCACCAGAAAATAGGTGTTGCCTGTCAGGTCGTGGAACAGGACCTGGCGGTATTCGGGGTGTATGTCGGGACGCATGATACTCGCTCAATGAATTGGTATGTTATCTTATAACAATTAAATCATGCTCCTGTTGAGAATGAATATCAACAAATTTTTGGAATGACACCTGGGGTCCGGGCCGGCATAGAGGAAAAACCGGCTGGCGTGCACTGCCTGGGAGTGGGGAAGTCCGGTTATCTGCCGCGTCGCTGCGACTTTGATTGAAGGCCTGTCTGGGGAAGCAGATAATGCCCCCTTTACTTTTGATTTTTACTGTATAAAAATACAGGTATAAATCATGGAGACTTATCCTATGCGTCTGGAAATCATCATCGACAAGAAACATCAGATCCCTACCACCACCATGGAGGCGCTGCGTCAGGAGTTGCTCAAGCAGTTGGGCGAGAAATTCCCCGACCTGCATGTACGGGTCGCGCCGGGCGGCGCCATGGCGATGACGGTCAGCCGTGCCAGCAAGGAAGACAAGGAGCTGGCAGAGGCAATGGTGCAGGAGGTGTGGGAGAACGCCGACAGCTGGATGCCGGAAAACGCCGCCTCCTGAGGCTCGCTGGCAGTCGCGTGAGTCGTGTATGACAGACGCCAGCATGACTCAATCCGGATCAGAGAAAACGCAGCCCTAGGCTGCGTTTTTCGTTTCTGAGCACTCGGGGGATTGGCCTGTTCACTGCGTACAGGAAGGGGGAGCCCGTGCCTTACAACCCGGCCCAGCGCTTGAGGCTGTTGACCTGCACCCGTTGGTCGGCCTGGGCTATCTCGCCATGGGTGCGTAGCGCCTTGATGGCGTCGGGCAGGGCGGCGCGCACCTCGGCGGCCGTCATGCCGGCCTGCAGGGCCGGATGGTAGGCGAGCTTGAGCAGCACATAGTCTAGTCCGGTCGGGAAGCTGTCGATGCTGTTGTCGTTGAAGATGGAGGGAAATACCTTGTCCGAGTCGTTGGGCAGCCCCATCACCTGGGTGAGTTCCTCCACCACGCAATCGAGAAAACGCCCCTTGGCCCGGCTGTAATCCACCGGAATGATGATGGTGGCGCGGGCTATCTCATGGCGGGCATTGGTGGCGAAATTGGCCATGCATAGCCCCTCCTTGAGCGCCGTCTTGATGGAGGCATCCTGACCCATGGTGCGGCTGGCCCAGCTCGCCATCTGCGAGCGCTGGGTCATGATCAGGGTGATGTTGGCTTTGTCGTTCACCAGCGTGATGGGGCGGCCTATGATGCTGGCCAGATGCTGGCTCTGGATCTTGACCACCTCGGCCTGCAGCGGCTTGTCGCCAAATTCGTTGATGAGCCTGAGACGGATGGGCTGCTGCCAGCGGGAGAAGCGTACCCCCTGCTCGTGGCCATATTCCCGTTTCATGGCGACTTCGAAGAAGCTCTGGGTCAGATAGGCATCGCTCTGCCAGCGTTCGGCGGCGTGCAGAGGAAGCGACGGGAGCAGCATCACCAGGCTCCACACGCCCATCAAGCAGCCCTTGAGTGTGCGGGCACGGGGCAGCAGCGGATGGCGCAACGGGATCATGTTTCCTCCTTGAAACGGCAGTCGGTCAGCGTGCGGCACGCTCAAGATCGCGCCAGGTGAGCCAGAGCCTGAGATCAAACTCCAGTTGATGATAGTCCGGCTCCATGTGCTGGCAGAGCTGGTAGAAGGCCTTGTTGTGATCCTTCTCCTTCAGGTGGGCCAGCTCGTGCACCACTATCATCTTCAGGAAGGCGGGGTGAGCCTCCTTGAACAGGGCGGCGATGCGGATCTCGTTCTTGGCCTTGAGCTTGTTGCCCTGCACCCGGCTGACATAGGTGTGCAGGCCGAGGGCATCCTTGATCACGTTGATCTTGCCATCGAAGATCACCTTGGAGAGCGGCGCCGAGCTTTTCAGATAGCGGTTCTTCAACTCCATGGTGTAACCCAGCAGCGCCTTGTCACTCTGGATCAGGTGGCTGTCCGGGTAGCGTTTCTCCAGCATGTCGCCTAGCTTGCCGGCCGCGATCAGCTGTTGTACCTGGGCCTTGAGCGGGTCCGGGTAGCCCCCGAGATAGGTCAGTTCCACCATGGTTTGTCACTCGTCACATCAAAAAAGAGCGCCATTGTAGTCATCCTGTCTCGGCTTGGGTAGGGCTTGCTCCCTTCCCGGCGTGTGTTCGTCCAAGCAAAAGGGCCGTCACTGTGATCAATGACGGCCCTTGCTGGCGATGGTGCGGGATCAGCGCCTGCGATAGAGGCCCGGGTCCACCTCTTCATACTGGCTCACCAGATATTGATAGAAGGCGAGGCTGGAAGGGGTGCTCGGTTTTTTCAGCTCATCGGCGATCCGTTCCGGCTTGGCGATGATGAACTTGGGACTCTGGCGCTTGATGTCGGCCAGCACACGTTCACGCACGTCGTAGGGCGGATTGACGTTGGCAAAGAAGAGATAGGCGGAAGCCGGCTGGCGATCGGTCCACAGATAATATTGCGGCTGTATGCCATCGACCCAGATCTTGTCGGTCGGGCCGGTTTCGGCCTTGATCCGATCGACCCGTACCTGGGCCGGCGGGTTGAACGGCCTGCCCTTCAGGCTGCCTTCCCAGGCGTTGTTGAGCAGCAGGGCCAGCATGGCCAGCGAGGCGAGCCAGGGGGTGGCACTGCGCACATCCCAGGCACGCCACAGGGGCACCAGGATCAGCACCGGCAGGGCCCACAACAGGCTGTTGCCGAGCACTTCCCGCACCCGCTCCAGCGACCACTCCTTGGTGCTCCAGCCGTAACCGAGCTGCTGGGCCAGCAGCCAGCTGGCGGTCAGTACCACCAGCGAGATGCAGAGCAGGCCGAGGCCATCGGCCTGCTGTTCGCTGCGATCCAGCAGGCAGGCCAGCGGCAGCAGGGCCAGCGGCAGATAGAGCACGTCGTAGTGATCGAACACATGGCCGGAGACGGAGTTGGCGACCAGGGTAAACACCACGCCGAACAGGGTGGCGCACAGGGCGGGCAGATACCACTCCTGCCGCCGGCCCATCATGAGTACGATGAAAGCGGGCAGCAGCATGATGAGGCCGGTACGCAGCAGGCCGACGCTGCCCACATCCGGCGAGAAGCCGTTGCCGTAGCTGCCCTCGAAGAAGATGTCGAAGGCGTAATACTTGAATTCGGCCAGCAGGCTGTGGTGCTGGAAGTAGGCGAACAGGGGGCCGCCTATCAGGGCCAGTCCCAGCAGGCTGGAGAACAGCAGGGCGAAGGCGCAGCGCCACTGTTCGCGCAGGCACCAGTGGCAGAACAGCACCAGATACCAGGCGCCCCAGAAGGCGCCGTTGTTGGTGCGCATCCAGGCCACGATGGCGAAGGTCAGCGCCGCCACCAGAGCCGGTCCCCAGCTGAAGCGCTTGTCCAGCAGCATGGTGATGAAGGCCCACTGGGCGAGGAGGGCCAGATGGAAGGTCCAGTCCTCGGTCATGTTGCCGTAGTAATAACGGGTGCTGTAGAGCGCCAGCACCGCCAGCATGGTGCCTAGGCGGGCGCGCAGGGAGAGGCCGAGCTGGCCGAATGCCTGCCAGCTGGCCAGCAGACCGAGCCAGCAGAGCGCCCACTCCAGCAGCCAGATCCCGAAGAAGCCAGCCAGATTGTAGCCGAGTGCATCGAGGGCGAAGATCATGGGGCCCTTGATGTCGATCATGTCCCGATAGAGCACGCCCCCCTCACTCCACATCTTGCCCATCACAGCGAACAAGGACGCATCGAAGCCGGGAGCCATGCCATGAAACAGCGGGTTGCGCAGGCAGAACAGCAAGGCCAGCAGGCCGGTGAGCAGGATCACCAAGGGCCGCAGGCCCGGATTGACACGAGGAGGGGTAAAACGGATGGCATGATTCATGGGTGACCTGTTCCTGCTGGGAAGTCTCGAAAGCGGGCCTATCTTGCCGAGCCTGACTGCGCTATGCAATGGGCGAGGGAGATGTGCTTGAAATAATTTGCAAAAGTGCCGCCTTCTGGCAAGAAAGCGGCACTTTTTCATGACGAACGTGGCAGAAGCTGTGGCCTGAGTCCCCTAGGGGTCAAGACACGACGCCAGGGCCCTGATACGCCAGCAGCGGCGGCATGACACTCAGCTCGGGCAGATAGCGGGCCCAGCGGATGAAGGCATCCGCCAGCGTGATGCCGAGCTCCTGATTGTGCTGGGTCAGGGTGCGGGCCAGCGCCGTGTAGCCCTCCTTGCCGGAGGCGGTATAGGCGCTTGAGACGCCACGATAGATGGCATCTGCCTCGACCGGCTGCCACTGACCTGGGCTCGCCTCCCACGCCAGCCGGGTGATCCTGGCCCCCTTGGGCTTGTCTGCCTGGTAGCTGAAACGGACCCCGGCAGTATAAGGAAAGCTGCCGCTGCCGTTGCCCGTCACGCCGTTGTTGGTGGCGTTGTCGATGGCCCCCTCCAGCGCCTCGGCCAGTTCATGGCCGTGCACCCGATAGAGGGTGAGCGGAATGGCAAAGGGCAGCAGGCGACCGGCGATGTCCGCCTCGCTCAAGGGGCCGGGTTCGAGGGAGCAGCGCACGCCCCCGGCGTTGTGCAGGGCGAAATCCACCTGACCGACCTGCTCGCGGGCGCCGGTCAGCATGGCGTGGGCCACCAGGGGGGCAACCTGGCTGCCGGCGGGCAAATTGGCATCGGGCAGGCGCTGATGGTGCAGCGGCCCGGCGAGCCGGGTCACGATGCGCTGGGTCATGGTCTCGAGCTCGGGCCGGTAGCGCTTGGTCAGATGCAGCTCCAGTGCGGGAGCCGGTTCGCAGAAGTGCAGTCCGGCCGGCGGCACAGAGGCAAACGGCCAGGGTTGCCAGGGCAGCCACTCCAGCCGGCCCTGACTGCGTTGCACCCGGCCACGGGTGTCAAATTCCAGCTCGCACACCCCGAGACAGAGCGCGCTGTGGGCTGCGTGCAATATCGCCACCTCGTTCACCATCAGCGGATAGCTGCCGTCGCTCTCGAGGCCGAGTGGCGCCAGATCCCCCAGCTGACTGTGGGTGTGGCCGCCTATGATGAGGCTGAGTTCGGGAAAGAGGGCCGCCAGACGCTTGTCCTGCTCCAGCCCCAGGTGGCTCAGCAAGATGATGTGGTGAATGCCTTCGGCCTTGATCTCCGCCAGCGCAGCAACCAGGGTCTCCTCTATGCCGTGAAAATGGGTATAGGCATCCGGGTTGGCGATGGCGGCCATCTGCGGCAGCGTGATGCCGAGCAGGGCGAAGGGTACGCCGTCTATGATGCGCTTGTGCCAGGGGCGGCTGGCATCATGCAGCATGGGCAGACCCCTCAGCCGCAACGGGGCATCGGCCGGTTCCTGACGGCTGTCCAGGTTGGCGGCCAGCACAGGGAAGTCGAGCTGGCGCAAAAACTCCACCAGAGGACCGTTGCCCAGATCGAACTCGTGATTGCCGATCACCATGGCATCCGGTCGCAGCAGGCTCAGCAGATCTGCGTTGGCGCGCCCCTTGAATCGGTTGAAATAGAGCGAACCCTGGAAGGTGTCACCGCCGTGCAGGAACAGACAGGTCTGACCCGCCGCGTCTGCCTGCTGGCGCAGGGCGGTGAGCCGGGAAAGGATGCGGGCATAGCCGCCACACTGAGTGCGCCACTCGGACTCGCCAACGGGGGAGAAGCGCATGGGGGCGCCATCGAAATGGGAGTGGCAGTCACTGAAATGGGCAAGTTGAACCGTAATACTCATCTCGGTCCTCCTTAGAGAAAAAAGAGCACAGAGTCTACTCCAAGCTCGGGGGAAGATACCAGCCCGGCAGGACGCCGGGCTGGTGAGACAATCGCCAGATCAGGCGGGGCCCTGGGTCAGGCCCCGCGCTGGTACAGGCCGAATGTCAGGCGGGGACCATGATCTGGGTGGCGAGGATCACCACCACCAGGCCGACGGCGACCGGCACCGAGGTGCGCTTGACCACCTCGAACGGGGAGAGGTTGCCCATGCCCGCACAGGCGACCACCACGCCGGAGACCGGGGATATGGTACGGCCCAGGTTGGAGGCCTGCAGCATGGGAATGACCAGGTAGGCGGGATTGACGCCAAGACTGGTGGCCAGATGGGGGATCAGCTCCACGAAGGCGTAGAAGGGGGCGTTGCCGGAACCCGTGGTAAAGGCCGCCAATGTGGTGATGACCACCAGAACCAGCATGATGACGATGCCGCCTGTGCCAAAGCTCTGGGCCAGATCCAGGAGGTTTGCGATGAAGCCGAGCCCCATCAGACCCTGGGCAAACACACCGGCACCCACCAGCAGCATGACCACACCGGCGAAGGCGTCAGCCATGCTGCGCCAGCACACCTGCAGACCGTCCAGCAACTCCTTGCCATTGCGTTTGCGCACCAGTTCCAGCAGGGCGGCCAGCACCAGACAGATGACGATGATGGTCACTATGTCGAGCTTGGGACCCAGTTTTCCGTCAAACAGCAGCACGCCTATGATGGGGGTGAACGGCAGTATGGCGTAGAAGCCGGGGGCATCGGTGATGAGATCGCTCGGGGCGACAGGCTCGTTGTGCTCGCCCGATTTCTGGTCCAGATAGCGCTGCCAGAAGAAGTGGGTCACCGCCATGGCGGCGATGGCCACCAGCGAGATGGGCAGGGTCAGCTTGAAGGCAAAGTCGAGCAGCTCCATGTTGGCGGCCTGGGCGGCCATCACCACATCCCCCGAGGTGGGCGCCAGTATGATGGCGGCCGGAGAGGCGCACACAGCCGCCGCTGCGCCACGGGAGATCCCCATGTTGACCATCAGCGGGAACAGGGTGGCCATCAGCAGCACGCCGAGGCCGGTGGCGGAGCTCACCGCCAGCGACATGGCGCAGGCCACCAGATAGGCGGCGACCAGCAATATGTAGGGGGACTTGATGATGCCGAGCGGCTTGCTGGCCAGCTTCACCAAGATGGTGTTGGCGCCTATGTGGCTCATGTAGCCGGCGAAGCCGCACAACACCATGATCAGCATGCCAAGGCCACCGCCACGATCCACCAGCAGGAAGCGCACATATTCAAAGACGTCGGTGGCCACGTGACCGGTGGAGGTGACGCTGGCAGGCAGTACCGCCTTGCCCATCAGGGCGGTAATGGTCAGCAGCAGCAGACCGCCGCTGAGCAGCACCCCGGTGGCCGAGTAGCCCTTGAAGATGTAGCGACCCACGGCCAGGGTGACCAGGGTGCCAATAAGGAGTTCCATCATAGAGTGAGTTCCTGAGTACGAAATGAAGGTGGATACATTTTTGGCGTCAACTTGGAGGTTAATCTGGCCAATCCCGAACTGTATCGACATAAAACTCGGTGATTATTATCCAATAAGGGGTAAGCCACCATGATGTCCATCATCACTTGTGATCTTGCTTGCAAATCAATGAAGGCGCGGGGTTGCGACTTGTCAACCTGACACTTAGGCTTTGTGACGGGAGTAGGTGACAGTCGCGGGGATCGCGGTTAATCTCCTGCTTCGAGTATTGATACGTTGATTATTAATTAAAATAACACCCCGGTCATCAACGAGGTCAAGGCAGCAGAAATGGGAATGGTCAGCAAAGTTTTCATGGTGGCAGCCTTGTTGTATGCCGCCGCGGCAGGGGCCGAAAGTTCCCGTTATGCCGGCATCAAGGTCGCGCCTGACATCAAGGTTGATTTTCAGTTTTACCGGGTTTTTGGACCGGATGTGGTCAGCGTGGCCCGCCAGATAGCAAAGCAGGGACAAACCCAGGCCAGAGGCCATATCGGCATGGCCAGCTACCAACTTTCCTGGCAGTTGCAGACCCGCCCCGAGGTCGATCGCTGCGCGCTGGAGCAGGTCAGGGTCACCACCCGGATCAAGGTGATGGTGCCGAACTGGATGGACAAGGCCAGGGCCTCCGCCGCCGAGCGCCAGAAGTGGGACAAGCTGGTGGCCGTCATGTTCGACTACGAGAGTCGTCACAAGGACATCTTGCTGGAAAGCGTCAGCCAGCTTGGCATCCAGCTGGCACAACTGCCGGTGGAGCGCGATTGCGCCGCCCTGCAATATCAGGCCTGGCAACAGGGGCAGGGGGTGCTGGCCAGCTCGCGCGAGCGTTTCACCCGGTTGCAGCAGCAGACGGATCACGGCCGCAAATTGGGGCTGATCTGGCCCAAGGGCATCTAGCGCATTGGTCGCTGTTGACTGAGATAAAAACGGGCTCCCATCAGGGAGCCCGTTTTTATTGGACTGGAGTCGCCAACCGGGGCTGGCGGTCAGTTGAGGGGTTTGCCCTTGAGCAGCTTGCGCACCCAGTAGCGCGCCGGATGGAGCGCCTCCAGCAGATCGGCAGATAGCGGTAGTGGATCGCCACAGATCTCGCTGGCGAGCAGCTCACCACATAGCGGTGCCGAGCAGAGGCCCCGTGAGCCGAGCGCCCCCAGCACATAGAGGCCAGGGTGCAGCGGCAGTGGTGCTGCGTTTTGCTGATCACGCTGAAGCTGGGCGTAGTGATCCGCCAGGTTTGCCAATCTGGCGATTGGCCCCACCACCGGCAGGTGATCCCGACTGGCGCAGCGCACACCCACCCGCGCCTCATTGCCACTGATATCCACTTCGGCTGGCCAGATCTGATCCGGCAGGCAGGCTTGCAGCCTGGCCTGGTTCTGCTGCTGTTCTTCTGCGCGAAACTCGAGGCTGTTCTGGTTGCGGCCGTAGCTGGCGCCGATGCAGTGCTGGTGGTTGTGCGCGGGGGTGAGGTAGCCATCGTAACAGAGCACCGTCTTGAGCCGGCTCAAACTGGCCGTGGTCGGCACATGGCTCACCTGGCCGCGCACCGGATAGAGCGGCAGCTCGGCAAAGGGCAGCAGGGCGGGCAACTGGTGACCGGCGGCCACCACCAGAATGGGAGCCTGCCAGTGGCGGCCGGTGTCGCTCTCCACCCGCCAGCCATCCGCTCGCTCATCGATGGTCGTGATGGGGGCGTCATATTCCACCTGCAGCAGGCCGCTGGCCTGCGCCTCCCTGATGGCCGCGCGGGTGAGATCGGCCGGACAGAGCCAGCCCCCCAGCGGATAGCTGACGCCGCCATGGCCGCTGGGCAGGCCCGCGATCCGTTCGGCCTCTGTGGCCGAAAGGGAGTGTATCAGCTCGGGGGGGAAGGGGCCCTGACCCATCTTGGCCAGCTTGGCGCTGGATTTATCGTCATAGCCCAGCTGCACCACGCCGCACAGATCGAAGGCGATGGGGTGGCGCTCGGCCAGGGCCAGCAGCCGCTGGCGTGCATAGCCAAAGGCCAGCGAATAGAAGCGCGACAGCGCATCGTGCTCGCCATTGAGCAAGGGATAGAGGGCGCCCTGCCGGTTGCCGGAGGCACCGGTGGCGGGCTCGTGGCCTTCGCACAGGATCGTCACCTTGCGGCCCCGCTCCACCAGCGAGAGCGCCGTCATGGCCGAGGCGATGCCGCCACCTATGATCAGCACCTCGCCGTCCGGGCCTGCGGGGCGGGCATACCAGGGGGCTATGGTCTGCATCGGTTGCTTGTCGGTGCGATCCCCTGTCAGCATCTCCCGCTTGCTGCCGTGGCCCTTGACCTTTTTCATGGCAAAGCCGGCGGCAATCAGGCCCCGGCGCACGAAGCCGGCGCAGGTAAAGGTGGCAATAGAGGCGTCGGGGCGAGCGAGACGGGCCAGGCCATCGAACAACGCTTGCGTCCACATCTCGGGGTTCTTGGCGGGGGAGAAGCCATCCAGATACCAGGCATCCACCAGCCCGCCCTCCTGATGGGGGACTTGCGGCAACATCTCCTTGATGTCGCCAAACCAGAGATCGAGCCGGATGCGGCCCTTGGCAAACTGCAGGCGATGGCAGCCCTGGACTGGCTGCGGCCACTGGGCGATGAGATCCTGGCTCAAGGGAGCAAGCTCGGGCCAGGCCGCCAGCGCCTTGCTCAAATCGCGCTGGGTGAGGGGGTATTTCTCGAAACTGATGAAGTGCAGGCGCGAGCCGTTGCCGGATTGGGGCGCCTGTTCCAGGAAGGCGGCCATTGTCGCCAGAAAGTTAAGGCCTGTGCCGAAACCTGTTTCACCTATCACGAAACTGTCACTATCGTGGTGCGAAAATCGCGCTGGCAACCGATTTTGCTGCAAAAAGACGTAGCGGGTTTCACTTAGACCGTTATCATTGGAAAAGTACACATCCCCGAAGTCACTGGAGACTGGAGTTCCCGCTTCATTCCAGTCCAATCGGGCATGATGTAAGGATGTTTGACTCACGTTTTCCTCTGCTCGCGTCATAAGAACGCGGGCATTCTACGTGAAAGCAGACCAGTTTGGCAGCCGAAAGCGGGTAGACTCGGTGCCAGTTTTTCCAGACGAGATGAATTAATGAGAAGAGCAGTGATCACCGGTATCGGCGTCATCTCCAGTATCGGCAACAACAAGGAAGAAGTGCTGGCCTCCCTGAAAGCAGGTAAATCCGGCATCACCTATTCCGAGCAGTTCGAGCAGCACAACCTGCGCAGCCGTGTCTGGGGTAACATCAAACTCGAGCCGTCTGAACTGATCGACCGTAAAGTCATGCGTTTCATGGGTGACGCTGCGGCCTATGCCTATCTCTCCATGCAACAGGCCATCGAAGATGCCGGTCTGCCGGAAGATCAGGTCTCCAACGAGCGTACCGGCCTGGTGGTCGGTTCCGGTGGTGCCTCCGGCAAGAACACCTCAGAGTCTTGCGACATTGCCCGCGAGAAAGGCGTCAAGCGGGTGGGCCCTTACATGGTGCCGCGCACCATGTCTTCCACCACCTCCGCTTGCTTGGCTACGCCGTTCAAGATCAAGGGTGTGAACTACTCCATCAGTTCCGCTTGCGCCACCTCTGCTCACTGCATCGGTCACGCCATGGAACTGATCCAGCTGGGCAAGCAGGACGTGGTCTTCGCCGGCGGCGGTGAAGAGCTGGACTGGTCCTCCACCATACAGTTCGACGCCATGGGCGCCCTGTCCACCAAGTACAACGACACCCCGGAAAAAGCGTCCCGTACCTATGACGCCGACCGCGATGGTTTCGTCATCTCAGGTGGCGGCGGCATCCTGGTGGTCGAGGAGCTGGAACATGCCCTGGCCCGTGGTGCTCACATCTATGCCGAGCTGACCGGTTACGGTGCCACCTCCGATGGCTACGACATGGTCGCCCCGAGTGGTGAAGGCGCCGTGCGTTGCATGAAGATGGCGATGCAGGGCGTTGGCAAGGTGGATTACATCAACACCCATGGTACCTCTACTCCGGTCGGTGATACCAAGGAGCTGGAAGCTATCCAGACTCTGTTTGGCACCAAGGGTCCCAAGATCTCCGCCACCAAGGCGATGACTGGCCATGCCCTGGGCGCTGCCGGCGTGCATGAAGCTGTCTATTCCCTGCTGATGATGGAGCATGGCTTTATCGCCCCCAGCATCAACATCGAGACCCTGGACGAGAAGGCTGAAGGTCTGCCCATAGTACGCGAGTACGAAGCGGCCGATCTCAATACCATCATGTCCAACAGCTTCGGCTTTGGCGGTACCAACGCCTCCCTGGTATTCAGCAAGTTCAAGGCTTGATGAGTCGATGATGTGAAAAAAGGCGCCGCAAGGCGCCTTTTTTATTGGCAATTGGGCGACCCTCAGGCGGGGTCGGTCAAGGGCAGCCGCATATAGACGGCGCCTTCACCGTACTCGTCCAACGATTTGGGGGTCCTCGCGGGTACAAAGCCCTGCTTGCGCCAGAAGGCCGGGGCATCCTGCACCGCCACCAGTCCGGCATGCTCGTAACCCTCATCGCTGGCGAAGGCGAGTGCTGTCTCCAGCAGTCGCTGGCCTATGCCCTTGCCGCGCGCCTGCGCTGACACGGCCAGATCGTGCAGATAGAACTCGTCGTTCCCTGCCAGCGTCTGCATGGGTACCGAGAGGGAGGGGGGCTGATGGGCGCGCCAGGGATGGCAGAGCAGGTAACCCAGTACCTTGCCCTGGTATTCGGCCACCCAACAGCAGTCGGGGGCCAGTTCGGCCTTGTTGCTCATGACCTCGAGGGGTTCAGGATCCAGCTGGTGATAACACTCATCCTGAATGGCCATGATGGTGGGCCAATCATTGGCCCGGGTAGTGCGGATCTGGATCATAGTCATGGGGCATCGCTGCCTGGGTACGCTGATTAAATAATGTGTGCGTCAGCCAGCGTACCAGAATGCGGCCATGAACTGAACAATCATTTCCAAACGATGCCCGTTATTGCGGGTGTCTTAACGAGCGACCTGCTTGCTGACCAGCTTGATCAGGCGATAACGCAGGGAAGGGGCATCCGCCGGCACGTCGGTGAGTTGCTCCTTGCTGACGGTCAGCTGGTACTGGTAGCCGGGTTCAAACTGAAAGCCTTCTATCTGCTGATAAAAGAGAGTCCAGGCCTGCTGCTCGTCGCTGCGGACCTGCATGCACTGCATGGGGCCGACACCGACGCAGTCGACCAGCTGGCTGTTGATGTAGAGGGGGTTTCCCCCTGTGACGGGGTCGGTGCGCTCTGACAGGCGCTGAGCAGCAGGGCGGCGCTGATGAACAATAGTCTCATGATGGACTCCTTCTAAATCGAAAAGGGGGCATTAGAGCGGCAAATAAAAAGGCGGTCAATGACCGCCTTGGTAACAAACCGTGTCGACTCAGCGCATCAACGCTGATCGAGCGGGGTGAATTCCCGTTGTGCCAGGCCGGTGTAGAGCTGACGGGGACGGCCGATCTTCTGATCCGGGTCCGAGTGCATCTCGTTCCAGTGGGCGATCCAGCCGATGGTGCGGGAAATGGCGAAGATCACGGTGAACATGGACATGGGAATGCCGATGGCCTTCATGATGATGCCGGAGTAGAAGTCCACGTTCGGGTAGAGCTTCTTCTCGATGAAGTAGGGGTCCGACAGCGCGATGCGCTCGAGCTCCATGGCCACATCCAGCAGCGGATCCTTGATCTGCAGCTCGGTCAGTACCTCGTGGCAGGTTTCGCGCATCACGGTGGCACGGGGATCGTGGTTCTTGTAGACCCGGTGACCGAAGCCCATCAGACGGAAGGGATCGTTCTTGTCCTTGGCGCGGCCGATGAACTCGGGGATACGCTCCACAGAGCCTATCTCTTCGAGCATCTTGAGGCAGGCTTCGTTGGCACCGCCATGAGCCGGTCCCCACAGGGAGGCGATCCCGGCGGCAATGCAGGCAAACGGGTTGGCACCGGAGGAGCCGGCCAGACGCACTGTGGAGGTGGAGGCGTTCTGCTCGTGATCCGCATGCAGGGTGAAGATGCGGTCCATGGCGCGTTCGACTATGGGGTTGACCTTGTACTCTTCGGTCGGCACGCCAAACATCATGTGCAGGAAGTTGCCGGCATAGGAGAGGGCGTTGCGCGGCTGCATGAACGGCTGGCCGATGGAGTACTTGTAGCACATGGCGGCCAGGGTCGGCATCTTGGAGAGCAGACGGAAGGCACAGATCTCGCGGTGCTCTTCGTTGTTGATGTCGAGTGCATCGTGATAGAAGGCGGACAGCGCACTGACCACGCCACACATGATTGCCATGGGGTGGGAGTCACGACGGAAGCCGCGGAAGAAGAAGGCGATCTGCTCGTGCACCATGGTATGGCGGGTGACCAGACGTTCAAACTCTGTGTACTGCGCCTTGGTGGGCGCCTCGCCGTACAGCAGGATATAGCAGACTTCGAGGTAGCTGGCCTGGGTGGCCAACTGGGCGATGGGGTAACCACGGTGCAGCAAGACACCCTGATCGCCATCGATATAGGTAATGGATGATTTACAAGCACCGGTGGCCATAAAACCGGGGTCAAAGGTGAAGTACCCTTGCGCGCCCAATTTTCTGACGTCGATCACGTCGGGTCCGACAGTCCCTGACAGGATCGGTAGTTCTACCGGGTCTTTACCGGGCAGATGTAGGGTGGCTATCTTATCAGCCATAGCACGTCTCCTTTGCTCTTTTATAATTTGATTCCAGCTCTACTTTATTACGAGTTTGATGACGCTGGCAAAGGTTCTGACCCGTACCAGGGCGGCTGGAGCGCCTTATTTGAAACAGAGTTCAGGGGCGCTGTCAATTTTTCTGGATGATCATTAATGAGTTGTTAAATGAGTTGTGAGATCTGGTTTACGGTTTTGGGTTTTCTTTGTAGCTAATTGATTGTCATTGGTTAAGCCCGCCGATATACTGCGCCTCGTGGGTGATGGCTGTCGGTGTTTGAAACGCTTGCGCAAAGTCGGATGCGATATTGAAAATGTTGTTTTTGGCTTTTTTGAGTTGTTTTGGTAACAAAAACCTAACAAACGCCACTCCGTGCCCTCATAAGCGTGTAAAAACAATAACTAACGTGCTCAATGGAGCTGAGTGGGCAAAGCCGTGAAAAATAAACAGAGACCTGTAAACCTCGACCTACAGACGATCAGCTTTCCTGTCACCGCCATCGCTTCCATCTTGCATCGTGTCTCAGGGGTGATCACCTTTGTGGCGCTCTCTATCTTGCTGTGGATGCTTGGTACTTCACTCGCCTCTCCCGAAGGATTTGAAACCGTGGTGTCCATCATGGACAACTTCCTGGTCAAATTCGTGTTGTGGGGGATCCTGACTGCGCTGGCTTACCACATTGTGGGCGGTCTTCGTCATCTGGTCATGGACATGGGCTATTGGGAAGAGCTGGAATCCGGTAATCAGAGTGCCCGTGTGGCCTTCGTGATCACCGCGGTTTTGGCGGTATTGGCGGGAGTACTGGTATGGTAACCAATTCTGCAACATTCGGGCGCAGCGGTGTTCATGATTACATCCTGATCCGCGCCACCGCCCTCATCATGACGGCCTACGTCCTCTATCTGGTTGGCTTTGTCACGTTCAATGACATCAGCTACGAGGTGTGGACCGGCTTCTTCGCCAAAACCTTCACCAAGGTATTCACCCTGTTGACCCTGCTGTGCGTCCTGATCCACGCCTGGATCGGTCTGTGGCAGGTGCTGACCGACTATATCAAGCCGGTGGGGCTGCGCGGTGCGCTGCAATTTGCCTTGGTAGTGGTGCTGTTTGTCTACCTGATGACCGGCTTCGTTGTGCTGTGGGGGGTGTAAGGTGACTATTCCAACTCGTGAATTTGATGCGGTCGTGATCGGTGCCGGTGGCGCCGGCATGCGCGCCGCGCTGCAGATTGCCCAGTCCGGCAAGAGCTGCGCTCTGTTGTCCAAGGTCTTCCCGACCCGTTCTCACACGGTTTCTGCCCAGGGCGGGATCACGGTTGCGCTGGGCAATGCCCACGACGACAACTGGCAATGGCACATGTATGACACCGTCAAGGGCTCCGATTATATCGGTGACCAGGAAGCGATCGAATACATGTGCAAGACGGGCCCCGAGGCCGTCTATGAGCTGGAGAACATGGGCTTGCCCTTCTCCCGCTTCGACAACGGCTCCGTTTACCAGCGTCCGTTTGGCGGCCAGTCCAAGAATTTTGGTGGCGAGCAGGCTGCTCGTACCGCAGCCGCAGCGGACCGTACCGGTCACGCTTTGCTGCACACCCTCTATCAGCAGAACGTCAAGAACAAGACCACCGTCTTCTCCGAGTGGTATGCGCTGGATCTGGTGAAAAACCAGGACGGCCACATCGTTGGCTGCACCGCCATCGACATGGAGAGCGGTGAAGTCGTCTACTTCAAGGCCAAGGCAACTGTGCTGGCCACCGGCGGCGCTGGTCGCATCTATCAGTCCACCACCAACGCCCACATCAACACGGGTGACGGCGTCGGCATGGCGCTGCGCGCCGGGGTTGGCGTGCAGGACATGGAGTTCTGGCAGTTCCACCCGACCGGCATCGCCGGGGCAGGGGTGCTGGTGACTGAAGGCTGTCGTGGTGAAGGCGGTTATCTGCTCAACAAAGACGGCGAACGCTTCATGGAGCGTTACGCGCCGAACGCCAAGGATCTGGCCGGTCGCGACGTGGTGGCCCGTTCCATCATGATCGAGATCCGCGAAGGCCGTGGCTGCGACGGTCCCTGGGGCCCGCACATCAAGCTCAAGCTGGATCACCTCGGCAAAGAGGTACTGGAATCCCGTCTGCCTGGCATCTGCGAGCTCTCTCGCACCTTCGCCCACGTGGATCCGGTCAAGGAACCCATCCCCATCATACCTACCTGCCACTACATGATGGGCGGCGTGCCGACCAACGTGAATGGCCAGTGCTTGACCCAGGACAAGGACGGCAACGACGTCCCCGTGGTCGGTCTGTTCGCGGTGGGCGAGATAGCCTGTGTCTCCGTGCACGGAGCCAACCGTCTGGGCGGCAACTCATTGCTGGATCTGATCGTGTTTGGCCGCGCTGCGGGCATGCACCTGGTCAACACCCTGGGCGAGATGGAACATGGTCGCGAGGCTTCCGAGTCTGATCTGGCCGCCGCGCTGGCCCGTTTCAATCGCTGGGAAAACAACCGTGACGGGGAAGACCCGGTCCAGATCCGCAAGGATCTGCAGACCTGCATGCAGAACAACTTCTCCGTGTTCCGTGAAGGTGACGCCATGGCCGAAGGGCTGGCCGAGCTGAAACGCATCCGCGAGCGGCTGAAGAATGCCCGTCTGGACGACACCTCCAAGGAATTCAACACCCAGCGCATCGAGTGCCTGGAGCTGGACAACCTGATGGAGACGGCGTTTGCCACCGCGGTGGCGGCCAACTTCCGTACCGAGAGTCGGGGTGCCCACAGCCGCTTCGATTTCCCGGATCGCGACGATGAGGGCTGGCTGTGCCATAGCCTCTATCATCCGGACACAGAGTCCATGACCCGTCGCGCTGTCAACATGTCTCCGAAAACCCGTGAGGCATTCCCACCCAAGGTCCGGACTTACTGACCGATGGCGGAGACAAGCACCATGAAGAGCAGACAGTCGGCTTATCGCAGCATGTGCCGGTCTGTGAAGAGGTGGGAGGCATTCCCATCTCTCTTCCCCAAGGTGCGGACTTAACGATTGCGGAGCCAAACAACATGAACGTCACATTCTCTGTCTACAGATACAATCCGGATGTTGATAACGTCCCCTATATGAAGGAATATCGTCTTGATATTCCTGAAGGTTCCGACATGATGGTGCTCGATGCACTGATCCAGCTGAAAGAGCTGGATCCCACGCTCGCCTTCCGCCGCTCCTGCCGCGAAGGGGTCTGTGGATCAGACGGTCTCAACATGAATGGCAAGAACGGTCTTGCCTGCATCACCCCGCTCTCCGATCTGCTGAAGAAGGGCAATAACGTCGTTATCCGCCCCTTGCCCGGCCTGCCGGTGATCCGCGATCTGGTGATCGACATGACCCAGTTCTACACCCAGTGGGAGAAGGTCAAACCCTTCCTCATCAACGATGAGAAATTGCCGCCCGTGCGTGAGCACCTGCAATCCCCCGAAGAGCGCGCCAAGCTGGATGGCCTGTACGAGTGTATTCTCTGTGCCTGCTGCTCCACCTCTTGCCCCTCCTTCTGGTGGAACCCGGACAAGTTCATCGGCCCGGCCGGGCTGCTCGCCGCCTATCGCTGGTTGGCCGACAGCCGCGACACCGCCGCCAGCGAACGACTGGGTAACCTGGATGACGCCTTCAGCGTGTTCCGTTGCCACGGCATCATGAACTGCGTGAACGTCTGTCCCAAGGGCTTGAACCCGACCAAGGCCATCGGTCAGATCAAGTCGATGCTGCTCAATCGGGCTGTTTAGTATCAGGGCCAGGGCGTCACGCGCCAGGCCCGACCTCTGGATAGCCATCCAACCCCATGGCTGGATGGCTATTTAAACCCTACAAGCTGCGCTGCAGTGAACAAGATGTACAAGGGATAGAAATGCATAACGGCGTGATGAAGGCCTGGTTGGAGTCATCTCACCTGGCTGGTGCGAATGCAAGCTATATTGAGGATTTGTACGAATCCTTCCTGGAAGACCCCGAATCCGTAGCCGACGAGTGGCGCAGCCTGTTTAGCTCGCTGCCCCAGGTCAATGGCCATGCGGTTGAACAACCTCACTCCCAAGTCCGCGATTATTTCCGTCGTCTGGCCAAGGATCCCTCCCGTTACAGTGCCCCCGTGTCCGATCCGCAAGTGGATGCGAAACAGGTGCGCGTGCTGCAACTGATCAACGCTTTCCGCTTCCGTGGTCACCAGAATGCCAATCTGGATCCCCTTGGACTCTGGACCCGTGAAACCGTTGCCGAACTGGATCCTGCCTTCCACAACCTGCAGGGCGCCGACATGGAGGCCACCTTCAACGTGGGCTCCTACGCCATAGGTCGCGAGACCATGGTGCTCTCCGATCTCTATGCCTCGCTGAAGAAAACCTATTGCGGCAGCATAGGTGCAGACTACATGCACATCACCTCCACCGAGGAGAAGCGCTGGCTGCAAGACCGTCTTGAATCCATTGAAGCCACGGGCAACTACAGCACAGAGGAGAAGACCCGCTTCCTCGAGAGCCTGACCGCGGCCGAAGGGCTGGAAAAATACCTGGGCGCCAAGTTCCCGGGGGCCAAGCGTTTCTCCCTGGAAGGGGGCGATGCCATGGTGCCCATGCTCAAGGAGCTTATTCGCCGCGCCGGTGAGCAGGGCTGCAAAGAGGCCGTCATCGGCATGGCCCACCGTGGTCGCCTGAACGTGCTGATCAACGTGCTCGGCAAACGGGCGCAAGAATTGTTCGACGAGTTCGCCGGCAAGCACGGTGAATCCTGGGGCACAGGGGATGTGAAGTACCACATGGGCTTCTCTTCCGACTTCGCCACCCCGGGCGGCAATGTCCACCTGGCGCTGGCGTTCAACCCGTCTCACCTCGAGATCGTCAACCCCGTGGTCATCGGCTCGGTGCGTGCCCGCATGGACAGACGCGGTGACAAGGATGGCTCCAGCGTTCTGCCCATCACCATCCACGGTGACTCCGCCATCGCGGGACAGGGTGTCGTAGCAGAAACCTTCAACATGTCCCTGACCCGTGCCTACGGCGTCGGCGGCACTGTGCGCATCGTCATCAACAACCAGGTAGGTTTCACCACCTCCTATCAACGTGACCTGCGCTCCACCGAATACTGTACCGACATCGCCAAGGCGGTGCAGGCCCCCGTGCTGCACGTCAACGGGGATGACCCGGAAGCCGTGGTGCTGGTGACCCAGATTGCGCTGGATTATCGCAACACCTTCAAGCGCGACGTGGTGATCGAGCTGGTCTGCTACCGTCGTCACGGTCACAACGAGGCGGACGAGCCCAGTGCGACCCAGCCCTTGATGTACCAGAAGATCAAACAGCACCCGACCCCGCGCAAGATCTACGCCGACCAGCTGGTGGCGGAAGGCAGCATCAGTCAGGAGCTGGCCACTACCCTGGTCAATGACTATCGCGATACCCTGGATCGGGGCGAGCGGGTGAGCAAGGAGTGGCGTCCGATGGAGCTGCACTCCGTCGACTGGACCCCTTATCTCGGTCACGACTGGGCCATGAGCTATGACAGCACTGTGCCCATGGATCACCTGAAATCCCTGGGCGAGCGCATCAGCCAGTACCCGGCCACCCATGTGCTGCAGCGCCAGGTCGAGAAGATCTACGAAGACCGTCGGCTGATGGCCGCCGGCGACAAGCTGCTGGACTGGGGCTTTGCCGAGACCCTGGCCTACGCCACCCTGGTGGACAAGGGCTCCCGCATCCGCTTCACCGGGGAAGACTCCGGCCGTGGCACCTTCTTCCACCGCCACGCCGTGCTGCACAACCAGAGCGATGCCAGTACCTACACTCCGCTGTGCAACTTGCACGACGAGCAAGGTCCCTTTGAAATTTACGATTCAGTGCTGACCGAAAACGCGGTACTGGCGTTCGAATATGGCTACGCCAGTGCGGAGCCGGCTGGTCTCACCATCTGGGAAGCCCAGTTCGGCGACTTCGCCAACTGCGCCCAGGTCGTGGTGGATCAGTTCCTCTCCTCCGGTGAGCAGAAGTGGGGCCGGATGTGCGGTCTGACCATGCTGCTGCCCCACGGTTATGAGGGGCAGGGCCCGGAGCACTCCTCCGCCCGTCTCGAGCGCTATCTGCAGATGTGTGCCCAGCACAACATGCAGGTGTGCGTGCCGTCCACCCCGGCGCAAGTGTTCCACATGCTGCGCCGTCAGGTGGTGCGCCCGATGCGCCGTCCGCTCATCGTCATGACGCCCAAATCCCTGCTGCGCCACCCGCTGGCGGTGAGCAAGCTCGACGAGCTGGCGACCGGCACCTTCCAGAACGCCATTGGCGAAATTGACGCCCTGGATCCCAAAGGCGTCAAGCGGGTGGTGTTCTGCTCCGGCAAGGTCTACTACGACCTGCTCGATGCCCGTCGCAAGGCCGAGCAGCACGATGTGGCCCTGGTGCGGATCGAGCAGCTCTACCCCTTCCCGGAGGAGGAAGTGCGCGCCATTCTGGCCGACTATGCCCACGTCACCGACTTCGTCTGGTGTCAGGAAGAGCCGCAGAACCAGGGCGCCTGGTACAGCACCCGTCATCACTACGACAGCGTGCTGCCAAGCCATGCCCGTCTGCGTTATGCCGGTCGCCCGGCCTCGGCCTCGCCGGCCGTCGGTTACATGTCGGTCCACGCCAAGCAGCAAAAAGCCCTGGTGGAAGACGCCCTTACTCTGGCCTAAGCCCTGAACAAGAAGTAACAAGGAACTGATTACATGACTATCGAGATCAAGGTACCGGACCTGCCGGAATCAGTGGCGGACGCCACCATCGCCACCTGGCACAAGAAACCGGGTGATCTGGTTGCCCGTGACGAAGTACTGGTCGACATCGAGACCGACAAGGTCGTGCTGGAAGTCCCCGCGCCGGAAGCCGGCGTCCTCGGCGACATCCTGCAAGCGGAAGGGGCGACCGTGTTGTCCCGCCAGCTGATCGCCATGCTCAAGCCGGCTCCTGTGGCCGGTGAAGAGACCAGAGAGAAGCCGGTGGAAGCCGTGGCCGATGACGGCGCCGATGGCCTGAGCCCCTCGGTGCGCCGCCTGGTGGCCGAGCATGCCATCGACGTGACCAAGCTGACCGGCACCGGCAAGGGCGGTCGCATCAGCAAGGAAGATGTGGAAGCCTTCATCAAGGGTGGCAACAAGCCTGCCGCCGCGCCGGTCGCGGCTGCCCCTGTGGCCGCGGTAGCGCCGCTGGTCGGTCGCACCGAGAAGCGTGTGCCCATGACCCGTCTGCGCAAGCGCATCGCCGAGCGTCTGCTGGAAGCCAAAAACACCACCGCCATGCTGACCACCTTCAACGAGATCAACATGGCGCCCATCATGAAGCTGCGCAAGCAGTACGGCGAGATCTTCGAGAAGAAGCACGGCATCAAGCTCGGCTTCATGTCCTTCTACGTGAAGGCGGTCGTTGAATCCCTCAAGCGCTACCCGGAAGTGAACGCGGCGCTGGACGGTGACGACATCGTTTACCACAACTACTTCGACGTCAGCATCGCCGTCTCCACCCCGCGCGGGTTGGTGACACCTGTGCTGCGCGATTGTGACAACATGAGCCTGGCGGACATCGAGAAGGCCATCAAGGATCTGGCGGGCAAGGGCCGTGACGGCAAGCTGACCGTGGACGAACTGACCGGCGGCAACTTCACCATCACCAACGGTGGCGTGTTCGGCTCCCTGATGTCCACCCCCATCATCAACCCGCCGCAGAGCGCCATCCTGGGGATGCACAAGATCCAGGACAGACCCATGGCGGTCGATGGCAAGGTCGAGATCCTGCCGATGATGTACCTGGCCCTCTCTTATGACCACCGCATCGTCGACGGTCGCGAGTCGGTGGGCTTCCTGGTCTCCATCAAGGAGCTGCTGGAAGATCCGACCCGTCTGTTGCTGGATGTCTAGGCAACCAGCGACATTCTGAGCGAATTAGAAAGATAACGAGGGGCCGCCCAGGCCCCCATTCACAGGGGATTGAGAAACACGAGCCCCGGACGGAAATACCTACAACACGGATAGAGCATCTATGAATCTGCATGAATATCAGGCAAAAAAGCTGTTTGCCGAGTATGGCCTGCCGGTCTCCGAAGGTTATGCCTGTGCTACCCCGCAGGAAGCGGCTGAAGCGGCCGACAAGATTGGCGGCAATACCTGGGTCGTCAAGTGCCAGGTCCACGCTGGTGGCCGCGGTAAAGCGGGCGGCGTCAAGCTGGCCAAGAGCAAGGACGAGATCCGCGCCTTCGCCCAGAACTGGCTCGGCAAGAACCTGGTGACCTATCAGACTGACGCCAACGGTCAGCCGGTTACCAAGATCCTGGTGGAATCCTGCACCGACATCGCCAAGGAGCTCTATCTGGGCGCCGTGGTCGATCGTGGCAGCCGTCGCGTGGTCTTCATGGCCTCTACCGAAGGTGGCGTGGAGATTGAGAAAGTCGCCCACGAAACCCCGGAACTCATTCACAAGGCCGCCATCGATCCGCTGGTGGGCCCGCAGGCCTATCAGGCGCGCGAGCTGGCCTTCAAGCTGGGTCTGGTCGGCGATCAGATCAAGCAGTTCACCAAGATCTTCATGGGTCTGGGCCAGATGTTCCTGGATTGCGACTTCGCCCTGCTGGAAATCAACCCGCTGGTGATCACCGCCCAGGGCAACCTGCATTGCCTCGACGGCAAGATCAACATCGACGCCAACGCCCTCTATCGTCAGCCCAAGCTGCGCGAGATGCACGATCCGTCCCAGGATGACCCCCGCGAAGCGCATGCCGCCCAGTGGGAGCTGAACTATGTGGCGCTTGATGGCAACATCGGCTGCATGGTCAACGGCGCCGGTCTGGCCATGGGCACCATGGATATCGTCAACCTGCACGGCGGCTCACCGGCCAACTTCCTGGACGTCGGCGGCGGCGCCACCAAGGAGCGCGTGACCGAAGCCTTCAAGATCATCCTCTCCGACACCAAGGTGCAGGCCGTGCTGGTCAACATCTTCGGCGGCATAGTGCGCTGCGACATGATCGCGGAAGGCATCATAGGCGCGGTCAAGGAAGTGGGGGTCAAGGTGCCCGTGGTAGTGCGTCTGGAAGGCAACAATGCCGAACTGGGTGCCCGTAAACTGGCCGACAGCGGCCTCAATATCATCGCCGCAACGAGTCTGACTGACGCAGCTCAGCAAGTGGTTAAAGCAGCGGAGGCCAAATAATGAGCGTTCTGATCAACAAAGACACCAAGGTGATCTGCCAGGGCTTTACCGGCGGTCAGGGTACCTTCCACTCCGAACAGGCGATTGCCTACGGTACCCAGATGGTCGGCGGCGTATCACCGGGCAAGGGTGGCACCACCCACCTGGGCCTGCCGGTGTTCAATACAGTGCGTGACGCGGTCGAAGCCACCGGCGCCACCGCCTCCGTCATCTATGTGCCTGCGCCCTTCTGCAAGGACGCCATCCTGGAAGCCATCGATGCCGGCATCAAGCTCATCGTTACCATTACCGAAGGCATCCCGACCCTGGACATGCTGCAGGTCAAGGTGAAGCTGCAGGAAACCGGCGTGCGCATGATTGGTCCGAACTGCCCGGGCGTCATCACCCCGGGTGAGTGCAAGATCGGCATCATGCCGGGCCATATCCACAAGCCGGGCAAGGTGGGCATAGTCTCCCGCTCCGGCACCCTGACCTACGAAGCGGTCAAGCAGACCACGGACGAGGGCTTCGGCCAGTCCACCTGCGTCGGTATCGGTGGCGACCCCATCCCGGGCTCCAACTTCATCGATATTCTGGAGATGTTCCAGAACGATCCCAAGACCGAAGCCATCGTCATGATCGGCGAGATCGGCGGCAGCGCCGAGGAAGAAGCGGCGGCCTACATCAAGGCCCACGTCACCAAGCCGGTGGTCTCCTACATCGCGGGTGTCACCGCTCCGGCTGGCAAGCGCATGGGTCATGCGGGTGCCATCATCGCCGGTGGCAAGGGCACGGCAGCAGAGAAATTTGCCGCCCTGGAAGATGCCGGCGTGAAAACCGTGCGCTCCCTCGCCGATATCGGCAAGGCCCTGCGTGAAGTGACCGGTTGGTAATTCCTTTCAGCCTGTTATCTCTGATATAAAAATGCCGCCCGATGGGCGGCTTTTTTATGGAGTTAATGTTATGCGTAACTTCATTCAGTACAACTCTTAGCCCAAAGGGGCGAGATGGAGATACTCGGATCTTCAAGCGATGAATCGAAGCACATGATGTAATCGATACAGTTATAATAATAAAGTTTGCACATGCTGAATGGCTGGCTATATTTTTATGGCTTGCAATTGATTTTTGTGTCAGTACTGTTGGGGAGGTAATGTGATGACTTCGAAATGTATGTTTTTCTTTTGTTTTTCTTCTGCACTTATTACTGGCTGCTCTAGTAATCTAAGTGCGGTAGATAAACTGACTAGCTCGACTCAAAATGATGGCGGTATTTCATCTTATTTTAATGACATTCCATTTCAAAGTCGCTTTCTTGCAATTAATGGCCAGCTTCCTATTGATACTGTAGGAATGCCTTGCGTTGCGAGTAGTTATCGAGTGCCATATTCAATGATATGTCTAAGTACCGATAAGTCGAAAGTCATCGAATATGACTATCCCGTGACTGGAAATCCTGGTGAAAAAATAAAAAATCTTAAAAATAGCCTCACTAAGTTAGAAAAAAATTCACAAGATTTAGTTACCAAGTTGCTTGTTAAGGCTACTTGCCAAAATACAGAAAAAGAAGATTGTACTGCGGAAATTGAGAGTGCTTCTACTGCTCAGTCAGAATTTCAATCTTTACAGGCGGAAGTATTGTCAAAGTTGTCAGATGGTAATACGTTTATATTTCAGTGGAGTAGTACAGCCGGTGGTGGATTCGATGTAGAAGCTGAACCCTATGGAAAAATTGATGGGCAGGGTGGCTATCAGAACAGTGGAATTACCATAGTGTCCGGTTTACGCATATCCCAGCTTTTAGTGGGAAATGATATCAGTAGTATTTATAAAAATCTGCCCAAAGATACCAAGTTAGCAACATTTGTCATGCAGGCTCAAGGAATAGCGTATATAAGTACCCGAAGCATTAGTGCTACGGTGCAAGCTCGCTTAGGGCTAACACCAACTCAATTCAGTGACATCATAAGCACTTTGTCTGGAACTCAGAAAATACAACTGGCGGCAGCGTTCAATTATGTAAGCAGCCTGAGTAATGAAGGTCAGTTTCACACTGTAGATAAAAAAATTAAAGATGTACCGACGTGGGGAGCGCCGGGTAAGATAGAAGATCATGGATATCAAACATTCTATGCAACCATGACAAAATTAGATGAGCTT
Source organism: Aeromonas sp. MR19 (assembly GCF_963899305.1). NCBI lineage: Bacteria > Pseudomonadati > Pseudomonadota > Gammaproteobacteria > Aeromonadales > Aeromonadaceae > Aeromonas > Aeromonas sp. MR19. Next base: position 145,713 of record NZ_CAWQWZ010000043.1, read on the forward strand.
AATAAAATGATTGAGAGGGAATAGTTTTTATTTCAGATAAGCATAGACAGTTTATATGAGTTTTCTGTACGTATAGACTCTTTATGAAATAAGTTTATGGGGGTAATTCTTAAGTCATTTTCAGTAACTGTTTCGGATAGAAGAGTACAGGTCTACAGATCTACAGGTTCGATTAACGTGGCGTAATCTGGCGTTCGAGAAGGTAGCATTTATGCTTTTTCATTTTCTCGGGTGAGGTGCCAGCCTTGATTACACATCTTTTTTAATGTGGTAACTGACAAGGTTGGTCCCTGGCGCGGAGAGTCTACTGTGAATACTCAACAGAGTCATTCAATCCAATCAATCTGAGAGCATGGCGATTTCAGATTTTATGGTCTGGCTCCTATTTATCCCCTTGTTTTTTGCTGATAGCACTCAGAGTGAACGGACAGGGTTTTGCCATTAACCTTGAAAAATCGGGCCATAAGGCGTATAACCACGCGCTTTACTGGTCTATTTAGCGAGCCCCTTCCATGCAGCAAGTCGAGAAAATGCAGCCAACTCCTTTTTGGCAGGAAAAGCCCCTGCAGCAGATGACGGATGCGGAGTGGGAATCCCTGTGCGACGGCTGCGGCAAGTGCTGCCTGAACAAGCTCATTGACGAGGACACCGACGAACTGGTGTTCACCAACGTCGCCTGCGATCTGCTCAACACCAAGACCTGCCAGTGCTCCGATTACGGCAACCGCTTTAAAAAAGAGCCGGACTGCCTGCAGATCACCCATGACAAGATTGCCGAGTATGACTGGCTGCCCTCGACCTGTGCCTACCGGTTGCTGGCCGAGGGGCAGACCCTGCCCGAATGGCATCCGCTGATCACCGGCAGTCGCTCCGCCATGCATCAGGCGGGTCAGTCGGTGCGCGGCAAGGTGATACACGAAGCCCATGCCGGTGAGTGGATCGATCACATCATCACTTGGGCGAGTTGAACCCAGACCGGCCAAGCCGTTATCCGGTCCACAGTGCCATTGATATGCCGCAGGGGCAGGGGAGTCATACTCTTCTGCCCCTGTTGCTATCTGGCGGCCTGCTGCGAGCGATAGACGGGCTTCTGTGTCCCCTTGCCTGCGGGAGAGTGCACCAAGCGCGTAGTACGGGGACTATGGGGCCTGTCGAGGGATCCCGTTGCGACTTTCCGTTTCATTGAAAAGAGGGAAGAGGCGGGGAACAAGGGGGTGAGGGGCGAATCCACCTCAGTCCCTTTTGGGTGAAGGGGAAGGAGGGCCGTCATCACTCTTTCGAGTTGATACTGGCTGGCAATCAGACATAAAAAAACCGGCGCCTGGGCGCCGGTTTTTAGTCACTGCGACTCTTGCTTAGCAATAAGCGATTACAGAGAAGCGGTGAAGGTACGGGTGATGACGTCTTGCTGTTGCTCTTTGGTCAAAGAGTTGAAGCGAACGGCATAACCGGATACGCGGATGGTCAACTGCGGATATTTCTCCGGGTTTTCCATGGCGTCCAGCAGCATTTCACGGTTCATCACGTTGACGTTCAGGTGCTGACCGCCTTCCAGGTTGGTTTCGTGATGGAAGTAACCGTCCATCAGACCCGCCAAGTTGGATTTCTGCGCTTCCATGTCTTTGCCTAGGGCGTTCGGCACGATGGAGAAGGTATAGGAGATACCATCTTTGGCGTAAGCGAACGGCAGCTTGGCGACGGAAGTCAGGGAAGCAACGGCACCCTTCTGGTCACGACCGTGCATCGGGTTGGCACCCGGGCCGAACGGTGCACCGGAACGACGGCCATCCGGGGTGTTACCAGTCTTCTTGCCATACACCACGTTGGAGGTGATGGTCAGTACGGACTGGGTAGCCACGGCGCCACGGTAGGTGTTCAGCTTCTGAATTTTCTTCATGAAGCGTTCTACCAGGTCACAGGCGATGTCATCGACGCGAGCGTCGTTGTTACCGAACTGCGGGTACTCACCGTCGATTTCGAAGTCGATGGCAACGCCATCTTCGTCACGAACCGGCTTGACCTTGGCGTACTTGATGGCAGACAGGGAGTCAGCCGCAACGGACAGACCGGCGATGCCGCAAGCCATGGTGCGATACACGTCACGGTCGTGCAGCGCCATCAGGGAGGCTTCGTAGCTGTACTTGTCGTGCATGTAGTGGATGATGTTCAGGGCAGCCACGTACTGCTTGGCCAGCCAGTCCATGAAGTGATCCAGACGATCCATCACGTCGTTGTAGTCGAGGTACTCGGAGGTCACCATCTCGGTCTTGGGACCGACCTGGATCTTGAGTTTCTCGTCCATACCGCCGTTGATTGCATACAGCATGGTCTTGGCCAGGTTGGCACGGGCACCGAAGAACTGCATCTGTTTGCCGACGATCATCGGGGACACACAGCAAGCGATGGCGTAGTCATCGTTGTTGAAGTCCGGACGCATCAGGTCGTCGTTCTCGTACTGAACGGAAGAGGTCTCGATAGATACCTTGGCGCAGTACTTCTTGAAACCGACCGGCAGCTTCTCGGACCACAGTATGGTCAGGTTCGGCTCAGGGGACGGGCCCATGGTGTACAGGGTGTTCAGCATACGGAAGCTGTTCTTGGTGACCAGGGTACGGCCATCAACGCCCATACCGGCCAGGGTCTCGGTAGCCCACATGGGGTCGCCGGAGAACAGTGAATCGTATTCAGGAGTACGCAGGAAGCGAACCATGCGCAGCTTCATGACCATGTGGTCCATCAGCTCCTGGGCTTCTTGCTCGGTGATCACGCCTTTCTTCAGGTCACGCTCGATGTACACGTCCAGGAAGCTGGAGGTACGACCGAAGGACATGGCGGCACCGTTCTGGGACTTGACTGCCGCCAGGTAGGCGAAGTAGGTCCACTGCACGGCTTCTTTGGCGCTCGCAGCAGGTACAGAGATATCACAGCCATATTTGGCGGCCATCTCTTTGATCTGGGCCAGGGCACGGTACTGCTCGGAGATCTCTTCGCGCAGACGGATGGTGGCTTCCAGGTTGACGCCGTTTTCCAGGTCCGCTTGCAGAGACTTGAACTGGGACAGCTTGTCAGCCATCAGGAAGTCGATGCCGTACAGGGCGACACGACGGTAGTCACCTATGATGCGGCCACGGCCGTAGGCATCCGGCAGACCAGTGATGACGCCAGACTTGCGGCAGTTCAGGATGTCTTTGGTGTAAACGTCAAACACGCCCTGGTTGTGAGTCTTGCGGTACTCGCTGAAGATTTTCTTGACCATGGGGTCCAGCTCGCGGCCGTACACCTTGCAAGAAGTCTCAACCATCTTGATACCGCCGTTGGCGATGATGGCGCGCTTGAGCGGTTTGTCGGTCTGCAGACCTACAATTTGCTCCAGGCCCTGATCGATATAGCCGGCATCGTGAGCGGTAATGGTGGAGGGCAGGTCGGTATCAAAATCGACCGGCGCATGAGTGCGGTTCTCGATTTTGATGCCTTCCATGACCTTGTCCCACAGCTTGGTGGTAGCTTCGGTCGCGCCAGCCAGGAAGGACTCGTCACCTTCATACGGGGTGTAGTTCTTCTGGATGAAGTCACGGGTGTTGACAGAGGACTGCCATTCACCGGCCGCGAAGCCTTCCCATGCTTTTTGGAACTGTTCGTTAAGTTCTGCCATTTTCATTACCTCACACGGTATTGATGTAGTATCCCGCAATCATCCTTAATGATGACGACGGAAGATAAACCAGTAAGTCAGACCAACCATGACGCCACCACCAATGATATTACCAATGGTGACGGGAATGAGGTTGTGTAGGACGAAGTTGGATACGGTCAAGTCGGCGAAGGTCGCCGGATCCTGGCCGATGGCCTGCCAAAATTCCGGGCCTGCTACCGCATGGATAGCGATACCGACCGGGATCATAAACATGTTTGCGATGCTGTGCTCGAAACCGGAAGCCACGAACATGGCGACGGGGAGCAGCATGACCATCACCTTGTCGGTCGCACTGCGGGCGCCGAACGCCATCCACACGGCGAGACACACCATGAGGTTGCAGAGGATACCGAGGGCGAGGGCCTCGAAGAAGGTGTGATGGATCTTGTGCTGGGCCACTTTCAGGGCGTTCAGACCCCACTGACCATCTGCCGCCATGTACTCGGCCGACATGATGATGAGCGCGACTATGATGAGACCGCCGATGAGGTTGCCGAAGTAGACCAGACCCCAGTTCTTGAGCAGTTGACCCCAGGTGATGCGATTGGCCGCCTTGGCCACCAGCGTCAGGGTGGTGGAAGTGAACAGCTCGGCACCGAGCAGCACGCACAGAATGAGACCGAGGGAGAAACAGAGACCGCCGACCAGCTTGCTGAGGCCCCAGGCCACATTGCCGGCACCCGTGGTGACTGTGATGAAAAAGACAAAAGCGATGGCGATGAAAGCGCCTGCTGTGATGGCCAGGGGGATGACCTTGTATGCCGGCTTGGTGGCCTTGGCATAGGTTATATCTTCTGCCAGTGCAGCGATGGCTTCTGGCTTGAGACAATCAAAGGGAGATTCTGCTTTCAATTCTCATGTACCTGCTGTTTTGCCTGTGGAAATCATAACAAAGGGCCAGATCGTCAAAATTGACTCCGATCAAGAATTGCAGATTGTGAATGTAATTTTACTACAAAAATTTGAGTCCCCTGGAAGCCTCTCTTTACACCAGGTTTCAGCTGAAACAGAAATGCTGGTTTTTTAATGTAATGATTTTAAAGAATTTATTTGTCAAGCCTGAAAAAAGGTACTGGCAAGGCATCTTTGCATCCCCCCCGCATCATGGACTCGGCGTTGGCAACCCCCTAAGGGGTATTTTTTGTTTTTTATTTCATCTTTGAATAACAAATGTCCAGCTGGGGCACCATAAAACAGAAGGGGCCATCAAGGCCCCCCCAAATACTACCACATCAGGCCCAATGATGGGCTCGCTTGGCCTTTTGCAGCTTTTCATAGGCTGCCAGCAGTTTCTGGTGCTGCGGAAACTGGGCGAGGGACAGATCGGCCGCCGTTAACCCGTGGAAACGTGCTTCGCCGCTGGCGTTGGCCCAGGCATCGGCCAGGGTCTGCTCGCCATACATGCGGGTAAACACGGCGCGGTACTGCTCCGGATCCCGCTCTTGGTCGATGAACAGCTCGACGCAGGCGCGCAGGGCACGGTAGTAGTTTGCGCGATCCGCCGGGAACACCGACTGGTTGAACTCCATGGTCCAGTCGATGAGATCCAGTGCCGTTTCCAGCTCACCGGCGGCCAGCGCCAGCATGGCTTTCAGCTCGCCGACGCGCAGGGTATGCAGGGCTGTGCCCTTGGCGGCGGCGATGCCGAGCAGCTCACGGACGCGGGTGCGCTCGTCGTGCCCCTCTTCGTCCAGCTGGTCGAACAGCGCCATGTATTGCTCGGCATCCCACGCCAGAGACGGCAGCGCCAGGATCACTTCCCGCAGGTTGGCGCCCATGTTGTTGTTGGCCAGCAGCAGGTCTTCGGCCGGATAGATGTCGGACATGCCCGGCACCAGGATGCGGCAGGCGTAGACACCCAGATGCTCGTAATCGGCGATGTAGACCGGCTGCTCCAGCTCGTGGAAGATGCCGATCAGGTGGTCGAACTCCTCCTGCGAGGTGCCGCGAAAATCCCAGTCGGCGAACGCGAAGTCCGCATCCTGCTTGAACAGATCCCAGCTGATGAGGCCGGAGGAGTCGATGAAGTGGGTCTCCAGGTTGTGGTGATCCGCCACCTGCTCGTTGTCGAATGACGGCGGCACGAACACGTCCAGATCCTTGAGACCACGGCCCTGCAGCAGCTCGGTGACGGTACGCTCGAAGGCCACTTCGAAGCGCGGGTGGGCACCGAAGGAGGCAAAGCAGGTGCCGTTGTCCGGGTTGAGCAGCACCACGCAGATGACCGGATAGCGGCCGCCCAGGGAGGCATCGAAGCTGTAGATGGGGAAGCCTTCGGCTTCCAGCGCATCGATGGAGGCCTTGATGCCGGGATAACGGGCAATCACCTCATTCGGGATCAGCGGCAGGCTCAGGGCCTCGGCGATGATCTTGTTCTTCACGTGGCGCTCGAACACCTCGGACAGGGCCTGGGTGCGGGCCTCGGTGCGGGTGTTGCCGGCGCTCATGCCGTTGGAGACATAGAGGTTGCCGATGATGTTCATCGGGATGTAGACGGTCTGGTGATCGGACTGGCGCTCGAACGGCAGCGCGACTATGCCGCGCTCCTCGTTGTTCGACTGCAGATCCACCAGCATGTCGGCGGTCACTTCGCCGTCCGGGTTGTAGAACTTGCGGGTGAAGCTGTCGAGCAGACCGGCCGGGAACTGATCACCCTCGATGGGGAACCACTTCTCGTTGGGGTAGTGCACGAAGTCGCCGTTGGCGACCTGCTCACCCAGATAGAAGTCGGCGAAGAAATAGTTGGTGGAGAGACGCTCGAAATATTCGCCAAGGGCCGAAGCCAGCGCCGCCTTCTTGCTGGCCCCCTTGCCGTTGGTGAAACAGAGGGCGCACTCCTTGTCCCGGATGTGCACGGACCAGACGTTGGGCACGGGATTGAGCCAGGAGGCCTCTTCGATATCAAACCCCAGGGCTTGCAGCTTGGTCTGGAAGCGGTCGATGGAGTCTTCCAGTGCCGCGTCCTTGCCGGGAATAAAAGTGTGGTCGGTCATCACAATATCCTGATTTTTATTGGCTCATGTTTGGCCGCAGATAATAGCAGGGGTCGGCGCGTTTGGCAGGCAAAAAACGGGGCAAGAGCCCCGTTTAGCTATCCACAGATCCGGGAGCTGCCGTCGGTTCAGCCGATAAACTTCAGACCCAGGATCCCGCCGATGATCAGCAGCAGGCACAGCACTCGGGCCAGGGTGGCGGGCTCGTTGAACAGCCAGATCCCCATCAGCACGGTGCCGACTGCGCCTATGCCGGTCCAGACCGCGTAGGCGGTGCCGAGCGGCAACTGTTTGACCGCCATGGCGAGCAAGAGCACGCTCACGCCCATGGCACTCAGGGTCAGCAGGGTGGGCAGGGGACGGCTGAAGCCGTCGGTGTATTTCAGGCCAATGGCCCAGGCGACCTCGAACATGCCGGCCAGCAACAGGAGTAACCAGGACATAAGGATATTCCGCAGGAAGCAGGGTCGTCCCTGCACATCATGAGGCCCCGGGGTCGTCCCCAGGGGGCAGTGGCTGCCAGTCGGTTTCAATCATGCCCCAAGCTGACGCCGGGTGCCAAGAGATCGCATCAGCCGGGAGCTGGCTGGCGGATATTGCAGCGAACGGCACAGAATATTGCGCAATTCGACTTGCGCCCGTCGTCACAATCCGTAATGTGGATAGACGCATTTTTCGCAACACGTATTTTGTAATCTGTTTGTGAACGGCCCGCGCCGGACAAGGGGTTACGGGTTTCAATACACAATTTTCTATAGCAGCTATCCAGGGTAGGACATTATGAAAAAAGTAGGTTTGGTCGGTTGGCGTGGCATGGTGGGTTCGGTACTGATGAGCCGGATGCAGGAAGAGAAGGATTTTGCCCGCATTCAACCCACCTTCTTCACCACCTCCCAGGCCGGTGAGGCCGCCCCCAACTTCGGCGTCGATGCCGGTACCCTGCAGGACGCCTTCGATATCGAGGCGCTGGCCAAGCAAGATATCATCATCACGGCGCAGGGCGGCGACTACACCAAGGATGTCTATCCGCGCCTGAAAGCCGCCGGCTGGCAGGGCTACTGGATTGACGCCGCCTCCTCCCTGCGGATGGAGAAGGACGCGGTCATCATCCTGGATCCGGTCAACGGCGACGTCATAGCGCAGGCGCTGGACAAGGGGCTCAAGACCTTCGTCGGCGGCAACTGCACCGTCAGCCTGATGCTGCTGGCCCTCGGCGGTCTGTTCAAGGCCGATCTGGTGGAGTGGGTAAGCGTGGCCACCTATCAGGCCGCATCGGGCGGCGGCGCGCGCCACATGCGCGAGCTGGTCACCCAGATGGGCCTGCTGCACGACGAAGTGGCGGTTGAGCTGGCGGATCCCGCCTCTGCCATCCTCGACATAGAGCGCAAGATCACCGAGAAGACCCGCTCCGGCACCCTGCCGGTGGACAACTTTGGCGTGCCGCTGGCCGGTGGCCTCATCCCCTGGATCGACACCAAGCTCGACAACGGCCAGAGCCGCGAAGAGTGGAAGGGCCAGGCCGAGACCAACAAGATCTTAGGGGTAGAAGATGCCGCCATCCCGGTGGATGGTCTGTGCGTGCGGATCGGCGCCTTGCGCTGCCACAGTCAGGCTTTCACCATCAAGTTGAAGAAGGATGTGCCGCTCCCCGAGATCGAAGCCCTGCTGGCCGCTCACAACGACTGGGTGAAAGTGATCCCCAACGATCGCGACATCACGGCACGCGAGCTGACCCCGGCCGCCGTCACCGGCACCCTCAGCATACCGGTGGGGCGTCTGCGCAAGCTCAACATGGGCCCGGAGTATCTGGCTGCTTTCACCGTGGGTGACCAGCTGTTGTGGGGCGCCGCCGAGCCGCTGCGCCGCATGCTCAACATACTGCTGGATCGCGGTTGATCCAACTTGGGTGAGTGTGAAGCAGGGGGCCTAGGCCCCCTGTTTTTTTGCCCGTTTTGGCGTGCAGAGCGCGGGCGTTCCGGTGCAATGGCATATTCACTTGGACTGTGCGCATGGAGAGGCCGAGTCTCGTTATTAATTGAATTGATATTATTCATCTCCGGTCGCGTATTTTCTCCTGACTCAATGGTAAATAGTCATCCCGCTGAGAAATGCATCCGTGTGCGCCTTTTGACACATTGAAAAATGGCGATGAATCCGGCTCGGAAATAAGGGTTGTGATGGCCATGATTAACGCTTATCTCTGGTCATCTCATGGCTTGTTACAAATGACGGTGCCCGCGAGATATCCCTGAAGGCCCCGATTGATTACACTGGTGGCCTTGGCCCCGGGTGCTACCCGTGCGCAGGCATGGCACCCATGGCGTGCAAATATTGATACAAGGGTCAGTCATCTGACGATATGTCGCCAGTGTACTGACCTGCCAGCATGATTCATATCACCACACAAATAGAGATGAATAATGGGGCCGCTGGCGAATTGGAGTGAATATGGCGTGAGTGCAACAACAGATAACAATAATAATGTTCAGACTTGAGAATTGGGAAACAAAATGAGAGTCGCGTGGAGTTTATTGTATTTATTCAGTGCCTTGGCCCTGGCTGGCCCGGTACTGGTCAAGGAGCAAAAGAAAGGCACCAATCCGCTTATCGTCCCTTACCAGCAATATCGGCTGGATAACGGCCTGACGGTGATCCTGACCCCGGATCACTCGGATCCCCTGGTGCATGTGGAAGTGAATTATCGGGTCGGGCTGGCCGAAGAGGCGCCGGGCCAGTCCGGCATGGCGCATTTGTTCGAACACATGATGTTTCAGGGCTCGGCCCATGTGGGGGAGGAGGGGCATATCCGCCTGCTGCAGCAGGTGGGGGGGCGTGACATCAACGGGCTGACGACACGGGATCAAACCCGCTATTACCAGACGGTGCCGGCCAATCAGCTGGAGAAAGTACTCTGGCTGGAGGCGGATCGGATGGGCTTCCTGCTCGATACCCTGTATCAGCAAAAGTTTGATGCCAAGCGTGACGTGGTCAGGAACGAACGAGCCGACCTGGTCGACACGCCTGCCTATGGCCGGGTGCTGGAGGTGTTGAACCGTACCCTCTATCCACCCAATCACCCCTATTTCAACACGCCGTTTGGCAGGATGGCGGATCTGGAGCACCTCACCCTGGAGGATGTGCGCCAGTTTTTCCTGCGCTGGTATGGCCCCAACAATGCCACCCTGGTGATCGGCGGTGATATCCAGCCGGCGCAAACCCTGGCCTGGGTCGAACGCTACTTCGGCGCCTTGTCGCCAGCCCCCGGCCAGGCTCGCTCAGTGCCCCGGCCTGTGGCGCTGAAAAAGAGTCGATATCGTACCCTGACGGCCCCGGTACAGGACCCCATGCTGGTGCTGGCTTATCCGACCGTTTCGGCCCGGGATCCGGGTTTCGAAGCCCTCGATCTGCTGGCCGATCAACTGGGGGGCTCCGCCAGTGGCCTGCTGCAACAACAGTTGCAACAGAGCGGCAAGCTGGTGTTCGTCTCTGCCCGCCATGAGTGTGGCGTGCTCGCCTGCATGCTGGTGATCCAGGCCATTCCGAATCTGGAGCAGGGCGCCGAGCTCGAACCCATCAAGCGCGAGATAGACGGTGTCATCGCCAGACTGGCCCAGGAGGGCATCCCCGGGGCCCGGCTCGAGCACTCTGCCAATGCCTTGCGTGCCAACCTGGTCTGGTCGCTGGACAGCGTGGCTGGCAAGGCGGAATTATTGGGCACGGGCCACAGCCTGTTTCAGGAGCCCAACTACCTGCATCGTTATCTCGAACGGATGGCGCGGGTGACGCCCGCCGAGGTAAAGCGGGTACTGGACCACTATGTACTGCACAAACCCAGGGTGGTGCTGAGCGTGGTGCCCGAGGCGCATCAAGGGTGGCAGGCCGGCCAGGCCAATTTTGTCGAGCCGCCCCCCTTGCCGCGCACCCTGGCTGAGCCTCTCTTGCGTTCACGTCCGGTCAAGGAGACCCTGGACCGGCGCCAGGAACCCGCCAGTGGCGGGGCGCTGCCCGTGCCACTGCCCACCCTGTGGCAGGCCAGTCTGGGGGATAGGGTCTCCCTGCTCGGTCACTACAGCGATGAGGTGCCAGCCTTTGTCATGCGCATCAACTGGCCCGGCGGGTACCGGGCCGAGCCAGAGGGCAAGGCCGGACTGGCTGAACTGACCGCCAGCATGCTGTCCCAGGGCAGTGAGCGGTGGCAGGCTGCCGCCATTGAGGAGCGGGCGCGTCAGCTGGGCGCCAGCCTGAGTTTTGGCTATGAGGAAGGCTACAGCCAGATCACGGTGCAGGGGGTGACCTCCCACTTCTATGAGACGCTGGCGCTGGTACGGGAGCTGTTGCTGCAGCCGGCCTTGCGACCGACGGATTTCCAGCGCCTCAAGCTCCAGACCCAGCAATGGTTGAAGCAGCAAGTGCGAGAGCCCCAGTGGCAGGCCGATCAGCAGTTTCATGCGTTGATCGACGGCCTGGCCAGGGTGCCGGATCTGCAGACACAGTGGCAATCCCTGACCCTGGACGATGTGCACGCCTTCTATCGGGCTGTTTATCGCAGCGGGGAGGCTCGGGTGGTGGTGAGCGGGGATCTGGCGCAGGAGAAGGTGGTGAGTGCACTCTCTTTTCTGGTTGAGCCAGAGGGGCAATCGCCCAGCCTGCGGCCCCTCGGCTTTGCCGGCCAGCAGGCCAAGCGGGCCATCTATCTGCTGGATAATCCCGGCGCCAGCCAGAGCCTTGTTCGCATGGGGCGCCGCGCCATGGCGAGCGACGGGTTTGGTGAGCAGTTCCTGGCCGGGTTGATGAATGCCTCCCTGGCGGATCGGCTGCATATCCGCCTGCGTGAGGAGCTGGGATACACCTACTTCATCGAGACCACCTTCAACGGCAACAGTCAGGCGGGCTATTTTCTGCTGCAAAGCAGCGTGCGCACCGAGGTGACCCGGGCCGCCCTGCTGCAGATCCTGCAGGAGCTCGACAAATACCAGCGGCAGGGCCCGACCCGACTGGAGGTGCGAACCCTGCGTGAAGGTGTGCTCAACCGCCAGGCGCTGGACTACGAGACGCTGCCGCAGGAGGTGGAGTACATGCTGCCCATCTTGCTGGCGCAGTGGCCGCAGGATTATGTGGAGCAGCGGGTACGGACGGTCAGCCAGCTGTCGACATTCACCTTGCGAGACTTGGCCCGCCGCTGGCTCGACCCCGACGACATGGTGATCCTGGTGGTGGGGGATGCCAAGGTGCTGGCCCCCGAGCTGGCTGCGCTGGGCTGGCCGGTGCAGCGGATCTCTTCCGCCCCTGACAAGCGGCTCTCCACTCCTTGATGCAAACAGCCCGCCCCATTCACATGGGGCGGGCTGTTTTTTGAGCCGTGAAAGGGGCTAGGGTATCAGGCGACGGCCAGCGCCGCCGCCAGATCGGCGATCAGATCGTCGGCGTCTTCCACCCCTATGCTGAAGCGGATGAGATCGTCATTCACCCCGGCGGCGAGGCGGCTCGCCTCGTCCATGGCAGCGTGGGTGGTACTGGCCGGATGGCAGGCCAGGCTCTCGAGATCCCCCAGGCTCACCGCCTGCACGAACAGCTGCAGGTTGTCGAGCAGGGTGGCGCAGCGCGCAAAGCCGCCTTCCAGCTCTATGCTCACCATGCCGCCAAAGCCGCTGGCGAAGGCGCCGAGGGCGTCGTGACCCGGATGGCTGGCAAGGCCCGGGTAGATCACCTTCTTCACCGCCGGGTGATCGGCCAGGAACTCGGCCACCTTCTGGGCGTTGTGCAGGTGGGCATCCATGCGCAGTGGCAGGGTCTTGACCCCACGCTGCAGCAGGTAGGCCTCCTGCGGGCCTATGGGGGAGCCTATGTGCTTGAGGGCCACGGTGCGCACTGATTTCATCAGCGCGTGGGAGCCTGCCACCACACCGGCTATGATGTCGCCGTGGCCGCCCAGATACTTGGTGCCGCTGTGCATGACGATGTCGATGCCAAGCTCCAGCGGGCGCAGCAGATAGGGGGTGAGGAAGGTGTTGTCACACACGCTGATGGCGCCCACCTTGCGGGCCGCCTGCACCACGATGCGCGGATCCACCACCTTGAGGGTGGGGTTGGTCAGGGTTTCGAACAGTACCACCTTGGTGGCGGGACGAATGTTGGCCAGCAGATCCTGATCGCTCTCGTAGGCGGTCACCTTGATGCCGGCGCGGCTGAAGGTCTGCTTGAGAAACGCATCTGTGCCGCCGTAGAGCGGGCCTATGTAGGCCACCTCGTCGCCGCTGTCGGCCAGGGCATACATGATGGCGCTCACTGCCGCCATGCCGCTCGCCACTACCAGCGCCTCGTCGGCACCCTCAAGGGCTGCCAGTTTTTGTTCCAGCTCGGCCGTGGTGGGGTTGCCAAAGCGGCTGTAGATGAAGCCGGGGGCCTGACCCGCGAAACGCTCCTTGCCCGCCTGGGCATTGAAGTAGCTGAAGGTGCTGCTCTGGTAGAGGGGGGTGGTGAGGGCGCCGGTCTGGGGATCGATCCGTTGGCCGCTGTGCACGCTCATGGTTTTGAATTTCATTCTATTACTCCGTCATTGCCAGGCTGTGGCTTAACTGCTTGTGTCATCCGGGTGGCGGGACGCCGCGGCGTCCCCCGTCTAATAGGTATGGCAGAGTCAGGCTGGCTGCGGTTCGCGCCGCTCGCTGTTTGTCGTCTGCCCACTTGTTGTCTGCTGATTGGCCGACGCCGGGGCGGTGGTATAGTGGCGCGCCGCCACGTCCGGGTGGGAGCGCAGCCTCCCTTTCAGCACGTTTTCACCCACCTGATAGAAGAGCGGGTTGGCGGGGTCGCTCTCGGGCCCTTGTGCCTGCGCCGCCAGCTCGGGGGAGAGCTGCAACAAAGGCACGTTAGCATCGAGCCGCGCCGCCATAAAGAAGGCGCAGGAGAGGCGCGATACCCCCGGCGGCGGGCTCACCACCCGGTGCAGGGTGGCTTTGAGATAGCCGTTGGAAGCCAGCTCCAGCAGTTCGCCGATATTGACCACCAGGGCCCCCGGCAGGGGCGGCGCCGGGATCCAGCCGCTCGCCGTCTCGACTTCCAGGCCGGATTGATCGTCTTGCATCACCAGGGTCAGGTAGCCGGGATCCTTGTGGGCGCCCACTCCCTGGCTGCTGCTACCCGCTTCGCGCCCCGGATAGTGGATGAGCTTCATGTGCTGATAGGGGGCGCCCTGGATGCTGGCATCGAACACTCCCTGCGGCTGCGCCAGCACCTCGGCGAAGGCGGCGAGCAGGGTGAGGGTGATGTCACTCAGGCGTTCCTGCCAGGCCAGCAGCTGCGTTTTCATCTCGGGCAGGGCGGCGGGCCACTGGTTGGGGCCTATCAGCCGCTGCCAGGGGGCATGGATCTCGTCCTCTGCCAGCGCAGGCGCCTCATTCATGATGTCGAACTGCTCGCGCCTGTCCGGCTGCTGGCGGGTGAGCTCGGCACCCACCTGGTTGTAACCGCGAAAATGGGGGGAGTGCACCATCTGCACCACGCGTTTTTCCTGCTCCGGCAGGGCGAAGAAGCGGGCTGCCAGCGCCAGGGTCTCTTGCTGCTGCGCCTCGCTCAGGCCATGGCCTGTCAGATAGAAAAAGCCGATGTCGCGAGCTGCCCGGCCAAGCTTGGCCAGCATCTGGCGGCGAGTGTCAGGGGCGCCTTCGAGCGCGGCGAGATCGATGATCGGCAGTGGTGAATGTTCCATGTGCACCTCCTCATTTTCTGAGCGCCGGGACGTTTCCCGGCCACTCAGCACAAAAACGACAGCGCGCCGATCGGTGGTGAGCCACCTGGCCGATCGGTAAAGATGGCGCCATTTGGATTGAGGGTGATGCTACTGTTCGGCGTTATAAGACGGAAACAACAAATTATTCTTAGTTATATACAAAAATCGAAATAGAATTCGATACCCATTTGGCTGGATGTTTATTGAGCGGCTCACGGGGCCGTGTACCGGCTGTCCCATGGGGGCAGCGGGCACCCGGTTAGTGCGAAAACAAGCGGCTGGCTGGCACGAGCGTTCACGGGCGGGAGTAGGCCTGGCTATCGGAGACGCACAACAGGAAGGGAGGCTGAGGCCTCCCTTCCTGTTTCTCGCGTTGAGCAGGGATCAGGCTGAGACCTGATCGGTGAGCGTGCTCAGTTGCCCACTCAGTAGCCCAGGGTAAAGCGCTGGCGCAGGTGAGCCGGTTTTTCCACCTCGTTCAGCACGCCATCGGCCAGATCGCCAACCGTGATCCCGGCAGGCTTGTCACCGCTAAAGAGCACCTGATCGCCACCGAGGTGATAGCCGCCGCGCTTGTCGCCGGGTTCGAGGAACACGGGCGGGGAGACGAAACGCCAGTCGAGGGTGGTTTCACGGCGCAGGGCGGTGAGACCGTCGCGGGCCGCCAGGGCGCCCTGCTTCCACTCGGCCGGGAAGTCCGGGGTATCCACCAGCTGTACGCCGGGGGCGATTTCCAGACTGCCGGCACCACCGACCACCAGCAACCAGCTGTGGGCGGTCACGGCCGCCGCGACTATGGCCTTGGCCCCTTTGAGGTACTGGTCGTAGATATCCGGTGCTGTCCAGCCCGGGTTGTAGGCGCTGATCACCCGGTCGTGCCCCTTGAGTACCTCGGCCAGCGCCTGTGGGTGCTGGGCATCCACGGCGACGGCGGTGACCTGCGGGTGGGCAGCGACTTTGCTGACATCGCGGACGATGGCGGTGACGTGATGGCCGCGGCTGACGGCTTCATTGAGGATGGCTGTACCGACAAAACCGCTGGCACCGATCAGGGCAATTTTCATGGGTGATTCTCCTTCACTGTTGGAATGGGGCTATCCTACGCCGCCGAATGTGATTTAATAATCGGCTATAAAATTGATTCACTTGTAAGCTGGATTTAATAATGGAACAGCTCAGACGTTACGCCATCTTCGCCGCCGTGGTGGAGGCGGGCAGCATGACGGGCGCCGCCAAGGCCCTTGGCATGACCCCCTCCGCCGTCAGTCAGCATATCAGCCAGCTGGAGAGTCTGCTCGGCCTCACCCTGCTGCACCGTTCCACCCGTCGCCTCAACCTGACCGAGGCGGGGGAGGTGGTGTGGCAGGGGTGTCAGTCGTTGCAACAGACGCTGAACCAGACCGAACTGCGCCTCTCGGAGGTGCGCGACAGCCTGCTCGGTGAAGTGCGGATCACGGCGCCCGTGGGGATGGCGGGCCAGCCGCTGGCGCGGGCCTTGTCGCCGCTGTTGCAGGCCCATCCCGGCCTGTGCATCCAGATCATCGCGGACGACGAGAAGCGGGATCTCATCGCCGAGCGCATCGACGTGGCGCTGCGAGTCGGCACCCTGTCCGACTCCAGCCTGGTGGCGCGCAAGCTGGGTCAGACCCGGATGCTGCTGTGTGCCTCGCCCGCCTATCTGGCGCGCAAGGGCACTCCACGCAGCCCGGCAGATCTGCTGGAACACGACTGGCTGGCAGCGGACATGCTGAGCGGGGGCCTGACCTTCTTCGACGACAAGGGGCAGGGCCACAAGGTCAAACCCAAGCCCAGGGTGGTGTGCAACAACGTGCTGCCGCTGCGCCAGTTCACCTTGGCTGGGCAGGGGGTCTCGCTGCAACCCGAGGGGGAGATCGCAGAGGATCTCGCCCAGGGTCGGCTGTTGGAGCTGCTGCCGGGATTTCGGGTACCGCCCATGGAGATCCACGCCATCACTCCCCAGCGGGAGATCCCGGAGAAGGTGCGGCGGGTGATCACGGCCCTGCGCAGTCACTTCGCCGAGCCGGTGGGGGCCGCGGCGGCGCGCCCCTGAGCCGGGTGGCAGGCAGGGGCTGCGCCATTTTGTCTCAACTTGCCAAAAGCAGAGGGCAGCCGATTGGCTGCCCTCTGTCGATGAGATAACTCCCGGCATTACTTCATGTAGAGGCCGCCGTTGATGGCCAGGGTTTCCCCCGTGATATAGGCGCCCGCCTCACTGGCGAGAAAGGCCACGGCGGCGGCTATCTCCTCCGGCTTGGCGAGGCGGCGCATGGGAATGTCGGCCTTGATGCTGTCGAGGATATCGCTGCGGATCGCCTCCACCATGGGGGTGGCTGTGTAACCGGGGGCGATGGCGTTGACCGTGACCCCGAAGCGGGCCCCTTCCGCCGCCAGCGCTTTGGTGAAGCCCAGCATGCCCGCCTTGGCCGCCGAGTAGTTGACCTGACCGAACTGCCCCTTCTGGCCGTTGACCGAGGAGATGTTGATGATGCGGGCATCGCGCTGCTCGCACATGGCGTCAAACAGCGGCTGGGTCACGTTGTAGAGGCTGCACAGATTGGTGTGGATCACCTCGAACCACTGCTCCGGCGCCATGCGCTTGAAGGCGCCATCCCGGGTGATGCCGGCGTTGTTGACCAGCACGTCCACCCGGCCCTCGTCCTGCAACAGGCGACCCAGGGTCTCGCGGCACATGGCGGTGTCGGCCACGTCCAGCGGCAGCAGCCGCACCTGCTCCGGCCGATAACCCTGCTCCCCGTACCAGTCATGGGCCGCCGCACTGTTGCCGCTGGAGTGAGTGGCTATGATGCGATACTCCTGGGCCAGCAAGGCGGTGGTGATGGCGGATCCTATGCCGCCACGGGCTCCGGTGATCAAGGCAATTTTTTTCATCTTGGCTCTCCCTGCAAAAGATTCGAACGAGGACTTTATTGGCTTTTCAGGCTAATTGATATATTTGTTTTCAAACAATCTGACAGGGAAATGCGTCATTTTTGTGACAGCCTGCCAAGCTGGCGTGACGGCCTTGTTGAAGGCACAGGTGACGGCATGGCGTCGAGTGACAAACGGTGTGCGCTGCCTGCCGGTGGCCGCAGGCCACTTGCCGCCGGGGCGACGGCCATGTTTAATGTGGCCACTTGGGCAGCGTGCCCCTCTGCCGGCAGCGATCCCGACCACCCAATGACACCTACCTTCCCCCTCGCATCCCCGGGCCCCGCGCCACAGGCTAGCGCCCATTTCACCCGCATCGAGCGGGTGCTCGACTACATCCACGGGCATCTGGATCAGCCGTTGTCGCTGGAGCAGCTGGCCGAGCAGAGCTGCTGGTCGCGCTGGCAGTTGCAGCGGGTCTTCCTGCACGAGACAGGGCAGACGGTGGCCCACTATGTGCGCGAGCTCAAGCTGAGCCTGGCGGCGGAGGCGCTGCTCACGAGCCGCCAGCGGGTGCTGGATCTGGCGCTCTGCTACGGCTTTGGTTCCGAGGTGAGTTTCAGCCGCGCCTTCAAGCAGCAGTTCGGCTGCTCGCCGCTGGCCTATCGCAAGCGGGGGATGCGGCTGGGGTTGCGCACCCCGCTGGTGCGAGCCCATACGCCGCTCGCCAGTGCCCCCAGGCTGGTGCAGGTACGGGTCGAGAGTCAGCCGGCCTTCATATTGCAGGGGGTCAAGGGGCTGATCCGCGGGCTCTTCGCCAGCGAGCCTGATTTCCAGCAGACGGTGCCCGCCATCTGGCATGCCTTGCGCAGTGCCGGCGGTCTGGACAGGGCCCGCGATCTGATCGGCGTGGTGGATGTGTCAGGTGCTGGAGAGCCGCTGGTCTACTGGGCGGGCGTGGCGGCAGAGGAGGGGAGCGAGCCGCCGAGCGGGCTGGCTCGTCTGGCCATCCCGCCCCAGGAGTACGCCGTGCTCAGCCACGTGGGCCCCATCAGCCAGCTGGGGCAGACCCTCAACTGGTTTATCCTGCACTGGCTGCCCGCCTCGGGTTATCGGGGGCTGGATGGTTTCGAGCTGGAGCGTTACACCCCCGACTTCGATGGCCAACAGCCTTATGCCCGCATGGAGTACTGGTTGCCCATAGCACCCCGCCAGGACTGAACCCTGTGAGCGGTTTGGCGGCAGGGCGCCCATCCCCCGGTCTGCATAAAGCACTGTGGCGCCTCGCCATTGACCGCCATCTCATTGAAGCCTTCCCTCAGAAAAGATAGCCATTTGAATTCAATGCTTTTTTCCATCGACATGGCAGGTCGTCGGATGGGGCTTGTCTTGCCCCTTTTTTGCCGTTTTTCCTGCCAACATGCCCCAAATTGTTAATTCAAGGGCAAATTGACCCAATAAAATGCAAATGAGATTTGTTACTATTCAATCATTGCATTCGAGGATCAGATGTACGCCACTCACCCCCCTTTGACCCTGGTCGCCGCGACCCTCTCCGCCCTGTTGGCAGGCCCAGTGCTGGCCGCACCCACGTCCAATGCGCAAGGCGCGGTGGCCGATGAAACCCTGACGGTACTGGGTCAGACCTATCGCAACACGGCGACCAAGACCCGGCTCGACCCCATGGAGACGCCCCAGGCCATCTCTGTGGTGGATGGCGAGACCCTGGAGCAGCGCGGTGTAAGCTCGGTGAGCGAGGCGCTGCGCTACGTGCCCGGCGTCAATACCGAGCTGCGCGGCGGGGCGGTCAACCGGCTGGATCTGTTCAACATCCGCGGCTTTGACAACTACCAGAACTTCTACGACGGCCTGCTGCTGCAGTACAACGACTGGAACCTGCAACCCCAGATAGATCCGGTGGCCATAGAGCAGCTGGAGGTGTTCAAGGGGCCGACCTCTGTGCTCTACGGCAGCATGCCGCCGGGGGGCATGGTCAACCTGATCGCCAAGCGGCCGCAGCGGGAAGCCAGGCACAGCGTCGGCGTGGCGACGGGCACAGGCACCCTCAAGGAGCTGACCCTCGACAGCACAGGTGCCATCAACGATCAGTTTGCCTATCGGCTGGTGGGGCTGGCCCGTCAGAAAGACGGCCAGGCGGTGACCTCAGAGGAGGAGCGCTACGTGCTGGCGCCGTCGCTGGACTGGCAGTTGAGTGACCGTACCCTGCTGAACCTCAACCTCTATTACCAGAAAGACCCGCAAGCCGGTATCTACACCACAGTGCCGGCCAGCGGCTCGGTCAAATCCAATCCTCTGGGCCAGCTTGGCAGCGATACCTTCCTTGGTGATGAAAACTGGAACCACTACAGCCGGGAAGTGACCCTGCTTGGCTACAAGCTGAGCCACGACTTCAACGCCAACTGGCAGCTGCTGCAAAACGCCCGCTACATGGACGCCTCGGCCAACCAGCAGAACACCTACAATGCGGCGCTGGCGGCAGACCACCGCACCCTGGCCCGCAACGCCTATCTGACCGATGAAGACTCTCGCGGCTTTGTCATCGACAACCAGCTGGCGGGCAAGGTGATGACCGGCAGCGCCCAGCACAACCTGCTGCTCGGGGTCGATTACCAGTATCTGGATGCCCGTATTCTCTACCGGGACACCCTCGACTATTCGGCGCCCGGCATCGACATCTTCAACCCGAACCACAGCCAGATAGTGCCGGCGGCCCTCACCTTCAACTATCAGGACAGCAAGACCATCCGCCAGTCCCAGGCCGGCGTCTATCTGCAGGATCAGGTGCGTCTGGACCGGCTGGTGGCCATAGGCGGTGCCCGCTATGACAGCTACCGGATGGACACCGACAGCCAGACCCTCTATCAGGGGGCGGCGAGCAACACCCTGGCCCAGATAGATCAGGACAACCTCTCGTTGCGCCTCGGCGCCTTGTACGAGCTGGATTATGGCCTCTCGCCCTATGTGAGCTATGCCGAGAGCTTCGAGCCGGTGGCGGGGGCGGACAAGAATGGCCAGGCGTTCAAACCGGCCACAGGCCATCAGTGGGAGGGAGGACTCAAGTTTCTCGCCGAGGACATGAGCAAGACCTTTACCGCTTCGGTCTTCCACATCACCAAGCAAAATGCCCTGGTGACGGATCCGGACAACGTCTACGGGCCCAAGCTGCAGACCGGCGAGATGGTCTCCAGGGGCGTCGAGCTGGAGGGGCGAGTCGATCTCACCAGCCGGCTGGATCTGGCGCTGAGCTATACCCGCCAGGACATGGAGATCACCCGCGATACCACCAGCCTGCAGGGCAAGACCCCGGTCTGGGTGCCCAAGCAGATGGCCTCCCTGTGGAGCAACTACCTGCCGGGTGGCCAGCTGGAGGGGATGCGGGTTGGCGCCGGCCTGCGCTACGTGGGGGAGGCCCAGCTCGATGCCGCCAACACGGATACGGTACCGGATTATCTCTTGATGGACATGTCAGCCTCCTACGATCTGGCCCAACTCAGCCAGCGCCTGCAAGGGGTGGAGGCCTCGCTGAGCGCCAGCAACCTGTTCAACAAGACCTACTACTCCTGCTACGACCAGAACAACTGCTGGTTCGGGGCAGAGCGCAACGTGGAGGCGCGACTCAAATACGTATTCTGACCCTGCGCCCCGGGCCGCGTCCGGGGCATGCTCATCATCTAGCCGCAGCAGATGACCGTCCGCGCGGCTTGCCCCGCGGGCTCGGCGCGCTGGCCGTGCACACGGAGATACGTGCGCTGGCGGATCATGGCGCCCTGTTTGCGGCAGCCAGCGGGCTTATTCCTTCGCTCAAGGGGCGGTTGGCGGAGGCGGGGGACTCGCCCCCTTTGCTGGCAGCTTCCCCTCATTCAACCCCGGCCGAGGTGGCGGCGGCGCTGCATGATCACTGGCGGCTGGCGCACCCGGAGGCGGGGCCCGCCTACTGGCTGACCCGCAGCTGGGGCATGCTCTGCTGGCAGTCCCTCTATCTCGCCATGGTGGCCGTCTATCGACTGGGGGCCGTGCCAGCGCTGGACAAGCTGGGGCAGGGTTATCAGGATGGGCTGGTATCGGGCTTCATCCTGCCGGCTGAACCCATGATCAAGGGGGAGCTGGATGCCTTGATCAAGGCCGCGGGCGAGCGGCTGCAGGCCCACTGGCAGGCACTGTTCGCACTGCTGGGCGGGGTGCAGCGGCTCAGACCCGGTTTCGTGCGCCCGCTCTTGGCGGACGATCTGCTGGCGGCCCTGGTGCGGGTACCCGACTTCTTCACCCATGTGAGCCGTGAACAGGTGAGCGAGCACGCTCCGCGCTGGCTCGCCGCCTGCGGTCTGCCGGCCGAGCATCTGGCGGGGTGGCGTCCGGCGTCCTGGCCGCAAGAGGGTGCTTTTCCTGGCTATGTGCGCCAGCGTTGCTGCCTGCACTACAAGCGCCGTGATGGGGAGCTTTGCGCCAACTGCCCGAGGCGGCAGGGGGCTGCAAGTTGCGGCGAGGGATCCTGAGGCGCCCGAGCGCCGGCGTGTCGAGAGGCGTGAGCGCCGCCCCCAGGGGCGGCTTTTTTACGCCTCTTTCTGCTCGCCCATCTTGCTGCGAATGCGCTCGAACAGGCTCTGCAGGCAGGACTGATCCTTGTCGGCGGCGCGCACGGCCCCATACATATGGCGGCGCACACCGTTGCCGAGTGCCCTGGCCTCAAGCAGCCCCTGACGCACAAACTCCTCGCTGGCCCAGCGCGGCAGGGCGGCGACCCCGAGCCCGGCGGCGGCCATCTGCAGCATGACAGAGGTGTTGTCCACCAGCTTGCAGCGGGCGGGCTCCACCCCGGCGGGTTGCAAAAAGCGGCTGAACACGTCCATGCGGGCCCGCTCCACCGGGTAGACCAGCAGCACCTCCTGCTTGAGATCGTCCGGGGTGATCCGGGTCCGGTGACAGAGGGGGTGATCGGGCGCCATCACCAGGGTGAGATCGAAGGCGAACAGCGGCTCGAAGTGCAGATCGCCGCGTGCCTGCACATCCGAGGTGAGCAGCAGGTCGAGCTGGCCGCCGAGCAGGGCGCTGATGGCATCGAAGCCGGGCACAGACTCCACCTCCAGATCCACCCCGGGCCACTGGCGGCGAAAATCGGGCAAGAGCGGCAGCAACCACTGGATGCAGCTGTGGCAATCCAGCGCCAGGTGCAGCCGGCCCGCGTCGCCGCTGTGCAGGGCCTGCAGCTGTTTCTCGGTCTGGGCCAGCGCCGGCAGCACCTGGCGGGCCAGACTCAGCAACTGCTGGCCCGCCGCCGTCAGCACCAGGGGGCGGCTCTTGCGCAGGTAGAGCTCCAGGTTGAGGCGGGTCTCCAGCTCCTTGAGCTGATGGGAGAGGGCCGACTGGGTGAGGTTGAGAGTCAGCGCCGCGCCGGCCAGCGAACCCTGCTCGGCCAGCGCGGTCAGGGTTCTCAAGTGCTTGATTTCCAGGCCTGAATTGCTTGGCACTGCCATAACATGGCTCCTTGTTGCATCAATCGCGGATTTCTTGAGAGGCTGTTGAAAAGGATTCAATAGCCAACGTCACCTTATCTTGTCATTTTGGATGTGTAAACATCTGGATGGCTAAATCATCCAGTTTCCCATCAGATGAACGAGCATAAGGAGTTGGACCTATGACACGAGCACACACCCTGGGCTTCCCCCGTATCGGCGCCAAGCGCGAGCTGAAATTTGCCCTCGAATCTTACTGGCGTGGCGAGACAACTCAGGCGGAACTCATCGCCACCGGCAAGAGCCTGCGTGAACGTCATTGGCAGGCCCAGCGCACCGCCGGGGTCAACCTGCTGCCGGTGGGGGACTTTGCCTGGTACGACCAAGTGCTCGGCACCAGCCTGCTGGTGGATGCCATCCCCGAGCGTCACCGCCATGGCGACACCGATCTCGATACCCTGTTCCGGGTGGCCCGTGGTCGTGCGCCGACCGGCCCGGCGGCCGCCGCCGCCGAGATGACCAAGTGGTTCAACACCAACTACCACTACCTGGTGCCCGAGTTCAGCCGTGACCAGCGCTTCAAGCTGGGTTGGAGTCAGCTGTTTGATGAGGTGGAAGAGGCCAAGGCGCAGGGGCTGCCGGTCAAGGCCGTGCTGCTGGGGCCCGTCTCCTATCTGTGGCTCGGCAAGGAGAAAGAGAGCGGATTCTCTCGTCTGGAATTGCTCGATCGCCTGCTGATCGTCTATCAGGAGATCCTGGGGAGGCTCTCGGCCCAGGGAGTGGAGTGGGTACAGATCGACGAGCCGGCGCTGGCGCTGGACCTGCCGGATGAGTGGCGTCTGGCCTATCTGAATGCCTATGAGCGCCTGAGCGGCCCCTGCAAGCTGCTGCTCACCACCTATTTCGGTTCCGTGGCCCATCAGCGTGACATCATTACCAGCCTGAAGGTGGATGGCCTGCACCTGGATCTGGTGGCTGCGCCCGAGCAGCTGGAGACGCTGGTTCCTCATCTGCCGGCCCAGTGGGTCATCTCCGCCGGGGTGATCAATGGTCGCAACGTCTGGCGTGCCAATCTGGCCAAGCTGGCACCGACGCTCAACGCATTGAAAGCCAAGCTCGGCGAGCGGCTCTGGGTGGCTTCTTCCTGCTCCCTGCTGCACAGCCCGGTGGATCTCACCCTGGAGCACGAGCTGGATCCCCAGACCCGCAGCTGGTTCGCCTTCGCCCTGCAAAAGTGCTACGAGCTGGGGTTGCTGGCCGACTATCTGGATGGTGGTGACATCGACAAGATCACCGCCTACAGCCAGCCCATCGTGGATCGGGAGTCCGACAGCCGGGTCCACAAAAAAGCGGTGCAGTCACGGCTCGCCAGCCTGACCAACAGCGACTTCGACCGCCAGAGCGCCTATCCGGTGCGGGCGCAGGCGCAGCGCAATGATCTCAAGCTGCCGCTCTTGCCCACCACCACCATAGGCTCCTTCCCGCAGACCTCTGAAATTCGGGTGCTGCGTCAGGAGTGGCGGGCCGGTCGCATCGACGACCAGGCTTACGAGGCGGGCATTCAGGCCCAGATCAAGGATGCGATTGAGCGCCAGGAGGCTATCGGGCTGGACGTGCTGGTGCACGGCGAGGCCGAGCGCAACGACATGGTGGAGTACTTCGGTGAGCTGCTGGACGGTTTTGCCATCACCCGCTTCGGCTGGGTGCAGAGCTATGGCTCCCGCTGCGTCAAGCCGCCGGTGATCACCCGGGATATCGACCGCCCGACCCCGATGACGCTCGAATGGACCAAGTTTGCCCAGAGCCTGACCGACAAGCCGGTCAAGGGCATGCTGACCGGGCCCGTGACCATACTCTGCTGGTCCTTCCCCCGCGAAGACGTGAGCCGCGAGCAGTCCGCCCTGCAAATTGGGCTGGCCATTCGCGACGAGGTGGCTGACTTGGAAGCCGCCGGCATCAAGATCATCCAGATCGACGAACCGGCGATCCGTGAAGGCTTGCCCCTGCGCAAGCAGGATCATCAGACGTATCTCGACTGGGCGGTGCGCGCCTTCCGCCTGAGCGCCAGCCCTGTGGTGGACAGCACCCAGATCCACACCCACATGTGTTACAGCGACTTCAACCTCATCATAGAGGCGGTGGCAGCGCTGGATGCGGACGTGATCACCATAGAGACCAGCCGCAGCCAGATGCAGCTGCTCGAAGCGTTCGAGCGCTTCAACTACCCCAACGAAATCGGCCCGGGCGTCTATGACATCCACTCGCCGAACGTGCCGAGCCAGAGCTGGATTGAGGGCTTGCTGCGCAAGGCGGCCAAACAGATCCCGGCCGAGCGGCTCTGGGTCAACCCAGACTGCGGCCTCAAGACCCGCGGCTGGGAAGAGACCACAGCCGCCCTCACCGTGATGGTGGAGGCAACCCGGGCACTGCGGGCAGAACTGGCCTAGTTAGGCAGCCAGGTCGGCCGGCCAAAAATCAGCAAATAACAACAGAGTTCGGGTATAACGAAAGAGGGAAGGCGCACGCCTTCCCTCTGTTTTTGTGCGGGCAGGTCCGCGCCAACCCTGTGTGCGCTAGGCTCAGAACAGGATGATGTGGGCGGGGCAGGAAAAATGAAAGCAGGTGTCTGGATCGGGAGTCTATGGGCACTGTTATTGGCCACTTGCCCTCTGGCGGCTCCTGCCCCCTCGCTCAACATGGTCTATTTCAATGATTTTGCTCCCTACTCCTGGCGTGACGAGCAGGGCAAGATGCGGGGCATCATGGTGGATGTGATGGACAGGGTCGCGGCCGAACTCGGTATCCGCGTCACTCATCAGGGGTATCCCTGGCTGCGGGCCCAGAAACTGGTGCGCTCCGGCCAGGCCGATGGCTTTGTCACAGTGCCGACCCAGGAGCGGCGGGGCTATACCCAGGTGGTGGAGGAGCCGGTCGCCGTATCTACCCTGACCCTGTTCACCCAGGCGGGCCACCCCCAGCTGGCGCGACTCAATCAGGCTCGCGCCCTGGTGGATCTCAAGGCGTTCACCATCCTCGACTACATAGGCAATGGCTGGGGCAAGGAGAATCTGGTGGGATTCAAGGTCCATCTGACCATGAATGTGGACAACGTCTTCAAGATGCTCTCGGCCGGCCGGGGGGACTTGATGATCACGGATCCCATCGTGGCCAACTTCAAGCTCCGCCAACTGGGGCTGACGGGACACATCATAGAGGTGCCGCTTCAGCTGGGGTTGACCCCGCTCACCCTCTGCCTCGCCCATACCTCTCCCTTTCACCGCCGGGCGGCCGAGTTCTCCCGCGTCCTGGTCAGGCTGCGCCAGAGCGGCGAGCTGGCCCGCATCGAGGCGCGTTATCGTTGAGGCGGTTGCGCCATGGCGCCGGATAACGGCTTGTTAAAACAAGGAGGGCGGCCAGGGCCGCCCTCCTTGTATCTGCGTCAGCGCGCCATCAGCAAGGGCGCCGGGGACGGGTTCAGGTAGTGCACATGGGAGAGGGCGGGTTGCAGCTCCCGAGGTGCTTGCTCCCGCGCCAGCGTCTCGGCCAGCCAGTGGGCATCGAGGGGAATGGCGTTGCGATCGTCGACCACCTGGTTGAGGTGCTGGGCCCCGAGGCAGCCGTAGCGCGCGGGATCTGTCTGGGTAAAGAGACCCAGACAAGGCACGCCGCTGGCGGCGGCCAGATGGAGCGGGCCCGTGTCGCAGCTGACGAAGAGGGCGAGGCCGCTGGCGAAGCGGGCCAATTCGCTCAAGTTGCCCAGGGAGACCTGCATGTCGCCCAGCAAGGGCAGGGGATCGGCCGGATCATTGAACTGGATCAGCAGGGCATCCGGGCGCTGGCGGCGCAGATCCCCGAGCAGCTGCTGCCATTGGGGAAGGGAGAGCCCCTTGCCCTTGCGGGCGCCGGTGAAAAAGCCGATGAGGGATCGGCCGGGATGGGTCTGTGCCAACGCCGTCAGGTGTGGGCAGGCGGTGCGCAACACGCTGCCCAGTTCAATCTGATCGGCCAGGCTGGCGTGCATGCCGAGCAGTTGCAGCGGCTGGTGGGCATAGTGGCAGTGGTCGTTGGCGGCGAGCGGCCGATCGAACAGTGCATCGCCTTTTGCCTCTGCAAAGCCCAGCTTCTCGCAGGCCTTCACCCAGGCGGCGATCAGGTGATCCGTACTGGAGGCGAACGGCACATAGACCTTGTCATACTGCCGGCGACGCAGGCGCCACAGCACAGGCAGGGCCGCGAGCAGGCGCTTGCCCTGCAATCTGACCTGATGAAGCTGGTGCAGCTGCAGATCGGCCAGAAAGGGGAGCAGCTGGCCGCCGCTGCACACCAGCTCTATCTCGGCATTGGGGTGGGCGCTGCGTACCTTTTGCAAAAAGGGCAGCAGGAACAGATTGTTGCCGATGCGGTTCGTGCTGCGGATGATGAGGATCCGTCGGGCTGGCTGGCTTGAGGCCGGCAGCCTGCTTCGTCTGGCAAGCCAGGCGAGGGCTGCCCGCTCCAGCCCGGCTGTCCAGCAACGGCGCTGGCCGTCGAAGCGACGCAGGGCATCTCTGATGGTGCTCATGATGAGTGGCTCTGTTGATGACAATGACATCAAGGTGACACGGCAAGTCTTAAGAAAGCGTTAAGAGGAGAGAAAAAAGCGGTCGTCACCCCTTTTTTTGTAAGAATTTTCTGCGGCGTCACAGTTTGGAGGCGGCTGGGTGCATCCGGGAGGCCATTTTTTTGATGAAAAACGCCAGCATGACGGCGGGCGGCGGGCAGAACACAGTTTCTGCGTGATCCGCTTGCCTGCGCGCTGGCATTGAGTGAGGGTGACTCGCTAGAATTGCGCATTTTAAATAAACCTTATCCGTTGGAAACCGCATGCAGTTCAGGGATTTCTTTCCGGTATCGACCAATACCAGTGTCAAAGAGAGTTGTTATGGCGCCCTCGGCGCCTTCGCCGGGCTGTTCGGTACCGCCTTCGTGTGCCAGTGGGGGCTGGGGCTCAATGTTCACTGGCTGATCGCGCCCATGGGGGCCTCCGCCGTGCTGCTGTTTGCCGCGCCCGCCAGCCCACTGGCCCAGCCCTGGTCCATCCTGGTGGGCAACGGGGTATCGGCGCTGATGGGGGTGCTCAGTGCCCAGCTGATCCCGGACATGGCGTTGGCCTCTGCCGCAGCCGTGATGCTGGCCATCGCGGCCATGTTTCTCACCCGCAGCCTGCATCCGCCCGGGGGCGCCGTGGCCTTGACCGCCGTCATCGGCGGCGAGGGGATCCGCCAGCTGGGAGTGGGCTACGTCTTGCTGCCGGTGCTGCTCAATTCGTTGTTGTTGCTGATGCTGGCGCTCTTTTACAACCGGCTGCTTGGGCGCCGTTACCCCAATAGCGGCAAGGCTCAGCCCAATCGTCACCAGACCGCCGATCCCCAGCCGAGCGAGCGCATCGCAACCCAGGCCACGGCGATCGATCTTGCCCTGGAGCAGCACGGTGAGCTGCTCGACATCAGTCGCCAGGATCTGCAGGCCTTGCTGCAGGAGGCCCAGCTGCACGCCCTGCGTGCCAGGGTGGGTACGGTGCGAGTACAGGATGTGATGTCGCGGGATCTGATCCTGATCGGGCCAGATCAGCCGGCCATGGCGGCGTGGCGGCTGCTCTCCCACCATCAGATCAAGGCGCTGCCGGTGGTGGATGAGGCGGGGCACCTCGCCGGCATCATCACGCTGCACGACTTGATGATCGATCGGGTGTTGCAACAACCGCGGGGCGCCGTGGCTCTGGCAGCACTGCGGGTCGCGGATCTGATGACCCGCGACGTGTCGACGGCCCGCCGCTACCAGCCCCTCTACGATCTGGTGGCCGCCTTCTCCGATGGCGGCTTGCACCACATGCCGGTGGTGGACGGGGAGCAGCTGGTCGGCATGCTGACCCAGTCGGACATGGTGGCGGCCCTGTTCACCCTGGCCCTGCAGCCCGCACTGGCCGAAGCTGACCAGGGAGCCGGCGACTAACGAAGAAGGCCCCTCGCGGGGCCTTTTGATGGGGGCAGATGCGTGGGCTCAGGGCGCCAGATAGACAGTCTCGCCCTGAAACACCGTCTGCTCGATTCGGGTATCGGCGATCTGCTCCGGGGTGCCAGCCTCGACCAGGGCGAACAGATCCCTGTCCAGCACGATGAAGTCGGCCGACTTGCCCGCCTCGATGGAGCCGGTGATCTCCCCCTGACGTACCGCCCTGGCACCATTGATGGTGTAGGCGGCCACTATTTCGGCGAGCGAGGTACGCTGGTTGGCGCGAAAATCCTCACCGATTCCCGCCGCTTTGGCGATGCCGGCCGCCATGTTGACGAAGGGGCGGGGATCCCGGCTGTCCACGGGGGCATCGCTGCCCGCCACCAGGATGGCCCCCGCCTTGCGCGCACTTTCCACCGGATAGAGCGCATCGTGCAGATAACCCAGGGGGTCATACAGCGCCTCGCGCAAGGATTGTCCCGCGCGGGTGGGCTGGATGAAGGGGGTCACCAGCATGTCGTAGGCGAGCTGGGGCGTGGTCCAGGCGTAAGTGAAGGTGAGGTAGAGACCGAGCTCTCCCAGCCTTTTCTGATCGTCGGGGTGCACCACCTGCAGGTGAGCCAGGGTATGGGGGATCCCCTTGTCACCGTTGCTGGCGCGGGCGGCTTGCAGCGCATCCAGCGCCATCCGGGTGCTGCGATCGCCGATGCTGTGCATGTGAATGCTGAAACCGGCCCGATCGAGGGCGGTGACATAGTTTTTCAGGTCGGCGTCCCGGTAGTTGACTATGCCGTTGCTGCCCGCATCCTCGCTATCGGCCGTGATGGTCACCTGCTCGGTGGCGAGATCCATGGCCAGGTGCGGGTTCTGGTAGTTTTCCAGCATGCCCGCATTGGGCAGGAAGGGCGGGGCGGTAAAGGGATCCCCTTCCAGTACGCCATCGAGGAAGATCTTGACCGCATCGGCCTTGATCAGGGGATTGTCGGCAAAGGCGCTTCTGACCTGGCTGGCCTTGGCCAGATGGCCGGCTATGTCCAGTTTGCCGCTGTAGTCATCCTGGTGAAAGCAGGTGGCTGCCGTGATGCGCATGTGCAGCAGCCCAAGCGACTGCATCTTGAGCAGCCGCTGACGGATGAAGTCGGTGGCGCAGGCATCCTGGATCCCCGTGATGCCACGGGAGGCCATCAGGGTAGAGATGGCGGGCAGGATCTTGTCGTACTGGCTGGCGGCCTGCTCATCGCTGGCGCTGAGCACCCCGGTGTCGGGTACAGGTATGGCGCTGCGGGCACCCTCCCGGATCACCCCGCTGGTCAGATCCACGTAGGGAATAAAGGCCTCGAACACCCCGCCCGGTGCCAGGGTCACACTGTTGAAACCCACGGTATTGCCATCTTTATCCTGCGCGCTGGCCAGCGCCTGCGAGTTGTAGGCGCTGGCGTGTCCATCAGCCCCGAGCAGCACCACAGGGTTGTCCGGTGCCATGGCGTCCAGGGTGGCCAGCAGGGTAGCGTAGTTCACCGTCGGGGTATTGCCGTCGTAGGGGGACCACTGATTGACCGCCAGCCACTCCCCCTTGGTGGGGGCGTAGCGAGGCAGACAGGTGCGGATCTTGTCGGCCAGCTGATCCAGCGTGACGCTCTGACCATCCAGATCGCACATATCCAGCGCCACAGTGCCGAGCAGGTGAATGTGGTTGTCATGCAGGCCGGGCAGCACCATGCGGCCCT
Source organism: Aeromonas sp. MR19 (assembly GCF_963899305.1). Taxonomy (NCBI): domain Bacteria; kingdom Pseudomonadati; phylum Pseudomonadota; class Gammaproteobacteria; order Aeromonadales; family Aeromonadaceae; genus Aeromonas; species Aeromonas sp. MR19. The sequence continues at coordinate 176,207 of NZ_CAWQWZ010000043.1, forward strand.
TCAGATCCACGATCTTGCCATCCTTGCCCTGATAGGCCTCGGCCCCCTGGCGTGAGCCCACGTAGAGGAACTTGCCATCGGCGACCACCATGGCGTCGGCAACCCTGCGTTGTCCGTCCTGAGTGTGAATTGTGCCGTTGAGGTAGAGGGTCCGCTGCGCCTCTGGTCCCGTGCTCTCCTGATTGCAGCCGGTCAGCACGCCGGCCACCAGCAGCAGTGCGGCGCTTGTTGTCAACCTAAAACCTGATTGCTTGCCATCCATATGCCATTGCTCTCCCTGGTTATAATGCAGTCTTTACTGCAAATATGAGCACTCTTGTTTATTGCAGCTGTTGGGATAAAAGCCAGCAATTACTGAAAATATTCTTTTTGACTTATATTTTCCTTGTTTCATCATGTAGTTATAAAACCATGCCGCGACCAAGGTGAGGGAGAACCCATGTCAGAACAGCCGTTGCCCGCCGATCTCTGCATGCGGCGCCAACCCAGACAGCAGCGCAGCCAGGAGACGGTCACCCGGATCGAGCAGGCCACCCTGGCCCTGTTGCAGGAGCAGGGCTTTCCAGCGCTCAACACCAACGCCATCGCCACCCGGGCCGGGGTCGGCATCAAGTCGCTCTATCACCTGTTTCCCAACAAGGAGGCCATCATCTGTCGGCTGGCCATGGACTGGCTGGCGGCGGTGTGCGCGGCACAGGAGGCGATCCGCACCCAGGAGTGCGGCTTGCAGGAGACGCTGTTGCTGCTGGATCAGGCGCTGGACGCGCTGGATGCCCGTTTCGTCGGCTATGGGGCGCTGTGGCAGGCGATGGATCTCATTCCGGCACTGCACGAGGTGGAGCGGGTGCATGAGCGAGGCCAGATTGCCTTCTGGTCGGAGCGACTGCGTCATTTCGGCTGCCGTTGGCCCGAGCCCGCGTTGACGGCGCTGGTGCGTTATTTCTACCGGACGGCGGATGTGGTCAAGCAGAGTGCCAAGGAGCAGGGGTCAGAAGGCCAGCGGATGTGGCAGTTGCATCAACAGTGGCTGGTGCAACTGCTGGCGGCGGCCATTGCCGAGCCCGACCCCGAGCGGGTGTGGCAGGCGGTGCCCAGGCTGCTGACGGATACCGCGAGCTGAGAGGGGGTCGAGAGACGGATGTGAAGAGGGAGTGCCAGGCACTCCCTCTGTCATTTGCGACCTTGTGGCAGTCTCAGCCGTAGCGGGCCAGGGTCAGCCCCTCATCGCTGATGGTGGGCGTGTTGCCGCTGATGAGATCCGCCAGCAGCTGGCCCGAGCCTGCCGCCATGGTCCAGCCCAGGGTGCCGTGGCCTGTGTTGAGCCAGAGCCCAGGCACAGGGCTTGGGCCCACCAGCGGGGTGCCGTCCGGCGTCATGGGCCGCAGCCCGGTCCAGAACTCGGCCTGCTGTATGTCGCCCCCCTCGGGGAAGAGATCCCCCACCACCATGGCCAGGGTGTCGTAGCGTTTCGGGTTGAGCGCCAGGTTGAAACCCGACAGCTCCGCCATGCCGCCGACCCGGATCCGCTCATCGAAGCGGGTGATGGCCACCTTGTAGGTTTCATCCAGTACAGTACTGCGGGGCGCTGCATCACGGTTGGTCATCGGCAGGGTGAGGGAGTAGCCCTTGACCGGGTAGACAGGCAGATCGAGCCCAAGCGGGCGCAGCAAGCCGGTGGCATAGCTGCCCAGCGCACAGACGATGGCATCGGCCTTGAAACGCTGCTCACCGGCCCGCACCGCGACGGCGCGCCCCTGAGCCAGTTCAATCTCGTCGATGGCGCAGTTGAAGACAAATTCCACCCCGAGTTTTTGTGCCTCGGCGGCCAGTGCCTTGGTGAAGCGGAAGCAGTCGCCGGTTTCATCACCCGGCAGGCGCAGGCCACCCACTATCTTGCCACGTACCCGTGCCAGCGCCGGCTCCACCCCCTCGCAACCGTTGGCATCCAGCGACTGGTAGGGCACGCCGTACTCTTCCAGCACCTCGATATCCCGTTTGCTGGCATCGAGCTGGGCCTGGCTGCGAAACAGCTGCAGGGTGCCGAGCTGGCGCCCCTCGTAATCCAGCGCCAGCTCATCGCGCAGCCCCTTCATGCAGTCGCGGCTGTATTCGGCAAGGCGCACCATGCGCCCCTTGTTGATGGCATAGGCAGCCGGGGTGCAGTTGGCGAACATCTTCAGCATCCAGCGCAGCTGGAACGGGTCCGAGGTCGGGCGCACCGTGAAGGGGGCGTGTTTTTGCAGCAGCCACTTGGCGGCCTTGAGGGGAATGCCGGGCGCCGCCCAGGGGGAGGCATAACCAGGGGAGATCTGACCGGCGTTGGCATGGCTGGTCTCCAGCGCCACCCCATCCCGTCGCTCCAGCAGGGTCACCTGATGACCAGCCTTGGCCAGATACCAGGCGCTGGCTACGCCAATCACGCCACCACCCAACACCACTATCTTCATCACTCCATCCTTGTCGTCATGCAGGCGCCACCGGCAGATCCTGCTGTTGTTATGAGGGCCTGCCAGCTCCCGTCGCTGCGATTGTTGCTCGCGGACAACGAGGGGGGCCCAGCGCACAGGCCACACGTTATCACCGGCAGCGTGATCGGCAAATCCACCCGTTTGAAAATGTGATTTATCACTACATTAACATTTATAGTCAGATGATAATGACGATTAATCACAATAATGTGATGTTTATGACTGCAGCGAGATGCGTTGATGGGCGCCTGGGGCTGGCTGGCGCCGCATTCACCCCATGATCGTCTGCATGGCCAAGGTAAGGGGATTGTTAAATTTGTGCGCCCGATCGCAACGGCGATGCATGCCGCTTGTCGCCCCCAGCCGCCCCTGCCTAGAGTGGACTGCGCATCGCATGGTGCATGCGCGTTTCACAGGCTCGCTCGTGTTAGACCACCACAGGAAAGGATGTGATGACCCGAACTGCTGACGCCCCATCCGGCTGGCCCACCGCCAGTCACCAAACACTGCCCTGGTATCTGCAAGATATAGTGCTGGTGTGCGACTTCCCTCGCCGCTGATCTCCCTGCGTTAACCCCACTTGTTTTCATTTCATATTGGTGACTGTCGCCAGGCGTTCGCGCGGCTGGTGCAAGGAGAAGATCATGCGTCGTATACCCGAACCGTTTCGTATCAAGATGGTCGAGCCCATCAAGCAGACCACAGGCGCCGAGCGCCGCACCGCCCTCGAGGCCGCAGGCTGGAACCCCTTCCTGCTGTTGGCCGAGGATGTCTATATCGACCTGCTGACCGACAGCGGCACGGGTGCCATGTCGGATCGCCAGTGGGCCGGCATCATGATGGGGGATGAGGCCTATGCGGGCAGCCGCAACTTCGTCGAACTGGAGCGCACAGTGCGCGAGTTGTTTGGCTACCAGCATGTGATGCCGACCCACCAGGGGCGCGGGGCCGAGCAGATCCTCTTCCCCGAGCTGGTCAAGCGCTGCCAGGGCAAGGCGCCGGTCTTTATCTCCAACTACCACTTCGACACCACCAAGGCCCATGTGGAGTTGGCCGGGGCGCGGGCCATCAACCTGCTCACCCCCAGGGCCCTCGACACCATGGCCCCTTATGCCTGGAAGGGGGATTTCGATCTGGGCCGTTTGGCTGACACCATAGAGACAGTGGGGGCCGACAACGTGGCCGCTGTCATCATCACTGTCACCTGCAACAGCGCCGGCGGCCAGCCGGTCTCCATGGGTAACATGCAGGCGGTCTCGGCACTGGCCCGCCGCCACCATATTCCGGTGGTGATAGATGCCGCCCGCTTTGCCGAGAACGCCTGGTTTATCAAGGAACGTGACCCCGTTTATGCCAACAGCAGCATCCAGGAGATAGTGCGCCAGATGTTTGCGCTGGGGGATATGTTCACCATGTCGGCCAAGAAGGACGGGCTGGTCAATATCGGGGGGCTGTGCTGCTTCAAGGAGGATCTCGACCTGTTCCGTGCCGTGCAGGTGCGCTGCGTGGCGATGGAGGGGTTCGTCACCTATGGCGGCCTCGCCGGTCGCGACATGGCGGCGCTGGCCATAGGCCTGCGCGAGGGGATGGACGAGGAGTATCTGACCTATCGCATCGGTCAGGTGGCCTATCTGGGCGAGCGGCTGGCCGAGGCGGGCATCCCCATCCAGACGCCGACCGGTGGTCATGCTGTCTTTGTGGATGCCAAGAAGCTGCTGCCCCACATTCCGGGGGAGCAGTTCCCGGCCCATGCCCTGGCCTGCGCGCTCTATCTGGAAGGGGGCGTGCGCGGGGTGGAGATAGGCTCCTTGTTGCTGGGGCGCGATCCCGCCACCGGCAAGCAGGAGGCGGCGGACTTTGAGCTGTTGCGCCTCACCATTCCGCGCCGGGTCTACACCCGGGATCACATGGACTATGTGGCCGACTGCCTCATTGCCGTCAAGGCGCGGGCCGGCGAGATCCGCGGTCTCACCTTCGACTACGAGCCGCCGCTGCTGCGCCACTTCACCGCGCGGCTCAAGCCGGTCTGACCGGCTACCGGACTGCCGCTGCAGCCAAGTGGCCTGGTCACAACAAGATCCAATGACAAAGCCCCCGCACCATAGGTGCGGGGGCTTTTTAACGTGAGCGTCTGAAGCGGATTACTGGCTGCTGAACAGCTTGGTCTGGGGGCTGGACTGGGCGGTCAGGCTCATGCGGCCCGAGGTCTCCAGCCAGGACTTGATCCGCTTGGCATCCGCCACCCGTGAATTGGGGGTATCGGCATTGAGCAGCACCAGGATCACAGGCTCGCGGTTGATCTGGGTTGCCATCACCAGGCAGCGACCCGCCTCGCGAATGTAGCCTGTCTTGGAGAGGGTGACAGGCCAGCTGCCTTCACGCACCAGGCGGTTGGAGTTGAGGTAGTGCAACTGGCGCTTGCCGTTGCGCACCATGCGCTCCTCGGTGGACGAGTACTGGCGAATGAGTGGGTAGGCAGAAGCCGCCGCCACCAGCTTGGCCAGATCATGGGCGCTGGAGACATTGCGCGGGGTGAGGCCAGTGCTGTCTGCGAACTGGGTGCTCCACATGCCGAGCATGCGGGCCTTGGCATTCATCGCCTCGACAAAGGCGCGCTGGCCGCCCGGGTAATTTCTGGCCAGGGCGGAGGCGGCGCGGTTTTCCGACGACATCAGGGCTATGTGCAGCATGTCGGCCCGGCTCAGACGCGATCCTACCGCCAGCCGCGAGCCCGTGCCCTTGAGGCGATCCACGTCGGCCATGGTGACGGTCAGCGTCTCGGAGAGGCGCTGATTGGCATCGAGCACCACCAGCGCCGTCATCAGCTTGGTGATGGAGGCGATGGGCATCACCCGGTTGGCGTTGCGCTCGGACAACACCTCACCGGTGCGCGGATTGGCCACCACGAAGGCGGCCGAACTCAGGGCCAGATCGTTGCGTTGTTCCAGAAAGCTGTTGGGGGAGTGGGACTGGGCTGAAAACGGATTGGCCTGGGCGCTCTCCATGCTGACGGGAACGAGGAAGGCACCGAGCAACAGGGTAAGAAAAGGGCGAATAATCATGATTTGACGCTACCGTACGACTGACAGGGACATTTGGGTAAGTTATATGACGGTAATTGACGCTTCACAACGTCTAATGGCCTGATATTTCAATTTTATGGGATCTTGCGCCTTGAAATGCCCATGTTGACGGCCAAATGGCGACCCGATCCGGGAAATACCCAGCCATGAGCGAGTCTGATGGTCGTCAGCGTCACCCGTCATGGTGGCGCACTATATGCCTGTTATGGCCATGGGTTACCACTCTTTTTACGTCTTATTGCGCCTCCGGGGGCCTAACGGCCCGTTAATCCCCCTTGCCGTGGTGCAGGCGGCGCCCTCTGCGTTGAGAGATCCTGCATTTTCAGGCCTCTGTCGCCACTCGCATCAGCGCCGAGGGAGTGCGCTCGACAAAATAGTGCCAGACATGGTCATAGAGCGCCTGCTGGCCGGGGAAACTCACCACTCCCTTGGCCTCGGCCAGGGTGCACCAGCGATATTCGGTGTGCTCATCATTGAGGGTGACCACCTGATTGGGTGGGCAATAGACCACAAAGACGGGCACCATCATCACGGTATTGGTGGCCGCCTCGTAAAACTGTTCCAGATATTGGCCGTTATAGAGCTCGGTGACGGCGATGCCTGTCTCTTCGCCAAACTCGCGCATTATGGTCTGCCAGCCGGTTTCCCCCGCCTCGACCGTCCCCGCCACATGGCACCAGAAGCCGCCTTTGACCCGCTTCATCAGCAGTATTTTTATCTGGCCGTCGATTTCCGATAACGCCACACCGGAGACGGCGTGACAGCGAATGGGGATCATGTGTGCACCTTGTCGTTGCTGGCTAAGGGTCTGCATTATGGCGCAGAGAATAGACCATGAATATCCGTTATCGCCTGCCATTGGGCAGCGTGGATCGGCCGCCGGTATGGGCGGCCTCTGGATAGAAGATGGCGATCCGTCCGGCGAGGGGCCGCCGGGCCATCTGCCATGGCTCGTTATCCCCCCATGATGCGGGCGGTCTGAATGGCCTGGATCAGGGCGGCGCGGTTGATGCGGGGGCGCTCCTCGTCCAGCAGCCGTTGCCACAGCGCGATGGCCCGGGGGTAGCGTCCGTGCAGGAAGTGATCGGCGGCGAGCAGCATCAGGGCGCTCACTTCCCCCTTGTCCAGTGCCAGGGCTGCGTCGAGCAGGCGGCGCGCCTCCGGGGTGAGTTGCTGGCCCGCTTGGTAGTAGCGCACCGTAGCCTGGGCGGCCAGGGTGGCGGCGCTGGCGCCCCCTTCCAGCAGGGCCAGGCGCTGATAGGCGAGCCAGGCATCCTCGTATTCGTCCCGATACAGATACAACTGGCCGAGCTCGGCCCAGCCATCGAGATCCTGAGCGTTGCTTTGCAGCCGCTGATGCAGGGCGCCCAGCTCCTTGTCCTGCAGATCCCGGGGGCTCAATCCCGCCAGGGGATCGGGTCTATCCTGATACGCCTGCCATGCCTGATAGCGGCCTGTGCCGGCATAGACGCCGACGATCAGCGCCAGCAGCAGGGCGCCGAGCAGCAGCCAGGGCAGGGGGCGGCTTGCGGTATGCGAGCTGGCCACCCGGGCGTGCAAGGCCTGCTCGGTGGCCGGGGTGGCATTGGCGAGCCGGGCCAGTGCCAGCTCTCGGTAGAGGCGGCTGTGGGGGGCGAGTCCGGCCTGCTGCTCGGCCATGATGCGCCGGTTCAGCTCGGTCCTGGGATCCTGGGTGAGCGCCCCCTCGGCTCTGTCGCCGATAAGTGGCACCCGCGCCGGTTGCCGGCGCTGCAGACTGGCGCGCAGGCGAGCAAGCGCCAGCAACAAGAGCAGGGCTGGCCCTCCCCACAGCAGCGCCGTGCTGGCCTTGAGGGGGGGATCGTAGCGCACGAAGTCGCCAAAGCGGCTGGTCATGCGGGCGATCACCTGTTCGTCGCTCTGCCCCTCATCCACCCAGCGGTAGACCTCGAGCCGCAGATCCCGGGCTATGGGGGAGTTGGACTCCACCAGGTTCTGGTTCTGGCACTGGGGGCAGCGCAGGGCGCGGGCGAGATCCTGGGCGCGGCTCTGCAACTCGGGGTGCTGGAACTGATAGGTGTCGACGCCGCTGGCCAGGGCGCCTTGGCTCAGGGGTACGCCGAGTACCAGCAGGGCGCAGAGGATGATGAAGCCCTTCATGGTTTGCCCTCCTGGCGGGCGGCCTTGAGCTTTGGCACAAACTGGCGCTGCCAGATATCCGTGGTCAATAGACCCGTGTGGCGGGTGAGCAGGGTGCCATCGGCGGCAAACAGATAGGTCTCCGGCGTGCCGTAGACGCCGAGCTCCAGCGCCAACTTGCCGTCCAGATCCGCCAGCACGGCGCGATAGGGGTTGCCTGCCTCCTCAAGCCAGGCGCGGGCAGCATCGCCCTTGTCTCTGTAGTTGAGGCCATAAAGGGGCACTGTCTTGGCCAGCTCGGCGAGCAGCGGGTGCTCGGCGCGGCAGTTGGGGCACCAGCTGGCCCAGACGTTGAGCACGAAGGGCTCCCCCTTGAGCGCCTCGGTATGGATGGGGTCGCCGCCAAACAAACTCTCGCTTTGCCAGGCCGGCAAACTGCGGCCCAGGGTCGCCTCATCCTGACTGTAGGGGTTGTTGCCAAGGCCGAGCCAGAGCAGGACGCCGAGGCACAGGGTCAGCAGCAGCGGCATGAAGAGGCTCAGGCGGGCTCTCATGGTGCCTCCTTGGGGTGCAAGCCCGCGACTTGATGTGCAGCGGTCTGTGGTTGGGCTGCCAGCAACGGCTTGCGTCCCAGCAAACGCAGGGCGCCGCCCGCCATCATCAACAGGCCGCCGAGCCAGATCCAGCGCACCAGCGGCTTGTAGTGCAGGCGCATGGCATAGGCGTTCGGCCCCATCTTCTCGCCGAGCACCACGTAGAGATCGCCAAACAGTCCCCCCTTGATGCCGGGTTCGTTCATGTTCATGGTGCGCACGCTGTAGTGGCGCCGCTCCGGGGCGAGCCTGGCCACCTCCCGGCCATCCTTGTGCACGCTGACAGTGATGCGCTCGGCCGTGTAGTTGGGGCCGAGCAGCGGCTCGCTCCCCTCGTAACGAAATTCATGGGCGCCGAGCCGGTAGGGCGTATCCGGACTGAGCACTGTGCCCGCCTCCTGGCTATGGTGGCTCACCTGCGCTATGCCGAGGGCGCATACCGCCACCCCGAGGTGGGCCAGCAGGCTGCCGAGCCGGCTGGCACTCAGGTCGCGAGTCTTGAATGAGACATTGAGCAGCAGGCTCGCGATTAGCCAGAGGCTCACCATGTTGGCGATCAGGTTGCTCCAGCCGAGGGTTCCCTGCTCGCGATAACTGAGGCTGAGCAGGCCCCCCCCCAGCAGGCCGAGCAGGGGCGGCAGCAGCATCCGCAGGCGGGAAGATGCCATCAGCCCCTGCCAGCGCAGGCGCGGGATCTGGGTCATGAGTACCATCAGCACCAGCGCCAGCGGCACGAAAACAGCGTTGAAATAGGGGGCACCGACCGAGAGCGAGCCCAGGTGCAGCGACTGGAACACCATGGGGTAGAAGGTGCCGAGCAGCACGCAGGCGCAGGCCACCGACAGCAGCAGTATGGTGGCGCCCAGCAGCCCCTCTTTTGACAGTAAGCCGAAGCGGGCGTAGGGGGCGCGGGTATCGGCCCGCAGCGCGAACAGGGTGAGGGCGCAGGTCAATAGCAGACCGAGCAGCAGCAACAGAGTGAGACCGCGATTGGGATCCACCGCGAAGGCGTGCACCGAGGTGAGCACCCCGGAGCGCACCACAAAGGTGCCGAGCAGGCTCAGCGAGAAGGTGAAGGTGGAGAGCAGCAAGACGCCGTGGCCGTAGGCCCCACGCTTCTCGCAGACCACGAGGGCATGCAGCAGGGCTGTGCCGAGCAGCCAGGGCAACAGGGAGGCATTTTCCACCGGATCCCAGAACCACCAGCCACCCCAGCCGAGCTCGTAATAGGCCCACCAGGAGCCGAGTACGATACCGGCGGTGAGAAACACCCAGGAGCCCAGCGCCCAGGGGCGGCTCCAGTGAGCCACGGCGCCGTCCAGTCGGCCCGAGTGCAGCGCCGCCATGGCGAAGGCGAAGTTGACCGCAAAGCCGACGTAGCCGAGATAGAGCAGGGGCGGGTGTATGATGAGGCCGATATCCTGCAGCATGGGATTGAGATCGCGCCCCTCCAGTGGTCCCGGGAACTGGCGGTCAAACGGGCTGGAGAAGATCAGGGTATAGAGGCCGAACAGCCCGACGATCAGTCCCATGATGGCCAATACCCGGGTGCGGATCAGCGGATCGACCCGCTTGGAGCAAAGGACCACCATGGCGCCCCACAGCCCCAGCGCAAACACGAAGAAGAGCATGGAGCCCTCGTGGCCGCCCCACACGGCCGCCAGCTTGAAACCCATGGGCAGGGCGCTGTTGGCGTGCTGGGCCACATAGACCAAAGTGAAGTCATCGAGCCCAAAACAGCTGGCGAGCAGCCCCAGCGCCGCCCCGAGCAGGGCGGCATTGAGCAGTGCCAGCGGCTTGGCACAGCCCAGCAGCGCGGGCGATGCCAGCCTCAGGCCCAGCCAGGGCAGAGTGCCTTGCAGCAGGGCGAGCCCGGTCGCCAGCAACAGTGAGAGATAGCCGAGCTCAGCCAGCACACAACCTCCAGGATCAATCTTCGATGTCATTCATGTCATGGCACACACGCCGCGTCGTCCCCCGTTTCGGGGTGACTCGGCAGGCAGCGGGTGTGGCATCACCAGAAATTCATTGGGCCAGCAACAAACAAACGCCAGTCGCCCGAGGGCGGCTGGCGTTTGTGACCTGTTTCTTATACCACCGTCATCTGGCCGGCATAGAGCACGAAGTAGCGCAGCAGCAGTATCCCCACCAGGGTCAGGCTGCACACCAGCACCAGATAGCCGCTCTTTGCCCGCAGGGGCGCCGGGGCCCACAGGCCGACCAGCTGGGGCAGCAGCATGCCGACGCCCACTACCCCGAGCCAGAACACCTGGGCCCAGAAGCCGCTGCCGATGGCGGCCCACATGGCCACCTCCTTCTGGCCGCCACCAAAATAGAGACCGGTAAAGAAGCAGACCAGCAGCAGCACCTCCACCGCCAGCACCGGCCGCTCGAAGCGATGCACGAAGCTCACCCCCAGGCTGTGATGGTTCTCCTTGAACAGGGTGACCGCCAGCAAGATGGTGGAGGCGATGCCGGAGCTGATGCCGGAGACCAGAAACAGCACAGGCAGCACTGGGTTGTTCAGCAGCGGATAGGTCTTGAGCGCCGAGAGCAGAAAGCCGGTGTAGGCCCCCAGCAGCACGGCGAGCAGCAGCAAGAGCGTTGCCAGTATCCGCTCAAAGCGTGCCAGCAGGGCGATCAGCCCATCCACAAAGGCGAACCTCTCCTTGAACAGGTGCCCGCGCAGCCTCTCGATCTCGGTGCGAAATACCACCGCCAGCCAGGCAAACAGCACCGCCATATAGACCTGGAACAGCATGACCCCCATCGACATCACTGAGTCGAACTGGTAGTGGAACATCAGCTTCCAGAAGGTCCAGGGGCGGGCCAGGTGGAAGATAAGGATCAGTAACCCCAGAACCACGCTCACCGGCGCCAGAATGGCGGTCGCCTTGATGATGCCGCTCTCGCTGCCGGCCCCCTTGCGGCGCAGCAGCACCGAGAGGCTGGTGGCCCCGGCGGAGATGCCGAGCAGGAACAGGTAGATGGCGATCGGCCAGTCCCAGACAAGGGAAGGGAAGTGAAATGCGTCATGCCACATGGTCATTCCCTCCATCTGTTACGGCCGGGGTAGATGGTGATGGGGCAAATCCCCACACCAGCGAGGGGAAGTGAAACGCCTCTTGCATCGTCATGACTTTATCTCCCCTTTGGGCACGCGGTACATCTTGGGCGAGGTGCCGAGCGCCTGCTTGTAGCGATAGGTGGTCTCCTTCACCAACCGTTTGGCAATCGGGCTGTCGGGGTCATCCAGATTGCCGAACACCAGCGCCTTGGTGGGGCAGGAGACCACGCACGCCGGCTCCTTGCCCGCCGCCAGGTTGGTCTTGCGGCAAAAATCGCACTTGTCGGCAACCTTGGTCACAGGGTTGATGAAGCGCACCTGATAGGGGCAGGCGGCCAGACAGTACATGCAGCCGACGCACAAGTCCGGGTCCACGTCGACTATGCCATCCTCCTTGCGGATATGGGAGGCGCCGGTCGGGCAGACGTGCACGCAGGGTGCGTTGTCGCAGTGTTGGCAGGACTTGCGAAAGAAGTGGTACTCGGCATCGGGGAAGGTACCTATGGGGCCGGAGCGGATGATCTCGAGCCGCGAGACCCCTTCCGGCACCTGATTCACCTCCCGGCAGGCATCCATGCAGGCGGTACAGCCGATGCAGGCCGCCTCGTCGTGGATCATGCCGTAGCGGATCCCGTCTATGGTCTGGCTGTGGGCGAGGGTAGTGGCAAGGGAGCGGGTCGGCCCCGTCATAATGATGAGGGCCCCCGCGCTCATCCCCGCCATGAAGTGACGGCGAGAGCAGCTCATTGTGCCTCCTTGCCCGGGGTGGCGTTCGCCTTGGCCGCCTTGACGGCTTCATGCTGCTTGCTGTGGCAGTCGACGCAGAGCTTGATGCGGGACTTTTCCGGGATTTCCACCATGGGCTCCTTGGCCGAGTGCAGCTGGTGGCAGCTGGTGCAGGTGAGCTTGGTGGCGTGCACGTCGTGGGCCCAGAGCGCCTCGCGCAGGGGTTTGGGCTCGTGACAGCTCATGCAGACCCCGTTTTGCTCGGCGATGGGGTAGCTCTCTGTGCTCTGCTTGTTGTTGAAGCTGTCACTGAAGCGCATCACATCCTTGACCCCTTCCCTGTGCTGGGGAGAGGGCTGGCCGTGGCAGTTGGTGCAGGTGACCGGCGCCAGGTTGTTGGGGTTGGTTGCCTGGCCATGCTTGCCGTGCATGCCGTACGCCTGCTCCTTGTGGCAGTCGGTACAGGCCGCATCGGGATTGCGCAAAAACTCCACCTCGTGCGTGGCGGGGAGGGCCGCAGGCGCGCTCGCCGCATCGGCGGCCTGGCCCTGCAGGCTGGTGAGCAGCATGGCTGCCATCAGCATCAGTCGTAAGAAATCCATCGTTAAATCACCCATAGGAAGCCTCCATCCGATTGCGGGCCCGACTCGGCGGGCCCGCAAATCTCGTTACTGTGCGAGCCGTCCGGCCGCCTTGGCCTCGGCATCCCAGGCGGGGACTGTGGTCTTGAGGAACTGGACCTTGTCGCTATTCATCTGCTTCATGTCCATGCCAAGGGCGGCCTGGGCCTTCTCCTTGCTGGAGATGTCAGGAATGGCGATCTCGTGGCTGATCCCTTTGGCCGCCAGCAGGCGTGCCAGCTTGGTGCGGGCGTCTGCTGCCTTGTCCAGGGCGGTACCCAGCATGCGCAGCGCCACTTCCGGTGCGTGCATCTGCACCCCGTGGGAGGCGATGGAGAAGTCCCAGCGCCATTGGGCGTGACGGATGTCCTGCTGAATGTCCTTCATCTCGGCCTCGGTGGCGCCGGCATCCCAGGCCGCCTTGGCCTCGAAGTGGGCGTGCACCAGCTGCTTCTCGACTTTGAGCTTGATCTCGGTGACGGCATCCTTGCGCTGCTGGACTATGCCTTGCAGCATCTCCTTGCTCTGGGTGTGGCAGTTGCGGCAGGTCTGATCGAAGCGATCGAAGGGGTTGCCCACCTTGTGATCCGTGTAGACCTTGCCCTGCTCGTTCTGCACCTTGGGCATGTGGCAGTCGACGCAGGCGACGTTGTTCTGGCCGTGAATGCCGGCGCGCCAGGTCTCGTATTCCGGATGCTGGGCTTTGAGCATGGGGGTCTTGGAGAGGGCGTGCGTCCAGTCGGCGAAACCGATCTCGTCGTAGTACTCTTCCATCTGCTCAACAGTCGTGCCCTTGTCCCAGGGGAATTTCACCGCCTTGGTCGGACCGCTGAAGTAGTACTCCACGTGGCACTGGCCGCACACCTGGGACTGCTGATCGAAGCGCCCCTGCTCCTTGAACGGTTTGCCGATGGCGGTCATGGCGCGGTCGGCATAGGGACGGGAGAGGTGCAGGGCAGGTTTGCCCTCCTTGAACTCTTTCGAGGCGGTGTCGTGGCAGTCGGCGCAGCCTATGGTGTTGACTATCTCGGGTCCACCTTTTGCCCACATCCCCTTGAAGTAGCCATCCTCACCCTTCTCGTCGATGACGCGGGCCACGTCCGGGCCCTTGCAGCTCCAGCAGGCCATGGGCAGGGGGCCATCCTCGGCGGTCTTGGGTGCGCCGGTGCGCAGGGTTTCCCGCACGTCGGTCAGGGCGTAGAAGTGGCCGCGCGGCTTGTTGTAATCCTTGGAGAAGGGGTAGCCGGCCCAGAGCACCACCATCTGCGGATCGTCCGCCAGGGCGTCGGTGCGATCCTTGCTCTCGCTGGTGCCTTTCCAGCTGCTGAACTGATCGGCGTGATCCTTGGCGAACAGCTCGCTGCGCGCCTCTATCTTGCCCTTAGGCTGTGCCTCGTCGGCCGCCTGTGCCAAGCCGCTGGCGCCAAGGCAGGTGGTAAGCAACAGGGCGGCGAGGCCCAGTCTGGTCTGTCTGTTGTGTGAACTCACGATCATCACTCCCAAATCGATCTCATTGCCAGACCTGACCGTTCCATCCTGGATGTGGGCATCAGCCCCCGCACTAGGCAGGAGCAGGCAGGCCGATTAATTGTTATTAGTGAATAAAACCCATGTAATTATGCGATTGCTCGGGCTGGATATTACCAAATGGGTAAAATGAATGATGATTTATCGAGGTGGGGCTTGCGCTAGATCAATTGCCGGGGGAGGCAAGTGCCGGAAATGAGATCCCGGTTAAATTATGAGGAAACTCAACTTATTGGACCACAGTTAACCGACACTATTGTCATTTGCCGGTGAGTGGGGGCGGCAAGCCTTGTCCTGCAAGGAATGTGCTGCGGGGTAGGGGGTGGTCTATCTATTTCGGGATATAAAAGTAAATTTGCATAAATACTCAATCTTGATGGCGCCAAAGAGAGGCAAAACAAGGGCTGAACCAGCGGATTCAATCATGGTGAGCGCCCTTGTCATCACCCGTTTCCATGCTGGGTGATCCGAGCCTGATCACCCAGCCCCTCGATGGATACGGGGAATAAAGAGAGCCGGCGATTGCCGGCTCTCTTTATCTATTTGTGGGTGATGGCGTTATCGGATCAGCGCTTTTGCCAGCAGGTGTGCTCATCTCTATATCCATCTGCTGCTGTGATCTCTTATGCCAGCGCCTGGGCCAGCAGGTGGATGGGGTGTTCACAGCGGGGAATTGGAGTGCTCATCTCTATATCCATCTGCCGCTGTGATCTCTTATGCCAGCGCCTGGGCCAGCAGGTGGATGGGATGCTCACAGCGGGGAGTCGGAGTGCTCATCTTTATATCCAGCTGCCACTGTGGTCCCTTATGCCAGCGCCTGGGCCAGCAGGTGGATCGGGTGTTCACAGCGGAACGGCGTACTCATTTCTATTTGCCACTTGCAGGTCTCGCAGTCCGTGATGACCAGATCAGGCTTGAGGTGGTTTATCTGATCAAACAGCCCTTCGCCTATGGCCTGGCTGGTCTCGTAGTTCTCCGACTTGAAGCCGTAGGTGCCGGCGATGCCGCAGCACTGGGACTCCAGTACCGTCACCTTGACCCCGGGAATGGCGCGCAGCAGCTCGAGGGTGTAGATGACGCCGCCCATTTTCTCCATGTGGCAGGGGGTGTGATAGGCGATGTGCAGATCCAGCGGCTTCATGGCCGGCTTGTTGCCCCGGTAGAACTCGTTCCACAGGAAGCGGGTGACCAGCGAGATGCGATCCCGCACCTTGTGGTTGTCCTGCTCCAGCAGGTGGGGGTATTCGTCCCGCAGGGTAAAACCGCAGGTGGAGGAGGTGGCCAGGAGCGGCATCTCGTTGCCGAGCAGGGTGTTCTCCAGCTGCTTGATGTTGAAGGCCGCCTGCTGTTTGGCCTTGTCCATGAAGCCGTTGGCGATGAGCGGCACGCCGCAGCACTTCTCCCGCTCCAGCAGTTGCATGCCTATGTTCATGGCGTTGAGCACCTGCATCAGCTCCTTGCCGAGCTGCGGGTGGTTGTAGTTGACGTAACAGCCGTGGAAATAGGCTATCTGGCGCTCATATTGGGCCTGGCTGGCTTTCTGCTTCTTGTACCAGCCGCGGAAGGTGCCTTGCGAATACTTGGGCAGGTCGCGGTGGGAGGAGACCCCCAGCGCCTTGTCCAGCACCAGCTTCATCGGCTTGAGCCCTGTGGTGAAGTTGACCACGGGCGCCATCAGGGTGGACATGCCGCCCATGAGGTCGGTATGGGAGAGCACGAATTCGCGGATCCCGGGCTTGAAGTCGCTGTATTTGTGCTTGGCCTTGGCGATGATGTCGCCGATGCGGACCCCGCTTGGGCAGGCCACTTCACAGCGCTTGCAGTTGGTGCAGTACTTGAGGGCGCTGTCGAACAGCTCGGGGCTCTTGATGCGCAGCCGCTCCCCATCGGGACCGGCCTGTTTCGGGCCCGGGTAGGCGGGATTGGCCTTGGCCACCGGGCAGTAGGCGGTGCAGACGGTGCATTTGATGCACTGATCGAAGGTTTGGTTGGCGTGATCCAGTAGCATGATTTACTCCTCCCGGGCCGGATTGAAAGCGCAAGGGACGCGGCAATGGGATTGTCGAGCGGGCAGCAGGCTGCCCACAGTCAGGAAATGCAGGGTGGGCATCTCACACCCCTGCCAGAATATGGCCGGCGGCTTGCCAGCCGGTGGCAACCGCCACCCCGGAGCCTGAGCCCTCTTTGATGGGGTCATAGTGCGCCAGCACACTGCCCGCCCCATAGAGGTTGGTAAGCGGCTTGCCGCCGCGCATCACCCGCAGCTTGTCGTCCGTCTTGACCCCGAAGCCCATGAAGGGGTGGTGGTCGAACAGGCGGCGACCGGCCCAGGCATCGCGCTCCTCCAGGCTCAGCACGTCGGCGTTGAAGATGGGTTCGCGAATGCCGCGCAGCCGGGATTCCAGCCCGCGGCTGAAGAAGCTGCCGGAGGCGAGCACGAAGTGGTCCGCCTCGAACAGCTGATCGTCGCCGTTCTGGCTGTGCACGCCTATCACTCTGTCTCCCTCATAGCGGGCGCCCAGCACCCGTTCGCTGGTGAGGAAGGTGCCGCCAAGAGCCAGGAAGCGGCGCTTGAGCGCCTCCTGCATCCGCATGCCGATGAGTGAGGGCGGCATGGTGGCCACCTCCTTGATGGTGCAGCCGGTGCGTTTTTCCAGCTCCGCCAGGCGGGGGCCGACCAGCCCCAGCGACAGGCAGGCGGGCAACACCACATGGCGGCAACCGGGATCGCTGCTCTCATGCACCATGCGGCAGATCTCGCGGGCCAGATCGGCCAGCAGATCGGGCTGGTCGCCCTTTTGCTTGTCAAACAGGCGGGCTATGTCGGCGGAGCGAAACTCGTGGGGATTGCGGCTGAATTCGGCGAGCTGGGGCAGGCGAATTTCACCCGTCATGATGCGGCAGTGAGCGAAGCGCGGATGGGTCGCCAGGTTGGCAGCCGCGAGCGCCGGGTGAAAGTCGCGAAACCCTTCCAGAGTAGCCAGCAGTATGGCATCGGGGGCGGGCGTATCTGTCTGGCAGGCGCAGGTATGGGGCGACAGCCAGGTGGATTTCAGGGTGCCTATGGGGGTCAGCCGCTGGTGGTTGGTCTCCTGGCGAAACAGGGGCAGCCCCTGCTCATGGCAGTGGCGCTGCAGATCGGCGAGGCTCGCCTCTATGTTGGTCAGGCCTACCTTGCTGTAGGGGTGATCCGGGTGCTCGGCCATGAAGGCGGGCAGGGCGGCGCGGGGATCTCCGTCGCTCTCCAGCAGATCGATGGAGCCGGAGGAGAAGTGCAAGGCGCTCTGGCCCGAGGCCATCAGCAGCGTCTTCTGACCCGCTTCGGCGAGGCGCAGCGCCGCCGAGAGGCCCGCCATGCCGCCACCTATCACGATACTGTCAAATTTCATGACTGCACTCCTTGAGTCAATGGGGCCTGGCTGTGGTCTTCTGTCCTGGTCACGGGGTCGAGGGGAAAGGGGGGCTCGGCCACCAGGTGGGGCGCCGTCCACTCTCCCAGACCAAACAGCCCTTCGTAGATCCAGTAGGTAAACTCCGCCTCGCGCAGGGCATCGCCCCACAGCACGGGACGGGTGCCCTTGTAGCGCTCCTCCAGGAACTGGCGCAGCATGACGCAGGCCTGGCGGCCATCGGCCTTGCCGTACTCCTGCATCAGGCCGGCGGCCCGGTAGGCGCACAGCTCACCCTGACAGGGACCCATGCCCAGACGGGTGCGGCGGCGCAGATCCACCAGATTGTCCACGTCCAGCTCGCGCAGGGCGTACTCGATTTCGCCGGCCGTCACCATCTCGCATTCGCAGATGAGGGCGTTGGCCTTGGGGTTGTCACGAAAGAAGGCGATGACCCGCTCGCCGTGGCGATACTGGGCCGAGCCTTCTGCCGGGGCCGACAGACCGGGGGCGGAGACCTTCTCCGGATCCCGCGAGCCGGGCAGGCTCAGCTCGGCGGTGCGGCACGGTTTGGTGTTGCCTATCTTCTTGGCGATGAGGTCGGTGGCCCACTCGGCCATCAGCCGATAGGTCATCAGCTTGCCGCCTGTGATGGTGTTGAAGCCCTGCAGGCCGTCACGATCGCTGTGATCGAGCAGGACTATGCCGCGGCTGATGTTGCGGCCGGTGTCGTCGCCATCCACCGCCACCAGGGGTCGAACCCCGGCGTAGGCGCGCAGCAGACGGGTGCGCGCCATGATGGGGGCTAACTTGATCCCCTCGCGCAGCAGCACTTCCACCTCGTCCGGATCCACGGTGAGCTGGTCAATCTTGTGGTAGTCGATGCGGCTCGAGGTGGTGCCTATGAGGGAGATGGTATCGCCCGGCACCAGAATGTCCGCGTCCGCCGGTTTGCGAGCGCGGTTGAGCACCATCTGGTTGATGCGGTAATCCATGATGAGCAACGAGCCCTTGGCCGGGAACATGCGGATGCCGAGATCGGCGTACTCGCAGATCTGCTGGCCCCAGATGCCGGCGGCATTGATCACCTCCTGACACTCCACCTCGAACGCCTCGCCGGTGCGGGTGTTGATGGCCTTGACGCCATGAACTCTGTCCTGATTGCGCAGCAGCCCCAGCACCTTGCTGTGGGTGAAGATGCGCGCGCCATGTTCTTTCGCATCCAGCACGTTGGCGGCGGCGAGGCGGAAGGGATCGACAGTGCCGTCCGGCACTTGAATGGCACCGATCAGCGCCGGGTTGACGTTGGGCTCGAGGCGCAGCGCATCGGCCGGATCCAGCTGGCGGGCGTCGATACCCGCCAGGGCGCAGGCGTCCATGAAGGTGCTTTGAAAATTGATGTCATCTTCCGGCAGGGTGACGAAGAGGCCGCCCGTGTCCTCGACGCAGTGGCTGGCGATCCGCTTGAGGATGCGGTTCTCCTGAATGCACTCGCGGGCGGATTCCGGATCCGTCACCGCATAGCGGGCGCCCGAGTGGAGCAGGCCGTGGTTGCGGCCCGTGGTGCCGGCGGCGATGTCATCCCGCTCCAGCAGGATGCAGTCGATGCCGCGCAGTGCGCAATCGCGCATGATGCCGGCTCCGGTGGCGCCACCCCCTATGATGACGACTTGTGTGGTTATTCTTTTCATTCTTGCCCGTCTCATCTCTTCCAGATGACGCCAGTGTGGCGCCTCTCTGGCCGAAAATGTTTGATATGGGCCAAATTAATGCTCGTAAACGCTCATTGGTGCGCAAGCTAATGAGCAAATCGTGACTCTGGTCACACTCCCATAACAGAGAAGGGGCCACCAGGGTCCCCTCTCTTGGCATGAGACTGGTTCAGCCACAGCATTTCTTGAACTTCTTGCCGCTGCCACAGGGGCAGGGGTCGTTGCGCCCTGCCTGCAGCGGTGCCGGATCCTGCTCGCCATCTGTGTAGACCCAGCGTCCCTGATAACGCACGAAGCGGGAGCGCTCATGCAGGCAGTGGCGCTCATCCCCCTCCTTGAACCAGGCCTTGAACTCCACCATGCCGGTCTCGTCAGCGGGGCCGCCTTGGGCGGCGAGGATCTCCAGCCCGTCCCAGCGGGTGTCGGTTTGAGATAGCTGATCCGCGGTCAATCCCCCCAGGTGATCAGGGTGCCAGCTGTGCACCAGATAGTCGCCCAGCCCCAGCACGAAGGCGCTGTAACGGGAGCGCATCAGCTGCTCCGGGGTCTGCGCCTCGGTCCCCTGGTGCAGTGATCCACAGCACAGTTCGAGAGAAAGAGTTGAACCGCAAGGACATTTGTTCATGTGTCGGGCCATCAGGGTCGATAGATAAAGGTGCGGAGATTGTAGCGAAAGCGGGTCCCCGCCGACCAGCGCCCTATACTGGTTGGGTAGGAACGGAACACCAATAAAAACAGCTGCAAGGATGTGAATGATGACGCTAAAGCAGAAAATTCTGTTGCTGGGAGCCATCCCCGTGCTCCTGATGGCCCTGGTGGTCAACCTCAGCAACTACATGATTTCCAAGAGCGATTTGGAAGCCGATCTGGTGGCGGCGCGGGAGAATGCGATCAAGGAGCGCAAGGCGTTGCTCAGCAGCTACCTGATGCTCGCCAAGACGGCCGTCGACACGGCCTACAACCAGCCAGACACCCCGGAAGCGCGCAAGCAGGTCACCGAGATCCTGCGACCATTGCGCTACAGCAGCGACGGCTACTTCTTCGTCTATGACTTCCAGGGCAATACGGTATTGCTGCCGACCCGCCCCGAGATGGAGGGCAAGAACCGTTGGCAGGACAAGGATGCCAAGGGCAAGCTGCTGATCCAGGAGATCGTCAAGGCGGCGCGCCAGGGGGATGGTTTCTCCGAGTACTGGACCGCCAAGCCTTCCATCGGGCGGGATGCGCCCAAGCTCTCCTTCAACCTGGTGCTCGACAAGTATCAGTGGATCATAGGCACGGGTTTTTACATCGATGACATCGACAACGAACTGGCGGCGCTACGCACCGAGCGTGAGAGCAACATGCACGACTCCCTGCAGAGCAGCGTGCTGCTCATTCTGGTGATCCTGGGGATCACCCTGGCGGTGACTGTGGTGATCGGCAATCGGGTCACCCGGCCGCTGGCGGATGCGGTGTCGGCCCTCAACGACATAGCCGACGGAGAGGGGGATCTGACCCAGCGCCTCAAGGTGCAGAGTCATGACGAGATTGGCCAGCTGGCCACCGCCTTCAACCGCTTCGTCGAGCGGATCCAGTCGGTGGTGAGTCAGGTGGGAGAGACCAGCAATCACCTCTTCAGTGCGGTGGAGAAGCTGCACCACCTGAGCGAGCACTATGACCATCAGATGCATGGCCACAGTCGGGAGACGGATCAGGTGGTCACCGCCGTGACCGAGATGAGCTCCACCGCCCAGGAAGTGGCGGCCAGTGCCTCCAATGCGGCCACCGCCACCAGTGACGCGGCGCGCGAGTCCGATGCCGCCCGTGGCGTGGTGGGCAGCGCCATCAACAGCATCAACCGGCTGGTGGGCGAGGTGCATACCGCCTCCGGTGTCATCGAGCAGCTGGCGCAGGAGACCGGCAAGATAGGATCCGTGGTCGAGGTCATTCGCGGCATCGCCGAACAGACCAACCTGCTGGCGCTCAACGCCGCCATCGAGGCGGCCCGGGCCGGCGAGCAGGGGCGCGGCTTTGCGGTGGTGGCGGACGAGGTGCGCTCCCTGGCGGGCCGCACCCAGCAGAGTACCAAGGAGATCAACGAGATGCTGCAGCGGCTGCAAAGCGGCGTCAAACAGGCGGTAGACGTGATGCAGGCCAGCGAGGAGCGCAGCCAGGAGACGGTACAGGAGGCGAGCCACATCGCCACCTCCCTCGACAGCATGGTGATGGCGGTCAGCACCATCAACGACATGAACATACAGATAGCGACGGCGGCCGAGGAGCAGCATGCGGTCTCCGAGGAGATCAACAAGAACCTGGTGGCCATACAGCAGATCGTCAGCGAGCTGACCGACGCGGCTGTGGAGTCCAACAGCACCACCCGCGATCTGGCCAGCACGGGTGACAAATTGCGCAAACTCGTCTCCCAATTCCGCTACTGATCGCATTTTTGCCGTCTGGACGTGATTTCCAGACGGCAAATTTGGGGATTGGCGGAGAATGTGGGAAAATTGTCACCATCCGCTCTTTTCGTTAACCCATATCCTATGAATGAGATCGTGAAAGGCAGTATCGATTTGATCCGTCAGCTCAACTATGGCCTGGTCTACGCCAGCCTGGAGGAGCACAAGGAGCTGTCCCGTACCGATCTGTCCCGTTTGACCGGCCTCTCCCCGGCCAGCATCACCAAGATCACCCGTGAACTGCTCGATGGCGGTCTGGTGGTGACCTGTGGCGAGAGCTCGGTGGGCCGTGGTCGCCGTCAGACCCTGCTGCGCATCAACGAGCGCCGCTTCCAGTTTCTCTCCATGCGTCTGGGCCGTGGCTATGTGGACATGGCCCTGTTCGATCTGGCCGGTCGCTCCCTCGCCCGTCATCGCCACACCTTCAGCGAGGCCGAGCGTGCCGACCTGCTGGCCAGCCTGGTGCGCGCCATCGAGGGCTTTTTGCCCAAGAAGGCGCTGCGCCTTGCCTGCATCGCCCTCTGCCTGCCGGGGCAGGTGGAGCGCCACTCCGGCATGGTCAAGCACTTCCCCTTCTATGATCTGCGCAACTGGCCCCTTGGCCCCACCCTGCAGGAGGCGTTTGCGGTGCCCGTGCTGGTCAGTGGCGACGTGCGTACCTGGATCCAGGCCGAGCGGGAGTGGGGTGCGGCCAAAAACTGCGCCGATGCTGTGCTGGTATTTGTGCACAACGACATAGGGGTCGGCATGGTGGTCAATGGCCAGCTCATCGAGAGCGAGTCGGCCCTGCTCGGCGATCTCAGCCACCTGCAGCTCGAACCCTATGGCCAGCGTTGCTACTGCGGCGGCTTTGGCTGCGCCTGCACACTAGTGACCAATCAGGCGCTGGAGGCGCAATACCGGGATCTGCGCGAGCGCATGCAGGAGCATGATCTGCCCGAGAGCGTCACCATCCGCGAGTTGTGCGAGCTGGCGCTGGCCGGCAACAGCCTGTGCCAGGACATTCTCCATCAGGCGGCCGGTCGTCTCTCCCGGGTGCTCTCCAACCTCATCTGCCTGCTCAATCCGGGCAAGCTGCTGCTGGGGGGGGAAATAACCCGTGCCGATCGGCTGCTGTTCCCCATGCTGCACCAGTCCCTGGCCAGCCAGTTGCCGGCCGAATACCTGGTGCGGCTGCAAATCGAATCCACCCACTTCTACGAAGATCCCACCAAGCCCACCTCGGTGCAGGTGCACAAGGCCCTGCGCGACGGCAGCCTGCTGCTCGACCTGTTGCGAGGTGACAAAGAGGCATGAGACTCGGGTTGCAAGGACGCTTCCTGCTCATGCTCTGTCTGGTCAGTTTGCTGCAACTGGTGTTGCTGAGCGGGGCCAGCTACTACTACGTCTCCGAGCAACGCTACCGCGAGGTGGGGGATCAGGCCCTCGACGTGGCGCGGCTGGTGGCCCGTGAACCCGGTGTCATCGCCGGGGTGAAGCGCGGCGATACCGCCAGGCTCAACCTGCTGGTGGAGCGGATCCGCGCCGAGGTCGGCGCCAGTTACATCGTCATCGGTGACAGCGAGGCACGGCGGCTGGTGCACCCCAATGCGGATCGCATCGGCCAGCTCATGGTGGGGGATGATCCCAGGCGTGCCCTGCAAGGAGAAGCCTATATTTCCCGTGCCCAGGGATCGCTCGGGGTCTCGGTACGCGGCAAGGGGCCGATCCGCAACGAGATGGGACAGGTGATTGGCGTGGTGTCGGTCGGTTATCTGGTACGCGACATAGATGCGGATCTGCAGGGTTTCCTGCGTTTTGGCCTTGCGATGACTCTGCTCATCGTCTTGCTCAACAGCGGTGCGGCGGCCTGGCTGGCACGGCGCTACAAGCGCGCCCTGCTGGGGTTCGAGCCCGAGCAGATCGGGCGTCTCTATGCGGAGCTGGATTGCACCCTGCGCACCGTGCGTGAGGGGATCCTCACCATAGATGAACAGGGGCGGCTCACCTCTCTCAACCCCAACGGTATCCGCCTGCTGCGTCTTGACGAGCAGGCGGCGAGGGCGGCCATAGGTCAGCCCGTCACCCGCTTGCTGCCGGAGAGCCGCATGCTCTCCCTCATTCAGGATCCCCGTCCCCAGTTTGATGAGGAGATAGTGCTCAACGGCCAGCAGCTCATCGTCAACCGGCTGCCGCTGGTGCGAGACGGCAAGCTGATCGGCGCCGTGTCGAGCTTTCGCCGCAAGGACGAGCTGGCCGAGCTCAGCGCCCAGCTCTCCCAGGTGCAGGCTTACAGCGACCTGCTGCGGGTACAGACCCATGAACACAACAACCAGCTCGGCACCATAGCCGGCCTGATCGAACTCGGTGCCACCCGGGAGGCGCTCGCCTTCATCGGACGGGAGGCCGCCACCGAGCAGACCCTGCTCAGCTTCCTGATGGGGGCCATCGCCAAGCCCAAGGTGGCGGGCCTGCTGCTTGGCAAGTATCACAGGGCCCACGAGCTGGGGCTGGTACTGGTGGTGGACCCAGACTCTCATCTGCACGACATCCCCCTTCGCGTCAGCGGTTCCCAGCTGGTGACAGTGCTGGGCAATCTCATCGACAATGCCTTCGAGGCCACCCGTCGTCACGGCGCGCCCTACCAGCCGGTGCGGGTGGCCCTGAGCGATCTCGGCCAGGATCTCATCCTGGAGGTGGAAGACGGGGCGGGCGGCATAGATCCCGCCCTGGCGGACAGGTTGTTCGAGCGCGGGGTCAGCAGCAAGACGGAGCCGGATCACGGCATCGGCCTCTCCCTGGTGCGCAAGACCCTGGATGCCTTGCAGGGGACCATCACCATCGAAGCCACGGCGCAGGGCAGTTGCGTCGTCTGTTACATTCCCAAGGAGGTGTGAGTGATCAAGATCCTGATCGTCGAAGATGATCCGGCCATCGCCGAGATCCACCGTCGCTTCGTGCAGCGGCTGGCGGGGTTCGAGGTGCTGGGAGTGGCGCTCACCCTGTTCGATGCCAGAGAGCAGATAGACATCCTCAGACCCGATCTGGTGCTGCTGGATGTGTGGCTGCCGGATGGCGAAGGGTTTTCCCTCTTGCGTGAATTGCGCCAGGCCGGGGCCAGCCTGGATGTGATCCTGCTCACTGCCGCGCGGGAGGCGAGTGCCCTGCAGGAGGCGATGCGGCTCGGGGTGGTGGATTTCATCCTCAAACCCGTGGTGTTCGAGCGACTGCGCGATACCCTGGGCAACTATGCCGAGAGCCGCGCCGCCCTGGCGGCCCTTGCCGACATCGATCAGCAGGCGGTGGATACCCTGCTCGGTACACCGTTGCAGCAGGTGGCGGCCGCTGGCCTGCCCAAGGGGATAGACGCGCTCACCCTGCAACGGGTGCTGGCGGCATTGACCGGCGTCGGGGCCAGCGCCGAGGAGATAGGCAACCGGGTGGGGGTGAGCCGCACCACGGCGCGCCGCTATCTGGAGTTTCTGGTGGGTCAGCAGCTGGCGAGCCCGGAGCTGGAATATGGCACTGTCGGGCGGCCGGAGCGGCGTTATCGCCAGCCCTGAATGGGATAGCCACCTATCTTGTTTGCAAATAAAAAGAGCGCCTGTTGGCGCTCTTTTGCTTTATGAGATCCGCGAACTCAACTCGGATCGGATTGCAGCGTGGTGGCCGGTGTGCGGCGGGCCTGCCACCACTGCCAGACCGGCAACAGCAGCATCACCAGGGTCACCAGGGTGAAGCCGAGGGTGATGGGCCGCTCCCACAGGAAGCTCAGGGAGCCGTCGTTGATCACCAGGGCCCGGCGCAGGTTGTCCTCCAGCATGCCCCCCAGAATGAAACCGAGCAGCATGGGAGCCATGGGGAAGTCCAGCAGGCGCAGCCCGATGGCGATCAGCGCCACCAGCGCCATCACATAGATGTCCATGGTGTTGAAAGAGACCAGGTAGACCCCGATCAGCGAGAACAGCAATACCATGGGGATGAGCACGGGGCGCGGCACCTGCAGTATCTTGGCCAGATAGGGAATGAGCGGCAGGTTGAGGATCAGCAGTACCACGTTGCCCAGATACATGGAGATGATCACCGACCAGAACACATCCGGGTGCTCCATGAACAGGCGCGGGCCCGGCTGGATACCGTAGGCGATGAGGGCCCCCAGCATCAGCGCCGTGGTGCCCGAGCCCGGGATCCCCAGGGTCAGCAGGGGCACGAAGGCACCGCTGGAGGCTGCGTTGTTGGCCGCCTCCGGTGCGGCTATGCCGGTCAGGCTGCCCTTGCCGAAGGCCTCCTGCCTGCGCTTGCTGGCGAAATTGCGCTCGGCGCCATAGGCCATGAAGGAGGCGATGGTGGCGCCGGCTCCCGGCAGCACGCCGATGAGAAAGCCCAGCACAGAGGAGCGCACTATGGGCGGCGCTATCTCTTTGACCTCGGCCTTGCTCAGTTTGAGGGAGCCGAGCTGCTGGATCTTGCTCGCCTCTTCCTTGCTGGTGTCCTTGCCCGGGCGCAGCACCGTCATCAGGATCTCCGCCAGGGCGAAGGTGGCCATGGCCAACAGCAGGAAGGAGAAGCCATCGCGCAAGTCCGGCAGGCCAAAGGTGAACCTGTCCACCCCGACGCTGCGGTCGATGCCGACGGTGGAGATCATGATGCCGAACAGTGCCATGATCAGCGCCTTGAGCACCTGGCCCTTGCCGGCAAAGGCCGCCACCGCGGAGAGCCCCAGCACCATGAGGGCGAAGTAGTCCGCCGACTGGAAGGAGAGGGAGACCTTGGCGAGCAGGGGAGCCGCCACCATCAGGAAGATGGCAGACAGGGTGCCGCCGGTGAAGGAGGCGTAGGCGGCGATGGCCAGCGCCTTGCCTGCCTGCCCCTTGCATGCCAGCGGATAGCCGTCGATGGCGGTGATCATGCTGGCCGAGCAGCCCGGCGTGTTGATCAGGATGGAGGAGGTGGAGCCCCCAAACATGGATCCGTAATAGACCCCGGCCATCAGGATGATGCCGGAGGCCGGGTCCAGCCCGTAGGTGATGGGGATCATCAGGGCGATGGCGGTGACCGGCCCGAGGCCCGGCAGCATGCCGATGAAGGTGCCGACGAAGCAGCCGACGATCACCATGAAGATGTTGATGGGCAGCATGGCGGTGCCCAGTCCTTGCAAAATGCCGTCTAACATGAATTCTCCTTATCCCAGCAGTTGCGTGAATAGCCGGCCTGGCTCGAGGTAGACGTTGAGCCCCTTGGTGAGCAGGGCCCAGAAGATGAGGGTGAAGGGCAGGCTCACCTTGCAGGCGAAGGCGAGACTCTGCTCGCCCATCAAGCGGATCCCGCCGATGAGGAACAAGGTGGTGGCGATGACAAAGCCGAGCCAGCCGAGGGCCACTCCATAAACCAGCATCAACAGCAGCAGGGCAAAGACCAGTCGCCAGTTGCCCGTTTCACGCTGCAGCCGCTCCCCGCCCGGAAAGCAGATCAGCAGCAGGGAGAGCAGGGCGCCGACGCCGGCCAGGGCATAGGGCAGGGTGCTGGCGGTAAAGGGTTCATATTCGTCCCCGGGATAGCCGGGGATCAGGGTGGCGTGATAGCCGTAGGCGAGGGAGAGCAGCAAAAACAGCAGCCCCCCGAGTCGCTCCTTGGTCAGGTGCATGACGATGACTCCGTTGGGCGGGGCTGGCCCGCCACAGGTTGAGGGATCACTTGATGAAGCCGAGCTCGCGCATCAGGCCGCCAATCTGCTGCTCCTGCTGGTTGAGGAAGGCGGTGAACTCGGGACCGGCCTGGTAGAGATTGGTCCAGCTGTTGCGGGCCCGGACCGTTTCCCACTCCGGCTTGTCATACATCTGCTTGAGCAGGGCGGCGAATTCGGCGGATTTTTCGGCGCTGACGGCGGGGGAGGCAAAATAGCCGCGCCAGTTGGCAAAGACAGTCGGGTTGCCCTGCTCGCTGAAGGTGGGGATCTCGCTGGCATCCGGCATGCGCGTCGGGGCCGTCATGCCGAGGATCCGCATCTGGCCGGACTTGACCGCCTCCATCGCCTCGCCAAAGCCGGTGGAGAGCACCTGGGTTTCCCCTGACAGCACAGCCGCCATGGCGCTGCCGCCGGCGTCATAGGCCACGTAACGCAGCTTGCTGGCATCCGCCCCGGCATTCTTGAAGGTCATGGCCGCCACCAGGTGATCCAGGCTGCCACGGGCTGAGCCGCCGGCTATCTTCACCTTGGCGGGGTTGGCCTCATAGGCGGCCAGCAGCTGGGGCCAGTTCTGGTAGGGAGAGTCCAGCGGCACGGCCAGCGCCTGATAATCGGCGATGATGGCGGCGACCGGGGTGAGATCCCGGAAGGATTGGGGAAGCTCCTTGGAGAGGGATTTGACGATGATGGGGGTGGAGTTGACCATCAGCGTCTTGTCGGACTGGGCCGAGGTCTCGATCAGGTGGGCGATGGCCTTGGCGCCGCCGCCGGCCGAGATGTTCTGGTAGGAGGCGGTGGTGATGAGGCCGGACTTGGTCAGCGCCTCGCCGGTGCCGCGGGCCGTGTTGTCCCAGCCGCCGCCTGCACCGCCCGGAATGAGGAAGTGGATTTCGTCTATCTTGGCCTGGGCGCCGAGGCTGGCGCCCAGCAGGCAGCAGAGCAACGTGCGTTTGAGGGTTCCTTGCAACATGGTGTACTCCTTGTGATTGTTGCAAGAAGGTTAATTAATCATGTCTGGCTGGAAAACAATCTGGCCGTAATGGCTATTAAGGCTGTTGTGGTCATTGTGTTCATTCTGGTCACTATGGGGTGAGGGGCTTGGCCATGGCGGGCATGTGCGAACCCTGCCGCAGGGTAAAAACGCGCTAGGCTCCCCGCCTGAAAGCG
Organism: Aeromonas sp. MR19; assembly: GCF_963899305.1. Classification (NCBI taxonomy): domain Bacteria; kingdom Pseudomonadati; phylum Pseudomonadota; class Gammaproteobacteria; order Aeromonadales; family Aeromonadaceae; genus Aeromonas; species Aeromonas sp. MR19. Next base: position 204,786 of record NZ_CAWQWZ010000043.1, read on the forward strand.
GTGAGCCCAGCGGATGCCGGGTGTGGCTCATCCCTTTGATGGCGTGGCGGACACCTTGTCGTCGCGGCTTCCCTGCTGCTTGATGGCTTCGGTTGCCTGCTGCTTGAGCTGCAATTGTTCCATCACCAGCTTGTAGGCGATGTAGTACTTGTAGATGTTGCCCACGTAGGTCACGGTTTCGGGGCCTATCTTCTCCGCCGCCACGTACTCGACGTTGTGAAACCAGACGTTGGGATCCAGCCCCCGCTTCTTCGCCTCGGTGCGCAGCCGCGCCACCCGGGCGGGGCCGGCGTTGTAAGAGGCGAACGAGAACAGCGCCTTGTCGAGGGCCGTCATGGGTTCGTCCGCATAGTAGTGATCTATCATCCAGCGCATGTATTTGGCGCCGCCGTGGATGTTGGGCTCGATCTGGCGGATATCGCCCACCTTCAACCCCTTGCCGGTGGCGGGCATGATCTGCATGATGCCGATGGCGCCGACGTGGCTGCGCGCCTTCTGGTTGAGCGCCGACTCCTGATAACCCTGGGCTGCCATCAGCAGCCAGTCCACATCATAGCGATCGCCATACTGGCGAAACAGCTCCACCACCTGCAGGAATTTCTTGCGCTCGGCCTCGGCGGCGGCGCTCTTGACGAACTTGTTCTGCTTGAGATAACGGGCCAGGATGGCCTCTCCCGTCGCCTTGCCGCGCAGGGCGGCTATCTGCTCGTTGAGCATGGCGAGCAGCTGGGGGCTCTCCTTGCGCACCGCCCAGGCGATGATGCCTCCCTCCCGGAACACGGGGTCTTCATGGATGCGGATGGTGGGGAAGATCTTCTGCCAGAAGCGGGCCTTGTGCTCGTCCATGACGATGAAGGGCAGCAGGCCGGCGTTGACCATCTCCACCAGATCCTCATCTTCCAGCGCCTCCGGGGCCGGCTGGATATCGATGAGGGGTTCACCCGCCGCCTTGCGCGCCTGGTTGTAGGCGATCAGGCTCTCGAAGTAGCTCGAAGAGGGGCGCACGTAGAGGGTCTGGCCCCCCAGATCGGCGGCGCTCTCCACCTTGGGGGAGGCTGGCCCCGAGATCAGCAGCTCCCGCACGTTTTCCAGCAGGGGCGCGGTAAATTCCACCCCCTGCTTCTTGCGCTGATCCGTGATGGTGAGGTTGGCGGCGGCTATGTCACCCTTGCCCTCGACGAGGGACTTGAGCAGGGACTCCCTGGCTACCGGGATGAAGACGATGTGCAGCTTGAGGTGGCGCTTGAGGTTTTTTCCCTTGCGCAGCTGTTCGTTGAGCCGTTTCTCCAATTGCATGAAGGCGTCGTAGGTAACGCCTCTTTGCACCCCCTTGTTGATGAAGTAGCCGGTCTTGTTGTAGGTGGTCAGCACCCGCAGGGTGCGCCGCGCCAGCATGTCATCGAGGTCGCCGAGCATGGGGGTGGCCAGCTCTTCGGTACTGAATGCCAGCGAGGCTGGCTCGGGGTCGGCCTTCTCTGTGGGGGAGGCTTGCGGTGCAGTGGCGGCCTGAAGCGGGCCGCACAGCAGCCAGATCAGAAGGATCCATAACCGTATCATGACGATGCCCTCGTGTGTTTCATTGAGTGTAAGCGGCATGCAGCGGGCGCTTTAGCTCATTGGGTTTGATAAACGAGGGCGAATAGCACAATAGGCCCTATCGGATTGGCCGGGTCAGGAAGGGGGAGGCAGTGGTCGAGGCTGTGTGCGGGTGATGGGGGTGAAATGAAGAAGGGAGCCATAATGGCTCCCTTCTTGTTGCGGTGCGATACGGCGCTAGAACCAGAAGCCGATGATGAAGGAGCCTGCCAGGGTCAGCATGACGTTGGCCACCGCATAGGTGCCCGCATAGCCGAGCGCCGGGATGGAGCTGTTGGCCGCCTCGTTCACCACGTCCATGGCCGGGGCACAGGTGCGGGCGCCCGTGATGGCCCCCAGCAGCAGGGCCGGGTTCATTTTCAGCACCCAGACCCCGAACAGGTAGCCCACCAGCACCGGCAAGGTGGTCACCAGCATGCCGGAGAAGAGCACCACGGCACCGACCTGGCTCAGGTGATCCAGAATGCCGCCGCCCGCCTTGAGGCCTGTGCTTACCATGAAGACGGCGAGGCCCAGATCCTTGGCCAGACGCAGGGCGCCCGGTGGCACATAGCCGACCGTGGGGTGGTTGGCTCTCAGGTAGCCCATCAGGATCCCCGCCAGCAGCAGGCCGACGGCGTTGCCCAGACCAAATTCGAGCTGGCCGAACACCAGGGAGACAGAGCCTATCAGCAGGCCCAGCACGAAGAAGGTGGTGAAGGCCACCAGATCCGTGGTCTGGCTGTGGATGCTGATGAAGCCTATCTTGTTGGCCAGCAGCTTGACCCGCTGCTTCTCGCCGCTGATCTGCAGCACATCGCCCTTTTGCAGCATGATGTTGCGATCGAACGGCATCTCTATCTGGGAGCGTACCACCCGGTTGAGGAAGCAGCCCTTCTCGGTGAGGTTGAGCTCCACCAGATGGCGGCCCACTACGGCATCGTTCTTCACCACTATCTCTTCGGTGACTATCTGCAGGTCAAGCAGGTTGCGGTCGAACACCTCCTTGCCGTTGCGATAGTTGACGTCGAGCTTCTCGTGGCTCTCGGGATAACCCACCAGGGCGATCTCGTCCCCCTCCTGGATGACGGCGTCGCCATCCGGGCTCGCCAGTATGCCGTTGCGGCGGATCCGCTCCACATAGCAACCTGTGTGGGGATAGATGCCGGTCTCGCGCAGGGTGCGTCCCCCGATCCAGGCCGCGAGCTCCGGGCCGACCCGGTAGGCGCGGATGATGGGCAGATAGGTCTTGCGGCTCTCGCTGTCGGACAGCCCCCGCTCGCGGGCTATCTTCTGGGCCTCTGTGTTGAGGTCAAGTCGTGCCAGGGAGGGGAGGTAGCGCACCACCAGCATCAGCCCCACCAGACCCACCAGGTAGGTCAGGGCATAGCCGATCCCCATGTTGTCGAGCACGGGTTGCATGTCGGTACCATGGGGCAGGTTGAGCAGGCCGCTGCGCAGGGCATCCTGGGCCCCCACCAAGGCCGGGGTCGAGGTCAGCGAACCGGCCAATATGCCGGCGGCCATGCCTGGTCCCAGGTTGAAGAACTTGGCCAGCCCCACAGTCAACAGCAGCGCCGTCAGCAGGATCACCAGGGTGAGGGTGATGTAGTGGATGCCGTCGCGCAGGAAGACGCTGAAGAAGTGCGGTCCTGCCTCTATGCCCACGCAGAAGATGAACAGCATGAAGCCGACGTTCTCCGTGGTGGCGGTGAACTCGAAGCCCATCTGGCCGAACAGCAGGGCGGTAAACAGCACGCCTATGGTGTTGCCAATCTGGAAATTGCCGAGTTTGACTTTGCCCAGCAGCAGGCCGAAGGCCAGTACCACGAACAGCAGCAGGGAGTCGCTTTGATGTAGCAGTGTCACGAAATCTATGGTCATGCCCGGAAAAACCGAGGAAAAAAGTGGGGCCGATATTGTGCCGGATCCCTCACCAATAAAGAAGCGTCAAAGGAGGATTAATCGGCAGTAAAGCGTTCCGCTGCCGCCATGGTCGAGGGAAACCTCGGGGCTGGCAGGAAAATAACCTCTATTTCCCTCTGTCTGCCCCGCTGTCAATGAGTGATTCCTGCTATCTGTGATCCCGGCCCGTGCACCCAGCTTGAAAATTTATTCCCTGCTGTTTGGCGGCCAGGTTTGGCGTTTTTTCAGCATATCTGACTGGGGGCGATGGACCGCAATGGAAACGGGTATTGGGGGACCGGATAGGGGGTGACCCATGGCGTACGGGATGGCGAAAAGATATCTGGGAAAAGTATCTGATCGCTGGCCTGTCGACCCATTCGGGGGGGAGCTCAAAAACAGCAGAAAATGGGGGCGGCAAGGAAAATCGGCTCTCGCTGGCGGCGATGGCCTGCGAGGCTAGGCCGCGACTGGCTTTGGCTGACTTACCCACAGAATCTGTGGATAACCCTGTGCGTGAAACTTGGCGATCAGCCTGCAGGCCGCGCCAATACTGGGGCGCAAGGGCTGTTCAAAAAATACCGGTAAAAAAATGTTTCTATAAAAATCAAATAGTTAGGCGTGACAGAACAAAACGCTGTCGGGGCGGGAGAGGGAGCAATGAGAGGTTGTCACCGCAGGGCGCGGCTTGTGCATTAAAATTGGCAGAGGAAAGCACTAAAGTGGATAACTTGCACCGAGATGGTGAGGAATTGGCTCCCCCGACTGGACTTGAACCAGTGACATACGGATTAACAGTCCGCCGTTCTACCGACTGAACTACGGGGGAACATCAGGCAAGGAGGGGCACTATACAGAGCTCGCTTTTCGAGGTCAATAGCCGCTTGGGCAGGAGAGTGGATACCCAGGCCACCCCAACTCGGAGTACACTTCTGCCTTGCCGTTTTTTGCCGGGAGTCGTCATGAGCAAGTTATTCCAGTTGGCCAGCCAGTTTGAACCCGCGGGCGATCAGCCAGAGGCGATCGCCCGCCTGCTCGATGGCATAGAGTCCGGCCTCGCCCACCAGACCCTGCTCGGGGTGACTGGCTCGGGCAAGACCTTCACCATGGCCAACGTGATCGCGACCCTGAACCGTCCCACCATGATACTGGCCCCCAACAAGACGCTGGCGGCCCAGCTCTATGGCGAGATGAAGGAGTTCTTCCCCGACAACTCGGTGGAGTATTTCGTCTCCTACTACGACTACTACCAGCCCGAGGCCTATGTGCCGACCACGGACACCTTCATCGAGAAGGATGCCTCCATCAACGATCACATAGAACAGATGCGGCTGTCGGCCACCAAGGCCCTGCTGGAGCGGCGGGACGTGATCATAGTCGCCTCCGTGTCGGCCATCTACGGTCTGGGGGATCCCCAAGCCTATCTCAGCATGATGCTGCACCTCAAAGTCGGGGACCTGATCAACCAGCGGGACATACTGCGCCGCCTCGCCGAGCTGCAATACACCCGCAACGACATGGCGTTTCAGCGCGGCACCTTCCGGGTGCGGGGGGAGGTGATCGACATCTATCCCGCCGAATCGGACAAGCTGGCGTTGCGGGTGGAGCTGTTTGACGAGGAGGTGGAGCGGCTCTCCCAGTTCGATCCCCTGACCGGTGCCATCGAGCAGACGGTGGTGCGCTACACCATCTACCCCAAGACCCACTACGCCACCCCGCGCGAGACCATACTGGGCGCCATCGAACACATCAAGGAGGAGTTGCGGAGCCGCCGGGAGCAACTGTTGTCGCTCAACAAGCTGGTGGAAGAGCAGCGCATCAGCCAGCGCACCCAGTTCGACATGGAGATGATGCAGGAGCTCGGTTACTGCTCCGGCATCGAGAACTACAGCCGCTATCTCTCGGGCCGGGCGCCGGGGGAGCCGCCGCCCACCCTGTTTGACTACCTGCCGGGGGATGGCCTGCTCATCATCGACGAGTCTCACGTTACCGTGCCGCAGATAGGCGCCATGTTCAAAGGGGACAGGTCCCGCAAGGAGACCCTGGTGGAGTACGGTTTCCGGCTGCCCTCGGCACTCGACAACCGGCCGCTGAAGTTTGATGAATTCGAGGCCCTGATGCCGCAGACGGTGTTTGTCTCGGCGACCCCTGGCCCTTACGAGCTGGACAAGTCCGGTGGCGACTTGGTGCAGCAGGTGGTGCGTCCCACCGGCTTGCTCGATCCCGAGATCGAGGTGCGGCCTGTTACCACCCAGGTGGACGATCTGCTCTCCGAGATCCGGCTGCGGGTCGCGGTGGAGGAGCGGGTGCTGGTGACCACGCTCACCAAACGGATGTCGGAGGACTTGACCGAGTATCTGGCGGATCACGACGTGCGGGTGCGTTATTTGCACTCCGACATCGACACCGTCGAGCGGGTGGAGATCATCCGCGATCTGCGCCTCGGCAAGTTCGACGTGCTGGTGGGCATCAACCTGTTGCGCGAAGGGCTAGACATGCCGGAGGTCTCCCTGGTGGCTATTTTGGATGCGGACAAGGAGGGCTTCCTGCGCTCCACCCGCTCGCTGATCCAGACCATCGGCCGCGCCGCCCGCAACCTCAACGGCAAGGTCATTCTCTATGGGGATACCATCACCAATTCCATGAGGGTGGCCATCGAGGAGACGGAGCGCCGCCGCGCCCTGCAGCATGCCCACAACCTCGAACACGGCATTACCCCCAAGGGGCTCAACAAGTCGGTGGGGGACGTGATGGACATGGGGGGCAGCCGCAGCGCGGGCAAGGCGGGCAGGGGCGGTCGCAAGGCTGCCGAGCCGCAGGGGGAATACCATGCCCGCTCCGCCAGCGAGATCGCCAAAGAGATCAAGCGGATGGAAGAGCAGATGTTCCAGCATGCGCGGGATCTGGAGTTCGAACAGGCGGCCGCGTTGCGAGACCAGATCCAGCGGCTGCGCCACGAGTTGATCGAAAGCTGATGGGCAAACGCTGGCTCATCTGGCGGCGCGTGCGTCGCCTCTATCTGGGCTTTCGCCATCCGGCCACCCCCTGGTGGGCCAAGGGGCTGGTGATCCTCATTTTGCTCTATGGCATCAGCCCGGTGGATCTTATCCCCGATGTGGTGCCCCTGCTCGGCTGGCTCGATGATGTGACTCTACTGCTGGTGTTGCTGTGGGGCTGGGAGAAATGCCTGCCTGAACACGTCAGGCTGACGCTGGATAAACGAAACTGAATCAGTTCCCCTCTTAATCAGGGGTGAACAGGAGCCGGTTTTTTATCTTTTTCAGGTAAAAAAGGGAATCGATTGGATTTCGTTTTCCACTGATTAAAAAGAGCATAATAGGGAGATTGTGACCCTGGATGCATTGGCGTAGACTCCACGCCGTTCACTTTATGAGTATGAAAAAATGGATCTGATCCTGTTTGCAATCGACTTTATCCTGCACGTCGACGTGCATTTGAAAGAGCTGTTCGAAAACTATGGTGTCTGGGTTTACGCCATCCTGTTTCTGATCATCTTCTGTGAAACCGGGCTGGTAGTGACACCCTTCCTGCCGGGTGACTCCCTGCTGTTTGCGGCCGGAGCCCTCACCGTCGGCAGCGTGCTGGACGTGCATACCCTGGCTGGGCTGCTGATCGTGGCCGCCGTGCTCGGCAACGTGGTCAACTACACCATAGGTCACTTCTTCGGGGAGCAGCTGTTCCGCAATCCGGACTCCAAGATCTTCCGTCGGGACTATCTGGACAAGACTCATGCCTTCTATGCGCGTCATGGCGGCAAGACCATCATCATCACCCGCTTCCTGCCGATCGTGCGTACCTTTGCCCCCTTCGTAGCGGGCATGGGCGCCATGACCTACCCGCGCTTCCTGGTGTTCAACCTGGTGGGCGGCCTGTTGTGGGTGCTCTCGTTCGTCTACGCCGGCCACTTCTTTGGCAATCTGCCTGTGGTGCGTCAGAACTTTACGCTGCTCATCTTCGGCATCATCGGCATCTCGCTGCTGCCCATGGTGATCGGCATGGTGAAGGCCAGGATGAACGCCAGCAAGGCGGCATCCTGATCCACATCGTGTATGGGTGATAGATCAGCATGAGAAAAAGGGGAGCCAGTGGCTCCCCTTTTTATATGGTATTGGCAGCCTCAGCTGCAGCAGCGACTCTTGACCAGATTGCCGATGGCCACTACCGCATAGATCCGCGTGCAGGCGGCTAAGCTGGCTACGGCATGGTGAGTACGTGTTGGAAGCGGATGAGCGCTGGGTCTGGTGATGGATAATGATTGAAAAAATGGGAGCCAATGGCTCCCATTTTTAATGACACAGTCTGGTTTAGCTGCAGCAGCGACCCTTGACCAGGTTGCCGATGATTACCACCACGAAGACCAGCAGGTAGGCGGCGAAGATGGCCACCAACCACTGAGGCATGGAGAAGCTCAGGAACTGCCAGCTGATCTCGCTGCAATCCCCATCCGGGAAGAACAGCCAGGGGACCCACTGATCGAGGGGGGCCCAGCTCGGGAAGTCGGCAAAGGGGCTGCAGACGTTGAATGGGGAGGGGTTCATCTGATAATCCACATGCTTGAGCGCCAGCTGGAGGCCGCGGAAGGCACTGTAGCCCCACAGCAGCAGGGCGCTCCAGCGCACATACCACTTCTGCGGTGCCACCATGCCGAGCAGGCCTGCCGATATGACCCCCAGCGTGGCGATCCGCTCATAGACACACATGACACAGGGATGCAGGCCCAGCACGTGCTGGAAGAAGAGGGCGCTCAACTCGAGGAACAGGGCGGAGGCGGCAAGCAGGCCCCATGCCAGCCGATGGGCGGCGATACGTCGCAGAAACTCAATCATCTGGTTGATCTCACAGAAAAAACAGTGGCTGAATTAGAGCAGAGCAGGGGCTAAAAAGAAAGGGCCCAGGCGGGCCCTTATGGGATCAGTGCAGCGCCGGCAGCACCGCAGGCGTGACCTTGTCGAGCACCAGCCAACCGGCCTGATAGAACCACTCGGTCACCGGGCCGAGCAGCATCTCCACCGAGACGAAACCCACCAGCCCCAGCACCAGGGTATAGGGCAGCGCCATCCATACCATGCGGCCATAGGAGAGGCGCAACAAGGGAGCCAGTGCCGAGGTCAGCATGAACAGGAAGGCGGCCTGGCCGTTGGGGGTGGCGACTGACGGCAGGTTGGTGCCGGTATTGATGGCGACGGCCAGCAGATCGAACTGTTCACGGCTGATGGCGTTGTTGAGCAGGGCCGTCTTCACCTCATTGATGTAGACGGTGCCGACGAAGACGTTGTCGCTGACCATGGAGAGCAGGCCGTTGGCCAGATAGAAGAGGGCGAGTTGATCGTCCGGCTCGGCTGCCAGCACCCACTGGATCACGGGTTTGAACAGCTGCTGATCTATGATGACGGCCACCACGCTGAAGAAGACGGCGAGCAGGGCGGTGAAGGGCAGGGCCTCTTGGAATGCCTTGCCGAGCGAATGCTCCTCCGTGATGCCGGTCAGTGAGGTCGCCAGTACTATGACAGACAACCCGATCAGCCCGACGGCCGCCAGGTGCATGGCCAGCCCCGTGATCAGCCAGAGGGCGATCAGCGCCTGTACGATCAGCTTGGCCTTGTCTTGTGGGGAGCGCTCGGCCTCTTCGTAGCGGTTGTAATCTTCCATGATGCGTCGCACCGCATCCGGCAACTGGGCGCCATAGCCAAACCAGCGGCACTTCTCGACCAGGATGCAGGTGAGCAGGCCGCAGAAAAACACGGGGACTGTGACCGGTGACATGCGGATGGCAAATTCACCAAAATGCCAGCCAGCCTGTTCACCAATAATCAGGTTTTGCGGCTCTCCCACCAGGGTACAGACACCGCCGAGGGCCGTCCCTATGGCGGCGTGCATCATCAGGCTGCGCAGGAAGGCACGGAAATCGTCCAGATGCTGGCGATTGAGTTCGTTGACGGAATTGTCATTGGTGTAGTCGTGTGAATTGCCGAAATCCTTGCCGGAGGAGACCTTGTGGTAGATGGCGTAGAAGCCCGTCGCGACGCTGATCACCACGGCGATCACGGTCAAGGCGTCGAGGAAGGCAGACAGGAAGGCCGATACCAGGCAAAACGCCAGAGAGAGCAGGGTCTTGGAGTGGATCCGGATCAGCAGCTTGGTAAACACGTAGAGCAGCAACTGCTTCATGAAGTAGATGCCGGCCACCATGAACACCAGCAGCAGCAGCACCTCTATGTTGGCCACCAGCTCATGCTTGACCTGCTCTGCCGAGGTCATGCCGATCAGCACGGCCTCGATGGCCAGCAAGCCACCGGGTTGCAGCGGATAGCACTTGAGCGCCATAGCCAGGGTGAAGATGAATTCAACCACCAGCAGCCAGCCGGCGGCGAAAGGGTCGAGATGGAAGGCGATCGGGTTGATCAGCAGAAATAGCAGAATGGCGGCCTTGTACCACTGGGGCGCATTGCCCAGGAAGTTCCTGGCAAAGGCTTGTCCTAAGCTGATTGGCATAATAATGGATCTCTGTTTTGTTGTGGGTATCTGCGTCTATGCAGTCAAGACAGGCTCGACCAGAACATCCGGATGTTGTCCCTTATCAGATTGATTCCTCATGATTTTAATCAAAAATGGCTTTAACTATAAATAACATAGTGACCCTTGCCCAAGAGAATGTCCGTTTTATCGCCAGACGGCGGGGTTGGCTGGCACCCATGGCGGAATTACATACATTTATTTAACAAAATAGCCTGCTTATGTGAGCAGAGGACTGACCTTCTGCTTGCCAGCCCTCTCTGCTTTGCTATTATTCGTGGGCCTTTTTACGTACTACAACAGAGTCACTACATGGTCATAAAAGCGCAGAGCCCTGCAGGGTTTGCCGAGGAATACATCATCGAGTCCATCTGGAACAATCGCTTTCCTCCAGGATCCATATTGCCGGCCGAGCGCGAGCTGTCCGAGCTGATCGGGGTGACTCGTACTACCTTGCGCGAAGTGCTGCAGCGTCTGGCCCGCGATGGCTGGCTCACCATCCAGCATGGCAAACCGACCAAGGTGAACAATTTCTGGGAGACCTCGGGTCTCAACATCCTGGAAACTTTGGCCCGTCTGGATCAGGACAAGGTACCGGATCTGGTGGCCCAGCTGCTGTCGGCTCGCACCAATATCTGCACCATCTTCATCCGTGGCGCGATCCGCAACAACCCTGAGCAAGCCGCCGAGATACTGCGTGGCGCCAATGCGGTGGACAGCACTCCGGAAGCGTATGCGGAGTTTGATTACCGTCTGCATCACCAGCTTTCCTTTGCCTCCGGCAACCCCATCTACGCCCTGATCCTCAATGGCTTCAAGGGGCTCTATAGTCGGGTTGGACGTTACTACTTCTCTGACAAGCAGGCTCGTGAAACGGCGGATGCCTATTACAAGACCTTGCTGGGTCTGGCCGAGACCAAGAATCACGAAGCCGTGTTCATGACGGTACGCCAGTACGGGATAGAGTCCGGCAAGCTGTGGACCCGCCTGCGTCAGGACATGCCGAGCAATCTGTGCGATAACTGATTGCTGATGCAAAGAAAAACGCGCCTTCTGGCGCGTTTTTTATATGGCTGAAAGTGGCCTCAGGCCGGTTTCTTCTCCGGACAGCGGCCTATGATGTCGGCGGGCAGGTCGCCGTTATCCTGCTCCAGCACCACATCGAATCCCCATAGCTGATGCAGATGCCTGAGCACCTCGTGGCGGGAGTCCCCCAGCGGGATCCGGTTGTGCGGCACATAGCGCAGGGTCAGCGAACGATCGCCCTTCACCGCCACGTTGTAGACCTGAATGTTGGGCTCCAGATTGCTCAAGTTGTACTGGGCCGACAGGGTATTTCGCACCAGCCGATAACCCTCCTCGTTGTGGATGGCGGAGACCTTGAGGTAGTTCTTCAGATCGTCATCGTCGATGGCGAACAGCTTCATCTCCCGCATCACCTTGGGACTCAGGAACTGACTGATGAAGCTCTCGTCCTTGAAGTTCTGCATGGCGAAATGCAGGGTATCTACCCAGTTGGTGCCGGCGTAATCGGGGAACCAGTATCTGTCCTCCTCGGTCGGGTTCTCGCAGATGCGGCGCAGATCGGTGAACATGGCGAAACCGAGTGCGTAGGGGTTGATCCCCGAGTAGTAGCGGCTGTTGTAAGGGGGCTGGTACACCACGTTGGTGTGGCTGTGCAGCACCTCTATCATGAAGCGATCGCTGATCTTGCCCTCGTCATACAGGTGGTTGAGGATGGTGTAGTGCCAGAAGGTGGCCCAGCCTTCGTTCATCACCTGAGTCTGTTTTTGCGGGTAGAAGTACTGGCTGATCTTGCGAACTATGCGCACTATCTCGCGCTGCCAGGGCTCAAGCAGAGGGGCATTCTTCTCGATGAAGTAGAGGATGTTCTCCTGCGGCTCGGCCGGATAGCGTCTGTCTTCAACCCCCAAGGCTTTGTGCTGCTTGGGCAGGGTGCGCCACAGTTCGTTGACCTGGGTCTGCAGGTAGTCTTCCCGCGCCTTCTGGCGACGCTTCTCCTCCGCCAGCGAGATCTTCTGCGGCCTCTTGTAACGGTCCACGCCGAAGTTCATCAGCGCATGGCAGGAGTCGAGCAGCTTCTCCACCGCATCTATGCCGTGTTTCTCTTCGCATTCGGTGATGTAGTTCTTGGCGAACAGCAGGTAGTCGATGATGGAGGAGGCGTCGGTCCAGGTCTTGAACAGATAGTTGTTCTTGAAGAAGGAGTTGTGGCCATAGCAGGCGTGCGCCATCACCAGCGCCTGCATCGGCATCGTATTCTCCTCCATCAGGTAGGCGATGCAGGGATCCGAGTTGATGACGATCTCATAGGCCAGCCCCATCTGGCCGCGCTTGTAGTTGCGCTCGGTGTGGATGAAGCGTTTGCCAAATGACCAGTGCTGGTAGCCGATGGGCATGCCGACGCTGGAGTAGGCATCCATCATCTGCTCTGCCGTGATCACTTCGATCTGGTTGGGGTAGGTATCCAGTCGATAAAACCTGGCGACCCGGGCGATCTCCTGATGATAAGTTTCCAGCAGATCGAAGTTCCAGTCCGGGCCATCGTCCAGTGGCGGTACTTTTCTTGCGGTTTCTACCATATGGCCTCCCTCACGCCGCTTGCTTCTTGAACAGCTCCCGGAATACCGGATAAATATCCTCGACCTTGCGAATGTGCTCCATCGCGAAGTGGGGGAACTGGCTGGCCACCGACTCATACTCGTGCCACAGGGTCTGGTGGGCGCGGGTGGTGATCTCGATGTAGGAGTAGTACCGCACCCGCGGCATTATGTCCCGCGTCAGGATCTCCCGGCATTGCGGTGAATCATCGGCCCAGTTGTCACCATCCGAGGCTTGCGCCGCGTAGATGTTCCATTGATGGGCGGGGTAACGCTCGTTGATGATGTCGTTCATCATCTTGAGCGCGCTGGAGACTATGGTGCCGCCCGTTTCCTGGGAGTAGAAAAACTCGTGTTCGTCCACTTCCTTGGCCTGGGTGTGGTGGCGAATGTAGACCACTTCCACGTTCTTGTAGGTCCGGCTCAGGAACAGATAGAGCAGGATATAGAAGCGCTTGGCCATCTCCTTGGTGGCCTGATCCATGGAGCCCGACACGTCCATCAGGCAGAACATCACCGCCTGGCTGGAAGGCACGGGCCGTTTGACGAAGTTGTTGAATTTGAGATCGAAGGTGTCGATGAAGGGCACGGCTGCGATCCGCCGTTTCAGTTCTCTGATCTCCTTCTCAAGCAGGGCAATTTCGGCAAAGTGTTCGTTGGGATCGGCTGCCAGCAGGGTCAGCCGCTCTTCCAGCTCATGGAGCTGGCGTTTCTTGCCCGACTGCAGCGCCATGCGCCGGGCCAATGAGTTTTGCAGCGAGCGCACCACGTTGATATTGGCGGGCACCCCGTTGGAGGTGTAGCCCGCCCGGTAGGTTTTCACTTCCATCAGCTGGTTGAGCTGGGTTTTCTGCAGGCGTGGCAGCTCCAGGTCTTCAAACAGCAGGTCCAGATACTCATCCTTGGAGATCTGGAACACGAAATCGTCAGCACCTTCCCCCTGATTGGATGCCTGGCCTTCGCCCGATCCCTGGCCTGCGCCCCCTCCCTTGGGGCGGTCAATCTTGTCACCAGAGACGAATTGATCATTGCCGGGATGCACCATCTCCCGTTTACCGCCTTGCCCCTGATGGAAATGGGGTTCGCCGATATCCTTGGTCGGGATGCTGATGCTCTCGCCCTTGTCTACGTCCTGAATGCTGCGCTTGGAGACAGCATCCGAGACCGCTTGTTTGATCTGCTTCTTGTAGCGGCGGATGAAGCGCTGCCGATTGACAGCGCTTTTGTTTTTGCCGTTGAGCCTGCGGTCGATAAAATGCGCCATAACTCCCCCTTGAACCACGGCAGGGTCAGGATGACTTGCGTACCCTGAGATACCATTCGGAGAGCAGTCGCACCTGTTTGCGGGTGTAGCCTTTCTCCATCATCCGTTCGACAAAGTTATCGTGCTTCTTCTGCTCCTCGGCCGAGGTTTTGCTGTTGAAGGAGATAACCGGCAGCAGCTCTTCCGTGTTGGAGAACATCTTCTTCTCGATCACGGTGCGCAGCTTCTCGTAACTGGTCCAGTTGGGGTTACGGCCTGCATTGTTGGCTCGGGCCCGCAGCACGAAGTTGACGATTTCGTTGCGAAAATCCTTCGGATTGCTGATCCCGGCGGGTTTCTCAATCTTCTCCAGCTCGCTGTTGAGCGATGCCCTGTCAAACAGCTGACCGGTTTCCGGGTCACGGTACTCCTGATCCTGGATCCAGAAGTCGGCATAGGTGACGTAGCGATCGAAGATGTTCTGGCCGTACTCCGAATAGGATTCGAGGTAAGCGGTCTGGATCTCCTTGCCGATGAACTCCACATAGCGCGGGGTCAGATAGCCCTTGATGAACTCGAGATAGCGATCATGCAGCTCCTGCGGGAACTGCTCACGTTCAATCTGCTGCTCCAGCACGTAGAAGAGATGCACCGGGTTGGCCGCTACTTCCGCGTGGTCGAAGTTGAAGACGCGGGAGAGGATCTTGAACGCGAAGCGAGTCGACAGACCATTCATCCCTTCATCCACACCGGCATAGTCGCGATACTCCTGATAGCTCTTCGCCTTGGGATCCGTGTCTTTCAGGCTCTCGCCATCGTAGACCCGCATCTTGGAGTAGAGGCTGGAGTTTTCCGGCTCTTTCAGTCGGGAAAGGACGGAGAACTGACCCAGCAGCTCCAGAGTGCCGGGCGCGCACTTGGCGTCGGTCAACTCACTGTTGATCAGCAGTTTTTCGTAGATCTTTACCTCTTCCGAGACACGCAGGCAGTAGGGCACCTTGACGATGTAGACACGGTCGAGGAAGGCCTCGTTGTTCTTGTTGTTGCGGAACTGCTGCCACTCGGATTCGTTGGAGTGAGCCAGCAGAATGCCGTCGAAGGGAAGGGCGGAAAGCCCCTCTGTGCCGTTGTAGTTCCCCTCCTGGGTCGCGGTCAGCAGCGGGTGCAGCACCTTGATGGGTGCCTTGAACATCTCCACGAACTCCATGATCCCCTGGTTCGCCTTGCACAGCGCCCCCGAGTAGGAGTAGGCATCGGCATCATCCTGGGCAAAATGCTCCAGCATGCGGATGTCGACCTTGCCGACCAGAGAGGAGATATCCTGGTTGTTGTCATCGCCGGGTTCTGTTTTGGCGATGGCAATCTGATCGAGGATGGAGGGGTTGACCTTCTCTACCTTGAACTTGGAGATGTCGCCACCAAACTCGTGCAGTCGCTTGGCCACCCAGGGTGACATGATGGGGCGCAGGTAGCGGCGCGGGATGCCGTACTCTTTTTCCAGCAGCTCACCATCTTCTTCGATGTCGAACAGACAGAAGGGGTGATCGTTGACCGGTGAGCCCTTGATGCGATAGACAGGCACTTTCTGCATCAGAGACTTGAGTTTTTCAGCCAGAGAGGATTTGCCGCCGCCAACCGGCCCCAGCAGATAGAGGATCTGCTTCTTCTCTTCCAGCCCTTGAGCCGAGTGCTTGAGGTAGGAGACGATCTGTTCGATGGCCTCTTCCATGCCGTAGAAATCTTTGAAGGCGGGATAGCGTGCGACGACGCGGTTGGAAAAAAGGCGACTGAGTCTGGGATTGACCGAGGTGTCGATCATTTCCGGCTCGCCGATGGCGACCAGCAAGCGCTCGGCAGCGGAGGCATAGCAGGCTTTGTCCTGCTTACACATATCCAGAAACTCCTGGATGCTGTACTCCTCTTCCCTGGCTTTCTCGTATCGCTGTTGATAATGCTCGAAGATGCCCATAACTTTGCCCTCGTTATAGTCGCTTACCCTGAAAAGAGTGGATCACTACTTTTGTTCTGTTTACCTCATTAAGCCTAGTCAACAGCCCCCAGTAATCCATCACCATCTATTGGTTTAAATTTGCAAGGGTACTTCCCGATCCTGATGCGGGAAGGCGCAATCAGTGACACACCTATGTTACTGACTGTTAAATTATTTTTGCCACGATAGTGAGGTAAATGTCAAAGACATAAAAAATAAATGTTTGCCAGAAAATGGAAAGAAGATCGAATTTATCGGGTCATCTGGCTGCAGCCTAGACGGGGCAAGGGGAGGGGGAATGGGAAGAGGGAAGTACGTTACGTTTACGTCAGCGTAATGCTGTCTGTTTGGTGCTTTGGCTCTAATTTTTACATTGACGCTACATTGCGGCTGCTCTAGATTGGCCCTGTGTCAGGCAGTCAGCGCTTTAGCAAGAGAGTGGTTGGCTGCTGGATACAAAGCTCTGTTTAAGCACGTTTCCGTTGGCTTGACCCTCGCAAAAGCGAGGGTCTTATTTTTTCAGCGCAGTGTGAACGTGCACAGAGATGATCAGTCGTTATGGGCAGGGTAAATCTGTGACACGGCCGCCAGCACGTCGGCAAACGGATGCATGGCCAGCTGACCAAAGCCAGCCAGGCTTTTTGCCTTGACCCGGGTGGTCAGTGGCGTGGCGATGCCGCACAGAAAACGGGTAAGAATGCGAGGATGGCGGCTGTGGCACAAGGCGATAAGGGGATCGCACCAGGCGCTCAACCCGCTTTCGTTGGGCAGGGTGAGGCTAGGTAGTGGTGGCAGGACTGCGACCTCGCCACGGCAGACTGAGCAGTGCCCGCACTGGCTTGGCGCCTGCTCATCGGCAAAGTAGCGGGCCAGTTCATGGCTCAGGCAGCGAGTCGATGTAAAGAAAGCCAGCAAGGCCTGCAACCGGGCCAGTTCACTCCACTCCTTCTTCTCGAACAGGGCATACAGCTCATCGGCCAGAACATCTATGTCCACCCCCTGGCGCAGGATCCGATAGACATCCGTCATCTGCTTGCTTTCCAGCTCGATCCAGCCCTGCTGTTGTAGATAATCCAGTGCCGCCGCCGCTCGTTGCCGCTCCCCCTGATAGCCTTGCCAGAGTGCATCGAAGTCCATGGTGCACCAGCTGCGCGCCTGCGGGGCGCAGGCAAACAGCTGCTCCAGAAACTGGCGGCGATCCGGATTGAAACGGGCCAGGATCTCGGCCTTGTCCAGCACGAACTTGAAGCGATACTCGGCGAAATAGCTGTAGGCAGGCGCTATGATGCCCGCCATCTCCAGATAGACCAGCAGCGTCTTGAGCGGCAACTGGCGTATGTTGGTGTCGTTGGAGAGGCGCAGCAGACCAAACTCCCACTCGTTGCCGCTTTGCTGCAGGATCTCGAGCAGCGCCACTATGGCGGTGCGATCGGGTGTATCCCCGTACACGAAATTCTCCAGCACGGGGAGCTGGGCACGGTTGGCCAGCACTATGCAGCGGGAAGGGAGCCCATCCCGCCCGGCACGGCCAATCTCCTGGCTGTAGTTCTCGATGGATTTGGGCAGATCATAGTGAATGACCCGGCGAATATCGGCCTTGTCGATCCCCATGCCAAAGGCGATGGTAGCCACGATGCAATCCACCTTGCCTGCCATGAAGTCATGCTGGATCTGGCTGCGCAGGGCCGAGTCGAGCCCGGCATGATAGGCACGCGCCCTGATCCCCGCTCGTTGCAGCAGCTCGGCGCACTGTTGCGCCGTGTGTTGCAAGGTGACATAGACGATGGTGGGGGCGCCGGGCTCCCGTCGCACCTCCGCTTGCAGCCAGTTATCGCGCGCCTCGGCGGGCAGCGGCACGACGGCCAGATCCAGGTTGGCGCGATAGAAACCGGTGACGATCAGCCCCTCATCTTCGATATCGAACTTGGCCTGCATGTCGGCCATGACCGCCGGCGTTGCGGTCGCGGTCAGCAGCAACACCTGGGGGATCTTCAGCTCGCGGCGGTAAGCCGGCAGCTTGAGGTAGTCGGGTCGAAAGTTGTGACCCCACTCCGAGATGCAGTGCGCCTCATCCACCACCAGCATCGACAGCGGCACCTGCTGGATGAAGCGGCGAAAGCGCTCGTTCTTGAGCCGCTCCACCGAGATCATCAGGATCTTGAGCTGACCGTCACTGACCTGCTGCATCACCCGGCGGCTCTCCTCCGGCGTCTGGCTCGAATCCAGGGTCGCGGCGGCTATCCCCTTGCTGCGCAAGAAGGCGAGCTGGTCGTGCATCAACGCGATCAGCGGGGAGATCACCAGGGTCAGGTGGGGCAGGGCAAGGGCGGGCAGCTGGTAACAGAGAGACTTGCCGGAGCCGGTGGGGAAGATGGCGGCAGCGCTCTGGCCTGCCAGCAACCGGCTGATCACCGCCTCCTGACCGGGCCTTAACTGGTCGAAGCCGAAGTGGCGGGTCAACAGGGACGAGATCATGGCAGGACTCCAGTGCAAAACCGGCATGATACCACCGCCAGTGAGTGTCTGGACGGCTATCCGGGGGAAAACAGCATCCAATTGGGCGCTGTTGATATTGTGTTATCGCATTGTTGTAGATTTTTTGTGAGGTTAACCGGATATTTTTCAGTGATTATGTGGAAAAAAGCGATTGCAGATGGGATATTCCTTGTCCGCAATCCCGTGTGTTTCCGGACAGGCTCAACAGAAGGCTTGCCGGGGCAGATGACGCCAGCTTGTGACATGGGTGTCGCCTGGCGTAGCGGTTGCCAACAGGACTAATGATTCACGCACTTAGGTGCTCAGGGACTATTTGATGACACAACAACACCCCCTCATGCGACTGGTCAACAGCACCAGTCTGGTTAGCCAGATCCTGGTCGGTCTGGTACTCGGTATCCTGCTTGCCATGTTCATGCCGGAATGGGCCAAAACGGCGGGTCTGCTTGGCAGCCTGTTCGTCGGTGCCTTGAAGGCGGTTGCTCCACTGCTGGTCTTTGTACTGGTGATGGCGGCGATCATCGGCCACAAGCAGGGCCAGAAGAGCAACATGAAGCCGATCCTGCTGCTCTACCTGCTGGGCACCTTCCTGGCTGCTGCGGTCGCCGTCGTGGCCAGCTTCCTGTTCCCCTCCAACCTGCATCTGGTGGCAAGCAGCGCCGAGATCACCCCGCCGGGCGGCATCACTGAGGTGCTGCAGACCCTGCTGTTCAACGTGGTGACCAACCCGGTCAAGGCGCTGATGGATGCGAACTATATCGGTATCCTGGCCTGGGCCATCGGTCTTGGCATCGCCATGCGCCACGCCAATGACAGCACCAAGGCGATGATCACCGATCTCTCCCACGGCGTCTCCACCATCGTCAAGGCGGTGATCCGCTGCGCGCCGCTCGGTATCCTGGGGCTGGTCGCGTCCACCCTGGCCGAGACCGGCTTCGATGCGTTGTTTGGCTATGCCCAGCTGCTGGTGGTGCTGATCGGCTGCATGCTGTTCATCGCCTTCGTGGTCAATCCGCTCATCGTGCTCTGGAAGATCCGACGCAACCCTTATCCGCTGGTGCTGACCTGCCTGAAAGAGAGCGGCGTGACCGCCTTCTTCACCCGCAGCTCCGCCGCCAACATTCCGGTCAACATGACGCTGTGTGAAAAACTGCGTCTGCCGGAAGACACTTATGCGGTCTCGATCCCGCTGGGTGCCACCATCAACATGGCGGGCGCCGCCATCACCATTACCGTGCTCTCCATGGCGGCGGTACACACCTTGGGGATGGAAGTGGATCTGGCCACTGCCGTGCTGCTCTCCGTGGTCGCTACCATCAGCGCCTGCGGCGCCTCCGGCGTGGCCGGCGGCTCCCTGCTGCTGATCCCGCTGGCGTGCAGCCTGTTTGGCATCGGCAACGACATCGCCATGCAGGTGGTGGCCGTGGGCTTCATCATAGGGGTGTTGCAGGACTCCGCCGAAACGGCCCTCAACAGCTCCACCGACGTGCTGTTTACCGCCGCGGCCTGCATGGCCGAGGATGAAACCCTGCTGGATGCCTCGCCGGTACCCAATACCGAAGCCTGATAGCCAGCTTCATGGCTCCATGGACAACGCCCTCTTCGGAGGGCGTTTTTTATGCCGGTTTGCCACGGCCGAATAGAGGAGAGCCGTGTGCAAGTAAAGCCATGGCGGCGGCTTGTCTATCTGCAAGGCCGCAACGTCAGGCCAGTGCGGTCAGCCACATCAACGGTTTGCAAGCGTGCGGCCGCGACATGGCAAGAGACGTCATGGACGTGAGCCATACGGGCGGCGTGAGGTTTATCTGGGGAAAATCATGGGAGTGATGAAGGTCATGCCATCCGCCTGCCTTGCCGAGACCGGCCCTGAGGTTGCGAATAACACGCCAGCCGGGGATTGGGGGTTCAAACTGGCGGCCCTGGTCAGGTCACCGACTTGGGCTGGGGGCGCCATAAAAAATGCCCGCCATCATGGGCGGGCATTTGCGTCAGGCATCGGCCTTGTCGTCAGCTTCTGGCGATTAGCCGACCATCTGGTAGAGGATGGCTGAGATGGCGATCGTGCCCATCAGGGCGACGAAGGCGTTGCTGATGTGGCCCTGGTATTTCGCCATGGCCGGCACGCGCTTGATGGCGTACATCGGCATGATGAAGAGGATGGTGGCTATGATGGGGCCGCCCAGAGATTCAATCATGCCGAGGATGGAGGGGTTGGCCACCGCCGTGCCCCACAGGGTCAGGATGAAGAAGGCGATGATGAAGATCTCGACTTTCTTGTGGTTCGGCTCTTTGCCGGACTTGCGCATGTTCTGCACTATCATCCCTTTCAGGCCTTCACGGGCACCCAGGTAGTGACCGAAGAAGGAGGAGACGATGGCCACGAACGCAACCAGCGGGCCGAAGTAGGAGATGATGGGGCTGGCATGCTGGTTCGCCAGGTAGGAGAGCACGGCTATGTTTTGGGACTTGGCTTCAGCCAGCTGGGCCGGGGTCAGGCTCATGACGCAGGAGAAGACGAAGAACATCACGAAGCCCAGCAGTATGGTGGCGGTGCGCTTGAGAATGGCGTCGGATTTCTCGACCGCATGCTCGCCATGATCACGGCGCTGGGCCAGGGAGAAGCTGGAGATGGCCGGGCTGTGGTTGAAGGAGAACACCAGTACCGGGATGGTCAGCCACAGGGTGGTGGCGAAATCCTTGGCAGAGGGTACCTGGGAGAGGGCGGCGCCGGTCCAGTCCGGGATCAGGTAGAAGGAGATCCCCACCAGGATGGCGATGAGCGGGTAGACCAGGAACTCGGTGACCTTCAGCATCAGCTTCTCGCCGGCCAGCATCACCGACATCATGCCCATGATCAGCACTATGGAGAGGATCCAGCGCGGTGGCGCCGTCATCTGCAACTGATTGACCATGAAGCTTTCGACCGTGTTGGTGATACCGACACCGTAGATCAGCACTATGGGATAGATGGCAAAGAAGTAGAGCAGGGTGATTAATTTACCGGCTCCCACCCCGAAGTGCTCTTCCACCACTTCCGTGATGTCGGCATTGGGCTTGCTGGAGGAGAGTACGAACCGGGCCAGGCCGCGGTGGGCCAGGTAGGTCATGGGGCCGACCAGCAGCGCCATCACCACCAGTGGCCAGAAGCCACCCATGCCGGCGTTGATGGGCAGGAACAGTATGCCAGCGCCGACGGCGGTGCCGAACAGGCTGATCACCCAGCTGGTGTCTTGTTTGGTCCAACCACGAGATTGGATGGAGCGGGTTCCTTGCTCCTGTGAGGTCGCAACGTCCTGTGCGCCGGTGACAGTATTAGTCATGTATCTCACCCCGAATGTGTGGTTTTAATTAGTCGGCGCAAGGATACGGTTTTTTTAATCAAAAATGTTGATGAAATTCATCTTAATGAGGGCCAGACCCGCACTCTTTTGCGGAAATGTGATCGAAGGAAGAATTAATCAATTATTTTTTATAAAGCGCTTCGTTATTTTAGTGTTAACGAGCAAATGTTGCACAGCAATCTGTTGACGAAATGTTATATCGAAATCTGGCGAGACAGTTGGCGGATCATGCTGGCGGTCGCCCCCCAGATAAAGTGGTCCTGCCAGGGTATCCAGTAGATGGTGTGGCGGTGATCGGCTCTGGGAATGGTCAGGGCGATATGGTGGTGCGGATCCAGCAGGTGATTGAGCGGCACTTCGAAGGCCTGCGCCACCTCATCCCGGCTCAGGGTGAGCTGATAATCGGCGGCTACCAGGCCCAGCACCGGCAGTACCTCGTATTGGGAGACGGTATTGAGGGGGCTGAGGGTGCCTATGATCTCGATCTGGGCGGGCGCTATGCCGAGCTCTTCCTGGGTTTCCCGCAGCGCGGTGTGGATCAGATCCCGGTCGTCGGGATCCTGCCTGCCACCAGGGAAGCTTATCTGGCCCGCATGATGGCGCAGGTGCGGGCTGCGACGGGTCAGCAGCAGTTGCAGGCCGTCGGCCCGCTCGACCAGCGGCAGCAAGACGGCGGCGGGCTTGAGCCCTGCCACCGTCAGCCGATGGGCAGGGGCGGAGCGTTGCAGCAAGAAGCGGGTCAGCAGTTCGGTGCGGTCCATCTGGGCTATGTCTCTCAACTCTTCTCTTGGATCTGCCCTTGAGTCTCTCGCGTGGCGATCCATCTGTCCATTCGTCAGGCGCTCAGCGCAGCGCATCCAGCAGCGGCAGTATGCGGGCCACCTTGTCATAGGTCTCCTGATACTCGCTGTCCACCTCGGAGTCGGCGATGACGCCGCCACCGGCCCAGCAGTGCAGCTGGCCATCCGCCGCTATCAGGGTGCGGATGCAGATGCTGGTGTCCATCCGGCCATGCTGGCTCAGGTAGCCGATGCTGCCGCAGTAGGCGTTACGTCGCTGGGGCTCCAGCTCCTCTATGATCTCCATCGCCCTGATCTTGGGGGCTCCCGTGATGGAACCGCCCGGGAAACAGGCGCGCAGCAGATCCACCGCCTGCCAGCGGCTGTCCAGCTCGCCGTGGATGGTGGAGACCAGATGGTGCACCGCCGGGAATGACTCCACCGCAAACAGGCTGGGCACATGGACTGAACCTGGCCGGCTCACCCTGCCGATATCGTTGCGCAGCAGATCCACGATCATCAGATTTTCCGATCTGTCCTTGTCGGCGCCAGCCAGTTCGAGGGCGCTGGCCTGATCTTGCTCCGGATCGGCAAGCCGTGGGCGGGTGCCCTTGATGGGCTTGGTTTCGATATGGCGGTCATCGAGCAGCAGGAACCGCTCGGGGGATAGGCTCAGGATGGCGCTCCGGGGCAGCCGGATAAAGGCCGAGAAGGGGGCCCGGTTGGCGTGGGACAGCGCCTGATAAGCCTGCCATTCATCACCGCGATAGGCGGCGCTGAAGCGCTGGGTCAGGTTGATCTGGTAACAGTCCCCGGCGCTCAGGTAAGCCTGTACCCGCGCAAATTTCTCGCCATATTCGGCGCGGCTCATGTTGCTGCGCCACTCACCCTGCAGGGCAAATGGCGGTGCTGGCAGCTCGTGTTGCGCGGCCAGCCACTGCAGCCGGCGATGGAGGCCTGCCTCGTCACCCCAGTGCACCAGCTGCCAGGCGCCGCTCGCCACCTCTCGCAGCAGCGCCCAGTCGTAAATGCCCACCGCCATGTCTGGCACGGACACATCCCGCTCAGCCTGCACCGGCAGCCGTTCGAAGCGGCGGCCCAGATCATAGCCAAACAGCCCGAGGGCGCCGCCAATAAAAGGCAGCGCGTCGCTGTGTGGCGCCAGTTCACCCAGCAGTTCGCGCTGCCGTTGTGCCAGCAGGGTCAGGGGATCGGCATCAAACGACTGGCGCTGTTCACCCTGGGCTATCCAGGTCAAGGACCCCTCGGTCTGCAGGGTCGCCAGCGGGTCGGCTGTGATGATGTCAAACCGGTTGTCCGCCCCTTGAGGGCCGGCCGACTCCAGCAACATGGCCCAGGGCTGATGATGCAGGCGGGCAAACAGCGCATGCAGCGCCGTCTGGTGATCAAAATGGTGGATATGAAGAGTTGGTTTCATTTTTTGTTACACAGGCAACAGTTTGCACCCTGCTCCCTAGCCGGTACGGGGGGGCAAGCGTATCATAGGCGCCGGAATTTTTAGAAAAAACACGCCGTTGTCTATCGGATCGGCAGGCACCTCGCCTGGCACCACCACACCGAAGCACGGCTCATATGGAAGCCCTTGCTCTGCCGTCACGGCGAAGACAAGGACCAGTGAGGATGATATGAGCATCATTAAAAAACAGGATTTTATCGATTCCGTCGCCGACGCCCTGCAGTACATCTCCTACTATCACCCCCTCGATTTCGTCCATGCCGCCAAGGCTGCCTATGACCGCGAGATCAACCCGGCCGCCAAGGATGCCCTGGCCCAGATCCTGATCAACTCCCGCATGTCCGCCGAAGGTCATCGCCCCCTGTGTCAGGATACGGGTATCGTCACCTGTTTCGTCAAGATCGGCATGCAGGTGCAGTGGGACAGCGACATGACGGTGCAGGAGATGGTGGACGAGGGCACCCGCCGTGCTTACACCAATCCGGACAACCCGCTGCGCGCCTCGGTACTGGCCGACCCGGCCGGCAGCCGCAAGAACACCAAGGATAACGCCCCTGCTGTCGTGCACATCGACATGATCCCCGGCAACAAGGTGGAAGTGAGCATAGCGGCCAAGGGCGGCGGCTCCGAGAACAAATCCAAGATGGTGATGCTCAACCCCTCCGATGATGTGGTCGAGTGGGTGCTGAAAACCGTGCCGACCATGGGCGCCGGCTGGTGCCCGCCCGGCATGCTGGGGATCGGCATCGGCGGCACCGCCGAGAAGGCGGCCGTGCTGGCCAAGGAAGCCTTGATGGAGCATATCGACATTCAAGAGCTGATTGCTCGCGGTCCCGAGACCACCGAAGAGAAGCTGCGGGTCGAGCTCTATGACAAGGTCAACAAGCTCGGGATTGGCGCTCAGGGCCTGGGCGGCCTCACTACCGTGCTGGACGTGAAGGTCAAGAGCGCCCCGACCCATGCCGCCTCCAAGCCGGTGGTGATGATCCCCAACTGCGCCGCCACCCGCCATGTCCACTTCGAACTGGATGGCTCGGGCCCGGCCGAGCTGACCCCGCCAACACTGGCTGATTGGCCGGAGATCACCCGCGAAGCGGGGGCCAACGTGCGCCGCGTCAATGTCGACGGCATCACCAAGGCAGAGCTTGCCAGCTGGAAGAGCGGCGATACTGTACTGCTCTCCGGCAAGATCCTCACCGGTCGCGACGCCGCCCACAAGCGCATCGCCGACATGCTCAAGAAGGGGGAAGGCCTGCCGGAAGGGGTCGATTTCACCAACCGCTTCATCTATTACGTCGGCCCGGTCGATGCGGTGCGTGACGAAGTGGTCGGCCCGGCCGGTCCCACCACCTCCACCCGGATGGACAAGTTCACCGACATGATGCTGGGTGAAACCGGCCTCATCGGCATGATCGGCAAATCCGAGCGTGGCCCCAAGACGGTCGAGAGCATCAAGCAGCACCAGGCCGTCTATCTGATGGCCGTCGGTGGCGCCGCCTATCTGGTGGCCAAGGCGATCAAGAAGGCGCGTGTGGTGGCCTTTGCCGATCTGGGCATGGAAGCCATCTACGAGTTCGAGGTGGAAGACATGCCGGTGACTGTGGCGGTGGACTCTCAGGGCAACAACATACACGAGACAGGCCCGGCCTACTGGTCGGCCAAGATTGCCGAGCTCGATGGCAAGCTCTCCTGAGTTGCCAACTTGCCGGTAGCCGCTTCACTGCCATAAGGTGAAGCGGCCAACTCGCAGATCAGGTTCAACTCGTTAGGCGCTGCGCAAAAAGGCGACCCCAGGGTCGCCTTTTTCTATGAGTGGCAGGCCGGATTGGCGACCGGTTCATGGGCTGGGTCGTCTTGCTGAACCTTGCTCACCTGGACATTTTCCGTCCTGTCACCTCTGTTGGTGTCTTGGTCTGTGCCTACGACTCTTCATACGACCCAGCCTCTGCACGGTTTCATCCTCTCGCCGGCATCAATGGTTGAGGTAGATATCCTGTCCGCCATAGGCCAGTGCGCCGTTGTGAACGGGGAGGGCAGTCCCTGCCGGTTCGAAGAAGCGAGTCAGCACCCCGAAGCGTTGCCCCAGCTTGCTCAGCTTGGCGCGATCCAGCGAGATCTGCTCAGGCAGCCAGGTCAGGACGGCCGCACAGTGGCCATTGCCCAGACTCTGCTCCAGCATGCGTTGCCAGTTCTTGATCTTGGGGCTGTGTACCACCAGCACCCGATCGGGATTGATCCCCTGTGCCTGCAGCTGTTTGGCTACCGGCAGGCCAGGCGGGGCAATCAGCAGGATCCAGCCCGTGTCGCCGTGGCTCAGTCTCACCAGCTCGTCGAGCAGCGGCGGTTCCTGGCTGGCAGATGCGATGAGGCGTTCATCTTCCATCTTTCCCTGATGCCGGGTGGGCCAGGGATTGCTCATGCTGACAGAGGCGGCGAAAGGGGGATGACTCATGGGCTGGCTCATATGCTTGTCCTGTATGAATAACCATGCTGTATGTGTATACAGTAGTTGTAACTCACACCAGTGACAAGCCATTTATGGTCAAAAATGTGATCTGATCGACAGGGTTAATGTTCATCATATTGATTTTAATGAATATTTACTTGTATCTGGGTGTGGGTGTTTTTTAGGCTATGGACAAAGCGGGAGCAGGCGCTCATGGTTATACAGTCGGTTTGTGAAGAGGAGAGATGAGGATGGACGTCAGCACCTTGCAACGACTGGATGCCAATATCCTGCTCGGGATCATCAATGAGAAGCTGCGGCTGGAGTGCGATGGTCTGGAGGAGTTATTGGCCTATTACGACATGACGGAGGATCAGCTCGCGACCCGTTTATTGCAGATAGGCTATCACTACGACCCCATGAGCAATCAGTTCAAGGCGCATGGTTAAAGGGGATATAGCCATCACAGGACATCGTCAGTCTGGTCCCATGAACAGCGCACATTGAAAACGATTTCAATGTGCGCTGTATTTTCAGTTATTTTCATGGATTTTCAGTACTTGGCAATGATTGAAAACCTATTCACGGATTTATATTTGCATGAGTTTGTTAAGTTGCTGATTTTAAATGGAATGAGTGTTCTTGCTTAATAAGTTTCAGGAAAGGGTTTTCAAGCTTGAACTGTCATTTTTATGCGTTAAAGTGTGACTTGCGTTAACTTTTCAACCATCGGCTTTAGCTAGTATGCCCACGCCGGAACATATTCTGAGATAACAACAGCACCGGTCCCTGATGGGATAACAATTTTATTATTCTGTAACGAAGGAAATGGTTTATGGCTACCAAGAAGAAGACAGACCAGGATCTCCAACTGGATAAAGATCAGCTCAAGGCGAGTATCGTGCGTCACCTGCGTTCTACCTTGGGTACAAGCGAACAGAAAGCCTCGCCAGAAGCGTGGTGGAAAGCGACCGCAGCCGCCGTCAACGAACAGGTGTACGAGCGCCTGACCCGCACTCAGCAGACTCATTTCAAGAAAGATACTCGTGCGATTCACTATCTCTCTGCTGAATTCCTGATGGGGCGTTTGACCTCCAACAACCTGCACAACCTCTCCTTGTACAAAGTGTGTGAAGAGGCGTTGGGTGAACTCGGTCTGGAACTGACCGACCTGTGTGAACAAGAGCCGGACATGGCGCTCGGCAACGGTGGCCTTGGCCGCCTGGCCGCCTGCTTCATCGATTCGCTGGCGACCCTGAACTACCCGGCCGTCGGTTACGGCATCCATTACGAGCACGGCCTGTTCCGTCAGGAGATCCAGGATGGTCGTCAGATAGAGCGTCCGGACTCCTGGCGCGAATATGGCAACCCCTGGGAGATCTGCCGTCCGGAATCCGTGCAGGAGATACCGCTCTACGGTTATGTGGAAACCGTGTTTGGTGACAACGGCGGCCTGAAGAAGGTATGGCACGCCGGGCGCAAGATCAAAGGGGTGCCTTGGGATATCCCTGTGGTGGGCTTTGGTGGCCATACCGTCAACATACTGCGCCTGTGGGAATCTCGCGCCTCCGAGTTTTTTGACTGGGACGTGTTCAACGCCGGTGGTTACATCGACTCCCAGGCCGAGAAAGCCCAGGCCGAGACCATCTCCAAGGTGCTCTATCCGAACGATGAGACAGATGCAGGTAAAGAGCTGCGCCTGATCCAGCAGTACTTCTTCTGCGCCTGCTCCATCAAGGACATCATGCGTCGCTACAAGCGGGTGCATGGCTCGGATTTCAGCAACTTTGCCGCCCAGATCGCCATTCAGCTCAACGATACCCACCCGACCGTGGCCATCCCCGAGCTGATGCGAGTGCTGGTGGATGAGGAAGACTTGAACTGGGATGCCGCCTGGGCCATCTGCTATCGGGTCTTCTCCTACACCAACCACACCCTGCTGCCGGAAGCGCTGGAGAAGTGGTCCGTCAGCCTGTTCGAGAAGGTGCTGCCCCGTCACCTTGAGGTGATCTACGAGATCAACGCCCGCTTCCTGAGCGAGCTGGTCGAACCCAAGTGGCCAGGCAACGATGCCATCAAGGCCAAGCTCTCCATCATAGAAGAAGGGGACGTGCGCAAGGTACGCATGGGCAACCTGTGCGTGGTCGGCTCTTCCAAGGTGAACGGCGTGGCCGAGATCCACTCCAAGCTGGTGAAAGAGGATCTCTTCCCCGAGTATGCCGAGCTGTGGCCAGAGAAGATGTGCAACGTCACCAACGGCGTGACCCCCCGTCGCTGGCTGCTGGCCTGCAACCCCGAGCTGGCCGAGCTCTACAACGAAGTGGTGGGCAAGGAGTGGCCGCTGCAGCTCGACAAGCTGCGCGCCGTCACCAAGTTTGCCGACGACAAGGCGTTCCAGCAGCAGTTCATGACCATCAAGCGTCATAACAAGGAGAAGCTGGTCAAGGTCATCAAGGCCGAAACCGGTATTGATGTGAGCGCCGAGGCGATCTTTGACGTCCAGATCAAGCGTCTGCACGAATACAAGCGTCAACAGCTGAACCTCATCCACATCATGGCGCTCTACCGTCGCCTGCTGGCGAACCCCGATTATGACATGCACCCGCGTGTGTTCATCTTCGGCTCCAAGGCGGCGCCCGGTTACAAGCTGGCCAAAGACATCATCTACGCCATCAACAAGCTGGCGGAGCGGGTCAACAACGATGCCCGCATCCAGGGCAAGCTGAAGGTGGTGTTCATGCCGAACTACCGCGTCAGCCTGGCCGAGAAGCTGATCCCGGCCGCCGATGTGTCCGAGCAGATCTCCACCGCCGGTTACGAAGCCTCCGGTACCGGCAACATGAAGATGGCACTGAACGGCGCCATCACCATAGGCACGCTGGATGGGGCCAACATAGAGATAGCGGAAGAGGCAGGTGCCGAAAACTGCGCCATCTTCGGTCTGAACGTGGACGAGGTGAAGGCATTGAAGGGGCGCGGCTACAACCCGTATGACTTCTACTATGCCAACTCCGAGCTCAAGGCCGTGCTGGACTGGTTCGATACCGATTACTTCACGCCGGGTCGTCCGGGCGAACTCTCCTCCATCAAGCGCTCCTTGCTGGAAGGGGGCGATCCCTACCTGACCCTGGCCGATTTTGCCTCCTACTCCGAAGCGCACAAGCTGATCGATACCTGGTATCGGGATCCGGCGCTCTGGGCCAAGAAGGCCATCATCAACTCGGCCACCATGGGCAAGTTCAACTCCGACCGCTCCATCCAGGATTACGTGGATCGGATCTGGAACCTCAAGAGCTGCAACATCGCGGGTTGATCCCCCTCTGGATATGAAAAAGCCCTCGCATTGCGAGGGCTTTTTGCTGGGGGCGAGTCAGCGGATCAGAGAATGTCGCCGACAAAGTAGGCAAGCCCGGCCAGCAGCACGGTGAACACGACGTTCAGTGCCATCCCGGCCCGCATCATCTCACGCTGGCGGATATGGCCGCTGGCGAAGACGATGGCGTTGGGCGGGGTGGCCACCGGCAGCATGAAGGCGCAGGAGGCACCGATGGCGATCAGCACCGCCATGACGATGGGGGAGACGCCCAGCGCCTCGGCCACCCCGGCAAACAGCGGGATCAGCAGGGCGGCGGTGGCGGTATTGGAGACCAGCTCGGTCAGGAATACCACGAAGGCCGCCAGCATCAGCAAAACGATGAAGATGTCGGCATGGGAGAGCACGGCCGACAAGTGGCTGGCCAGGAAGGCGCTGGTACCGGTGGCCTTGAGGATGGCGCTCAGAGTCAGGCCGCCGCCAAACAGCATCAGCACGCCCCAGTCGGTGTTCTGGTTGACGTCATCCCAGCTGGCGACGCGGCTGACCACGATGGCGATGATGGCACCCATGGCGATCAGTGTATCGAGTTGAGGTATGCCGCCAAAGGCGTTGGAGATGGGCTGCGAGCCGATCCAGAGCACCACTGTGGTCAGGAAGATGGCCAGCGTGACCTTGCGTTCACGAGTCCAGTTGATGGTGACATCCTGGATCTCGACCCTGTGGTTGAGCTGCGGGCGGGTGACCAGATAGAGGAGGGCAATGCCGCAGGGCATCAGGATCAGCACCACAGGGATGCCGAATTTCATCCAGTCGGTGAAGCCAATGCCCATCTGGGCGGCAGCGATGGCGTTGGGCGGGCTGCCGACCAGGGTGCCTATGCCGCCAATGCTGGCGCTGTAGGCAATCCCCAGCAGCACGAAGACGAAAGTGGCGCGATCTTTCTGGCTGTCGAGCCGCGTCAGCATGCCGATGGCCAGTGGCAGCATCATGGCGGTGGTGGCGGTGTTGCTGATCCACATGGACATGGCGGCCGTGATGGTGAACAACAGTATGACGCCCCAGCCCAGATGGCCGTTGGCCAGGTGCATTACCTTGCCCGCCATCAGGGTGTCCAGCCCCTGTTTGGAGAGGGCCGCCGCGAGGGCGAAGCCCCCGAAGAACAGGAACAGGATGGGGTTGGCAAAGTCGGTGAGGGACTTGCTCATGTCAAACACCCCGAGCACGGTTGCCAGCAGGGGCACCAGCAGGGCCGTGATGGTCACGTGCAGGGCTTCGGTCAGCCAGAGAATGGCGATGAAGACCAGAATGCCCAGCCCCTTGTTGACCATGGGATCAAACGGCAGCCAGGCCAGCATGGCGCAGAGCAGCAGCACATCCAGGATGACGATCCCGGATTTGATGTCGAGCCAGCGAGATGAGGGAGCGGAGGGTACAGCAGATGTGTGCATAATGTTCTCTCGGTTAATTTATGGTTGTTGTTGTGTTGCCGAGATTACATTTATCCCCCTGTTTGAAACAGGGGGAAGTCGTCAAAGCATGCCGGAACTCACAGAGTCAAGGCAAATAAAAACATTAAATAAACACAAATTAAACATCTGGGCATCATTTGGCGGGGGGAATGAAGGAGGCCAGCCACTCCTTGAACAGGCTCTTGGGCAGGGAGCCGCTGCGCTGCGCCACCATCTTGCCCTGCTTGAACACCATCAGGGTGGGGATGCTGCGGATGGCGTAGCGGGCCGCGATGGCTTGCTGCTGCTCGGTATCGACTTTGACAAAGCGAATATTTGGTTCAAGCTCACTGGCAACTTGTTGAAAAATGGGTGAAAATTGTATGCATGGTCCGCACCAGCTGGCCCAGAAGTCGACCACGACCGGAAGGTCAGATTGGATCAGGGTATCGAACTGTTGCTCGCGACCCGTGACGGGCGTGATGCCAAACAGCGGTGCCTTGCAGCGGCCACACTTCGCGTTTGAATCCAATTTTTCGTCAGGCAGGCGGTTCCTGGTGAAGCAATGACTACAATAGGTAGTGATAAATGACATAATTGATTCCTGTATGCATAAGCCCTGCAACATCTTTATTGCACTGACAGGGCCGAGTAACGGTAACATAGCAGTCAGTTATCTTTCACAGCCAGTGATCCGGTTTCGGCATTCTGTCGGCGGATACACGGCCATGACATGAGAATCGAGACGGGATGAATAATGTGACACGGGTCAATCGTGTTGTCCTGAGCCTGATCATCGTATCGCTGCTGGCATTCTCCGGTTATTGCTGGCAACTGCTCAGTCAGCAGCAGAAGGCCTCCGAACTCAGCGTGGCGGCGGAGTTGATCCTCAACCGGGTCAACACGGATACCGTCTATCTGCTGGGGCGGGAGAAGGCCAATGATGGCAATGTTCAGCAGCGTCTCAACCAGCTGTCGAGCAACCTCGACAGCTTCGTGCGCCAGGTGCGCAATGACCCCGACGCCGCTGAGAATCCCCACTCCCAATCCCTGCTGCACGACATCGACAGCTACCTGCTGGACTTGGCCAAACTCTACTCCATGGAGATGGCCATCGAGTACATAGAGCAGCCGTTTCAAAAACAGCTCAATGCCTTGCTGGCGACCCTGCCGGCCGATGCCCCCCTGGCCATCGACCTGACCGAGCTGGCGCAACTCAGCCACTACCTCAAGCGCAGCTGGGACAAGGGCGAGCAGAAGCAGCTGCAAAAACTGCAACAACGGCTCAAGACGGCCTATCCGTCACACCCCGAGGTGGCCGGTCTCGCCCAGTTGAGCGAAGACGTCAGCCACCAGGTGGTGGACTACCACGTGCTGCGCAACCAGGTCATCGACATGCATGAGCTCGATGGCTTGTCGGTCTGGAAGCAGAGCAAGATGGACCAGGCCTCCTCCCTCAAGAGCCGTTTCTATCTGATCGTGCTGGGGGGCGCCATGCTCTGTTTCGCACTGGTGGCCGTCACCCTGTGGCGTCGCAACCAGAAGCTGAGCGAGCTGTCGCGTCAGACCGGCTTGCTGGCCCAGGCGAAAAGCGATTTTCTGGCCAACATGAGCCACGAGATCCGCACCCCCATGAACGCCATCATAGGCTTCAGTTCGCTGGCGCTGCAGACCGAGCTGGATCAGCAGCAGCGGGATTACCTCAGCAAGATCAAGTCTTCGTCAGACACCCTGTTGCTGCTTATCAACGACATTCTGGATCTGACCAAGGTCGAGTCCGGCAAGCTGACCCTGGAAGAGATCGACTTTGATCTGAGCGAGCAGATAGATTCGCTCGCCGGCATGTTTGCCGATCTGGCCGAGCGCAAGCAGGTCGAGGTCATCATCAACAAGTCACCGGCCGTGCCCGACTTCCTGCGCGGCGATCCGCTGCGACTCGGTCAGGTGCTGGTCAATCTGGTCAACAACGCCATCAAGTTTACCGAGCGGGGAGAGGTGGAAGTGGCCATCACCCTGGTCAACCAGCACCCCATGCGGGTGCGTTTCAGCGTGCGGGATACCGGGATCGGCATCGCCGAGGAGAAACAGGCCCAGCTGTTCCAGCCCTTCACCCAGCTGGAGGCGGGCAACACCCGAAAATACGGGGGATCCGGCCTTGGTCTCAACATCTCCCAGCGTCTGGTCGAGCTGATGGGGGGGCGGATCACGGTACAGAGCAAGCCGGGCTCCGGCTCAGTGTTCCAGTTCGAGATCCCCATGACCAAGGCCGTCTATGGGGTGTCCGGTCGTCGGGTCTTCTTCGAGCATCAACCGCTCATTCTGGTGATGGATGACAATGAACTTGTGCTGGATCTGGCCAAGGACATTCTCGGCCGTGCCGGTGTCCGGGTGGTGGCGGTCAACAGCCTCTCCCGGGCTCGTCAGGTGCTGCGCGAGGAGGGCCAGAGCATACGGCTGGCCATTCTGGACTGGCGTATGGGGCAGGAGGATGGCCTGGATCTGGCCCTCGAGATGTACCAGCACAGCCAGTGGCGGCGCCTGCCCATACTGATGACCAGCGCCTGGGCCAAGGAGGGGCTGCACGGGCGCATGGAGAGCATGGGGCTGACCCACTTCCTGGCCAAACCCATGACGGAGAATGCCCTGCTGGCCAAGGTGGACGAGCTGCTCAATGGCAGCTCCCACGATCAGCAGATCCGCCAGGCAGAAGCCCAGGGGGATCAGCAACACTTCCGTGAGCTGTTGCAAGGCGTCCGGGTCTTGCTGGCGGAGGACAATCGGGTCAATCAGCAGCTCATCATCGAATACCTGCGCCGGGTGGATGCCGTGGTGACCGTGGTCGGCAATGGCCGCGAGGCGGTCGAGCGGGTCTCCGAGCAGCCGTTCGACGTGATCCTGATGGACTTGCAGATGCCGGTGCTCGACGGCCTGGATGCGACCCGCCAGATCCGCAAGATGGTGGACAAGCACGACGTTCCCATCATAGCGCTCACCGCCAGCGCCATGCCCGGTGATCGTGAGCGTTGTCTCGGGGTCGGCATGAATGGCTATGTCACCAAGCCGGTCAGCAAGCTGGATCTCTACAACAACCTGCTGCAGTGGGTGAAGAGTGCCAGCGGCGAATGCCGGGTACCGCTGGAGGTGAAGCCGCCGGATTTGATGGGGGTGCTGGATCTGGAGGATGCCCTCAAACGGCTGGAGCAGGACAAGGAGGCGCTGCAGATCCTGTTCAAGCTGTTCATGTCCGAGCACAAGGATGACTTGTGGGAGATCCGCTCCGCCCTGCGCCGCCAGCAGCCCGACATCGCCTGCCGGTTGCTGCATACCCTGAAGGGGGTGTCGGCCAATATTTCGGCCTCCCGCCTGCAGATCATGGCGGGTGATCTGGAGTGGCGCCTGCGCCAGAATGAAGAGCTGACCGAGCCGGATCTGGAGCAATTGCAGCGTGTATTCAGTCTGACTCGGGATGAGGTGTCCCACTTCTTGTTGACCGGTGAACAGCAGGAAACGCCATACACTCCCTTTGCACAGCGAGACGATCGCTTATTGTGACGGGATAAATAGCAATTATTCTCAAGCCAGCCACTTCAGGCTATCATGGCCATCTCGTATCGCCCCCTTCTGGGGGCGATTGCATTGCGTTACCCCGTGACGGGCGGCAGCTTCTGGCTGATCGCGACAAAGGATATCTACGTGAGCGTATTCTCAAGGCTGGGCTGGTTCTTCAAGGAGCAGTGGCGGCGTTATCTGGTCGCCATCTCGCTGCTGATGATGGTGGCCCTGTTGACCGTGATCCCGCCCAAGGTGGTGGGCTGGGTGGTGGATGGCATTGCCAAAGGCTCTCTCGACAACGACACCCTGATAGGCTATCTGGCGGGGTTGTTTGTGCTGGGTCTGCTCATCTATCTGCTGCGCTACGTGTGGCGGGTCATGCTGTTTGGCGCCTCTTACCGGCTGGCCTATGTGCTGCGCAATCGCCTGTTCAGCCACTTTACCCGCATGAGCCCCGATTTTTATCAGCGTCACCGCACCGGCGATCTGATGGCCCACGCCACCAACGACATCCAGGCGGTGGAGATGACGGCCGGGGAAGGGGTGTTGACCCTGGTGGACTCCATCATAGTCGGGGTGCTGGTGCTCTCCATCATGTGCAGCCAGTACTCCTGGCAGCTGACGCTGCTCTCCCTGCTGCCCCTGCCGGTGATGGCGTTCTTCATGAACCGCTTTGGCACCCAGATCTACAAGGAGTTCAAGGCGGCGCAGGGGGCCTTCTCCCGTCTCAACAACAAGACCCAGGAGGCGCTCTCCGGCGTGCGGGTGCTCAAGTCCTATGCGGTTGAATCCCTGGAGGACAAGGGCTTTGCCGAGCTGACCCGGCAGGCGGGGGCGTGCAACATGGCGGTGGCCCGCATCGATGCCAAGTTTGACCCCGTCATCTATCTCTGTATCGGTTGCTCCTACTTTCTCGCCGTTGCCGGTGGCAGCGTGCTGGTGGTGCGTGGCGAGCTGACCCTGGGGGAGCTCACCAGTTTCACCATGTATCTGGGCCAGCTCATCTGGCCCATGTTTGCCATCGCCTGGCTGTTCAACATCATAGAGCGGGGCAGCGCCGCCTACTCGCGCATCGAGAGCCTGCTGGCTGAGCGCAGCGACATCGAAGAACCGGCTGAGCCAGCGGTGTTTGTCTCCGCCTTCCCGCTCCAGGCCAAGGGGGTGAGCTACCAGCTGGAGCAGCGCACCCTGTTGCGCAATATCGATTTCACCCTGCACAGCGGCGGCATGCTGGGGGTGGTGGGTCGCACGGGGGCGGGCAAAAGTTCCTTGCTCAAGTTGCTGATGCGCCTCGCCAACCCCACTGCAGGCGAGCTCAGCATGGGCGCCGTGCCCATAGCGCAGCTGGCCCTTGGCGAGCTGCGTGGCCAGTTTGCCTATGTGCCGCAGGAGCCGTTTTTGTTCTCCACCACCATAGCCGCCAACATAGCCCTAGGCCGGCCAGACGCCAGTTCGGAGGAGATAGAGCAGGTGGCGCGCATTGCCTGTGTGCATGACGATATCAGCCGCTTCCCCAGGGGCTATGAGACCGAAGTGGGGGAGAAGGGGGTGACCCTTTCCGGCGGCCAGAAGCAGCGGCTCGCCATTGCCCGCGCCCTGCTGCTGGAGGGACCTATCCTGGTGCTGGACGATGCCCTGTCGGCGGTGGATGCCCATACCGAGCAGCAGATACTGCAGGCCCTCAAGACCCATAGACGGACGCTTATCCTGGTCAGCCACCGCATGACGGCGGTGGAGCAGGCCGACGAGATCCTGGTGCTGGAGCAGGGGCGCGTCAGCGAGCGGGGTCGCCATGGCGCCCTGATGGCTCACAACGGCTGGTACGCAGACATGGTTCGCTATCAGCGGCTGGAACAAGACGTGGAGGAGAGCCTGTGAGTGTGATGATTAGACGAGTGGTTCCCCTCATCCCCAACCCTTCTCCCGCAAGGGGAGAAGGGAGCAAAAGCGCTGCACTGGAGGCAAGTCTGTGAATCCAACGATTAAACGCCTGCTCGCTTATTGCGCCCGTTACCCGCGCTGGCTGATCCAGGCCGGGATCTGTCTACTGCTGGCGACAGGTGCCGAAGTGGCGGGCCCCCTGCTCATCAAGCTCTTCATCGATGACTACCTGGCGCCGCGCCAGCTGGTGTGGCCCGCCATCGCCGCCATCGCGGCCGGGTATCTCGGCCTGCAGGTGCTCTCGGCGGCGGGTTTCTACCTGCAATCCCTGCGCTTCAACCGCATTGCCCAGGCTGTGGTGCAGCGCTTGCGTGAGCAGGTGTTTGCCACCGCCATCCGGTTGCCGGCCCGTTATTTTGACCAGCATCGCTCGGGCTCGCTCATCTCCCGCATCACCAACGACACCGAGGCAATCATGAACCTCTACGTGCAGGTGATAGGCCTGCTGGTGCAAAAGGTGGTGCTGCTGTGCGGCATCCTCATCTCCATGGCCCTGCTGGATCTGCGGCTGATGCTGGTGTGCGCCTGCCTGTTGCCGGCAGTGGCGGCTGTGATGTGGCTCTACCAGAAACTGAGCGTGCCCGTGGTGCGGGCGACCCGCAGCCTGCTGTCCGAGATCAACAGCCGTCTCAACGAATCGCTGCAGGGGATGCCGGTGATCCAGGCCATGGTGCAGGAGCGCCACTTCGCCAACGCCTTTGCCGAGGTGAATCAGCAGCACTGGTCGGCGCGGCTCAAGAGCCTCAAGATCAACGGCATTCTGCTGCGCCCCCTCATCGACTTGTTCTACATGATGGTGCTGATCGGCTTGTTGGCCCTGTTTGCCCGCGAGGGCTTGAGTGCAAGTGGCGCCATCCAGGTGGGGGTGCTCTATGCCTTCATCAGCTATCTGGGGCGCATGATAGAGCCGCTGATCGAGATGACCAACCAGCTCAACCAGTTGCAACAGGCCATGGTGGCCGGGGAGCGGGTATTTGCCCTGCTCGACGAGCCCCGCGAGAGCACGGAGGGCGAGAGCCAGTCTTTGCAGGGGCGGGTCAGCTTTGACAAGGTGAGCTTCTCCTACGATGGCCAGCAACAGGTGCTGCGCGAGGTGAGCTTTGCCGTGCACCCCGGCCAGATGCTGGCGCTGGTGGGCCACACCGGCAGTGGCAAGTCCACCATCATCAGCCTGCTGATGGGCTTCTATCCGCTGGATCAGGGCACCATTCGTTTCGATGATCACCCCATGGAGGGCCTGTCGCTCTCGGCGGTGCGGCGCAGCATAGGCTTGGTGCAGCAGGATCCCTTTATCTTCGTTGGGACTTTGGCGGAGAACCTGCGGCTCGGCCGTGACGGCATCGACGAGGCGCGCCTCTGGCAGGCGCTGACCGAAGTACAGCTGGCCGATTTCGTGCTGAGCCTGCCGGAGGGCCTGAGCACCCTGATGGAGGAGGGGGGCAAGAACCTTTCCGCCGGTCAACGTCAGCTGCTCTCCTTTGCCCGCGCTCTGGTAGGGGATCCGCGCATCCTCATTCTGGATGAGGCCACCGCCAGCGTGGACTCCCAGACCGAGCTGGCGCTCTCCCAGGCGCTCTCGGCTGCCCGCCGTGGCCGTACCACCATCGCCATTGCCCACCGGCTCTCGACCATAGTCGATGCCGACGAGATCCTGCTGCTCTCCCGTGGCCAGGTGAATGAGCGGGGCACTCATGGCGAGCTGATGGTGCAGGGAGGGCACTACGCCCAGCTGTTCGAGATGCAGAGCCAGGGGGCCTGGCTGGAAGAGAAGCGGGCCTGATCGAGAGGCCCGTCGTACAAAAAAGAGGGAGCCTTGAGGTTCCCTCTTTTTTGTGTTGGCCGACAAGCAGCAGAAGCGTGATCGGCAACCTTGTAGAGCAGGGTGGTTGCGTGGCAACATGCTGTTTACATCAACTCATCGGATCAGTTCGCATATGGACTTGCAACGTTTCAAAGCCAATCTGGCGCTGCGGCTGTTTGCCTGGCGTTATATTCCCGTCATCGGCTTTTGTGCCCCCGTCATCGAACGGATGGACGCCAAGGCGCTGCGCATTCGCATTCCCCTTGGCTGGCGCACCCGCAACCACCTGGGCAGCATGTATTTTGGCGCATTGGCGACCGGCGCCGATCTGGTGGGCGGCCTGCTGGTGATGGAGAAGGGACGGACGAGGGGCAAGAAGGTGCACTTCGCCTTCAAGGATGTGCAGGGGGAGTTTCTGAAGCGGCCCGAGGGGGACGTGCAATTTGACTGCGCCGCCGGGGAGGAGATCGACGCCATGATAGACGAGTCGCTGGCGAGCGGTCAGCGCATCAATCGCCCCATCCAGGTGGTGGCCACCTGCCCGTCATTGAACGGGGATGAGGCGATGGCGCGCTTCGTGCTGACCCTGTCGATCAAGGCCAGCTGAATGCGAGAGGGCGCGTCGGCGCCCTTATTCAAGCAGGGATCAGAGGATCTCGGGGCTGATGCCTTCTTTCACCACCACCTTCATGCCGTTGAAGTTGACCACTTGCTCGGCGACTATCTTGCAGCGCTTGCGGGTCTCGACCTGACCGTCCACTTCCACCAGACCGTCGGCGACGAGCGCCTTGGCCGCGCCGCCACAATCGGCCCAACCCTGATGCTTGATAAGGTCACACAAGGCAACGAAGGGGTGGCCTTCGAGCAGAAACGTCTCCATGGGAAATCCTCTAGATGGATGAATGGCTGAAACAGCAGGGCGGTTATTCTAGGCAGTTCGGGCCGTCAATGAAAGGGCAAGGGAGCCTGTCTGAGGGCAATTGTGGTAGCAACTGAGCGTCTGGACCTCTTTCTGGACGTGCAGGCAGGGCTCAAGGCCAGCAACCGCAGCCGTCATCGCGGTGGAACATGAGGCTGCACCATAAAAGTCAGCCCGGCGGGGCCGGGCTGAAGGAGGGTCGGTGATCAGCGCTTAGCCAACTTTTACCACAGCCTCGCCAGTCACGGCGAGGGCCCCGGCCGCCGTCACTATGCGGGTGGCCAGGGTGATGATGGGCTTGTCGCTGCGCAGGGCGATGATCTCCACCTCGGCCGTCACCTCATCCCCCACAAACACTGGCTGCTTGAAGGCGAGGCTCTGCCCCAGGTAGACGGCGCCCTTGCCGGGCAACTGCTGGCCCAGCAGCCCAGAGAAGAGGCTGGCCAGCAACATGCCGTGCACTATGGGTCGCTCGAACGGCGTGGTGGCGGCAAAGGCCGGGTCCAGGTGCAGGGGATTGAAATCCTCCGACAAGCCGGCGAAGGCCTCGACCTCGGTCGCACCGAATCGTTTGGTCAGGCTGGCCTTTTGCCCAATCTCAAAGGGGAGTGTGCTCATGCGGGCTCCTCCTCCGGGGTCTTGGCAAAGACAGGGTTGAGCCGCACCTTGACGTAGCCGCCGGGGGCCGCCTCCAGTCCCTCGCTCGGGATGCGGGCGGGCACGGGCGTGGCCTCTTCCTCTCGCGCCTGGATGAAGGCTGTCATCTGGGGCCACCAGGAGCCGCTCTGATGGGTGGCCTGTTCGAGCCAGGCCGCTGGCGTGTCACTGCTCGCATCGCTGTGCCAGAAGCCGTACTTGTTGGCCGCTGGCGGGTTGATGATGCCGGCGATGTGACCCGATTCGGCCAGAATGAAGCGCTGTTCGCCGCCAAACAGCTTCATGCCCTGCCAGGTGCCCTGCCAGAGGGCGATGTGATCGTCCATGGCCGAGACCAGCAGCACAGGCGTCTTCACCTTGGCGAGATCGATGCGGGTGTGGCGGATCTTGAGCTCCCCCTTCACCAGCTGGTTCTCCAGATAGAGGCGACGCAACAGGCTGTTGTGGGTCTTGCCGGCCACGTTGGTGCTGTCGCTGTTCCAGTGCAGCAGATCGAACGCCACCGGGCTCTGGCCCTTGAGGTAGCTGTCGATGTAGTAATTCCAGTAGAGGCTGTTTTCCCGCAGCAGGCTGAAGGAGACGGCCAGCTGGCGCCCGTCCATGATGCCCTTGGCCTCATTCTGGGCCTCCAGCGCCGCTATGATGGGCTCGTGGATGAAGATGCCGAGTTCTCCCGGCTGGGAGAAATCGAGCAGTGTGGTGAACAGGGTGGCGGAGCGAACCCGCTGCTTCTGACGGCGGGCCGCCAGCCAGCCCATGGCCAAGGAGAGGGCTGTACCGCCGATGCAGTAACCTATGCCGTGCACTTCGCGTTCACCGGTGGCCGCTTCTACGCCGTCCAGCGCGGCGATCACCCCATCGACCACGTAGTCGTCGAGATCGATATCGGCCTGCTCCACACCCGGGTTGCGCCAGGAGATCATGAAGACCGTCTGGCCCTGGGTGACCAGCCAGGCGACCAGGGAGTTCTGGGGCCGCATGTCCATGATGTAGTACTTGTTGATGAAGGGCGGCACTATCAGCACCGGCGTCCTGGCCACCGTCTCCGTGGTCGGACTGTACTGGATAAGCTCGTAGAGCTCGGTGCGCTGCACCACCCGGCCCGGCGTCAGCGCCAGATCCCGCCCCAGTTCGAAGGCGGACTCGTCGGTCAGGCGGATGTTGAGCTGATCGGCGCTGCGCTCCAGATCCTCGGCCAGCAGGGCCAGTCCGCGCACCAGATTCTGGCCGTCGGATTCCAGAGTGAGTCTGAGCAGTTCGGGGTTGGTGGCCAGAAAATTGCTGGGCGCCATGGCGTTGAGGTATTGGCGGGTGAAAAATCGCAGCCGTTCCCGGCTCTTCTGGGGTACCCCTTCCAGCGCATCCACCGAGGCCAGCAGGTGCCTGGCGGTCAGCAGATAGGATTGCTTGAGGTAGTCATACAGGGGCTGATCGCGCCAGGCGTCGTCCTTGAAGCGGCGATCGCTGCGTTCCGGCGTGATCACCGGCTCGCTCTCCTGGCCTGCGCTTTTGAGCAGGGTGTGCTGCATCAGCTTGAGCTGATCCTGCCACCAGTTCATCTGGGCATTGATCAGTTGCCAGGGTTGCTGGCTGCCCTGTTCCAGTACCTGGCCCAGATCGTCCAGATTGGTCTGCAGCAGCGCCTGCGCCGTGCGCTCCGTCTGTGCCTTGGCCATGTCCAGCAACTTGTCGTTATAGTGGGCCAGGGCCTCGAACAGCGGGCCGTAAGATGATTGGCTCATGTTCTCTCCTTCACCCACACCCGTGACAGGGCGAGCCTGTCGTGTCGGGTCATGGGGAGATGTGGCTGCCCTTAGCGGGCAGCCAGGGGGATATCAGGCCTTGCCCGTGCTCTTTTTGATGCCGTCGGCCGCCAGGGTATCCAGCTCTTCCTTGAACTGCAGACCCAGCGCATTGAGCTTCTGGATGTCATCCAGCATCTGGCGGGAGAGCTGGCTGGCGGTCTCCAGCTGCACTGTGCCAAGGGCCGCCAGGCTCTGGGCATCCTGCACCTTGCCGGCGGCCTGCAACTGGCTCAATCCCAGTTCGGCATAGGCATTGGCGGAGGCCAGCTGCAACCGGGTCAGCTGTTCGATGTTGCTGGCCAGCAGCTGGTTATAACGGGTGAGGGGGGCAGCAAAGCCTTGCATCTGCTCGGTAAAGGTCTTGATTACGTCCATATTCATCGCGTGTCTCCGTGGTTGGCAGAAGGGTATTGCAAAAGGCCGATGGGCCCATTCTTCGGTTACATCCGTTCGACTACATCCTTAAGTCGTTACGTGTCGTTTGCTCTGTTCAAACGCACGTTTAGGCATTGTGTTACCAAATGAGGCTTGATGTAAATAATATAAATGTTAATTTTTGCTTAAAGTTTGATTCTGGTCTGTCCAGTTTGTGCGAATGAATTCAGACGGGGGATGACGCAGCAGCGCCTGCCCGGCCTCGTTCCCGCACGCGAGTGCTGATAGGCTGGCTCCCTCCCTGATTGTTAAGGAAAGCCCCGATGAAACCTGCCCACCTGCTGCTTGCCTGCGGCTCCCTTGCCCTGGGTGGTGTCGCCTATGCCAGTACACCCATCCAGGTATCGCTGCCCGGCGTCAATCTGCCCGCCTCCCATCAGGTCGAAGGCGCCAGAGCCTCCTTTCTCTACGGCCGCACCGGTCAGGTGAAGGGAATAGATCTGCCTATCCTGGCCCTCTCCGACGTGGATCAGTTCAGCGGCCTGCAGCTTGGCGTCTTCCTCGGCGCCGGACGGGTACGCCACCAGTTCAACGGGGTAGCCATCAACGCCGTCAACTGGCACGAGGGACAGGACAAGGGGATCAACCTTGGCTTCGTCAACCTGACCAACAATGTGCAGGGCCTGAACTGGGGCGCCGTCAACATCGCCAAGGGCAATGCCCTGGCCAACGTGGGCTTCGTCAACTATGCCGAGCGCACCACCTTCCAGCTGGGTTTCATCAACGCCACCAAGCATCTGGACGGGTTGCAGATAGGCCTTGCCAACTACGCCGAGAACGGCATTTTCCCCATACTGCCGCTGATCAATTTCAAGAAATCCTTCTAAGGCGCGCTCCCGGCCTTGCTTTAGGGGACGCAGCCATTACCCTGTGCTCCATTGATAGCGCGCAGAGGTGACACGGGCATGACAATGGAACACATGGACGCCATCGGTATCGGCTGGGATGTGAGGGGCTGGCAGGGCAATGCCCAGGCGGTGGCCGTGGTGGGCTGGCAGGCGCGCGAGCAGCGCCTGCACTGGTTTGGGGTGTCACCCCTGTTCCGGCTGAGTTCGCGGGTGGCGCCGGATCTGGATGCCCTGCTGCGCCCGGCGTTGCAGGACGAGATGAACCTGATGCAGGTGCTGGCTTGCCCGCAACTGGCGTTGGGCATCGATGCGCCGCTGGCATTTCCACGCGCCCTGGGCGATCTGCTGGCGGGGAGGGCGTCCGAGTGCGTCGTGCCCCAGCGGGAGATAGACAACCCTTATGCCTATCGCAACTGCGAGCGCTGGCTGCACCGGCAATATGGCAAGAAGCCGCTCTCGGCCACCTTCGACCGGCTCGGCAACAACGCCACCCTGGCGCTCGCCATGCTGCCCCGGCTGGCGGACTTGCAACTGGTACCCAGGCTGCAGCCAGAGGCCGATCGCGCCGTGCTGGAGGTCTATCCCGCCCTGGCCAAGGTGGGTGGCAAGGCGTCTGCGGTCAGGGCCGAGCTGCAACCCCATCTGCCGGCTGATGTGACGGCGGGCACGGATCGCTACGATGCCGCCATCTGCGCCCTGATGGCATTGCAATACGCCGCCAAAGGGGGTGTCTCCCTGCTGCCAACCCTGGTACAGCCGCCTGCCGACATGACACTGGATGAAGGTTGGATCTATCACTTCGCGCGCCCTTGAGCAGAAGGCGGACCTGATGGTTCCAGCGGATCTCGCCCTCTTCCCATTTTGCGCCCGCCATGCCTTGCTGGCGGGCGCTGATATCGACTGATTGCCCACCGGGCTCCCATTTTCTTCCCCTCAGCACTTGCCTCGCCAT
This sequence comes from Aeromonas sp. MR19, assembly GCF_963899305.1. Lineage (NCBI taxonomy): Bacteria > Pseudomonadati > Pseudomonadota > Gammaproteobacteria > Aeromonadales > Aeromonadaceae > Aeromonas > Aeromonas sp. MR19. The sequence goes on from NZ_CAWQWZ010000043.1 coordinate 248,867, forward strand.
GTGCTGATTTATTGTTTTCATATGCCATCAAACAAGAAGCTGAAGCCACCTTATAAGCAGAAGCTGCGACCCCTCATCCAATCAACATCTGGCAAGGCAGGAAAACGGGGGCGATGGTGGCTAAAGAGGCAGGTCTGGCAAATGGAGCTTAGATCGGCAGTTTTTAAGACCAAATACGGGTTTGTGCTGCACAAAAGTGGAAGTTCAATATCTTCATCCGATATATTGCGCCTTTCCCCTGACTCTTCTCTGCGGTGATGTCGATGAAACGCATTCTCTCTATCCAGTCCCACGTGGTGTTTGGCTGTGCCGGTAACAGCGCCGCCGTGTTTCCCATGCGCCGTCTCGGCATGGAGGTGTGGCCCGTCAACACGGTGCAGTTTTCCAACCACACCCAGTACGCGGCAGGCTGGCAGGGGATGGCGATGCCCGCCGGTCACATCAGCGCCCTGTGCAAGGGGCTGGGGGATATAGAGGTGCTGGGCCGGTGCGACGCCGTGCTGAGCGGCTATCTGGGCTCGGCCGAGCAGGGGGACGAGATCCTGACCGTGGTGGCTGCGGTCAAGGCGGCCAATCCTGACGCCATCTATTTCTGTGATCCCGTCATGGGCCACCCGGAGAAGGGCTGCATAGTTGCCCCTGGCGTGACCCGTTTCCTGACCGAGCAAGCGCTGCCGGCGGCGGATATCATGGCGCCGAACCTACTGGAGCTGGAGACCCTGTGCGATACCCACCTGGCGGATCTGGCCCAGACCCGCGCCGCGGCGCATCAGTTGCTGGCCCGGGGTGTGAAGATGGTGCTGGTCAAGCATCTGGGTCGCGCCGCTCGCGAGCCGGGTCGCTTCGAGATGCTCTTGGCTACCCCGGATGGGGATTACCTGATCGCCCGTCCGCTCTACGAATTTGCCCGTCAGCCGGTGGGGGTGGGGGATCTCATCAGTGCCCTGATGCTGGCCAACCTGCAGGCGGGCTTTGATGCCGTGACGGCGTTTGAGCGCACCAATGCGGCTGTGGACACTGTGCTGCTGCACACCTGGCAGGCGCAGGCTTACGAGTTGCAGCTGATTTCGGCGCAGTCGGCATTTGCCGAGCCCGTGATCAGCGCGCGCGCCGAACGGCTGGCCTGATGCGGCCTCCCTGTGCGAGCAGGGTGGTGTGATCATCATAATTCTCCATCCAGTGATCACGCCTGGGCCAGCTGGTCATGTCATTGCCAGGCCCTGCGAGGGATGGAAGCGTGACTTGCGGGCCCTGGCGGTTTGCTACGAGATCCCGGCGCCCTGTCTTGGTCCGGTCCCCTGGCACTGTGCCACCGCCTGATAGTGTTCCACCGTGGGGAAAGGGTCGTAGAAGTGATGCAGCAGGGCCTTCCATTGCTGGTACTGGACCGAGCCGCGAAAGCCCTGGGTATGATCTTCGAGCCGCTGCCAGCTGACCAGCAGCAGATAGCGGTGGGGATCGGTCAGCGAGTGCTGCAACTGGTGCCCGGCGTAACCCGGCATGGCGCTGATGATGGCCTGGGCTTGGCCAAAGGCCTGCTCGAAGGCGGCAGCCTGGCCCGGAATGACCTGCAGATGAGCGACTTCCAATATCATGGTGACTCCTTGTCCTGAGAGGGAAAGGGGCATTCCAGCAGTTCGGGACGCAATAGACAAGGCCAGCCGCACGGCTGGCCTTGTCGTTGTTGATCAAGGGTGCGTTTTATCCATTGATCAATGGTGGGGATGGCGGGCCCGATAGCGCTCTGCCATGGCGTTGGCCGCGATCATGGCGCCGTAGACATCCTGCTCGTTCACGGCCATGGGCATGTTGCCCATGGTGTCGAGGGGATCGCAGGCAAGTGCTGCCACCTTGCGCCACTCGCTCTCGACAAAGCGGGTCAGCCCCATCTCCTGCAGCGTCATGGGCAGACCGGCGACATGGATGATGCGCATCACCTCGTCGAGCTCGGCCTGGGGGGCGCGCTCCAGCACCAGCTGGGTCAGCAGGCCGAACACCACCTTCTCTCCATGCTGGGCCCTGTGCAGGTCGGGCACCACAGACATGCCGTTGTTGACCGCATGGGCCGCCGCCAGACCACCGGCCTCGGCGCCGACCCCGCTCAGGTAGATGGTGGCCTCGATGATCTGCTCCAGCGCCGGTGTGGTGACGTGATGGCGCACCGCGTCCATCGCCATGTCGATGTTCTCCCCCAGCAGCTCATAGCAGAGCCGGGCCAGACCGAGCCCGGTGCGGGAGGGGCGCTTGCCCACCAGGTTGATGCCATCGGCCCGATAGCAGGCGCGGGCCTCGAAATAGGTGGCCAGCGCATCCCCCACGCCGGCGGCGAAGAAGCGGGTAGGGGCTGCGGCTATGATGGCGGTGTCGGCGATCACCACGTCCGGGTTCTGGGGCAGGAACAGATAGCGCTCGAACTCGCCCGCCTGGTTGTAAATGACCGCCAGCGCGGTACAGGGGGCATCGGTGGAGGCTATGGTGGGGAACAGCACCACGGGGCGGCGCAGGTAGAAGGCGACCGCCTTGGCCACGTCCAGGGTCTTGCCGCCACCGATCCCGACGATCACGTTGGCGCCCTGCTGTTCGGCGATATCCAGAAGGCGGCGGATCTCGATGTCGGTACACTCGTAGTTGAACTTCTCGACCGCCCCCTTCAGGCCCGCTTGCAGCAGGCCGGCCAGCGCCTCTTCGCGCACCCGCTCCAGGATGAACTCGTCGCTGACGAGCAGGGCGTTGTCGCCAAAATCTTTCACATGATCATGGAGTTGGGGCAGAAGGTCGTGGCCGATGATGAACTTTTTGGGGGAGGTGACGGTACGAGGCAGGATAGGCATGCAGGATTCCTCAAGGCAGTGAGTGGCACCCGGTTGGTATGCAAACGGGTCTTCCTGCCACACCATACGCCTGGTCCGCCATCAGGTGAAGGGAGAGTGGGGTTCATCCCTCGATTAAATTAATCAAATCGCCTGTTGGATGGTTTGTCTGGGGCAAAGAGATGCGGGCTGCGAGGTGCCGATGGCCAGTATGCGCCCGCTATGGAAGCCGGGCGTAGACCATCTTTGCAGGGGAAACTCAGAGCTGCTTGTAGAAGAAGAGGGTAGCCGCCAGGGTGCCGTCGGCACTGCGGGCAAAACCCGGGATCTGGCCTGCCTCCTGATAGCCCAGCTGGCGATAGAGGCTGGATGCCACGTCGCCGACCCGGGTATCGAGCACCAGCAGGGTACGCCCGGCGTCACTGGCCCCTTGCTCCATGGCCGCCATCAGGGCGCGGCCGACCCCCTTGCCACGGGCGTGACTGTGTACCATCAGTTTCTCCACCTCGGCCCGGTGGCGGCCGTTGGCCTTGGTACAGAGCGCCAGTTGCAGGGCGCCGACCAGCTGATGCTGCTCGAAGGCGACCCAGAGCCGGCGGTTGCCTGCCGCCAGCTCCGTCTCTATCCCTTGCCAGTATCCCAGCCCCTGCTCTTCCGTCAGCGGCGGCAAAAATCCCACGGAGGCGCCGCTGGTCACGCTGTCTTGCAGCAGGGTGATGAGCGCAGGCTTGATGCCCAGGGTGGTATCAACCTCAACTATGTCCATCGAGAGTCCTTGTCAAACGTGGTCACGACAGCGGGCTGCGCCGCTGTGCGGCAAACAGAGATAAGGAATCCGTGTTTTGCCGCATGACTGGTTAGCCTCGCCGTTTCTGACGCCGATTTCAAGCCGAAGGCCCCCGTTGGTTGCGCCGGATCACGCTTGCACCGCTGCGCTATGCCTCAGCGGATGAGACGCTGCTCTGCCAGCCAGGCAAACAGCAGGCGGGAGACGGGGGAGATCTCGGCCAGATGGCGGCTGTCCAGCCAGCGCAGCTCGGCGATCTCGGCCGAGGCAACGGGCGTACCGCTGGCCTCGCCGGTGTAACAGCGCAAGCGTACCTGCACGCCTTCAGGCTTGCCATCGGCCTGGGCGCTGAATTCGCAGGCAAGGCGCAAGGTGTCGGCTTGCAGGGTCACGCTCAGCTCCTCCTCGATTTCCCGCACCAGCGCCGCTTCATCGCTCTCTCCTGCCTCACGTTTGCCACCGGGGATGTAGTAGATGGCCTTGCCGTGGGAGCGGGCACAGAGCAGTTGCTGATCCTGGAAGGTCAGCCAGGCGAGTTTGTCGATCATGGTTGTGTCCCGGTGGTGAAAATGGTCAGTAGAGAGCCTTTACGTATTTTTCAGTCGGTTCCGGCAGTAGATCTTGCGGATGATCGCCACCAAACGTAGCCCATTTGCTTGCTCCCTTGAATGAGCTATTGGCTATGCTCTTCTTGCTCAGGGTGTCGTATATAACTACCTGAATTTCAATCACATCTGGTTTTCCAGACCATTCTGTTGCCCGTTCCTCCCAATGTAGAATGACGGGTTTCACATAATATCTGAACTGAGTCGGTTCAATGGTGTTCAGGCAAGGGTCTCCATGACAACGGGTCGTGATCTCGACTCTGTGAGCCTTCTTGGAAAATGCCGCATAGATTGCCTGGGCCGTCATTTGCCCCGAATTCTGATACTGCGTAGTTTCATATGACCCATCTTGGGGTTGAGAAATGAGTACCCCCTGACTGGCATCGAGTTTATTGGTCATCGTTTGTACATCGGCTTGTTGATAGGTCGAGCTACAGCCGACAGCAAGCAAGGAGAAAAGGGCACTGAGATAGGGCTTCAAAATACATTCCTTTGTTTAATGAGTTGTTTTTTGATTTTTAGATAAAAGCGTGATTTTTATACCAGAGGTAAAGATGTAACTTATTGATTAAGCTCACATAATTTTTTATATGATCGATATTCTCGCTGCTTCAAGCCCAGCTTTATCGCCAGATGCTCCAACTCGGTTCTGTATTCCTCCAACCGATCTTCATCGTCGGTCATGATGGCCAGCTCGGCAAAATCACCGATCCCCTCGAGATGATCCCGGGTGACATGGAAGGGGCCGACAAAGTAGATGCTGCGCCGCTTGCTGATGGCCAGTACCTGCCGGTAGCCCAGGGTGCGTAACATGCTGGCCGCCTTGTCGGCGTCCGTGATATTGACGGCCTCGCAGCGATCGGCTTCGGGTCCCTTCACTATCCAGAGCTGGATGCCGGAAGGCTGCATGGTGCGGAGCACCAGGCTCTTGCCCTCTGCGGCCAGGCTATGTTCTGGCGTGTCGAAGTAGCTATCCTGTTCCTGGTTGTCTTCCAGCATCACCTCGGGGTTGAGGGCGGCGAGGGCGGTGGTGAAGGCATCGACATCGCTCAGCCGGTACTTGAACTCGACCTCGAAGCGGCCCTGAAAGTGTTGTGATGACATCGGCAGGCATCCTTGAGTGTGCTGTTTTGCATGGCAGGCAGCCTAGCAAAGTTGACCGGCAGGCCCAAGGGGCAGCCGTGCACTCTGTGGAAACGATCTGTTTCTCGCTGCATTCGCTCTCAGTGCATCCTCTCCCTGTGCTCAGGTTGATCAGCTGGGTGCATTTATTCTTGATCTATGACCTTGTTTGCGTGAGGCAAGGGGGCCGTCAACTGGCCGTGAGCCTCTGCCCACAGACGCGCCGGCGGATGCCGAAAAGTTCGGGCTGGCGCACAGGATGGGGCGCCCGGGCTGGGCGGGGGCGGGTCCCTGTGGTTTAATCCTTGCCACTTTCGCGGTAGCGGATCCCGTCTGGTGGATCGGCTGCCCCCGCTTTGGCAAGATGCAGGTGATCAGATGCAAGTGACAGCAGAGAGCAAATTTATCGGACTCGGGGTGGCGGGCAACTTCGCCGGTCATCTGGAGCAGGCGGGAGAGGCCTCGGATTTCGTGGCTGTGGTGGTGCGTGACACCAACGCCCCCAAGGCGCTGTTCCCCTTCTATGTGCCGAGTCATCCGGGCCAGCTCGGTGTCTTCCCCCTGAGCGAGAAGGCGATCTTCCTGCCAGAGGCGGCGGTCAGCGGTGACGAGAAGGTGCAGATCGAGCCGGAAGTGGCACTCTGGTGCGAGCTGGAATACGCAGGCACCCAGGTGGTGGCCATCCATCCCCGCGCCTTTGGGGCCTACAACGACTGTTCCATCCGTCGTCCCAATGCCAAGAAGATCAGCGAGAAGAAGAACTGGGGGGAAGAGAGCAAGGGGCTGGCGGCCACTCTGCTGCCACTGTCTCATTTTGCAGCCGGCTGTGAGCTCGATGACTATCGCATCGCCTGTTACCTGGAGCGTGACGGCGAGCTGCATGCTTACGGGGTAGACAGCGCCGCCGTCGATTACAGCTATTTTCATCGACAACTGCTGGACTGGGCCATCGACAAGTTCAACCATCAGCAGGACGAGGGCCCGGCGGAGCATATCCAGGGGCTGCTGGCCCAGGCTGGCTACCCGTCCCATGCGCTCATCAGCATAGGGGCCACCCGTTATACCCATTTTGGCGAGACCCACTTCCTCAAGCCCGGTGATACGTCCTGCGTGCTGGTCTATCCGGCCAGCCGCTATAGCGACAGTGACATCCGCGAAGCCATTCGCACCCGCCAGTTCGGGCCGGATCTGTCTGTCCTGCTGCAGGCGGTCAAGACCCGCTGATGCCACCCCGGCTTCCCCTGCACCCGCGGGGGAAGCCGGGTCCTCCCGCCACTCGGCTCCCTCCTGCTGCGCTTACATAACGCGATGATTTGCTTTAACATTCAGCCTGTTTAACGGGGGGTGATAGAGGCGCATCATGGTGGAACTCAAAACGATCGGACTGTTTCTGATCACGGCGGTGGCCGAAATCGTCGGCTGTTATCTGCCCTATCTCTGGCTGACACAGGGCCGGAGCATCTGGCTGCTGCTGCCCGCGGGCTTGAGTCTGGTGCTGTTTGCCTGGCTGTTGTCACTGCATCCTACCACCGCCGGTCGCGTCTATGCCGCCTATGGTGGCGTCTATATCTTCGTGGCCATCCTCTGGCTCTGGTTGGTGGATGGCATCAGGCCCACGCTGTGGGATCTGGTGGGTTCGCTGGTGGCCCTGCTCGGCATGGCCATCATCATGTTTGCGCCAAGGCCCGCTTAGGGCTCGTGGGGGAAGCCGTGTCGGCAATCAGATCAGGAGGAGTGCCATGGTGGTGATCAGAGCGTGCAATGAACAAGACATAGCCGGTTTGCTGACCCTTTATCGGGAGCTGAGGCCCCATGATCCGCCGCTGGTTGAAGCCGAGGCGGCTCTTGCCGCCTTGCTGGCCCAATCCCATGTGCGGCTTATCGTCGCCGAGGTGGAGGGGCAGCTTGCCGCCACCTGCCAGCTGGGGGTGATCCCCACGCTCACCAATGGTGGCCGGCCCTTTGGCATCATAGAGCACGTGATCACGGCGGCCCGCTTTCGGCGCCAGGGGCTGAGCCAGCAAGTGCTCGAGCAGGCGCTGGCCCTCGCCTGGCAGCAGGATTGCTACAAGGTGATGCTGTTGTCGGGGGAAGGGCGCGAGGCGGCCCACCGCCTGTATGAAAAACTGGGTTTCAAGGCCGGCATCGAGAAGGGATTCGTCATCAAGCAAGCGGATGCCAAAGGCACAGCCGAGCCTCTTTGATGAGACTATCCACTCCAGCCAACAAGAGTCAGAGCATGAAGATTGAACAAGCAAAGACGCAGGATTATCCGACCCTGATCGCCCTCTGGGAAGCCTCGGTGCGCGCCACTCACCACTTTCTGCCAGAAGCTGAGATAGATGTCCTCAAGCCGCTGATCCTGGAGCACTATTTCGCCGCCGTCGATCTGGTCTGTGGCAGGGATGAGGCCGCTGGCATCGTCGGCTTTTGCGGGGTACACGATGGCAATATCGAGATGCTGTTTATCGCCCCCGAGGCGAGGGGCTGCGGTGTTGGCCGCCAGCTGGTGGCCCATGCCATCAGCCGCCAAGGAGCGACCCGGGTGGACGTCAACGAGCAGAATGGGCAGGCGCTTGGCTTCTACCAGCGCATGGGCTTCGTCGTGACGGGGCGCTCGCCGCTGGATGGCCAGGGCAAACCCTATCCACTGCTGCATATGGTGCTGGCGGGTGTCGAAACGGTGTGATCTATCCCGCCAATAAAAAAACCGCCGAAAGGCGGTTTTTTGTTTTTCAGTGCGGGCAGCTCACGGCTGGCCTTACTCCTCGTTGGAGTTGTCCTGATAGCTGTCGCGCTGGGCCCGGGGCAGGCGGCGCATAGGGGTGAGCCCTGCGTCCACGCCACCGCGATCCTTCTGGCGCGCCGGCGCCGGTTGCTTGCTGCCATCGGCTTTGGGCTTGCCGGCTCCCGGCTTGCCTTTGCCCTTGGCGGGCGCCTTGGCATTGTGCTTGGCGTTGGCATGGCCGCGATCCCGCGGCGGGTTTTGTACCGGCTTGCTGCCTGGCAGGGTCTGGCGAGTCGGTTTGCCGCTCGGCTCGTAGCCTGCCTGGATCTCGCTCGGTATGCTGAGGCCGATCAGGGACTCGATGGCCTTGAGCTGATCCTGTTCATCCTGGCTGACCAGGGAGATGGCTTCGCCGCCACGACCGGCACGGCCGGTACGGCCGATGCGGTGGATATAATCCTCGGCCACCTGGGGCAGCTCGAAGTTGATCACATGGGGCAGTTGATCGATATCGAGACCACGGGCGGCGATGTCGGTGGCGACCAGCACCCGCACCTTGCCTTCCCGAAAATCCGCCAGCGCCCGGTTGCGGGCACCCTGGCTCTTGTCACCGTGGATGGCGACGGTATTGAGGCCGTCTTTTTCCATCTGGTGGGCGAGGCGGTCGGCGATCTGCTTGGTGCGCACGAACACCAGCACCCGTTGCCAGTTATTGCGGCCGATCATGTGGGAGAGCAGCTCGCGCTTGCGCTCGCGGTCGACCTTGATGATGCGCTGATTGACCTGCTCGGCCGTGCTGTTGCTCGGGCTCACCTCGATCAGGGTCGGGCTCTTCAGCAGATCGTCGGCCAGCTCCTTGATCTCGTTGGAGAAGGTGGCAGAGAACAGCAGGGTCTGCCGCTCTTCCGGCAGCGCCTTCATGATGCGGCGAATGTCGGTGATGAAGCCCATGTCCAGCATGCGATCCGCCTCATCCAGCACCAGCACTTCCAACTCGGTCAGGGTGAGGGCGCGCTGGGTCAGCAGATCCAGCAGCCGGCCCGGGGTCGCGACCAGGATGTCGACGCCGAGCTTGATGGCGTCCAGGTTGGGCTTGATGCTGACGCCGCCGTAGGCGATCAGGGTGCGAAACGGCAGGTGATGGGCGTATTTGATGATGCTTTCGCCCACCTGGGCGGCCAGTTCACGGGTCGGGGTCAGCACCAGGGCGCGTACCTGACGACGGCCGCCACGGCCATGGTTGGCCAGCAGACGGTGCAACATGGGCAGGGTGAAACCGGCCGTTTTGCCTGTGCCTGTCTGGGCGCCGCCCAGCACATCCTGACCTGCCAGCACGGCCGGAATGGCTTGCTGCTGGATGGGGGTTGGCTGTTCGTAACCCAATTCCTTGACGGCCCGCAGAATATGCGGTGACAGACCCAGTTCGTTAAATGACATGTTCGAGAGAGACTCCTGAGGTGAGCCTTGGGCTCAACGCGTGACAGACATGCGCTGACGCCTGCTCTGCCACAACATAAGGTGCGGCGGGCCACCTTGGCAGCCAGCCACAACATAGAAAAGATAATGGGGGCGTAATATAGCAGATGTGCGACCTGCACGCAGCAGCCGTGTCGCTTGCCCGGGCCGGGGTGCGAGGCTGGTTCCCTGGCGAGGCTCAGAGCAGGGCGCTTATCTCGTCCAGCAGGCTCTCTGGCTTGGTCTGGGGGGCGAAACGATCCACCACCTCGCCGTCGCGGTTGATGAGGAACTTGGTGAAGTTCCATTTGACGTTTTCCAGCCCCAGCAGCCCGGGTTTTTGCTGTTTCAGCCAGCGATAGAAGGGGTGGGCGTGCTCGCCGTTGACCTCGCACTTGGCCATGATGGGGAAGCTCACCGGGTAATCCAGCGAGCAGAAGCGGGCTATCTCGTCCGCATCCCCCGGCTCCTGATGGCCGAATTGATCGCAGGGAAAGCCGAGGATCACCAGCCCTTTGGGTCCCAGCTGCTGGTAGAGCGCCTCCAGCCCCGTGTATTGGGGGGTAAAACCGCAGCGGCTGGCCACGTTGACCACCAGGATGACCTGGCCTTGCAGGGCGGTGAGCGAGAGTTCGGAACCATCGAGATGTTGCAGGGTGAGGTCGGGCAAAGGCATGGAGCACTCCTGGGAGGATGGGGCCCATTCAGGGCGGTTATCATGCACGTTAACGGGCCAGGGCGTCGGGGGCAAGGGGCATGTGCCCCGTTTGTGCCATGGCTCTCGTGCGACATGCCCCACCTTTTGGGGAGCCGGATCACAGGGTGACCAGGCCGGTACGATAAAGGGCGCCTTCTGTGGCGGAATAGCGTATTGATGGTGGGACTTCTCAGGAGAAGCAATCTGGTTTGTGCCCAGGCCGGGAAGTCGCTAAAAAGCGCCCTCTCTCCACTTATTGTGAGTCACTCTTGGACTATCAAGCCGTCATGGATGCCATTTACACCCGGGGATGGGTGATAGTGGATGATTTTTTAACCGCCGCCGAGGTGGATGAGCTGAAAGCCTGCCTGCCAGGGGAGTGGCAACCGGCCGGGATCGGACGCGCCGCGCTGCATCAGGGCAACCCTGACATTCGCCGTGATCAGATCCACTGGCTGGAGCCCGATCTTGGCGCACCTGTGGCAGCCTATCTGGCCCGCATGGAATCCCTGCGCCTCGCCGCCAACCGCCTGCTGATGCTGGGGCTGTTCGATTACGAGGCGCATTTTGCCCGCTATCGCAGCGGGGACTTCTATGCCACCCACCGCGATGCCTTCGCCGGTCGCTCCAACCGCCGTCTCACCTCTGTCTTCTATCTCAACAACGACTGGCAACCGGAGGCGGGCGGTGTGCTCAGGGTCTACGACAACGACGAGCAGCTGCTGATGGATGTCTCTCCCAAAGGGGGGCGGCTGGTATTGTTCCTGTCGGAGGAGTTTCCCCACGAGGTGCTGCCCGCCAATCGGGAGCGTTACAGCATAGCCGGCTGGTTTAGGGTCAATGGCAACGGCGTGGGACGGCTGGATCCGCCCCGCTGACGCCTTTTCGTCCAATTTCTGACACAGGCAGGAATTTTTCAGGCTGTTGTCGGCGGATGGGGCTCCCATCGGCTGACAAGGCTTGATTTCCCTTGCTACACTGGCCCGCACTTGGCTTCGTCCGGTTTTTCAGTACGGTTGGATTATCAGATGGTCATGACGAGGCCGCTTTTCCCAAGGGATCACATCTAATGAAGAACATGCATGTCTTGCTGCTGTGCGGCGGCGGTGGCTCAGAACACGAAGTCTCTCTGCGCAGCGCCAATTTCCTCGAGCAACAACTCGGTTTCCTGCCCGGCGTCGAAGTGACCCGGGTCGAGATGTTCGCCGATCGCTGGCTCTCTGCCGACGGCCGCGAGTGCAAGCTGGGGCTGGACAAGCTGCTCTCGTTTGACAGCGTGGCCCGTCCGGTGGACTACGTGGTGCCCTGCATCCACGGCTACCCGGGTGAGACCGGCGATCTGCAATCCTTCCTCGAGCTGGCGGGCCTGCCTTATCTCGGTTGCGATGCCGAGGCGAGCAAGATCTGCTTCAACAAGATCAGCACCAAGCTGTGGCTCTCCGCCATCGGCATTCCCAACACCCCCTATCTGTTCCTGACCGAACAGAACGACGCCGCCCTGACCGAGGCAAAAGCCGCCCTGGCCAAGTGGGGCAAGGTCTTCATCAAGGCCGCCTCCCAGGGCTCCTCCGTGGGCTGCTACTCCGCCAGCAACGAAGCCGACCTGGTGCAGGGCATCAAGGATGCCTTCGGTTACTCCGAGCAGGTGTTGATCGAAAAAGCGGTCAAGCCCCGCGAGCTGGAAGTGGCTGTCTACCAGTACGGTGACGAGCTGATTGCCACCTATCCTGGCGAGATCTGCGTGCCGCAGGACAAGTTCTACACCTATGAAGAGAAGTACAGCAGCGCCAGCCACACGGCGACCAGCCTCAAGGCCGAAGGCCTGACCCAGGCGCAGGCCGATGCGATCCACGAGTATGCCCTCAAGGCGTTCCGTCAGCTCAAACTGACCCACCTGTCGCGCATCGACTTCTTCCTGACCGAAGAGGGCGAGATCCTGCTGAACGAGATCAATACCTTCCCCGGCATGACCTCCATCTCCATGTTCCCGAAACTGCTGGAGCATCACGGCCACAGCTTTGCCCGCTACCTCGAGCAGATCCTGCGCAAGCCCGCCTGACGGTTTGCCGAAAACAACAGAGGGGCCCGCGGGCCCCTCTGTTGTTTTTGCGATTGGCGATGTCACATGGATTCAGGGGTGAACAGCCAGATATGCGCCCCTTGTGGATCTGCAATCAGGGCCATGCGCCCGACCCCCGGGATATTCATGGCAGGCACCACCAGGGTGCCGCCGTGCTGATTGACCCTGAGTACCCTGGCATCCACGTCATCCACTGCGATATAGGTTGCCCAGTGGGGCGGTACGCCGGCCATCTCGGGATTGCCCCGGGTGGCCTGCACGCCGGCGATTGGCCTGCCATTGGCAACCAGCATGGGGTAGTTGCCGCCTTCCATCGCCATGGTCTGGCTCTCCCAGCCGAGCACCTCAGTGTAGAAACGGATCCCGGCCTCGGCGTCGGGGAGATAGAGCTCGTGCCAGGTGAAGGTAGTGCCTTCGGCCAGGGCGTGCTCGCGGGCAATGTCTTGTTCTGCCATCGTCGTCCTCCTGTGTCCCATGCGTGGGTGCATGGGTTGACGACCAAGTATAGAGAGGCGTGGTGCCCCGGCTTGCCCCGGATGGGGGGCCTTGCTGCGCGGCGGACGGCTCGTTACAATCTGCCCCCTTTTTTCCCGCAACGTGCACCGCCAGAGCCGCGCCCCATGAAGCCAATCCCAGATCACGCCGTCAATCGCCTGCGCGTATGGCGCAAGAGCATCTCCACCCGTCCTTTTCTCGCCCGTGGTGGCACAGTGCCACGCTGCGAGGCGTGCCAACTGCGCCGCGACTGGTGCGCCTGCGAATGGCGCCCCGAGCTCAAGGCCGAGGCCGGCTTCTGCCTGCTGATGTATGACAGCGAGCCGATGAAGCCTTCCAACACGGGCCGCCTGATCGCCGACGTCTTGCCTGATACCACCTGGGCCTTCCTCTGGAAGCGCACCCAGCCCCATCCCGAGTTGTTGGCACTGCTGGCCGATCCTGCCTGGCAGCCCTATGTGGTCTTTCCCGCCTGCGAGAAAAACCCTGCACGCGTGACCGAACGGGTCACGCTCGCCCCCGGCAAGAAGCCGCTCTTCATCCTGCTGGACGGCACCTGGCCCGAGGCGCGCAAGATGTTCAACATGAGCCCTTATCTGGATGGCTTCCCCGTGCTGGCGGTCAAGCCGGATGCGCTCTCCACCTACGGTATGCGGGTCGCCAACTGCGACGAGCACCTCTGCACCGCCGAGGTGGCGGCCTGCGTGCTGGAGGTGGCTGGCGAGCTGCAGGCAGGCCAGGCGTTGCAGCTCTGGTTCAATCTGTTCAGCTGCCGCTACATGGCCGGTCGCGTAAGCCGGGCGCCCGGTGAGGATGAAGTGCAACTGCAACAGGCGCTGGCGGCGATAAAGGAAGACATACTCGCTGAGGCGTTGGCCGATAGCGCCGCCTAATGGGGGTAAGGGACTGACGAGGAGAGATCAACAAAACTGATGAAAATCAGGAATCAATTGGCTGCCATCGTTTCGTTAGCCTCATGAGCGAGAGCCCGCTAGGATAGCGACCAGCTTGACTCATTCAGGTTCCCGGCGCGGGTGCGGCGGGCACCACAATCACACGAGGTCTATGGATGGAATTGGAACTGTACACGCTTGTCGCCCTGTTCGGGGTGGCGCTCATCGCCGGCTTTATCGACGCCATCGCCGGCGGCGGCGGCCTCCTGACGGTGCCGGCCCTGCTGGCTACCGGCATGCCGCCGGCCCTGGTGCTCGGCACCAACAAGCTGCAGAGCAGTTTTGGCTCCTTCTCCGCCACCTGGTTCTATGCCCGCAAGGGGCTGCTGGAGTGGGACATGATCTGGCCAGCGGTGATCTGCACCTTCATCGGGGCGGCCATCGGCACCCTGGCGGTGCAGACCATAGATGCCGCCATTCTGGAGCGGCTGCTGCCCTTCCTGCTGATGGCGTTTGCCTGCTACTTCTTCTTCTCCCCCCGGGTAAGCGATGCCGAGAGCCAGCGCCGCCTCACCCCCATGCTGTTCGCCTTGCTGGTGGGCGGCGGGGTGGGCTTTTATGACGGCTTCTTCGGGCCGGGCACAGGGTCGTTCTTTGCCATCGGCTTTGTGGCCCTGGCGGGCTTTGGCATGGCGCGGGCCACGGCTCACACCAAGTTGCTCAACTTGACCTCCAACATCGCCTCCCTGCTGTTCTTCGCCCTCGGCGGCAAGGTGGTGTGGAGCGTGGGATTCTGCATGGCGCTGGGCCAGTTTATCGGCGCTCGTGCTGGCTCCAAGCTGGTGTTGAAGAAAGGGGTCAAGCTCATCAAGCCGCTGCTGGTGACCGTCTCCCTGCTGATGTCCGCCAAGCTGGTGTGGAGCCAGTATCCCGAGCTGTTTGCCTGGGTCGGCTAGGTGATGTCACCTGCTGATGTCTGTTACAGCATTCTGGTGTGGAGCCAATATCCTGAGCTGTTTGCCTGGCTGGTGTAACGGCCGCTTCGTGGCATGAGTCAGCCAACAGGGCCCGATCCGCTGGATCGGGCCCTGTTGCTTGGTGGCGCTCATACGGTCAGCTGGCGGAAATGGGCCTGCAGGGCCTGCACCAGATGGGCAATCCGTGCGCGCTTGAGGCTGTTTGGCCGGTAGACCAGGTGCAGCGGGCGGGCGAGCCCGGGCAAGGGACGCGCCTTCTCTCCCTGTTCCCCCACCAGTGCCAGCAGACCGGCCGGCAGCAGCACCGGCCCTATGCCCGCCTTGGCCAGTTCGATCAATGCCAGATAGGAGTCCAGCTCCATGGCGGGCACCATGCCCAATTGCGCCAGGGGTTCACGCAGGTAGCGGTTGGAGGGGTTATCCAGATCCATGGTCAGGATCTTGCGCCTGTGCCCCTGCTCGAACGGCCGCTGATCTGCCGGCACCCCCTCATCCTGATCGTTTCCCACCAGATAGAAAGGCTCCTCCAGCAGCAGCTCGGCTCCCAGGCCATGGCCGGGAGGCAGGCGTCCGGCACAGATGCCGAGCAGGGCGTCGCCACTGCGCACCCGCGCCAGGATCACCGGGGTGTGATGGGTAGAGAGGGCAATATGAGGATCGCGGCCGAGGTAGTCGTGCATGAAGCGGGCGAGGTAGCCCGCCAACAGGGTTTCGGAGCAGGCGACGGGCAGGGGAGTCAGATCGGTGAGGGTCTGGCTGTCGGCCAGCACCCCCTTCATCTCGGCGAGGCTCGGGGCCACCCGGTCGAGCAGCTCCTGCGCCTGCGGGGTGAGCCGGATCTGGCGGCCATCCGGCTCGATCAACTTCTTGCCGAGGCGCTGCTCCAGCTGGGCAATGCGCTTGCTCACCGCCGACTGGCTGATGTAGAGGCGACTGGCCACCTTGGCCATGGTGCCTTCGCTTGCCAGCAGACTGAGTGTCTCCAGCCCTTCCAGTAACATCCTGCCCCCTAGTGTTGCCATCACGCAGATCGAATGGCGCTACCTTAGGGGCTGACGGCCTCAGGAGCAAGTGTCGTTCGCTGCCTTGGCTGGCCACCAGCGCCAATCCCGCACGGGCGGGGCGAAGATCACCAGGTTGCCGAGCAGGCTGATCACCACCCCCACCACAGAGACAGTCTGCCAGACGAATCCCTCATACAGGGTGGAGAGGCTGAGGGCCACCAGGGGAAACAGCACAGTGGCGTAGGAGGCCTTGCTGGCACCAATCCGGCCCACCAGTGTGAGGTAGGCGGTGAAGGCGATGACAGAGCCGAACAGGGCGAGATAGACCATGGCCGCCAGATAGTGACCGTCGGTCGGTATGGTGAGGGACTGGCCTAGCAGGGTGACCCAGCCCAGCAACAGCACGACCCCGTACACCATGCCCCAGGGCACCAGTTGCAGCACGTGATAGCCGTGGCGCTGGCCACGGGCAGAGACCAGATTGCCGAGCGAGAAGCAAAGGGTTCCGCCACAGGCCAGCAGCAACCCCTTCCAGCCGTTTGCACCCAGTTGCGCATCCGCCAGCACGGGCCAGAACAGCAACAGGGTGCCAAGCAGTCCCAGCAAGGATCCTTGCAGCCAGCGCAGGTTGGGGCGTTTGCCCTCGAACAGCCAGAGATTGAGACCGTTGAAGATGCTGGCACTGGCGAAGATCACCGCCGACAGGCCACTCGGGATATAGAGGGTGGCGTGATAGAAGCAGAGGAAGTTGGTGGAAAAGAGCAGGGCGCCGAGCAGGGCTGCGTAGCGCTGGCCCGCCCAGGGCAGACGCGGGAAACGGCCGCTGACGGTGAGCAGGGCAAACAGCGCCAGCGCCGCCAGCAGGAAGCGATAGAGCACTGAGACCTCGATGGGAATGGGGCCGAGCTGCCAGGCGATGGCGATCCAGGTGCTGCCCCAGATAAGGACGGTGGCAAGGTAGAGCAGTAGGTTCATGAGGGATCCGTTGACGTGAAGAGGGCATGAGGATCAGCATGGCGCGGGCCGGAGCGACTGGCTTGCACCATCTTGCGGTTTTTTCCGCAGGGCCGCAGCGTTTGGTCCAGCGGCGCGGTAAGATGGCCATCAGGCATGAAGGGCGGGGCATAAAGGGTGCAGCAGATGAGAGGGGCAGGGGTATTCGATGCACTGGTCAGCACGGGGGCGCGGCTGGAAGACTCCTGCTGGCTGGAGCCCGGCCTTGGGGTGGCCAGCTGGCGCAACCGCTACGATCAGACCCGCTACCACAAGCCGGGCCACCACACCCTGAGCGTCTATCTGCAGGGGGGCGAGCAGACCGAGCGCCTCGATGGCCCCGGCGGTCATGGCGGCACCGGCAAGGTGTGCATCATGCCGGATCACCACAGATCTGAATGGCTGGTGCGCGAAGAGTTCCGCTTCTTCCACCTCTATTTTACTCCGGCCCACCTCACCCGCATCGCCGAACAGGCCTGCGACAAGGAGGGGCGCCATCTGCTGCTGGAAGACAAGACCTTCATCGACGACCCGCAGGCGGCACTGGTGCAGGCCCAGCTGATGAAGCTGGAGTGGCAGCACGGCGTCGATCGCATGGCGCTCTCCCACGGCGCCTGGATGCTGATGCTGCACGCCTATCGCCACCACACCCGGGAGGCGCCGAGCCTGCCCGAGGTGCGTGGCGGCCTGGCACCCGGGGTGATCCGGCGGGTGCAGGAGTACCTGCTGGCCCATCTGGCCGAGCCCGTCACCCTGGCCCAGCTGGCGCAGGAGGCGGGTCTGAGCGAATACCACTTCGCCCGCATGTTCGGCCAGAGTCTGGGGTGTCCGCCCCATCGCTACCTGCAGGGGCTGCGCCTCAAACGGGCCAAGCAGCTGCTGGCGGGCCCCGAGCCCCTGGCCAGCATCGCCATCTTGTGCGGATTCTCTTCCCAGGCCCACTTTGGCAACCGTTTTCGCGAGGCATTTGGCCTCACGCCGGGCCAGTGGCGCGCGCAATTGTCATCCTATCGTCACAGATAACGCTGAGACTCTGGGTAAAACAGGTGTACCATCTACCACTTACCCATTGAAAGGAATGCCCATTGAATTATCGCAAACGTCAGACCCGTACCCGCCACCTGTGGTTCAGCCACTGGAATGCCCCCCAAGATCGCACCTGTATTCCCACCCCTCCCGAACCCGTAGTGCCTCACAGTTCCCGCTGAAAATCGACACGACCCGATAGGATTTTTCCGGCAACTTTGCCACTATTGCGCCATCAGGATGGACTGGATATGGCCGCATGTTTCTGGAACGCATTGAAGTCAAAGGTTTTCGCGGGATAAATCGCCTCTCGCT
The DNA here is from genome assembly GCF_963899305.1 of Aeromonas sp. MR19. Classification (NCBI taxonomy): domain Bacteria; kingdom Pseudomonadati; phylum Pseudomonadota; class Gammaproteobacteria; order Aeromonadales; family Aeromonadaceae; genus Aeromonas; species Aeromonas sp. MR19. The sequence continues at coordinate 266,854 of NZ_CAWQWZ010000043.1, forward strand.
CGGGCTGGATAACACCACGGTTCTCATCGGTGAGAACGCCTGGGGCAAGTCCAGTCTGCTGCGCGCCCTCTGGTGCCTGTTGGGGCAGGATGCCGAACCCTATCAGTTCGAGGCCGACGATTTTCACCAGCCGGAAGACCCCGAACTCGCACCCGCCCGCAATCTGCAACTGGTGCTCACCTTCAGTGAGCACAGACCCCAGATGTGCCTGCACTCCCATCGTCTGGCCCGGCTGGGCGCCTCCTGGGTCAAGCACAAAGACAAATTCCACCGCATCCACTATCGCGCCAGCGCCGAGCTGGAGGCCGACGGCTCCGTGACCACCACCCATGACTTTCTCGACGGCATCGGCAAGAGCCTGCCCATCGACAATGCCCATGAACTGGTCTGCCTGCTGATCACCATGAACCCGGTATTCCGGCTGCGGGATGCCCGCACCGCCCGCAGCGGGGTGGAGGTGCTTAAGTGGAGCGATCTGTCGCAGAACCGGCTGAGCCAGCTGGCCAACAAGCTGATCGACGAGCCCCAGCGCATCGGCGAGCCCGAGCTCAAAGAGGCATTGCAGGCGGTGCGCCAGCTGATGGATCACTACTTCAATGCCCTTGCCCCCATCAAGAACAAGCCCCGCAGCCAGCGGGACATAGTCAATCGCCCCATGACGCTGCGCAACCCCGGCAATCTGCAGGCACTGCTGCGCAATGCCGACAACCGGGCGCTGCAGCTGGCGATGGCGGGCATGGCAGCCACCCTGCTCAACGCCCGTGGCAACCGCGAGCTGGAGCAGGGCGCGCGCCCCATCATGATCCTGGAAGATCCCGAGAGTCGTCTGCACCCCACCATGCTGGCTCTGGCCTGGGGCCTGCTCGAACAATTGCCTGGCCAGAAATTGCTCACCACCAACTCGGGAGACTTGCTCTCCTCCCTGCCCCTGAATCAGGTGCGCCGTCTGGTGCGTCGCCAGCAGGACATCGTCTGCCATCAGCTCGGTGGCGAGCGTTACAGCAGCGATGACTTGCGCAAGATTGCCTTTCACGTGCGCATCAACCGCCCCATGTCGATGTTTGCCCGCTGCTGGTTGCTGGTGGAGGGGGAGACAGAGATCTGGCTGCTCTCCGAGCTGGCCCAGATCTGCGGTTACAGCCTGCGGGCGGAAGGGGTGCGTATCATAGAGTTCGCCCAGTGCGGCCAGTCGCCCCTCATCAAGGTGGCGCGCGACTTTGGCATAGAGTGGCATCTGCTCACCGATGGCGACGAGGCGGGGATCAAATACGCCACCTCGGCCCGGGCGTTGCTCAAGGGGGAGCGGGAGCGGGATCGGTTGACCCAGCTGCCGGCGGCGGACATAGAGCACTACCTCTATCACAATGGCTTCGAGGCGGTGTTCAGGCGCGAGGCCGGCGTCGGTGGCCGCTCGACCCTCAATGCCGGGCGCATCATCAACAAGGCGATTCATCACCGCAGCAAGCCGGGCATGGCGCTGGCGGTGGTGGAGGAGGCGGAGCGCCTCGGCGGTGAGCACATTCCGCCTGTGATCCGCCAGATGTTTGCCAAGGTGGTGGCGCTGGCGCGCGGTCAGGGCTGATCCGCCCGTCTGCACCCTGACGCAGGAGAATGCAGGCCAGGGGAATCGCCCCTGTTGTCCCGGCAGGCTGACGGGGCGCCGGCCACCCACTCCCTCGCCGGTGGCAGGGATTGGGGTTGGGAGTCGGTTTGGGTATACTCGGCCCCTTCTTGGCGCCCCATAGGCGCATCCCGAATCCTTGCTGCTGGAGGCGTCATGTTCGTCCAACTCCCTTTTTGGCTCTTTCCCCTGACCGGATTGATGGCGCTGGGGGCGCTCATCGCCCTCGGCATAGTGCTGTGGCGCGGTGACATCTGCCCGGGCCAGCGCTCGCGGATCACGGCCCAGCTCTTCTCCATCTGGGTGATCACCGGCCTCTCCCTGATGCTGGCGGTGGAGGCCAGGGTGGCGAGCTGGTTGATCTGGAGCGGGGGGGCCGCCCTGATCCTGGGGATAGTGCTGTCGCTGGCCCAGTCCCGGCTGGAGGGCAAGCGGGCCATCCCGTCCACCCTGCTCTGGTTGCCTGCCATGCCGCTGCTGGTCTATGGCGTCGGCTTGCTGCAAATCCAGGGCTGGCTGAGCGGCCTGCTGCAGATGACCTTGCTGGGGGCGGCCTTCGCGCACCTGATGCTGCTGCGGGCGCGTCACCGCCTGCAGGCCTTCAATCTGTTGCTGCCGGTGGCCGGGCTGGTGGCTGCCATCCTGAGCCTGCTCTGGCTGGCGGTGCTGGTGGGCTGGCAGGGCAGTGGCGCTGAGCTGGATGCCCTGATCCCCGGCGTGCTGACCCAGGCCAGCTTGCTGATTGCGGCCCTGCTGCTCTGGTTCAGCCCCATCTATCAACAGCGGGAGACGGCGCCCGTGGTGGTCTCCACCGCCCTGTGCGGCCTCATCATCGCCCAGATAGCGGCGACCAGCGTGCTGCACCAGCTGGCCTGATCGACTTGCGTCATGAAAAAGCCCACCCCGGTTGCCCGGGGTGGGCTTTTTGCTGGCCGCAACCCGGGCCTAGTAGAAGTCGTCGGCCCCGCAGATAAAGAGGCAGCTGCTGCGTGGCTGGGCCAGGTATTCCCGGGTCAGCCCCTCCAGCGGCATGCCGAAGGTACAGATGTCATGGGGTGAGGGCAGGGCGGTATCCAGGATCCGGCGCCAGTAGCCGCCGACCCCCTTGGGCGGGCTTGGCAGGTTGAAGGTGAGCGGCTCCCAGTAGGCGTTGAACAGCACATAGAGCGCCAGTTTGGTTTCGCTGGAGAGCGCCGACATGGCGATGGCGTGGGAGTGGGGGCTGAAGTCCGGCTGGGCGGCATTGACCCCGTGCCAGCAGATCTCGCTGTGACGCAGGATCTCGGTCAGCGACAGCGGCATGCTCTCCTGCTCGGGTCGCTGGAACAGGTGCTTGCGATACTGGATCAGCTCCTTCATGAAGCGGAACATCTCCTGCCCCATGACGCTGGGCTGCCAGTTCATCCAGCAGGTCTCGTTGTCCTGGCAGTAGCCGTTGTTGTTGCCGTGCTGGGTGCGCAGCACCTCGTCCCCCATCAGCAGCATGGGAGATCCCACCGACAGCAGGGTCGCCACCATCATGTTCTTGGCCTGACGCACCCGCAGGGCATTGATCTGGGGATCCTCGGTCGGCCCCTCCTGGCCATGGTTCCAGCTGAAGTTGTGATCGCAGCCGTCCCGGTTCTCTTCACCGTTGGCCTCGTTGTGCTTGTGATCATGGCTGGCCCAGTCCCACAGGGTGAAGCCGTCGTGGCAGGTGACGAAGTTGATGCTCTTCTCCGGATCGGCGTGGTGATAGTGGTAGATGTCCGGGCTGCCGCACAGTCGCTCCACGAAGGTGGCGACTGCGTTGTCATCCCCGCGCAGGAAGTGGCGCACATCGTCCCTGAACTGGCCGTTCCATTCACGCCAGCGCGCGCCGGCCAGGCTGCCCACCTGATAGAGGCCCCCGGCATCCCAGGCCTCGGCGATGAGCTTGATGTCGGCGATGCGGGGATCCGTGTCTATGGTGCGCAGGGTCGGTGCATTGGCCTGGGGCATGCCGGACTCGTCCCGCGACAAGATGGCGGCCAGATCGAATCGAAAGCCGTCCACGTGCATCTCCTGGCGCCAGAAGTGGAGGCTGTCCATGATCATGCGCAGCACCACCGGATGGGCGCCGTTGAAGGTGTTGCCGCAGCCCGAGTAGTTGGTGTCCTTCTGGTTGCTGTCGAGTATGTAGTAGGCCTCGTTGTCTATGCCGCGAAACGAGAAGGTGGGGCCATCATCGCCCCCCTCGGCGGTGTGGTTGTAAACCACGTCCAGGATCACCTCGATATTGGCCCTGTGCAGCGCCTTGACCATGTCGCGAAACTCGGTGAGCGGATCGGGGCCGCTGGCATATTGGGCGTGGGGGGCAAAAAACGACATGGGGCTGTAACCCCAGTAGTTGGAGAGCCTCTTGGGGGCATCCTGGGGATCGAACTGGAACACCGGCAGCAGCTCGACGGCGGTGACGCCGAGGGATTGCAGATAGGGGATCTTGTCGATGAGGCCAAGATAGGTGCCGCGCAGGGCGGGATCCACCCCTGAGCTTGGCGACTTGGTAAATCCCCCCAGATGCAGCTCGTAGATCACCGAGCGGGAGAGTGAGTGGGCGGGCAGTTTGTCCCCTTCCCAGTCGTAGTCGCGGGTATCCACCACCCGGTTCTTGGCACATACAGCCAGGTTGCTGCCGGGGCGGGCCGCGGCCCAGCGGTCGTAAGTCGGCCCCAGCTCAATGCTGCGACCATAGGGATCCAGCAGCACCTTGTCCGCATCGAAGCGGGTGCCGTAGTAGGGGCGCCAGGGGCCCTGAATGCGATAGGCGTAGCGCTGACCCAGTGGCAGGCCTTCTATATGGATGTGCCAGTAGTAAGCGGTGCGGTTGAGACGGGGTGACAAAGGGATCACCTCAGGGGTGGTATCGTCGGCACTGGCGAACAGCAGCAGTTCGACCCGACTGGCCAGGCGGGCCCAGATGGCAAAGTTGACGCCGTCGTGCTCGGGTGTGGCCCCCAATTGACGGCAATGACCGGCGGATATGCGCATGATAAACCTACCCAAAACGAGGAGTGACAATCCAATTCAGTGTAGTGCGCCAAGCTGGCCCCAAACCTGCTTGTCTGAAAAAACAGCGCCCTGTTGCAAATTCCTTCAATTTGTGCCGCTTTAACCTACGAATGAAGTTTTTTTAGGATATTTACTTGCAATCTGAGCGCTGGCGCCTATTATTGGCGACCTCAGACGCGGGGTGGAGCAGCTCGGTAGCTCGTCGGGCTCATAACCCGAAGGTCGTCGGTTCAAATCCGGCCCCCGCAACCATCTGAGTTTCCTAGTCGACAACGCCAATTAAGGCATTGAAGATAAAGAGAATTCGAACTGGCTACTGCTCGGCCACTTCGGAAAAAATACGGACGCGGGGTGGAGCAGCTCGGTAGCTCGTCGGGCTCATAACCCGAAGGTCGTCAGTTCAAATCTGGCCCCCGCAACCAACTATTTGTGTTCATGGCGAGGCTGATGCCAAGCGGTGAACGTAAAGACAGCACGCTACTTCTGCTCGGTAGTGTGTGGTGATGAAGGCAGTACAATTCGGACGCGGGGTGGAGCAGCTCGGTAGCTCGTCGGGCTCATAACCCGAAGGTCGTCAGTTCAAATCTGGCCCCCGCA